>CAJNBP010000005.1 GCA_905221035.1 bacterium | reverse complement strand
GATAAACATCAGATGATAAATCCGATTTTCAAAGCTTAAGCAAGTACCTCTCATAAGAAAATCTCCTAGCAGGAAAGCCTGCTAGGAGATTTTTGCATTTCAGTAAGTGGACGGCTGACTTGGCAACCAGCTGAGTGTAAAGGTTAGTTGTTCAGCTTTTAAGAGGTCTTGGTGTTGAATAGTTGATACTAGAGTTGTGTCCAGTCGGCATTCTTTGACAAAGTTGAAGTGGCTGTGGTTTTGCTCAGTATGAATATCTAGCCATTTATTTTCTTTAGCTAGGTAGATACGGAGGTGGTCAAAGAGAGGGATTCCGAGGTCATAGCTTGGTTTGCCTGGACAGGTTGGATAAAATCCGAGAGCCGACCAGATGTACCAAGCAGAGAGACTACCATTGTCTTCATCGCCAGGATAGGCTTGCCAGCTTGGGTGAAAGGCTTTCTGACGGAGTGTCTTGATAAGAAGGGCAGTGTAGTCAGGGTAGTTGCTGTAACGGAAGAGATAAGGAATGTGGAAGCTCGGTTGGTTGGAAATAGCGACTTGTCCAAAAGGAGCAGTTGACATCTCGCTCATCTCATGAATCTCGTATCCATAGCCTGTCGTCTCAAAGAGAGGAGCATCCTGACAGGCCTTCAAAAGGTAGTGGCTAAAGGCTTCCTTTCCACCCATAAGCTGGATTAAGCCAGGGATGTCGTGGAGGACGCCTAAAGTCGCTTGAATGGCAGAACATTCGGCATAATCACGTCCCCAACTGTATGGAGAGAAGTCAGGGCGGAAGTTGCCTTGGCTGTCTCGCGCTCGCATGTAACCTGTCTCAGCGTCAAATAGATGGCGGTAATTTTGTGAAGCGGTTCTATAAGTTTCCGCTATGTTATCCTGACCAAGTTTTTCAGCACAGCTAGCGATGCAAAAATCGCTATAGGCATAGTCTAGGGTATGGCTGACGCTTTCGTGGTGGTCGGTAGAGAGGTAGCCCAGCTCTTGGTATTGGGCTAGTCCGTGGCGACCGTTGATGCCGAGAGGGTCGGACTTGCTGGCAGTTTCAAGCATGGCTTGGAGGAGTTCTGCTTCTAGGTTAGGGGCCATGTTCTTACAGGTGCTATCTGCGATAATACTATCTAAAAGGGTACCAGGCATCATACCGCGTTCATCTGGAGCCAGCCACTTTGGAAGGTAACCAGTATCGCGGTAGCTATTGAGAAATCCTTCTAAAAAGAGACGATAATGCTCTGGTATGACAAGGGCAAAGAGGGGGAAGGTGGTGCGGAAGGTATCCCAGAAACCATTGTTGCTAAAGAGGACACCGGGCTTGACAGTACCAGTAGACAGATTCATGTGGATGGCTTGCCCTGATTCATCAATCTCATAAAAAGTCTGTGGGAAGAGGAAGAGTCTGTAAAGGCAGTGGTCAAAGAAGGTTTGGTCAGCCTCTCCTGTCTCGATAACGTCAAAACGATGGAGGAGATTTTCCCAGTTCGTTTGTGCATTTGCTTTACATCTATCAAAATCTTCTTGAGGTAGATTAAGCAAAGCTTGAGAAGGCGATATGAAAGAAGTTGCTAGCTGGATTTCAGCATGACTATCTGTCAGGTCAATTCGCCAGTCTCCCTCTTCTTGTGTGACAGCAAGAATATCCGTATTCGATTGTAGAGCAGTGAACATCGTTAGCGGATTTTTGTTAGTCTCAGTTTTTCCTTCTTGTCGTAGGGCAAGAGTCCGCTTATCTACTTGCTCTACGGTCAGTTCATCTGTTGCGTGAAGATAGAGGGAGAGGGCTTTGCCTTGCTTTTGCTCCAAACGAATAGAAGCGCCATAGCAAGTCGGTGTGAGCTGGCTTTCAATCTGATAGCGCAGGGAGAAAATCTTCAGATAATGAGGTTGGAAAGAGGCCTTATCCATATCATAGGAGGATTGACGGTGAAAGAGACTGTCTCCACCTAGCTGGCCTGTAACAGGTGTCAGAAGGAGCCAAGAATAGTCCCCAATCCAAGGACTGGGCTGGTGGGTTAGTCGAATTCCCTGAAATATGGGCAAATGCGGATCGAAAAACCAAGCTCCCTCCTGGTCACTGGTCTGGGGCACAAAGTAATTCATCCCAAAAGGAAGGCCTGTATAAGGTAGGGTATTTCCCCTAGAAAAGGCATGCTTGCTGGCAGTTCCAAGGCGGGTATCGATGGTTTCAAGTAGTGGTTTCATAGTCTTTCCTTTAGCTGTTTTTCTACATTATATCAGAAAAAGAGGGCCTTTAGAAAAGGAGTTTCAAAGATAACTATTTTGTAGAAAAATGACTATCATTTGTGTATGTATTTTCTGTCTCAAAAGCTATATACTGAAAATGAAACTTGTTTGAAAGAGGAAATTGCACGATGATTTATTCGAAAGAAATTGTTAGAGAATGGCTAGATGAAGTAGCAGAGCGGGCCAAGGACCATCCAGAGTGGGTGGATGTTTTCGAGCGTTGCTATACAGACACCTTGGACAATACGGTTGAAATTCTAGAAGATGGTTCAACTTTTGTATTGACAGGGGATATTCCTGCCATGTGGCTTCGGGATTCGACAGCCCAACTCAGACCCTACCTTCATGTGGCTAAAAGAGATGCCCTCCTGCGTCAGACTATTGCAGGTTTGGTCAAACGTCAGATGACCTTGGTACTCAAGGATCCTTATGCCAACTCTTTTAACATTGAGGAAAACTGGAAGGGGCACCACGAGACTGACCATACAGACCTTAATGGCTGGATTTGGGAGCGCAAATATGAGGTAGACTCGCTTTGCTATCCTTTGCAGTTGGCTTATCTCCTCTGGAAAGAGACTGGTGAGACTAGTCAGTTTGATGAGACTTTTGTCGCAGCGACCAAGGAAATTCTTCATCTGTGGACGGTGGAACAAGACCACAAGAACTCTCCTTATCGTTTTGTTCGAGATACGGACCGCAAGGAAGACACCTTGATAAATGATGGCTTTGGACCTGATTTTGCAGTGACTGGTATGACCTGGTCAGCCTTTCGCCCGAGTGATGACTGCTGCCAGTATAGCTACTTGATTCCGTCCAATATGTTTGCTGTAGTAGTCTTGGGTTATGTCCAAGAAATCTTTGCCAAACTAGACCTAGCTGATAGCGAGAGTATTATTGCTGATGCTAAGCGTCTCCAGTCTGAGATTCAAGAAGGAATCGAAAACTACGCTTACACCACCAACAGCAAGGGTGAAAAGATTTATGCCTTTGAAGTGGATGGTCTAGGAAATGCCAGCATCATGGATGATCCAAACGTACCAAGTTTGTTGGCTGCACCTTATCTAGGCTACTGCGACATTGACGACGAAGTGTATCAAGCCACTCGCCGTACCATTCTTAGCCCTGAAAATCCATATTTCTACCAAGGAGAATATGCTAGTGGTCTCGGAAGTTCTCATACCTTCTATCGCTATATCTGGCCAATTGCTCTTTCTATCCAAGGCTTGACAACAAGAGATAAGGCAGAGAAGAAATTCTTGCTGGATCAGCTGGTTGCTTGTGATGGGGGGACAGGTGTCATGCATGAAAGCTTCCACGTGGACGACCCAACTCTCTACTCTCGTGAATGGTTCTCTTGGGCCAACATGATGTTCTGCGAGTTAGTCTTGGATTACCTGGATATTCGTTAATCTAGGATTTTACTTGTTTTTAGTCAGTTTACTAAGACAAAGTAACTGAATATTTACTTCTTTCAAATTTCATCTCAAATCGTAGTTAAATTCTTGATAAATAAAATATTTAGAGTTAAACTGTTGGTGATTTGTTGAATTTGATTGAGCAAATCTTACATCCAAAAATGTTAACAATAAAAATTTAAATTTAGAATGAGGTTTTACTTCATGGAAAATGTTGTCGTACATATTATCTCACATAGTCACTGGGACCGTGAGTGGTACTTGCCTTTTGAAAGCCACCGTATGCAGTTGGTGGAATTATTTGACAATCTCTTTGATCTCTTTGAAAATGACCCTGAGTTCAAGAGTTTCCACTTGGATGGACAAACTATTGTCCTTGATGACTACTTGGAGATTCGCCCTGAGAATCGCGACAAAATCCAACGCTACATTGATGAGGGCAAACTTAAAATTGGTCCCTTTTACATCTTGCAGGACGACTACTTGATTTCAAGTGAAGCCAATGTCCGCAATACTCTTATTGGTCAGCAAGAAGCTGCCAAATGGGGCAAATCAACCCAGATTGGTTACTTCCCAGATACCTTTGGAAATATGGGACAAGCTCCTCAAATCCTGCAGAAATCAGGCATTCACGTGGCAGCCTTTGGCCGTGGTGTAAAACCGATTGGATTTGACAACCAAGTCCTTGAAGATGAGCAGTTTACTTCTCAGTTTTCAGAAATGTACTGGCAGGGTGCGGATGGTAGTCGTGTCCTCGGGATCCTCTTTGCCAACTGGTACAGTAATGGAAATGAAATCCCAGTTGATAAAGATAAAGCCTTGACCTTCTGGAAACAAAAATTGTCAGATGTGCGTGACTACGCTTCGACCAACCAATGGTTGATGATGAACGGCTGTGACCACCAACCTGTACAGAAAAATCTGAGCGAAGCCATTCGTGTTGCAAATGAACTCTTCCCAGATGTAACCTTTGTTCATAGTTCCTTTGATGAATATGTTCAAGCCGTGGAAAGTGCCCTACCAGAGCAGTTATCAACGGTTACAGGTGAGTTGACCAGTCAGGAAACAGACGGCTGGTACACACTTGCCAACACTTCTTCATCTCGTATTTATCTCAAACAAGCCTTCCAAGAAAATAGCAACCTCCTAGAGCAAGTTGTAGAACCCTTGACCATTATCACTGGCGGACACAACCACAAGGACCAGTTGACCTATGCTTGGAAAACACTTTTACAAAATGCACCGCATGATAGCATCTGTGGCTGTAGCGTGGACGAAGTTCACCGTGAGATGGAGACACGTTTTGCCAAGGTTAATCAAGTAGGAAACTTTGTTAAGACCAATCTTCTTAACGAGTGGAAGGGTAAAATCGCTACGGCTAAGGCTCAAAGTGATTATCTCTTTACGGTTATTAATACAGGCTTGCATGATAAGGTCGATACTGTTAGCACAGTGATTGATGTTGCGACTTGTGATTTCAAAGAATTGCATCCAACAGAAGGTTACAAGAAGATGGCTGCTCTTACCTTGCCAATCTACCGTGTGGAAGACTTGGATGGTCGTCCTGTAGAGGCTAAAATCGAAGATCTTGGAGCTAATTTTGAGTATGATTTACCAAAAGACAAGTTCCGCCAAGCTCGTATCGCTCGTCAAGTGCGCGTGACCATCCCAGTTCATCTAGCACCACTTTCTTGGACAACCTTCCAATTGCTGGAAGGAGAACAAGAACACCGTGATGGCATCTACCAAAACGGAGTGATTGATACGCCATTTGTAACGGTCAGTGTGGATGACAACATCACAGTCTATGATAAGACAACTCACGAAGCTTACGAAGACTTTATCCGCTTTGAAGACCGTGGGGACATCGGAAACGAGTATATCTATTTCCAACCAAAAGGAACAGAGCCCATCTATGCAGAGCTTAAGGGCTACGAGGTCTTGGAAAACACAGCTCGCTATGCTAAGATTTTGCTCAAACATGAATTGACCGTGCCTGTTAGTGCCGATGAAAAGCTAGAAGAAGAGCAAAAAGGCATCATCGAGTTTATGAAGCGTGAGGCTGGACGTTCAGAAGAATTGACAAGCATTCCTCTTGAAACTGAGTTGACTATCTTCGTTGATAATCCACAAATCCGCTTTAAGACTCGCTTTACTAACACTGCCAAAGACCACCGTATCCGTCTCTTGGTCAAGACTCATAACACGCGTCCAAGCAATGATTCTGAAAGCATCTATGAAGTGGTGACACGACCAAACAAACCAGCAGCTTCATGGGAAAATCCTGAAAATCCTCAACACCAACAAGCCTTTGTCAGTCTGTATGACGATGAAAAAGGTGTGACTGTATCTAACAAGGGATTGAATGAATACGAAATCCTTGGAGACGACACCATTGCCGTGACTATTTTGCGTGCATCAGGTGAGTTGGGTGACTGGGGTTACTTCCCAACACCAGAAGCACAATGCTTGCGTGAGTTTGAAGTCGAATTTGCGATTGAATGCCACCAAGCCCAAGAACGCTTTTCAGCCTATCGTCGGGCTAAAGCTTTGCAGACACCATTTACCAGCCTTCAGATTGCTAGACAAGAAGGAAGTGTGGCTGCGACTGGTAGCCTCTTGAGTCATTCTGTTCTCAGCGTACCGCAAATCTGTCCGACAGCCTTTAAGGTAGCTGAAAATGAAGAAGGCTATGTTCTTCGTTACTACAATATGTGTAGTGAAAATGTGCGTGTACCAGAAAGTCAACATCTCTTCCTTGACCTACTTGAACGACCATACCCAGTTCATAGAGGACTCATTGCACCGCAAGAGATTCGTACAGAATTCATCAAAAAAGAAGAAATTTAATTTCAAAAAGTAAACATAAAAAGAAAGGAGGGGCGAAAAAGTAAGAACTAACTGCTGATTCGCCCCTTTTTATGGTAAAAACAATGACCATTGCAACGATTGATATCGGAGGGACTGGGATTAAGTTTGCTAGTCTGACTCCTGATGGGAAAATATTGGATAAAACAAGCATCCCAACGCCAGAAAGCTTGGAGGATTTACTAGCTTGGCTAGATCAGCGCTTGTCAGAACAGGATTACAGCGGGATTGCCATGAGCGTTCCAGGCGCGGTCAATCAAGAAACTGGTGTGATTGATGGCTTCAGTGCCGTCCCTTATATCCACGGCTTTTCTTGGTATGAAGCCCTTGCCCATCATCAGCTGTCTGTCCATCTAGAAAATGATGCCAACTGCGTTGGGTTAAGTGAATTGCTTGCTCATCCAGAGCTTGAAAATGCAGCCTGTGTTGTGATTGGGACAGGGATTGGCGGAGCCATGATTATCAATGGCAGACTTCATCGAGGTCGCCACGGCCTAGGTGGAGAATTTGGCTACATGACAACCCTTGCCCCTGCTGAAAAACTCAACAACTGGTCGCAACTTGCGTCAACTGGAAATATGGTGCAATACGTGATTGAAAAATCTGGTCAGCCTGACTGGGACGGTCGCAAGATTTACCAAGAGGCTGCAGCTGGTAATACCCTTTGCCAAGAAGCTATTGAGCGCATGAATCGTAATCTGGCGCAAGGCTTGCTCAATATTCAGTATCTGATCGATCCAGATGTCATCAGTCTGGGAGGCTCTATCAGTCAAAATCCAGACTTTATTCAAGGGGTTAAAAAAGCTGTCGATGAATTTGTCGAAACCTACGAAGAATACACGATCGCACCTGTCATCCAAGCATGCACCTATCATGCAGATGCTAATCTCTACGGTGCCCTTGTCAACTGGCTACAGGAGGAAAACCAATGGTAAGATTTACAGGACTTAGTCCCAAACAAACGCAGGCTATCGACTTACTGACAAAGCATATCTCTTTACCAGATGTGGAAGTGGCAATCGCTCAATCTGACCAAGCCTCTATCTCTATCAAGGGTGAGAGTGGACAGTATCAACTGACCTACCGCAAACCTCACCAACTCTATCGCGCCTTGTCCTTGTTGGCAACGGCTCTAGTAGAAGGTGACAAAGTAGCGATTGAAGAACAGGCGGCTTATGAAGATTTAGCCTACATGGCAGACTGCTCTCGAAATGCAGTGCTGAATGTGGCTTCTGCCAAGCAGATGATTGAGGTCTTGGCTCTCATGGGCTACTCAGCCTTTGAGCTTTACATGGAAGACACCTACCAGATTGGGGGGCAACCATACTTTGGTTACTTCCGTGGAGCTTATTCAGCAGAGGAATTGCAGGAAATCGAATCCTATGCCCAGCAGTTTGACATGACCTTTGTGCCCTGCATCCAGACCTTGGCCCACTTGTCAGCCTTCGTCAAATGGGGTGTCAAAGAAGTGCAGGAGCTCCGTGATGTGGAGGACATTCTCCTTATTGGCGAAGAAAAGGTTTATGACCTGATTGATGGTATGTTTGCCACCCTGTCTAAACTGCAAACCCGCAAGGTCAATATCGGAATGGACGAAGCCCACTTGGTTGGTTTAGGACGTTACTTGATTTTGAATGGTGTAGTAGACCGTAGTCTCCTCATGTGCCAACACTTGGAGCGCGTGCTGGATATTGCTGACAAGTATGGTTTCCACTGTCAGATGTGGAGCGATATGTTCTTCAAACTCATGTCAGCGGATGGCCAGTACGACCGTGACGTGGAAATACCAGAGGAAACGCGTGTCTACCTAGACCGTCTTAAAGATCGTGTAACCTTGGTTTACTGGGATTATTATCAGGATAGCGAGGAAAAATACAACCGCAATTTCCGCAACCATCACAAGATTAGTCATGACCTTGCCTTTGCAGGTGGTGCTTGGAAGTGGATTGGTTTTACACCCAACAACCATTTCAGTCGTCTCATCGCTCTTGAGGCCAACAAAGCCTGCCGTTCCAATGACATCAAAGAAGTTATCGTGACGGGTTGGGGGGATAATGGTGGGGAAACTGCCCAGTTCTCTATCCTACCAAGTTTGCAAATCTGGGCAGAACTCAGCTACCGCAATGACCTCGACCGTTTGTCTGCTCACTTCAAGACCAATACAGGTCTATCAGTTGAGGATTTCATGCAGATTGACCTTGCTAACCTCTTGCCAGATTTACCAGGCAATCTCAGTGGCATCAATCCCAACCGCTATGTCTTTTATCAGGATGTTCTCTGCCCGATCCTTGACCAGCACATGACACCTGAACAGGACAAACCACACTTCGCTCAGGCTGCTGAGACACTTGCTGAAATTAAAGAAAAAGCTGGTAATTACGCTTATCTCTTTGAAACTCAGGTCCAGTTGAACCAGATTTTAAGTAGTAAAGTGGATGTGGGACGACGTATTCGTCAGGCTTACAAAGAAACTGATAAAGAAAGCCTGCAAGAAATCGCCAGACAAGAATTACCAGAACTCAGAAGCCAAATCGAACACTTCCATACCCTCTTTAGCCATCAATGGTTGAAGGAAAACAAGATCTTTGGCTTGGATACAGTTGACATCCGTATGGGCGGACTCTTGCAACGCATTAAGCGAGCAGAAAGTCGCATCGAGGCTTATCTGGCTGACCAGCTGGACCGCATCGACGAGCTAGAAGTGGAAATCTTACCATTTACTGATTTCTACGCAGACAAGAACTTCGCAGCCACAACAGCCAACCAGTGGCATACTATTGCGACAGCTTCAACCATTTATACAACTTAGAAACAAGAACAGTGTCCTTTGTTCAGAGTGTTTCCCGTGAAACATCCCTTTCTTAAAAAAGTACTCCACATAAAATAATTTGTGGAGTTTTTTCTATAATTAGTAGTTTAACCTAACCTGCAAATAGGAGTATACTAATAATGTAATCGTTATCAAAAGTCTAAAAAGGAATTTTTAGATGGATATCAAAATAAAAAAGGGAGGAAATTATGAATAAGTTTTCAAAAACCTTGAGAGACAACTGGATCTTTCTCTTGATGGTTTTACCAGGGGCACTCTGGTTGATTCTATTCTTCTACATTCCAGTATTTGGGAACGTGGTTGCCTTCAAAGACTACCACATGACCAGTAATGGTTTCATAGATAGTATCATGAATAGTAGATGGGTCGGACTAGATAACTTCAGATTCTTGTTTAGTTCAAAAGACGCCTTTATTATCACACGAAATACTGTCCTCTACAATCTAGGCTTTATCTTTATTGGCTTGATTGTATCTGTAGGAATTGCCATCATCCTCAGTGAACTCCGTTCTAAGAGAATGGTTAAGATCTTCCAAACTTCTATGTTGTTCCCTTACTTCTTGTCTTGGGTTATCATCAGTTTCTTTACAGATGCCTTCCTAAACATTGATAAAGGGGTGTTCAACCATTTACTGGAAACTCTTGGTCTCAAAGAAATCAATTTCTACGCTGACTTGGGTATCTGGCCATATCTCCTACTTTTCCTAGGTATCTGGAAAGGCTTTGGATATAGCAGTGTCATGTACTATGCGACAATCATGGGAATTGATCCAACCTACTACGAAGCAGCGACAGTGGATGGGGCCAGCAAATGGCAACGAATTCGCAATGTAACCATTCCGCAGTTGACACCATTGGTAACCGTATTGACCATCCTTGCAGTCGGAAATATCTTCCGTGCAGACTTCGGTCTCTTCTACCAAATCCCCCATAATGCTGGTCAGCTTTATAATGTAACCAACGTCTTGGACGTATATGTTTATAACGGTTTGACTCAGACAGCGGATATCGGGATGGCATCAGCAGCAGGTCTCTACCAATCAGTAGTCGGTTTGCTTTTGGTTATCCTATCAAACTTACTTGCAAGACGAGTTGATCCAAACTCAGCCTTGTTCTAGAAAGGAGGAGAATATGGCAGAAAAGAAAATTAAAAAAGAAAAAATTGACAATGTCGGCATTCACTCCTTCAGTAAGAAAGCGGATATCTTCTTCAGTACCATTTCTGGTTTGATCGCCCTCTCTTGTATCCTACCCTTTGTATTCGTTATCGTTATTTCGGTGACAGATGAAAAGAGTATCCTTCAAAATGGGTATAGCTTCTTCCCATCACAATTTGGTTTAGACGGTTTTGAGTTCTTGGCACAGTTTAAGGATAAAATCCTACAAGCCCTCTTCATCTCAGTCTTTGTAACCGTAGTTGGGACATTGACAAATGTCTTTATCACAACAACTTATGCTTACGCTATTTCACGGACAACCTTTAAGTATCGCAGATTTTTTACAATTTTCGTTCTACTTAGTATGTTGTTCAACGCTGGTTTGGTACCAGGTTACATCATGGTAACTCGTGTACTTCAGCTTGGTGACACTGTTTGGGCCTTGATTGTTCCAATGCTTCTCTCACCATTCAATATTGTCTTGATGCGTTCCTTCTTCAAGAAGACCATTCCAGAAGCCATTCTTGAATCCGCTCGTATCGATGGTGCCAGTGAAGCTCGGATCTTCTTCCAGATCTGTTTGCCATTGTCACTACCAGGTATCGCAACCATCACGCTCTTGACAGCGCTTGGTTTCTGGAATGACTGGTTCAATGCCCTTCTTTATATCAAGAGTGACAACTTGTATCCATTGCAATATTTGCTCATGCAAATCCAACAAAATATGGACTACATCGCCAAAGCGGTCGGCCTCTCTGGTCAACTGGGAGTTGCTCTACCAAAGGAAACAGGACGTATGGCCATGGTTGTGGTCGCAACCCTTCCAATCGCGATTTTGTATCCATTCTTCCAACGCTACTTTGTAAAAGGTTTGACTATCGGTGGTGTGAAAGAATAGTGCTTGTTGAGAAATATCCTTTCTCAGTTCCCAACTTCCCTTGCGTGAAGTTAAAATCATTACATTGTTTATAAGTTTAAAAATAAAAAAAGGAGTTTTTATCATGAAAAACTGGAAAAAATATGCTTTTGCATCTGCTAGCGTAGTCGCTTTGGCTGCTGGTCTCGCTGCTTGTGGAAACTTGACAGGTAACAGTAAAAAAGCTGCTGATTCAGGTGACAAACCTGTTATCAAAATGTACCAAATCGGTGACAAACCAGATAACTTGGATGAATTGCTCGAAAATGCCAATAAAATCATCGAAGAAAAAGTTGGTGCTAAATTGGATATCCAATACCTTGGATGGGGTGACTATGGTAAGAAAATGTCAGTTATCACATCATCTGGTGAAAACTATGATATCGCCTTTGCAGATAACTACATTGTAAATGCTCAAAAAGGTGCTTACGCTGACTTGACAGAATTGTATAAAAAAGAAGGTAAAGACCTTTACAAAGCACTTGACCCAGCTTACATCAAAGGTAACAGCATTAACGGTAAAATTTACGCAGTTCCAGTTGCAGCCAACGTTGCATCATCTCAAAACTTTGCCTTCAATGGAACTCTTCTTGCTAAATACGGTATCGATATTTCAGGTGTCACTTCATACGAAACACTTGAACCAGTCTTGAAACAAATCAAAGAAAAAGCTCCAGATGTAGTGCCATTTGCGGTTACTAAGAACTTCATCCCATCTGATAACTTTGACTACCCAGTTCCAAATGGACTTCCATTCGTTATCGACCTTGAAGGGGACACTACTAAGATCGTAAACCGTTACGAAGTGCCTCGCTTTAAAGAACACTTGAAAACTCTTCACAAATTCTATGAAGCTGGATACATTCCAAAAGACGTAGCAACAAGCGATACTTCATTTGACCTTCAACAAGATACTTGGTTCGTTCGTGAAGAAACAGTAGGACCAGCTGACTATGGTAACAGCTTGCTTTCACGTGTTGCTAACAAAGATATCCAAATCAAACCAATCACTAACTTCATCAAGAAAAACCAAACAACACAAGTTGCTAACTTTGTTATCTCAAACAACTCTAAGAACAAAGAAAAATCAATGGAAGTGTTGAACCTCTTGAACACTAACCCAGAACTCTTGAACGGTCTTGTTTATGGTCCAGAAGGCAAGAACTGGGAAAAAATTGCAGGTAAAGAAAACCGTGTTCGCGTTCTTGATGGATACAAAGGAAACACTCACATGGGTGGATGGAACACTGGTAACAACTGGATCCTTTACATCAACGAAAACGTTACAGACCAACAAATCGCAGACTCTAAGAAACAATTGGCTGAAGCTAAAGAATCTCCAGCACTTGGATTCATCTTTAACACTGACAATGTGAAATCTGAAATCTCAGCAATCTCTAACACAATGCAACAATTCGATACAGCTATCAACACTGGTACTGTAGACCCAGATAAAGCTATTCCAGAATTGATGGAAAAATTGAAATCTGAAGGTGCCTACGATAAAGTATTGAACGAAATGCAAAAACAATACGATGAATTCTTGAAAAACAAAAAATCATAAGATCAATTGATTTCGTGTATTCATTCTTAATTCCTAAAAACTGAATCACTGTTTTCCTCAGGCTTATCTGGGGGAGGCAGTGATTTTTTGAAACGAGAGCATGGATATCCATGTTTCCTTATCACTATTTAACCATTCAGGAAATCTCAAGCACCATTTAGGATTTGGAGTAAGGATTTAGGAGAATATAGCTTATATTAGAGATGTCTCGAGTTTACAAAGGAGAGTTCAAATGAAAAAGTATCAGCTTCTACTCAAAATAAGTGCAGTCTTCTCTTACCTGTTTTTCGTATTTGGACTTGCTAAGCTGACGCTTATTGTTCAAAATTATTGGCAATTTTCTTCCCAGATTGGCAATTTCGTCTGGATTCAAAATATCTTGAGTTTGCTATTTAGCGGAGTCATGATTTGGATTCTGATTAAGACAGGGCACGGCTATCTTTTTCGCATTCCGAGAAAAAAATGGCTTTGGTATTCGATTTTGACAGTATTAGTGGTAGTGCTCCAGATCTCTTTTAACGTTCAGACAGCTAAACATGTTCAGTCAACTGCTGAAGGTTGGGCTGTATTGATCGGTTATAGTGGGACCAACTTTGCTGAGCTAGGTATCTATATAACTTTGTTCTTTCTGACTCCACTGATGGAAGAGTTGATTTATAGAGGATTACTGCAACACGCCTTTTTTAAGCATTCGAGATTTGGCCTTGATTTGCTTCTTCCGTCAATTTTATTTGCTCTTCCTCATTTTTCAAGCCTGCCTAGTTTGTTAGATATCTTCGTCTTTGCAACATCTGGCATCATCTTTGCTAGTTTGACCCGCTATACCAAGAGCATCTATCCTTCCTATGCGGTGCATGTGATCAATAATATTGTGGCGACCTTGCCATTTCTGCTGACTTTTTTACATAGGGTGTTTGGGTAAAATATTGACAGACGAGTTAGGAATTATAGTTTTTCAATTTATAAGCGAGTTTCAGGAGGTAAATGAGTATGACACCATTAAAATGGTTCGCTGGAGGAAGTGAAAGACGTTGTGAAGCCCTGACGATCATAAATCATCTATTGGAAGATATAAAGGATACGCCTCAACTTGCTCCCTTGAAAAATCAGTTAGTGAGTTATAAAAGACGATTAAAGGATGATGGGACCTCTACTCCGTTTATTCTAAGCCAAATGAACGTTGACATCTCACGTGTGTTGATTGACAATAAGCTGACTCTGTCAGAAAGTCAAGCTGAGCAGATCAAAAAATTGAGAGAATTATCTGCGATTCGCTATGGTTACTAATGAAATGCAGGGATAAGTCCCTTTCTACAATTTCCAGTCAAATAAATTGCATTCGCTTTCTCAAGCAGGTATACTAGTATAGTTAGATGAAAAATTCTGAAAATTTAAGAATAGAAAAGAGAACAAATCTTATGGCAAAAGATATTCGTGTCTTACTTTACTACCTTTATACTCCAATTGAAAATGCAGAGAAATTTGCTGCAGACCACTTGGCTTTCTGTAAATCAATCGGCCTTAAAGGTCGTATCCTAGTCGCTGACGAGGGAATTAACGGAACCGTTTCAGGTGACTACGAAACAACTCAAAAATATATGGACTACGTTCACAGCCTCCCAGGCATGGAAGACCTCTGGTTCAAGATTGATGAAGAAAATGAACAAGCCTTCAAGAAGATGTTTGTTCGCTACAAGAAAGAAATTGTCCACCTTGGTTTGGAAGACAATGACTTCGATAACGACATCAACCCACTTGAAACAACAGGTGCCTACTTGTCTCCAAAAGAGTTCAAAGAAGCCCTTCTTGACGAAGATACAGTGGTCCTTGACACACGTAACGATTACGAGTACGACCTAGGACATTTTCGTGGAGCTATCCGCCCAGACATCCGCAACTTCCGTGAGTTGCCACAATGGGTCCGTGACAACAAGGAAAAATTCATGGACAAACGTGTCGTGGTTTACTGTACAGGTGGAGTTCGCTGTGAGAAATTCTCAGGCTGGATGGTCCGTGAAGGCTACAAAGATGTCGGCCAATTGCACGGAGGAATCGCTACTTACGGTAAAGACCCAGAAGTCCAAGGTGAGCTTTGGGATGGGAAAATGTACGTCTTTGACGAGCGTATCGCAGTTGATGTTAACCATGTCAACCCAACCATCGTAGGGAAAGACTGGTTTGATGGAACACCATGTGAACGTTATGTAAACTGTGGAAATCCATTCTGTAACCGTCGTATCTTGACATCAGAAGAAAATGAAGACAAGTACCTTCGTGGATGCTCACACGAGTGCCGTGTTCACCCACGTAACCGCTATGTCTCAGAAAATGAATTGACACAAGCTGAAGTTATCGAGCGCCTAGCCGCTATCGGTGAAAGCTTGGATCAAGCAGCTACAGTATAAGATCAAACAGTCCTTAGGGGCTGTTTTTCTATGCTTTTTACTCAAAAATCTAAAGTTTGTTTCTGTATCTTTCAGAAAAATAAGGTATACTATATGTAAACGATTTCAAAAGGAGTCCAGTTATGGCGAAAACATTTTTTATTCCAAATAAACAGAGCATTTTAGGAGAACAGGAAATTTTGACTGCCAAGTCTATCTTGGACTTGGTAGATGGCTTGGAGTCACATAGCTATGATGCAGTCTATCTCCGTCAGCCTCTTAACCGTCTTGAGTATATCGAGTGTGCGATAGTGGGGCAATCACAATTTCTCTTTAAAGTTAGTTATGATGATGGTCAAAAGGCTTATCGTGTCGATCTTCCTGACCTACTCACAAAGACAGACTGGGAGATTATCAAATCATTTATAGATGCCCTGCTTGCTTACACAGGAACTGAGATTGAAGGGCTCGATGGTTTTGACTTTGAAGCTTATTTCCAAGCAGGTATTCAAGCCCATCTGGCTGATAGTGCAGCACGCTTTATGATTTGCCAAGGAATTTTTAATCCTGTTTTCTTTAGTCATGAGGATTTGAAAAGCTTTTTAGAGGAAGACGGCTTGGCTCAGTTTGAAGCGCGTGTACGTGCGGTTCAAGAGACAGATGCCTACTTTGCAAGAGTTTCCTTCTATCAGGATGGAGAAGGGCAAGTGCATGGCGTTTACCATCTAGCTCAAGGTGTCAAGACAGTGTTACCGAGAGAACCATTTGTTCCTGCAGCCTATATTGAGCAATTGCTGGATAAGGAAGTCCAGTGGGAAATTGACTTGGTTCAAATCACAGGAGATGGCTCTAAACCAGAAGATTATGAAGCCATCGCTCGCTTGGACTATGCAACATTCCTCGAGGTACTACCCCCATCTTTTTACCACCAACTAGACGCCAATCAATTAGAAGTACAGCCCATCTTAGACAAAGATTTTAAAGCATTAGCATAAGAAAAGTAAAGCAGAAGCAGGTCAATCGACTTGCTTTTTAGCATATAAAAAATCCTGCCGTGAAAGACAGGATTAAAGTTTAAAGAAAGGCCAAGATACGAAGGTAATCCCCAATCAGTGCGACTTCAGCTACAAAGAAGAGGAGGATAATGACTCCGTTAACAAGGACAGACAAGAATAATTGATAGAAGGAGTCGGCTTCACTTGTTTGACTTGGCCTTGTAATGATATGGAGGCTAGCAAGCAGAATGATTCCAATGCTAATCACACACAAGAGGGCTGTAAATCGTAGGCTATCAAAGAAGGCAAAGAAACTAGCAATGGCAGTGAGGAAGATTGGAATTGCCAAGAGTTGACTATATTGTTGGAGAACCTTTTCTAGCGTCCAGTCCTTTTCTTGGTAGATAAATCGTCTCACAACGAAACTGCCCAAGAGGAATGAAAAGAAGAAGAGTGTTGTCGCTACTAGGATAGAGATGATAGAAAAGAGAGTTAAAGGAGCTAGTTGCTCAGGGAAGTGGCTGTTTATAGTTGCTATATGTCCATAGTAGGCTTGTTTGATGTGATAGATACTAAAGAAAAAGGAAGATGCAGAAAACAGAATGAGCAAGAGAAAGGCTGTGTAACTGTGTGTGCTACTTGTTTCAAGCTTGCTTGTAGGAGATTTGATCGCTTCCACTAGCCAAGACCAAAAATCAAGCACTTGCTCTTTCCATTTATCCGTCGATTTTGGAGCTTGGTCGGGAATATAAGGACTTTCTAAGGATTTACTGAGAAGAAGGGGCTCTTTCGTAGTTGTTTTTTGCTGAGGAAGAGCTTCTTGCTTCTCTTCAGCTATAGTGACTTTTTCTGTTTCTTCAGGAAGATCTTGCTCTTCTTCAGTAGAATCTAATGCCTTCTTTTCTTCTATTTCTGTTCTCGCTTCACCGTTTTCAGGCGTTTCAATTTTATCTTCTTGCTGGCTTTCAAGTTCGACTTCAGCTTGAGAGACTTCCTCCTCTACTTGAGTATTTTTTTCAATTGGTGTATCGAGATCGGCTATCGTTTCGTCAGCCTTGTCTGCAACATCTTGGGCTTGTTCTTCAGGCTTGTTCTTGCTTGTTGTTTTTACAAAATCATTACTTTCAAACCATTCTTGTTTCATGGTAGAACCTCCTTTTTAGTTAGATAAATTGCTTCCATAGTAGCAGATGTAAGCGTTTTTGTCAACGTCTGCTTGGTGTGGATATTAGTTCAATATCATCATCAGATCTAGCAATGAGTTGATCCTTGACATCGGTTTTTTCAGTTTTGTAAGGGTTGCTTAATTCCGTGCCTCTTGATTCAGGCTTTTCTCTTGTGAATTGGTGGATAGAACCATAGTTGCTTGAGATGTCCCAGTTAATTCGTTGGCTCTCTTTCTGGTCTAGGATGATTCTGAGATAATATTTGGCAGTCAGTTCAACCCTACCATGGACTTGGATATTTTCAGCGTGGAAGTGATGTTCTGTTGACTCTAGCTGACTATCTGTAAGGTCTGTATCAAAGATATTAATGATATTAGGGGTTGTGAGTTTACTGTTTTTGATACGACTTCCTTCAATTCGGAGGAGATAGGCATTATTGGTATTGAGGGTCGCATTTTCAAGGCTGGCATTAGTGATACTGGTTTGTCCACGATTGGCTGACACGTTGATTCCTTTTAGAGTTCTCCCTTTTGGCAATTGGAGAATAACTTCTTCAAAACGACGAGAGTAGCTGCTTGCGATATGGAGAATCCCGCCAATTCCAGAAGAGAGAAATGGAGTTTCAGACAGTTTCTTATCAGTGAGGCTCAGCGTTTTATCGTTCTGATTTGTGATAAGATCATGGTGAGCAGAAAGAGATGGATGGTAAGAAATGTGGATTTGATCATCGAAAGAGTCTGTGATGGTCAGTGCGTGTTGATGGAGAGTAATCTCTAGGTTTTCGACTTCCTTGCCAAAGGTCAACTCTTCCATCCGACTATCATAGACAGGCTCCTTGGACATGGCAAGCAGACTCTTAATCCCGTCAGATTGGATTCCTACAAAGAGCAGGATAAAGCCGATAATGGTAGTCACCACACCAAAAATGAGAAATCCTTTTGTCCATTTACGCATGCTGGTCACCTCTCTTTCCTTTTTTGAGAACAAATTGCACCAGGCGAACAATGAGTAGACCGAAGAAGCGGGCTACATAGGAAATACCTAGTAAGACTAGTGAAGAAGCACCGATAGCCAGTAAACCAGCACCAAAAATCAAGATAAAGGCTGATTTGGCTTGGGCGAGGACAGTGAAACTTTCAACTAAAAATAGGAATCCGCCGATGATACCAAGTATGGAAACCGCAAAGAAAGCTAGAATGACAGTCAAGGCTGCCACAAGGATTGCGAACAGGGACACGAGGATGGCGATTCCCAAAGGAATACCGATAGGGGCTGCAAGCAAAGCTAACAAGGCGATATGCAAAATTTGTCGGTTATTCTTTTGAGCGGGTGCCTCATTGATTTTTTTATCGAGAAGATTAGAGAGGACTTCGTGAGCCGCTTCTTTGGGAGTTCCCAAGCTAGCGATGAGTTCTTCTTCTCCTTCGACTCCAGCATCGTCAAAGAGTTCCCTGAAATAGTCCATGGCTTCAATTTGGTCAGCTTCAGGCAGTTTCTTGAGATAGAGTTCTAGCTGAGTCAGGTATTCAGTTCTTGTCATGGCGGATACTCCCTTCTATGATGCCATTAATGGTGTCTGTATAGAGTGTCCATTCATCTTTTAGGGTCAAGAGCTGCTCTATACCACCGTTTGTCAAGGAGTAGTATTTGCGCATGCGACCTTGGAACTCTCTAGAATAGGTTGTCAGAAAGCTATTGCCTTCCAATTTTTTGAGAATGGGATAGAGTGTGGATTCTTTGATATTAGCGATGAGCTTAATGGTTTGGCTAATCTCATAACCATAAGAATCCCCTTTTTCCAGTACGGCCAAGATGAGAAATTCAATCAAGGCAGAGGATGTTGGAAAGTACATGGGAAACCTCCTTTTCTAATGTGTAAGATTTTTATATATATTTTTTCTACACATACATTGTACAACTAAAAGAAAGCCCTGTCAAGAGAAATGTGTAAAATTTTTATATATAAAAAACTCCTAGCCAAAACTAGAAGTTTAGAGGATGTTGTCGGGCTTTATCTAAATTTTATCATAGATTTCTCATACTTAATTTTCTTATCCAAAAGTTTCAATAAAGGAGTTACATATTCAGGATTTGGAAACTTAGGACCAAAAATGACCTTCTCAATTTGAATTGGGTTTTCCCGTTCTACATAAAGTTTGCCTATCCCAGAGGTTTTATCAATTTTGATTTTATCATTACTTGGGTCTAGATTAGCATAGCGTAAGATACGAAGTTCGTTTTCATATTTGTAATCGACAGATTTAAATAAGTAGCGAATTTCTTCGATACATTCAGAGATGGCATTTTTATAAAAGGGATCACTCTCATCCAAATTTTCTTCCAATTTTTGTTTTAAATGATTTACAGATTCATCTAATTTTTTTATTTCATCATCATCAAAGAGTTCGGATTTCTCTAGTTCAAAATCTTTACCTGTATTAACATAGGCTATTCTATATAGATAATCAATGCTTCCTTTAGAAACATTGTCTTTTTGCTCAGATTTTAGTTGGGTTTCATCCCTATTAATAGAATTGGTTGAATCATTATTCTCTAATTTATTCAGAGGACTTTTGAAATCACTACTTGATTCAGATATTGCAACTTCACTCTTATTTTCAGATTCTAGTAGTAGTGTTTCTTTACGCCATGGTACATCATTGAAGGAAGTGAATCTTGAAAAATCATCTTCTCTAAGTACTAGACAAACACCTTGAGCGTCATCACCGTACTGGGACCACATGGATAAGTCATCGGTCTTACTGGTAAAACTCATTAAAAACCATGAGCTAGGATCTAAAATATTTCGATTCTCAAAGTAGGATGAAATTTTCTCTTCTTTGTTAGATTTCAACACTTTTTCGATAACCAACCCTTCTTCGGGGTCGTTCATATAACTAGCATTGTACAAGCGAGTTTTTCCAGAAACAGAAAAAATATGTTTCTTCTCCTTTTCTTTCTTTTCCTCTTGTTCTAACATAACTTGTAGAGTACTTCCTTTAGTGTAATGACCAAATTGAAGCTTCTTATTATCTTCTTTCAAACCAAGTTTAAATTTGATTTCTTGAACGATCCTATAGATATCTATTAATTGATTGAGTTTATCTTTATCTTTAACATCTTTATAGTATTCAATCCAACCGTTTAAAATATCATATTTTGTATTTAAAACGAGTTTACGGCCTGAAGCAAGTTTAAGGTTTAAAGCACGAATTAGTAATTCTCTGTCCGTGTTAATATTAGAATTTAAACACAGCTTATCTAAAACTTTTGTGAGACTAGTAGTTGGAATCTTATCTGTATCTAATTTTATATCAGGGTTGTTTTGTAGTATTTCCACTAGAATATTAAGAATTTCAACGCTAGAGAAATTTTTTAGGATATCTAATATTATATTAACTGTATTCTCTATTTGCTCGATATCATCTTTCAGGTTTGAAAGATTGACTAGAGCCTTAGCATATTGTAAACCAATGGTTTCAGATTGATTGAAGAGCTCAAAGATTTCTTTGACAGAATTAACAGTGTTCCAACGCTCCTCAACATTTTCTTGTATAGCTGATAAATTGACTAGAACGATACTATAAAGTGATGCAATGTCTTCAGACTGTTTGAAGCGGTCAAAAATTTCTTTGACAGAATTAACAGTGTTCCAACGCTCCTCAACATTCACTTGTTCAACCGACAAATAGCCCAGAGCAAAAGTATAACGTAAAGCAATGTCTTCAGATTGATTGAAGCGGTCAAAAATTTCTTTGACAGAATTAGCAGTGTTCCAACGCTCCTCAACACTTTTTTGTTTACCTGACATATAGACTAGAGCCTTAGCATATTGTAAAGCAATGGCTTCAGATTGATTGAAGCGGTCAAAAATTTCTTTGACAGAATTAACGGTATTTAGTAGTTCCTTAACATTTTCTTGTATAGCTGACAAATTGACTAAAGCCATAGCATAACGTAAAGCAATGTCTTCAGAATGATTGAAGCAATCAAAAATTTGTTTGACAGAATTAGCAGTGCTCCAACGCTCCTCAACATTTTTTTGTTCAACTGACAAATTGACTAAAGCCATAGCATATTGTAAAGCAATGTCTTCAGAATGATTGAAGCGATCAAAAATTTGTTTGACAGAATTAGCAGTGCTCCAACGCTCCTCAACATTTTTTTGTTCAACTGACAAATTGACCAAAGCCATAGCATATTGTAAAGCAATCTCTTCAGAATGATTGAAGCGATCAAAAATTTGTTTGACAGAATTAGCAGTGTTCAGTAACTCCTCAACATTCACTTGTTCAACCGATAAATTGAAAAGAACCAAAGCATAACCTAAAGCAATGTCTTCTGATTCAGGATGTTCCTCATAAATTATTTTTGCTTTTTCAGCCAGAGCTTCACAGGTATCCTTATTTGTTGTCTCTTTGGCTGATAAGTCAAGGAGCTTACCTAACTCTGCTATACTTTGTTCCAAATTGTATTTCTGTTCATCCATACTATGCCCTCACTTTGAAATAGTAATTATTGCTAGTTAAAACTAATCTGCCTTTTTGTTTCATAATTAGTTTCTACATATTTTATTATATCAAAAACTACATCTTTCTCCTAGTATATGTATGATGATTTTTAGATATATACTCATACAAAAAACCAGACTCAGTCTGGCTTTCAAAGTGTATTTATTTGTGGCAAATCCCAAAAACTTTTTTAGAGGATTTTATCAGCTCTGTCCACTGTAAAGAGGGCTACAGTCATCAGGATATCGACGAGTAAGAGGGCAGCTACAGCTGGTACCCAAGAGTGGAACAGGTCAAAACTGTAACCAAAGAGAGTTGGACCAAAGGATGCTAAGATATAGCCTCCTGTTTGAGATAGGCCAGACAATTGGGCTGTCTTTTCAGGGGCGCTTGTCTTGAGTGAAAAGTTGACCATGAGATAAGGGAAGAGGGCACTAGTTGCGGTTCCGATGAGGAGATGGATAGCAAGCCAGTAAATGAAATGATTGATTGGGAAGAAGAGCATGGAAATGCCGACCACACCAGCTAGTGAGACCAGAGTGAGCATGAGCTGCCGATTACGAGTTGACAAGCTGGTTGTCAGGCTTGGGATGGTCATTGAAAAAGGAATGCTAATCAGAGAGAAGATAGAAGTCAGCAAGCCAGCTTCGTGACTGGATAGGCCTGCATGGATAGCCATGGTCGGTAACCAAGTCATAGCAGTGTAAAAGAGCAGGGATTGAAAACCTGCAAAGACAATCACTGCCCAGACCTGTTTATTACGCATGACCTTTGTTTGGCTTTTTTGTTTGGTTTGTGGAGCTAGTCTATGATTATAGCGGTGATTTGGCAACCAGACCAAAAAAGTTGCTAGACAGAGCAGGGTGAGGAGGATGATCAATCCTTTCCAAGAACTGGCTTGTGTAATAGGAACAGCTAGATAGGAAGCCAGAGCCGTCGCAATCCCCATAGACGTTACATATAAGGTGGTCAGAAAACCAATTTTTTTTGGCTGATTGGCTTGGATAAGACTAGGAAGCAGAACGTTGATGACTGCGATACTTGCCCCAACCATCAAGGTTCCTAGATAGAGCAGGGGCAGATTGATTAGTCGAATCAGAGAGCCTATAGTCAAGAAGAAAAGGCTATAGGTGAAGAGATGCTCCAAGCCGATTTTCTGAGCCAGTCGGGTAGAAAATAGCGAGAAGAGGGTAAACATGAGGAGGGGAAGGCTGGTCAAGACGCCAAGTGAACTGACTTCTACTCCCAGACCTTGCGAAATATCTCCCAAAATAATGGGTAAAACAGTAAAAGGAGTCCGCAAGGAAACACCAATCAGGATAATACCTGGAACAAAAAAGAGTGATTGCTTTTTCATATAATACCTCTTCTAGTTGATTTTAATAACAGCTTATTTTAAGGCTTTTTCACTATAATGTCAAGTAAGGTTTCTGGCTTTCAAGATAAAAATAGGAAAGTCTTGAAAATTATGATAAAATAGTGGAAGGAAATCTATACATTGGAGAAAAACTGTGTCTGAAAAGCAAAAAATCAGCGTATTGATGTCGGTCTATATCAAGGAAAATCCGACATTTTTAAAGGATGCTATTGAGAGTGTTCAAAATCAGACCCTGAAACCGAGCGAGTTGGTTCTGGTTGAGGATGGACCTTTGACACCTGAACTCTATCAGGTGTTAGACCAGGTGGAGGCTGAGTCTGAAATTCCAGTGAAACGCTGTCCTCTTGAGCAGAATCAAGGTTTGGGTCTGGCTCTTCGACAGGGTGTTTTGCAGTGTCAGTACGATATTATTGCCCGTATGGATACGGATGATATAGCAGTTCCAGACCGTTTTGAGAAACAGGTTCAGTTAATGGAGAAGGACAACCTGGACCTATTAGGTGGCCATATTGCAGAGTTTATTGACAATCCTGATGAGATTGTTTCTTATCGTCGTGTTCCAACCCAACATGCAGATATTGTGGCTTATCAAAGGATGAGAAGTGCTTTTAACCACATGACGGTCATGTTCAAGAAGGATATGGTTCTCAAGGCCGGCAACTATGAGGATGGGCTTTATATGGAGGATGACCTCCTCTGGCTCAATATGATTGCTGCAGGAGCTAAGACTGGAAACCTCGATCAAATCTTGTGTAGGGTTCGTGTCGGAGCAGGAATGTTTGAGCGTCGTGGGGGACTGCGCTACCTCAAACTTTATCGTCAGGCTCGTCAACGAATGCTGAAGCGAGGACAAATTTCTTACATGGAGTATGCCAAGAGTGTTACGATTCAGATGGTTGTTGCCCTTTGTCCAGGATTTGTCCGACAGTTTATTTTTATGAAACTGTTAAGAAAAAGAAAGTAAAAGATTGTAGCAAATCGTAAACTGGATAAAAAGTGTTATAATAACAATATAAATATTCAACTCTTTTAAGGAGGAGTAAATTTCTATGAATAAAAAACTCACAGATTATGTGATTGATCTGGTGGAAATTTTAAATAAACAACAAAAACAGGTTTTCTGGGGAATATTTGATATTTTGAGTATGGTGGTTTCCATCATTGTATCTTATATTTTATTTTATGGGCTGATTAATCCAGCACCTGTTGACTATATTATCTATACGAGTTTGGCCTTCCTGTTCTATCAATTGATGATTGCATTTTGGGGTTTGAACGCGAGTATTAGTCGTTACAGCAAGATTACGGATTTTATGAAAATCTTTTTTGGTGTGACTGCCAGCAGTGTTTTGTCTTATGGAATCTGCTATGCCTTCTTGCCACTCTTCTCCATCCGTTTCATCATTCTCTTTATCTTGTTGAGTACTTTCTTGATTTTATTGCCACGGATTACTTGGCAGTTAATCTACTCCAAACGCAAAAAAGGCAGTGGTGATGGAGAACACCGTCGGACCTTCTTGATCGGTGCTGGTGATGGTGGAGCTCTCTTTATGGATAGCTACCAACATCCAACCAGTGAATTAGAACTTGTTGGTATTTTGGATAAGGATGCTAAGAAAAAGGGACAAAAACTCGGTGGTATCCCTGTTTTGGGTTCATATGATAATCTGCCTGAATTAGCCAAACGCCATCAAATCGAACGTGTTATCGTTGCAATTCCGTCGCTTGATCCGTCAGAATATGAACGTATCTTGCAGATGTGTAATAAACTGGGTGTCAAATGTTACAAGATGCCTAAGGTTGAAACCGTTGTTCAGGGACTTCACCAAGCAGCTACTGGGTTTCAAAAAATTGATATCACAGACCTTTTGGGCCGTCAGGAAATTCGACTTGACGAATCGCGTCTGGGTACAGAATTAACTGGAAAAACAATCTTGGTTACAGGTGCTGGTGGCTCAATCGGTTCTGAAATCTGTCGCCAAGTTAGTCGTTTCAATCCTGAACGCATTGTCTTACTAGGTCATGGGGAAAACTCAATCTACCTCGTTTATCATGAATTGATTCGCAAGTTCCAAGGGATTGATTATGTGCCAGTTATTGCAGATATTCAAGACTACGACCGTCTGTTGCAAGTTTTTGAGCAGTACAAGCCAGCTATTGTTTATCATGCGGCTGCCCACAAGCACGTTCCTATGATGGAGCGCAATCCAAAAGAAGCCTTCAAAAACAATATCCGTGGAACCTACAATGTGGCTAAGGCTGTTGATGAAGCCAAAGTACCTAAGATGGTTATGATTTCAACAGATAAGGCGGTTAATCCACCCAATGTTATGGGAGCAACCAAGCGCGTGGCTGAGTTGATTGTCACTGGCTTTAACCAACGTAGCCAATCGACCTACTGTGCAGTTCGTTTTGGGAATGTTCTTGGTAGCCGTGGTAGTGTCATTCCAGTCTTTGAACGCCAGATTGCTGAAGGTGGGCCTGTAACGGTGACAGACTTCCGCATGACCCGTTATTTCATGACCATTCCAGAAGCTAGCCGTTTGGTTATCCATGCTGGTGCTTATGCTAAAGATGGAGAAGTCTTTATCCTTGATATGGGCAAACCAGTCAAGATTTATGACTTGGCCAAGAAAATGGTCCTTCTAAGTGGACACACCGAAAGCGAAATTCCAATTGTTGAAGTTGGAATCCGCCCAGGCGAAAAACTCTACGAAGAACTCTTGGTATCAACCGAACTTGTTGATAACCAAGTTATGGATAAGATTTTCGTTGGTAAGGTTAATGTCATGCCTCTAGAAGCCATCGATCAAAAGATTGAAGAGTTCCGCACTCTTAGTGGAGATGAGTTGAAGCAAGCCATTATCGCCTTTGCCAATCAAACCACCCACGTTGAATAAAAACAGAAAAACGCATATTATCAGGTTTGAAGAACCTTGGTAATATGCGTTTTGTTATGTAGAGACTTGCTTCGTTTTCATTGAGTATGAAATAGAGATTTTGCCCAGTCTCCGTTATGTTATTGAAAATAGGCCAAAACTTCTGAGGGTTTGTGGGCGATATAATCAGGCTGATAGTTGAGCAAATCTGCTTGCTCTCCAAATCCCCAAGTGACGGCCAATTTCTGAATGCCTGTTTCTTGAGCTCCCAGCATATCAAACTTGGTATCTCCGATGATGATGGCTTGTTCTGGTGCTAGTTGATGTGTCTGTAAGGCTTGGCGAATGACATCTGCCTTATGGGGTGCTTCAGGGCTGGAACCATAAATGTCCTCAAAGAAATGATGGATTCCCAAGTTTTTAGTCATATCCTGAGCGGTTGGTGTATTCTTTGTAGTGGTGATATAAAGAGGGTAATTCGTGGATAGTTCTTGAAGCAATTCTACAATCTGAGGGAAGATCTGAGCTTCATGGATGCCTTTTTCCTTGTAGTAAGAACGGTATATCTGGACAGCCTCAGAAATTTGTTCTTTGGGCAGGCAGGTTGCAAAACTACTTTCAAGGGGCGGCCCCATAAAACCACGAATCGTTTTGGCATCAGGGCTAGGCACCCCTAGCTCTTTAAAGGTATGGGTAAAGGCATTGTGAATCCCGATAGAACTATCCACGAGGGTTCCATCCAGATCGAAAAAGATAGCTGAGATAGAGGTCATAGTTTCTCCTATTTGATAAGCTTATTCTCCGAAAATTTCTTTTTGGAGGCGACGACCAGTAGGTGTGGCAGCGAGTCCACCTTCAGCTGTTTCACGAAAGGCAGTTGGCATGCTAGCTCCTACTTGGTACATGGCATCGATAACCTCATCCACAGGGATTTTAGATTCGATGCCTGCCAAGGCCATGTCTGCTGCGATAAAGGCAAAGCTAGCTCCCATGGCATTGCGTTTGACACAGGGAATTTCGACCAAGCCGGCAACAGGATCACAGATGAGGCCCAGCATATTTTTAATGACAAAGGCAATGGCTTGACTGGCCTGATAAGGTGTTCCACCAGCAGCTAGAGTCAAGGCAGCAGCACTCATAGCAGAGGCAGAGCCGACTTCGGCCTGACAGCCACCCTCAGCGCCTGAGATAGAGGCATTGTTTGCGATGACTAGTCCAAAGGCACCAGCAGCAAAGAGGAAATCCAGCTGTTGCTCGTGGCTGAGGTCTAATTTTTCAATTGCAGCAGTTAGAACTGAGGGCAGACAGCCAGCACTTCCTGCGGTAGGAGTGGCACAAACCAAGCCCATTTTGGCATTGTGTTCATTGACTGCGATGGCATTTCGGGCAGCAGATAGAACCGTGTAATCTGATAGAGTTTTTCCGTTTTTGATGTAGTGGTCCAATTTGGCAGCATCTCCACCTGTCAGGCCACTACGAGATTTATTTTCATTGAGGCCGAGTTGAACAGAGGCTTTCATGACTTCCAGATTGCGTTCCATGAGAAGGAGCACTTCTTCACGTTCGCGACCGGTCAATTCAAACTCAGTAGTAATCATGAGTTCTGCTACATTTCCTTGAAAGTCCAGTTCTGCCTGCTCGACCAATTCTTTGATAGAATAAAACATGCTTCCTCCTATTTAAAGAAATTGACATTGTGGAGATGAGGGATTTTACGAATTTCTTCGATGGCCTCATCACAGTTGCGACTGTCGACTTCGATAATCATAATGGCTTTTTCACCAGCTTTTTCACGAGTAACATTCATCTGGGCGATATTGATACCATAGCGTGAAAGTGCCTCCGTTACGAGGGCAATCATACCTGGAATATCTTGATGAACGATGATGATAGTCGGTGTATTCATATTGAGAGAGACAGCAAAGCCATTGAGTTCGGTTACCTGAATATTTCCTCCACCGATAGAAATACCAGTCACACTGATAGTCTTGTGGGCATTTTTGACAGTAATTTTAGTGGTGTTTGGGTGAGGAGCATTGCTGTCTTTCTGAATAGTCCAGACAATCTTGATGCCACGCTTGTGGGCAATCTCCAGACTGTTTGGAATTTCAGGATCATCTGTATCCATGCCCAAAATACCTGCAACAAGGGCTAGGTCTGTCCCGTGACCACGATAAGTCTTGGCAAATGAGTTAAATAGTTGGAATTCGACTTCTGTCGGAGTATCATCAAAAATGGAAGAGACAATCTTCCCAATACGAACAGCACCAGCGGTATGGCTACTAGATGGGCCAATCATAACTGGTCCGATGATATCAAAGACAGATTGAAAACGAAGTGATTTCATCAGTTTCCCCTTATAAAAATTCTTATCTCTATTATATCAAAGAATGAAGGTCTTGGCTTTAATTGTGGATGAAAACCTTTTTACACTACAAATAGCATAAAAATAGTATCTTTTATGACAAAAATAGCTTATTTAGGGAAATAAAAAATAATTTTGTAATATTTCTACATAAAAGTGTCAAGAAACAGTAATATTAAAAGGGTATGATAGAACTATAGAAAGAAGGAGAATTTTCGAATATGAAATCAACAACTAAAAAGATTAAAACAACTCTTGCAGGAGTAGCTGCCTTGTTTGCAGTATTTGCTCCATCATTTGTATCTGCTCAAGAATCATCAACTTACACTGTTAAAGAAGGTGATACACTTTCAGAAATCGCTGAAACTCACAACACAACAGTTGAGAAATTGGCAGAAAACAATCACATTGATAATATCCATATGATTTATGTTGGTCAAGAGTTGGTTATCGACGGTCCAGCAGCGCCAGTAGCACCAGCTTCAACGACTTATGAAGCACCAGCTGCCCAAGATGAAGCTGTTTCAGCTACAGTGGCAGAAACTACAGAGGTAGAGGAAGAAATTCCAGCAGCAAGCGAAACAGTAGCAGAAGAAACAGTTGCTACAACTGTAAGCGGATCTGAAGCAGAAGCTAAAGAATGGATCGCTCAAAAAGAATCAGGCGGTAGCTACACAGCTACAAACGGACGTTACATCGGACGCTACCAATTGACAGATTCATACTTGAACGGTGACTACTCAGCTGAAAACCAAGAACGTGTAGCAGATGCTTACGTTGCAGGACGTTACGGTTCATGGACAGCTGCGAAAAACTTCTGGCTTAACAACGGCTGGTATTAAGAAATAATGAATAGAATAATATGAAAAGGTCGAGGAAATCCCTCGACTTTTTATCTTTTCTTCGGTTGATAATAGGTCTCTACTTCTTTTTTGAGATGAGACAGCATAGAAGTTTCCTCGGTCAGCTCTAGAAGTGAGAAACCTTTTTGGATAAGTTTAGCATCATCCGTACAAATCCCGATACGGACATAGCAGATAGCAAGCCTATCGTAGCTTTTCTTGTTCTTGGCATCTTCTAGTAAAGTGTAGCAGATTTGCTTACACATGTTTTTGTCTTGATTGTATAAGTAAATGGTGGAAAGGTTGAGTAGGATTGCCATTCGTAAGTCATATAAATGTTGGTAGTTTTTATAGACTTCCAAGCGTTGCAAGATTTTTTCAGTGATGAGATGGAGGTGTTCAATGGGAAAGCTGAAAAGGATGGTATTGAGGATTTTTAGGTCATTTTCATACCATGTATCTTGTTTTTCAATTTTCTCCCAAAGTTTTGTGACAGTCTGTTGCACTTGGTCTGACAGTTGCTCTGTACCATGTTGGCGGATATGAATGACAATTTTCAACATATCTCTGATTTCTTCTATGGGCAGGTCGTGGTGGGTTTTGAGATAGTCTTGGCATTTTTGAAATAGTTTTTCGAGTTCACTAGTCCCTAGGGTTGAGCTCATATTGAGATAGGTTTGCATGATTTCTGTTCGTTGGCTCGGTTGATAGAGGTGGCAGATATACTCAAACTCTTCAAAACTCATATTGATTTGCCGGAGAAGAAACTCCATATTTTCATATTTGGGAGTTACTTTACCACTTTCAATTTTTGATAAGCTGGTTCTTGAGAGAACCTCTCCACAGACCTCTTCTTGAGTCAAGCCTTTTGACTCACGTATTTCTTTATAGACTTTTCCGAAATCATAACGCATGGGCTTTCTCCTTTTTGTGAAAAAAGTTAACAAATAATAAAATCCTATTAAAAATATTGTATCATAATAACAGGAATAGTAAAAAAGAAAACTAAAATAATGTGTGAAAAAAGTTAACTAATTTTAAAATAGAATAAAGAAGAGGTATACTATAGATACAAAATACAGATAGGAGGGAAAAAGTATGAATAAAAAAGTTTTTCGCTTTTTAGTTGTTCTTGCTTTCTTATTTAGCATTGCTACGGTTTTCCCATGGAGATGGCCGATGTGATGATTTCGTTTTTAGTAAAGAAGGAAGGTGAGTCCAATGGACTATAAGGTTTATTGTTTCATATATTGATAACCGAAGGATTTTATTTTTGTAAACTTAAATAGGAGAAGTAAAATGACTCATAAATTAATTAAAGTAAGTATGGTTTTCATTATGATATTTGGATTGCTCTTCTCTGTCGGAAATAGCATTTATGCGTCTGAAACAGCAACAAGACAAACTGCTGTCTTGAGCGAACAAGAGCAGACAGAACAGGCGATTGAAAGCTTGAAATTCTATTTAGAGGAAGCTGGACATGTTGATTTGGCTACAAAGAGATACGTTATAACTGATTTCTATGCTCTAAAAGCAAGGGCAGAACTACCAGGAGACATTGGCTTAGAAGGGAAGTTTATTTTTGAAAATTATGTATTGCCAAGTATGACTCGTGATTTAGGAGCATATGCGGCTTGTGTAGTCATAAATTCCGTACCATTTGGTGGAATTATATGGGATGCACTGCAAGGTAGAAATATGATAGAACTATTAACAAATGCTTTGGTATCTCAAAATTATGGAGAAGCGGTTAATATAATAAAAGGTATTGCTAAATCTGTATTAAAACCATCTCAATTAGCTAAATTTAATGTAGCTGTTGTTGTAGCAGGAGTAGCATTAAATGCTATCTCTTGTTGGGGAACTTAGTTCGCATATAGTAGGAAAAGTATTTTATAGTAGATTGAATTAGGAAGAGACAACATAATTAAGATATTCGTATTGCTTTTTAGCTATTCTCTAAAAAGCAATACGTCTTGTTCTAATTTCAATATACTATGATATAAGTTATCCCTACCCTATGTTGGTTAGATTAAGTCGTGAATCAGGAGGTTAAGTGATGAACTACAATGTAAAATATCTCTTATCAGGAATATTTATTATAGTCTTTATAGGTTTTCTAGTCTGGATGCGTTATTTTAATCAGAAGAAGGAAGAAGAGCATTCGGATGTGTCTTTTGAAGCGAGATTAGACAGTGAGGTTAAGACATTATATAAACAACTAGGATTGGGTGAGGAGCCTCATTATTTCTTAGCCTATCGCTACCTACATCCCTGGTTTAATTTGGCGATTTTACCACCAACAGTTGAAATTTTCTTAACTAAAATAGCGCTGGTGATGGTGACTCCAGATGAACTACTGATAAGAAATCTTGGGAATGGGATGACTTTCACAAGTGAGCACCATCGTGATTTGCGACAAGGACTTATCCGCATTCCAAAATCAGAGATGAAAGAATTTGAGATTCGCAACTGGAAAAGAGTTTTTATATTTGGCGATTTTTTGACAATTAAAACAAGCCAACATAGCTATTATTTGCAGGTTAGAGATGATGGACTTCAAAAAGGAAGTCTTTCTACCAAACACTTCTCCGACTTGAAACGACAAGATTTTCTCGGATTATTGACAGATAAACGGACATTTTGATAGACGATTGCTCAAAAAACTAACCTCTAAACATTCAAAAACCACACAGTGTTTTCAGCCTTGAACACAATTAAGCTGAGAGAATCACTGTGTGGTTTTATTTGGAAGTCAGTTTACGAACAAGTTTATTTTATAAATAAGATAATAAGCAGTAGAGGTATTGAAGTATAAATTACCCTCATTTCAAACAATTATATATGTATTTGCAGAGAGCTTGGTAGATTATCAGCCTCTTCCTTGTCTTCTCTAACCAAGCATGTTATAATGAATACTGCTCAAGCGACCTTCAATCGTTGAAGCACACACGACCTTCAATCGTGAATAAACGAATAGATGGGAGACTTACCATGAGTGATAACTCTAAAACACGTGTTGTTGTGGGGATGAGTGGTGGTGTTGATTCGTCGGTGACGGCTCTCTTGCTCAAGGAGCAGGGATACGATGTGATCGGTATCTTCATGAAGAACTGGGATGACACAGATGAAAACGGCGTCTGTACGGCGACCGAAGATTACAAGGATGTGGCTGCGGTGGCAGACCAGATTGGTATTCCTTACTACTCTGTCAACTTTGAAAAAGAGTATTGGGACCGCGTTTTTGAGTATTTCCTAGCGGAATACCGTGCAGGGCGCACGCCAAATCCAGATGTTATGTGCAACAAGGAAATCAAGTTCAAGGCCTTTTTGGACTATGCTATGACCTTGGGGGCAGACTATGTAGCGACTGGGCACTATGCCCGTGTAGCGCGTGATGAGGACGGGACAGTTCACATGCTTCGTGGCGTGGACAATGGCAAGGACCAGACCTATTTTCTCAGCCAACTTTCGCAAGAACAACTTCAAAAAACCATGTTCCCGCTGGGGCATTTGGAAAAGCCTGAAGTACGAAGACTAGCAGAAGAAGCAGGCCTTGCGACAGCCAAGAAGAAAGACTCGACAGGGATTTGCTTTATCGGAGAAAAGAACTTTAAAAACTTTCTTAGTAACTATCTGCCAGCTCAGCCTGGTCGCATGATGACTGTGGATGGTCGCGATATGGGCGAGCATGCAGGCCTTATGTACTATACAATCGGTCAGCGTGGCGGACTCGGTATTGGTGGGCAACACGGCGGTGACAATGCTCCTTGGTTCGTTGTAGGAAAAGACCTGAGCAAAAATATCCTCTATGTCGGCCAAGGTTTCTACCATGACTCGCTCATGTCAACTAGCCTTGAGGCCAGTCAAGTCCACTTTACTCGTGAAATGCCAGAAGAGTTTACGCTGGAATGTACGGCTAAATTCCGCTACCGTCAGCCTGATTCTAAGGTGACAGTACATGTCAAAGGAGACAAGGCAGAGGTCATCTTTGCAGAGCCACAGCGTGCCATCACACCAGGACAGGCAGTTGTCTTTTACGACGGCGATGAGTGTCTCGGTGGTGGTTTGATTGACAATGCTTATCGTGATGGACAAGTTTGTCAGTACATTTAGATTGACAAATTTTCTCAATTTGCTACAATAATAAAAGCAATAGAAATGATGGTCAAAGCTCATGGATGTTGTAGGCTTTTTTGTCCTGCACTTCTTTGGAGTTTTGACTGTTTTTGTGTCGTTTAGAGGAAAGGATAAGAATGACTCAACAAGACTTTCGGACAAAAGTGGGAAATACGGTTTTTGGCGTTCGGGCGACAGCCTTGATTCTTCAAAATAGCAAGCTCCTAGTTACCAAAGACAAGGGCAAGTATTACACTATTGGCGGTGCGATTCAAGTCAATGAAAGCACGGAAGACGCGGTAGTCCGTGAAGTGAGGGAAGAATTAGGTGTCCGAGCTCAAGCTGGGCAACTAGCTTTCGTGGTTGAAAATCGTTTTGAACAGGACGGTATTTCCTATCACAACATTGAGTTTCATTATCTGGTGGACTTGCTTGAAGATGCGCCTTTGACCATGCAGGAAGATGAGAAAAGGCAGCCTTGTGAGTGGATTGACTTGGATAAGCTCCAGAATATCCAGCTAGTTCCAGCCTTTTTGAAAACAGCCCTACCAACTTGGGATGGCCAACTAAGACACATTCATCTTGAGAAATAGGAGAGAAACATGACATATAATTTTACTGAAGAATACGATATTATTGTAATTGGTGCAGGACACGCTGGGGTCGAGGCTTCCTTAGCTGCTAGCCGTATGGGCTGTAAGGTCTTGCTTGCGACTATCAACATTGAAATGCTGGCTTTCATGCCTTGTAATCCCTCTATCGGTGGTTCTGCCAAGGGAATTGTCGTGCGTGAAGTTGATGCCCTCGGTGGTGAAATGGCCAAAACCATTGACAAGACTTACATCCAGATGAAGATGCTCAACACAGGGAAGGGACCAGCTGTTCGTGCCCTTCGTGCGCAGGCTGACAAAGAGCTTTACTCTAAGGAAATGCGCAAGACAGTTGAAAATCAAGAAAATCTGACCCTTCGTCAAACCATGATTGATGAGATTTTGGTGGAAGATGGCAAGGTTGTTGGTGTTCGTACAGCGACCCATCAAGAGTATTCTGCAAAGGCTGTTATCGTGACGACAGGGACTGCCCTCCGTGGGGAAATCATCATCGGAGACCTCAAGTACTCGTCAGGTCCTAACCACAGTCTAGCTTCGATTAACCTTGCTGACAACCTTAAGGAATTGGGTCTCGAAATTGGTCGTTTCAAGACGGGTACACCTCCACGTGTCAAGGCTTCTTCTATCAATTACGACGTGACAGAGATTCAGCCAGGGGACGAAGCGCCTAATCACTTCTCATATACTTCACGTGATGAAGACTATGTCAAGGACCAAGTGCCATGCTGGTTGACCTATACCAACGGTACCAGTCATGAGATTATCCAAAACAACCTCCACCGTGCGCCTATGTTCACAGGTGCAGTCAAGGGAGTTGGGCCTCGTTACTGTCCGTCGATTGAGGACAAGATTGTTCGCTTTGCGGACAAGGAACGCCACCAACTCTTCCTAGAGCCAGAAGGGCGCAATACAGAGGAAGTCTACGTCCAAGGACTTTCAACCAGTCTGCCTGAGGATGTCCAACGTGACTTGGTTCATTCCATCAAAGGTTTGGAAAATGCTGAGATGATGCGAACAGGTTATGCCATTGAGTATGACATGGTCTTGCCGCACCAGTTGCGAGCGACTCTGGAAACCAAGAAAATTTCAGGTCTCTTCACTGCTGGTCAAACAAATGGAACTTCAGGTTACGAAGAAGCTGCTGGCCAAGGGATTATCGCTGGTATCAATGCGGCTTTGAAAATCCAAGGCAAGCCTGAGTTGATTTTGAAGCGCAGTGACGGTTATATCGGGGTGATGATTGATGACTTGGTGACCAAGGGAACCATTGAACCCTACCGTCTATTGACTAGTCGTGCTGAATACCGTCTCATTCTCCGTCATGACAATGCGGATATGCGTTTGACAGAGATGGGACGCGAGATTGGACTTGTGGATGATGAACGCTGGGCTCGCTTTGAAATCAAGAAAAATCAATTTGACAATGAGATGAAGCGTCTCGACAGTATCAAACTCAAGCCAGTCAAGGAAACCAATGCCAAGGTTGAGGCGATGGGCTTCAAGCCGTTGACCGATGCGGTGACAGCCAAGGAATTCCTTCGCCGTCCAGAAGTTTCTTATCAAGATGTGGTGGCCTTTATCGGACCAGCAGCAGAGGACTTGGATGACAAGATTATCGAATTGATTGAAACAGAAATCAAATACGAGGGTTACATCTCAAAAGCTATGGATCAGGTTGCCAAGATGAAACGCATGGAAGAAAAACGTATTCCAGCCAATATTGATTGGGATGACATTGATTCTATCGCAACAGAAGCCCGTCAGAAGTTCAAACTGATCAATCCAGAAACCATCGGCCAAGCCAGCCGTATTTCTGGGGTTAACCCAGCAGATATCTCTATTTTGATGGTGTATTTGGAAGGTAAAAATCGTAGTATTTCTAAAACTCTTCAAAAATCAAAATGATACGTCGTCGGCTTCTTACGAATGAGTTCAAAGCTTGGCTTTGATTCATCTACAGTCTCCCATAGTTCCCCGAACTATGGGAGCTAGCTTAAGTTATGCTTTCGTCTAGCTTTCTAGTCTGATTTCGATTTTTATTGAGTTTTAACCTCAAAAGAAAGCATAGAGAAAAACAGCTCCGAAGACGGGGCTGTTTTATAATTTATTCTTCATCTGGTGTGAGGATCATCGGGATAATGATTGGTTCACGTTCTGTATTTTCATAAAGGAAGGGGCGAATGGCGTTAACAATAGCACCATTGACAGATTGCACGCTGGCATCCTTATTTTTCAGTGCGATACGAATTGCATTGAAGAGGATACGCTGGCTTTGGCGAATCAAGTCGCCAGACTCTCTCATGTAGACAAAGCCTCGGCTGAGGATATCTGGACCAGACAGAATCATCTGCGATTTGAAGTCAACAGTTGCGACTGCTAGAACGACACCGTCTTCAGATAAATCACGACGGTCTTTGAGGACAGCAGCGCCGATTTCGCCGATACGATTTCCATCGACATAGATGTCTTGGGCATTGAAATGACCTGCGATACGAGCTGAGTCAGCAGTAAGAGCAAGTACATCACCATTGCTCATGATAAAGATATTGTCCTTCTCGACACCAGTATCCACCGCCAGTCCAGCGTGGACTTTTTGCATGCGGTATTCACCGTGGACAGGCATGAAGTATTTTGGCTTAATCAAGCGGAGCATGAGTTTTTGCTCTTGCTGACCACCGTGTCCAGATGTATGGATATTGTTAACCTTACCGTGGATAACTTCGACACCAGCTTCAGAAATGATGTTAATCAACTTGTTGACGCTAGTAGTGTTTCCAGGGATTGGGCTAGAAGAGAAGATAACCGTATCACCGGGTTGGAGTTGTACCTGACGGTGGGTTCCGTTGGCGATACGAGAGAGGGCTGCCATAGGTTCACCCTGACTACCTGTACAGAGGATCAGAACCTCGCCTGCAGGGTAGTCTTTGATTTCATTTGGCTCGATAAAGGTTCCCTTAGGAGCTTTGATGTAGCCAAGCTCGATTCCGTTGACAATGGCCTTTTCCATAGAACGACCAAAGACCGCAATCTTGCGTCCAGTCTTAACAGCGGCTTCAGTTGCTTGCTGGAGACGGAAGATATTTGAGGCAAAGGATGCAAAGATGATACGTCCTTCAATGCCTTGGATAATCTTCATGATGGACTGGCCAACGACTTTTTCAGAGTTGGTAAAGGTTGGAATTTCTGCATTTGTCGAGTCAGACAGGAGACAGAGTACACCTTCTTCACCAAGCGCAGCCATACGGTGCAAATCTGCTGGTTCACCAACTGGTGTTAAGTCAAACTTGAAGTCACCCGTACAGACAATTTTCCCTTGAGGAGTATGAATGACAATCCCCAAAGGCTCTGGAATAGAGTGAGTAGTTCTAAAGAAAGTTGCCTTGAGATTTTTAAAGGTCAACTCTGTGTTATGGTTGATTTCGTAAAGTTTGGCGTTGCGCAGGAGGCCGTGTTCTTCGAGTTTTCCACGGATCAAAGCCAAGGCAAGTGGTCCAGCATAGATAGGGACATTTGCTTGCTTGAGCAGGAATGGAATCCCACCGATGTGGTCCTCGTGTCCGTGTGTAATCAAAACAGCCTTGACGCGGTCGATATTGTCCACAATGTAAGAGTAATCAGGAATGACATAGTCGATACCAAGCAAGTCATCTTCTGGGAATTTAATCCCAGCATCGACGATAATAATCTCATCTTGGTATTCAATCCCATATGTGTTTTTCCCGATTTCTCCCAGACCACCGATGGCAAAAACGCCGACTTCTTCAGGTTTAAGAGTGTAGGCCATATTAGAACTCCGTAATTTCGAAGGCGCCAGTTTCTTTTTCGTAATCTAGCAATTTGTCAGACAAGAGTTCGATATACTCGATATTGTACTCTGGGCGATTTTCTTCGACAAGTTGGCGAGCAGCGATGCGGCCCTCAAGTTCTGAGCTGGCATCGATGTCTAGGTAAAGTGCGCGTGTTGTTTCACGACGTGGGCTACGTTCTTTTGTTTCTTGATAAAAAACTTTGTAAATCATATAGTTCCTTTCTATTTACAGGTCAGCTTATTCCAAACTTTTAGCATAGATTTGCTTGATTTCATTCCATTTTGTGTCTAGATTGACCTTGATTCGTTACAATTATTTCAATTATACCACAAAATGAAAAATTAGTAAAAGACAGAAACGAGAAAGTCAGGGGACGATTTCTTTAGTAAGCGCTTGCAAAAACAAAGAAAATGTGCTATATTGACAATGGAAGTGAAATTTATCGCTTGTCATAATTCCATATAGATTTTAAGTCAAGGAGGTTGCCCTATGTATAACTTATTTGCTTTTGCTATCGGAGCTCGCTTGGTAGCTTTTATTGTTTTTGTTGCTTGCGTTTATGCGGGGAATCTTCTGTTTACAAAACTGGAACAACGACAAACTAAGTTCTTGTGGAAAATTACTTTTGTGACTCTCTACTCGCTTTTTCTCCTCCTTGTAACTTATGTCGTTTGGTTTGTATTTTACTTTGGATTAAATGCTTAGATGCCCTGCCCATGTTGGGGCATTTTTGTTTGGGGATATAGAGATAGTAGATTTACGACACGAAAATTCCACCCCATCTATCAAGATGAGGTGGTCTTTGCATTTTTCTAAAATGACATGACAATGGAATAAATGTTTACTTTAAGAATTCACTCTTATTTTTATGTTAACGATTCTTCTGTTCAAAAATAGAGTTGAAGCATAAAAATAAAACAATACAAACAGATAAATCAATCGGTAAAGGGATAGTAGTAATGTTTAAATCATTGAGAATGCTGAGCAAACTGTAGGAGATGAAGACAATAAAATTTATCTTTCTAAAAATGTGTCTTTTATCTAGCATGACTTACCAAATTTCTTACGGAGATCCTTTCAACTTTCTTGTTCACTTTTATATTCGGAAAAGAAAAGGAAAAGTGAGCATTTTTTTGAATTTTATTTGCGAATTATTTTTTAGCGAAGTATAGGCATTTTTATTTGGGGATAAAGAAAATTCCCATGTGCCAGCTTTTGTAGTATAATAGTAAGCAGACAAAAAGATAGGAATGTGTTATGAAAGTATTAGCTTTTGATACGTCCAGCAAGGCTCTTTCTCTCGCTATTTTAGAGGACAAGCAGGTTCTTGCCGAGACGACGATTAATATTAAGAAAAATCACAGTATTACCCTCATGCCTGCCATTGATTTTTTGATGGCAAGTTTGGACTGGACGCCCAAGGATTTGGACCGAATCGTGGTTGCAGAGGGGCCGGGTAGCTACACAGGCTTGCGAATTGCGGTAGCAACTGCCAAGACTTTGGCTCATACCCTGAACATCGAGTTGGTAGGTATGTCTAGCCTCTTGGCTCTGGTGCCATACCAACAAGAAGGCTTGTTCGTCCCCTTGATGGATGCGCGTCGCAACAATGTTTATGCAGGGTTTTATGAAAATGCCAAACCTGTCATGCCAGAAGCGCACCTGCCATTTGAGCGAGTGATTGAGTTAATCAAGGGTGCTAGTCAGGTAACCTTTGTCGGAGAAGTTGGCCCCTTTGTGGAGCAGATTCAAGAACACTTGCCAAGGACTAATTTCAAAGAAACCTTGCCTAATGCAGCCAATCTAGCTCTTTTGACCTGGGACAAGGAAGCAGACTCCTTGCATGATTTCGTGCCGAATTACCTCAAACGAGTTGAGGCAGAGGAAAACTGGCTCAAGAATCATACCGAGTCTGGCGAGTCTTACATTAAACGCCTATGATAGAAATCAAACGAATCCAAGGACAGCCTGACTTGGCTCAAGCCATCTACGCTGTCATGGTAGCTGTTTACCCAGTCAGTCCTTGGACGCTGGAACAAATCCAAGCAGACCTGTCCCAAGACCAGACTTGGTATGCTCTAGCTTACGATGGGGTGGAAGTGATTGGATTTTTAGCTGTTCAGGAGAATCTTTTTGAAGCAGAAGTCCTGCAAATCGCTGTCAAAGGAGCCTATCAGGGTCAGGGAATTGCCTCGACCTTGTTTGCTCAATTGCCGATAGACAAGGAGATTTTCCTCGAAGTCAGAAGGTCAAATCAACGAGCGCAAGCATTTTACAAGAAAGAAAAGATGGCAGTCATCGCTGAGCGAAAGGCCTACTACCATGACCCAGTCGAGGACGCGATCATCATGAAGAGAGAAATAGATGAAGGATAGATATATTTTAGCATTTGAGACATCCTGTGATGAGACAAGTGTCGCCGTCTTGAAAAATGACGATGAACTCTTGTCCAATGTCATTGCTAGTCAAATTGAGAGTCACAAACGTTTTGGGGGCGTAGTGCCTGAAGTAGCCAGTCGTCACCATGTCGAGGTCATTACAGCCTGTATCGAGGAGGCACTAGCAGAAGCAGGGATTACCGAAGAGGACGTGACAGCTGTTGCGGTTACCTATGGACCAGGCTTGGTCGGAGCCTTGCTAGTTGGTTTGTCAGCTGCCAAGGCCTTTGCTTGGGCTCATGGACTTCCGCTGATTCCCGTTAACCACATGGCTGGCCACCTCATGGCAGCTCAGAGCGTGGAGCCTTTGGAGTTTCCCTTGCTAGCTCTCTTGGTCAGTGGTGGTCACACAGAGTTGGTCTATGTTTCCGAGGCTGGTGATTACAAGATTGTTGGGGAAACGCGAGATGACGCAGTTGGTGAGGCTTATGATAAGGTCGGCCGTGTCATGGGCTTGACCTATCCTGCAGGTCGCGAGATTGACGAGCGGGCTCATCAGGGGCAGGATATTTATGATTTCCCTCGTGCCATGATTAAGGAAGATAATCTGGAGTTTTCATTTTCAGGTTTGAAATCTGCCTTTATCAATGTTCACCACAATGCCGAGCAAAAGGGAGAAAGCCTATCTACAGAGGACTTGTGTGCTTCCTTCCAAGCGGCTGTCTTGGATATTCTTATGGCAAAAACCAAGAAAGCCTTGGAGAAATACCCAGTTAAAACACTGGTCGTGGCTGGTGGCGTGGCAGCCAATAAAGGTCTCAGAGAACGCCTAGCAGCCGAAATCACAGATGTCAAGGTTATCATCCCACCCCTACGCCTTTGCGGAGACAATGCAGGAATGATTGCCTATGCCAGCGTTAGCGAGTGGAACAAAGAAAACTTTGCGGGCTTAGACCTTAATGCCAAACCAAGCCTCGCTTTTGATACGATAGAATAAAATGGAGTCTGTCTGATTACAATCAGCAGACTTTTTTCTATTTCCTTAATGTGTTATAATAGTCCATGCTGTGGCTGGAACCTATTCACACACCTATTAAGATAATATGAGGAGAAAGATGAAAGAAAAAGGATTTTGGGAGGGGGCGCAGGCAGCCATGCCAACGGCCCTTGGTTATGTCAGTATTGGCCTTGCCTGTGGGATTATCGGTGCGCCCTATGTGACACCTGTTGAGATGGGCTTGATGAGCCTCTTTGTTTATGCTGGGAGTGCCCAGTTTGCCATGCTGGCACTGATTGCAGTGCAGGCTCCTGTGGCAGCTATTGCTATGACGGTTTTTTTGATTAATTTGCGTCTCTTTTTGTTGAGTTTGCATGCGTCAACCTATTTCCGTCATACTAGTCTCTGGCACAATATCGGTATGTCTAGTATCTTGACGGATGAGACTTATGGTGTTTTGATGGGCGAATTGGCCCATGCAGACAAGGTCAATCCTATGTGGATGCACGGAAATAATCTTAACAGCTATGTGGCTTGGTTTGTGGGAACAGTAGTCGGAACGGCTCTGGGTGGCCTGCTACCAAATCCAGAAATCTTTGGTTTAGATTTTGCTCTGGTTGGGATGTTCATCGGCATTTTTGCTTCGCAATTCCAGATTATGCAAAGACGGATTCCCGTCCGCAATCTGCTCATTATCCTAGCAGTTGTTGCGGTGTCCTTCTTTTTGCTCTTGACAGTGGTGTCTCAGTCACTAGCTGTTCTCTTTGCGACCTTGCTAGGTTGTACAATGGGGGTGGTTTTAGATGGTCAGTAAGTATCTTTTATTAGCAGTGATTTTCTCTGGTCTTGTGACCTGGATTCCCCGTATGATTCCCTTCATCTTGGTCAAGTATAAGGGCCTGCCTGCGATTGTTGAGCGTTTTTTGAAGTTTTTGCCCGTCTCCATTATCTTTGCCTTGATTCTTTCAAGCGTAGTGACAGGCAAGGTTGGCAGCTTGCCTCAAATCAAATGGCTGGACTTTTTAGCAGTCTTTCCAACAGCTTGGGTAGCCTTTCGCTACCGCAATCTAGTCGGAACAGTTCTCTTTGGAGTGGTCTTGATTGCCGTCTTGCGCTTGGTCTTTTAATACTCTTCGAAAGTCTCTTCAAACCACGTCAGCTTCTATCTGCAACCTCAAAACAATGTTTTGAGCAACCTGCGGCTAGCTTTCTAGTTTGCTCTTTGATTTTCATTGAGTATAAATCAGCCATAAAGAAAACCTATCACAGAGATAGATATCATATAATGGCGTAAATGCTCTTTTTCTGTTAAGATTATAAGGTATTCTATTTTGGAGGAAATGACATGAAAAAAATCGTTAAATACTCATCTCTTGCTGCCCTAGGGCTTGTTGCTGCAGGCATTCTAGCAGCTTGCTCAGGTGGTGCTAAGAAAGAAGGAGAAGCAGCTAGCAAGAAAGAAATCATCGTTGCGACCAATGGCTCGCCAAAACCATTTATCTATGAAGAAAATGGCGAATTGACTGGTTACGAGATTGAAGTCGTTCGCGCTATCTTTAAAGATTCTGACAAATATGATGTCAAGTTTGAAAAGACAGAATGGTCAGGTGTATTTGCTGGTCTGGACGCTGACCGTTACAATATGGCTGTCAACAATCTTAGCTACACTAAAGAACGTGCGGAGAAATACCTCTATGCCGCACCAATTGCCCAAAACCCTAATGTCCTTGTAGTGAAGAAAGACGATTCTAGCATCAAGTCTCTCGCTGATATCGGTGGAAAATCGACGGAAGTCGTTCAAGCCACTACATCAGCTAAGCAGTTAGAAGCATACAACGCTGAACACCCGGACAACCCAACTATCCTTAACTATACTAAGGCAGACTTCCAACAAATCATGGTACGTTTGAGCGATGGACAATTTGACTACAAGATTTTTGATAAAATCGGTGTTGAAACAGTAATCAAGAACCAAGGTTTGGATAACTTGAAAGTTATCGAACTTCCAAGCGACCAACAACCTTACGTTTACCCACTTCTTGCTCAAGGTCAAGATGAGTTGAAATCATTTGTAGACAAACGCATTAAAGAACTCTACAAAGATGGAACGCTTGAAAAATTGTCTAAACAATTCTTCGGAGACACTTACCTACCAGCAGAAGCTGATATTAAATAATTTTGTGAAATCATCCATTCTGAATAAGGTGGATGATTTCTCAGTTTTTAAGGATATAGTTTTAAACTATATATCTGACTATCTAATAACAATTTGTGAAATCAAACAAATTGTGAGATACTAGTACGGTATTATTTTTAAGGAGAAAGAATCATGAAAATTAAAAAATGGCTTGGTGTAGCAGCTCTTGCTACAGTCGCAGGTTTGGCTCTTGCAGCTTGCGGAAACTCAGAAAAGAAAGCAGACAATGCAACAACTATCAAAATCGCAACTGTCAACCGTAGCGGTTCTGAAGAAAAACGTTGGGACAAAATCCAAGAATTGGTTAAAAAAGACGGTATCACTTTGGAATTTACAGAGTTCACAGACTACTCACAACCAAACAAGGCAACTGCTGATGGCGAAGTAGACTTGAACGCTTTCCAACACTACAACTTCTTGAACAACTGGAACAAAGAAAACGGGAAAGACCTTGTAGCGATTGCAGATACTTACATCTCTCCAATCCGCCTTTACTCAGGTTTGAATGGAAGTGACAACAAGTACACTAAAGTAGAAGACATCCCAGCAAACGGAGAAATCGCTGTACCGAACGATGCTACAAACGAAAGCCGTGCGCTTTACTTGCTTCAATCAGCTGGCTTGATTAAATTGGACGTTTCAGGAACTGCTCTTGCAACTGTTGCTAACATCAAAGAAAATCCAAAGAACTTGAAAATCACTGAATTGGACGCTAGCCAAACAGCTCGTTCATTGTCATCAGTTGACGCTGCCGTTGTAAACAATACCTTCGTTACAGAAGCAAAATTGGACTACAAGAAAGCACTTTTCAAAGAACAAGCTGATGAAAACTCAAAACAATGGTACAACATCATCGTTGCGAAAAAAGATTGGGAAACATCACCTAAGGCTGATGCTATCAAGAAAGTGATCGCAGCTTACCATACAGATGAAGTGAAAAAAGTTATCGAAGAAACATCAGACGGTTTGGATCAACCAGTTTGGTAATAAGAAACAGGGAGGTGGGAGAGAGAATTCCACCTCTTGCTTTTGTATAGAGCATAGATTGTCAGGAAGAGTAGTTCATAGAAAGGTAGAGAGAATATGGTTTTTCCTAGCGAACAAGAACAGATTGAAAAATTTGAAAAGGATCATGTAGCCCAGCATTATTTTGAGGTTTTGCGTACCTTGATTTCTAAGAAATCGGTCTTTGCCCAGCAGGTCGGACTTAAGGAAGTCGCAAATTATTTGGGCGAGATTTTCAAGCGTGTTGGGGCTGAAGTGGAGATTGATGAGACTTATACGGCGCCCTTTGTCATGGCGCATTTCAAGAGTTCACGTCCAGATGCCAAGACCTTGATTTTCTATAACCACTATGACACTGTTCCAGCGGATGGGGATCAGGTCTGGACAGAGGATCCCTTTACGCTTTCAGTCCGCAATGGTTTTATGTATGGGCGTGGGGTTGACGACGACAAGGGTCATATCACAGCTCGTTTGAGTGCTTTGAGAAAATACATGCAACACCATGATGATCTGCCTGTCAATATCAGCTTTATCATGGAAGGAGCGGAGGAATCGGCTTCGACAGACCTAGATAAGTATCTGGAAAAACATGCAGACAAACTCCGTGGGGCGGATTTGTTGGTCTGGGAACAAGGGACCAAGAATGCCTTGGAGCAGTTAGAAATTTCTGGTGGAAACAAGGGGATTGTGACCTTTGATGCCAAGGTGAAAAGTGCTGATGTGGATATCCACTCTAGTTATGGTGGGGTTGTGGAATCAGCTCCTTGGTATCTCCTTCAAGCCTTACAGTCTCTTCGCGCTGCAGATGGCCGTATCTTGGTTGAAGGTTTGTACGAAGAAGTTCAAGAACCAAATGAACGAGAATTGGCCTTGGTGGACACTTACGCCCAACGAAATCCAGGGGAAATTAGCCAGATTTATGGTTTGGAATTGCCTCTCTTACAAGAGGACCGCGCAGCCTTTCTAAAACGTTTCTTTTTCGAGCCAGCCCTTAATATCGAAGGGATTCAGTCAGGCTACCAAGGGCAAGGAGTTAAAACGATTTTGCCTGCAGAAGCCAGTGCCAAGTTAGAAGTTCGTTTGGTTCCTGGCCTAGAACCGCATGATGTTCTGGAAAAAATTCGGAAACAGCTAGACAAAAATGGCTTTGATAAGGTAGAATTATACTATACCTTGGGAGAGATGAGCTATCGAAGCGATATGAGCGCGCCAGCCATTCTCAATGTGATTGAGTTGGCCAAGAAATTCTATCCACAGGGCGTCTCAGTCTTGCCGACCACAGCGGGAACAGGCCCTATGCATACGGTCTTTGATGCCCTAGAGGTGCCAATGGTGGCCTTTGGTCTAGGAAATGCCAATAGCCGAGACCACGGTGGAGATGAAAATGTGCGAATCGCCGATTATTACACCCATATTGAATTAGTAGAGGAGCTGATTAGAAGCTATGAGTAGAGATATTATTAAGTTAGATCAGATCGATGTGACTTTTCACCAAAAGAAGAGAACCATCACAGCGGTCAAGGATGTGACTATTCACATCCAAGAAGGGGATATCTACGGAATTGTTGGATATTCTGGAGCAGGGAAATCAACCCTTGTACGGGTGATTAACCTCTTGCAAAAACCATCTGCAGGGAAAATTACCATTGACGATGATGTGATTTTTGATGGCAAGGTGACCTTGACAGCAGAGCAGTTGCGTCGTAAACGTCAGGATATCGGAATGATTTTCCAGCATTTCAACCTGATGAGCCAAAAGACAGCAGAGGAGAATGTAGCCTTTGCCCTCAAACACTCTGGGCTTAGCAAGGAAGAAAAGAAGGCTAAAGTAGCTAAGTTGTTGGACTTGGTTGGTTTGGCAGACCGTGCTGAAAACTACCCTTCACAGTTATCAGGAGGGCAAAAACAGCGTGTAGCCATTGCGCGTGCCTTGGCCAATGATCCAAAAATCTTGATTTCAGACGAGTCAACTTCTGCCCTTGACCCTAAGACAACCAAGCAGATTTTGGCCTTGTTGCAAGATTTGAACCAAAAATTAGGATTGACGGTTGTCTTGATTACGCATGAAATGCAGATTGTCAAAGACATTGCCAACCGTGTGGCAGTTATGCAGGATGGGCATTTGATTGAAGAGGGCAGTGTCCTTGAAATTTTCTCAGACCCTAAACAACCTTTGACCCAGGACTTTATCTCAACAGCCACAGGTATTGACGAAGCCATGGTCAAGATTGAGAAGCAAGAAATCGTGGAACATCTATCTGAAAACAGCCTTTTAGTGCAACTCAAGTATGCAGGGGCTTCAACAGACGAGCCACTTTTGAATGAATTGTACAAGCATTACCAAGTAACAGCTAATATTCTCTATGGAAATATCGAAATTCTCGATGGCACTCCTGTTGGAGAATTGGTTGTAGTCTTGTCAGGTGAAAAAGCAGCGCTAGCAGGTGCCCAAGAGGCTATTCGTCAAGCAGGCGTACAGCTAAAAGTATTGAAGGGAGGACAGTAAGATGGAATCATTGATTCAAACCTATTTACCAAATGTCTATAAAATGGGCTGGGCTGGTCAAGCAGGCTGGGGAACAGCCATCTACCTAACTCTTTATATGACAGTTCTTTCCTTTATCATCGGAGGTTTCTTGGGGTTGGTAGCAGGTCTCTTCCTTGTCTTGACCGCGCCAGGCGGTGTTTTGGAAAATAAAGTCGTTTTCTGGATTTTGGATAAGATTACCTCTATTTTCCGTGCGGTTCCTTTTATCATCCTCTTGGCAGTCTTGTCACCCTTCTCTCATCTAATCGTAGGAACAAGTATCGGACCAAATGCGGCTATCGTACCCCTATCTTTTGCGGTCTTTGCCTTCTTTGCCCGTCAGGTGCAGGTGGTCTTGGCTGAATTGGATGGTGGTGTCATTGAGGCGGCTCAAGCGAGCGGAGCGACTTTCTGGGACATCGTGGGTGTTTACCTATCAGAAGGTCTCCCAGATTTGATTCGTGTGACGACTGTGACCTTGATTTCCCTTGTTGGGGAAACAGCCATGGCCGGTGCAGTTGGAGCTGGTGGTATCGGTAACGTAGCCATCGCTTATGGATTTAACCGCTACAATCACGATGTGACCATTTTGGCAACCATTATCATCATCTTGATTATCTTTGCAATCCAATTCTTGGGAGATTTCTTGACCAAGAAATTGAGTCATAAATAAAAAAGAACTAGGTAATCTGTACATCATTCACAGGATTTGTCGTACAGTCAAGACTTAAAATTCTCTGTACTGACTGCTATCAGTAGTTACTTTTATGAGTTAGAGAGTTAAGAATTGTGGGGAGTCAATATGCAAAATCTGGGAGAAGTTTTTAAAGAATTGAGAAAGAGTCGGAATGTATCTCTACAGGAGGCGACGGGAGGAGAGTTTACTTATTCCATGCTGAGCAAATTTGAGCGTGGAGAAGCAGATTTATCCTCTATGAAATTGATTACTGCCTTAGATAGCATCCACTCTGATTTGAATGAATTTATGTACTTGGTACGTGGTTTTTCTCAGAAACAGGTTTTGGCTTTTCAAGAAAATCTCTGGGAACTATATGATAGAGAAGGGATTGATTCTCTCCACTCCTTGTATGAAGAGACGACTCAAAAGTACAGATTAAGTGCTAAAAAAAGCTATCTCTTACAAATGATTCGTATCAAAAGCCTTCTCGTGTTTTTTGATTCAGAAATAAGGGCAACGGATGAAGAACTGACTTTTCTCTATGACTATTTTTTTACTATTGATATCTGGGGAAATTATGAATTGGAATTATTTTCAACGATTTCTACTTTGTTCCCTCTGCCCCTCTATTTTAAATATTCTAGGGAGATGTTACAAAAGACAGATCTATTAGGCTCTTTACCTAGTAACAAAGTCGGTATTGATACCATTTTGATTAATGGACTCTTTAAAGCGATAGAGGAAAAGGATAAATTAAAAGCAGATTATTTTATCTTTCAGATTGAAAAACGAGAATTGCCAGAGTCTGAAGCCTATCTTAAAATTATTTATATGATTGCTAAAGGGTATTATGATACTATTTTTAAAATAGAAAATAAGGGTCTTGAAAAAATCCAGAGAGGCATTACAATCTTACAAGATTTAGAATATGTAGATGGTGCAAGATACTATGAAAATTATTTTGCAAACCAGCTTTCAAATAAAGATTTGTAATATATTCTCATTACATCGATTGACGAAAAATAAATAGGCTTGTAGATGGATTGATAATTAGCAGTTTCTAGGCGCTAGAGTTTCTATTTTCAGAAAAAATATATTACAAAAAAGTGGGGAGTCCCGCTTTTTTTGTTAGACTGGTTTCAATAGAATATTCTTTGAAATATGGAGAAAGGCCTGTTATGAAACTATTCTTAAGACATCATTTATTTAGAATACTTACCTTATCAAGATTTTTGAGCTCAAGTGGAGCTTATATTTATAATCTGGTATTTATCGTTTATGCTGCGAGTTTACCCTTTAAAAATATAGCAGTATTTATGGCGAATATGATTACGATTTTACCTTTCCTATTTACTTTTTATGTTGGGATGAAGGCGGATCATACTCGGAATAAAGCAGAGACAATTATCTGGGTTGGTTGTGTGCAAAGTCTGCTATTTCTTTTGATTGCTAGTGTGATTCATGATCAGAACTTCGTGACGTTTGCTTTTATATGTATGGTTAATATCTGTTCAGATGTTTTATCAGATTATACAGCAGGCCTTCGTATGCCAATTATCCAGCATAATATTTCCGAAGATAGGCTCTATGAAGCTTATTCCTTTACTCAGTTTGTTTCCTATTTATCAAATCTAGGAGGTCAAGCCTTAGGAGTGTGGTTACTCACAACCAGTCATCAAAATTTTTCTTTTGTTGCAATTGTGAATGCTGGTTTCTTTTTGCTATCTTCTCTCATTTTGTTCAAAAATAGAAGAGAATTGACGCATTTGTCTGTAAGTGTAGAGGATGAGTCGATTAGTTTACTTCAACAAGTTAAGGCAATCTATGCGAACATGGATGCTATCTTTAGACAGAGAGAAAGTAAATCTTTGTTTAAAATGATCCTTGTCATTTTGGTAATGAATACTTTGGGAGGAGCTGTTGGAGGTATTTATCACTTTTATTTATTAGACCATACTATCTATCATCTCAGCTATGCTCAAGCCCTATTTTTAATTGAATGTGTTAGCTTGGGAGGAGCTATTCTTGGTAGCCTAACTCCCCATGATTATTTTGGGAAATGGTCTTTTTCAAGCTTGTTATCGCTCAATGCAATTCTGTTTGTCTTGCTTGCTACTGCTAATATTTTAGAGTTCTCTCCTCTAGTAGGTGTTGCCTGCTTAGCCTTTGTCATGTATTTGATGTCGAAATCAATGCCTAAATTAGATACTCTGTTACTGTCTAATTTGAGTGCGGATGTATTAGCTAGAAGTAATAATCTCTTGAGTATGATTTTTTCCTTAACATTACCCTTGGGGATGTCTGTATTTTCCTTCTTAGCTTTACAAGATATTAGGCTTTGTTGGTGGGTGTTTTTGGTAGTGAGTATGATAGGGTTGGTTTTATCACTAGAAAAAAGAAGTTTTTCAGGTAAAAAATTTTAACCTAGGAAGATCAGGCTTACTAGAAGGTCTTCCAGATTTGATCCGTGTGACGACTGTGACCTTGATTTCCCTTGTTGGGGAAACAGCTATGGCCGGTGCAGTTGGTGCTGGTGGTATCGGTAACGTAGCCATCGCTTATGGATTTAACCGCTATAATCACGATGTGACAATCTTAGCAACCATCATTATCATTTTGATTATCTTTAAATTCATACTCAATGAAAATCAAAGAGCAAAGTAGGAAACTAGCCGCAGGCTGTACTTGAGTACGGCAAGGCGACGTTGACGTGGTTTGAATTTGATTTTCGAAGAGTATCAATTCTTGGGAGAGTTCTTGACTAAGTCTTGAGTCATAAATAAAAAAGAGCCGTCTGGCTCTTTTTTAGTAATCAGATTTTCTGTGCAAATTTTTTACTCAAGGCTTGTCCAATCAAGGCACCCAATAGGGCTCCGATGACTACACTTGCGATAAATAGAAGGATGGTTCCAGGATTTGGAGCAACCATGATACGGTCGATATATTCTTGGGATTTTCCTCTTGCCAGAAGGGTAGCCATATAGGCTTTGGGCGCAATCCACATAAGCAAGATTGGACCTGTTGAACTAAAGGCAAAAATAACGAAAGAAAGGAAGTTCTTTGTTTGGTCCTTGTATTTTCCTAGGCTAGCTACTGCATCTGCTAGGAGACCACAGATAATTCCAGGAAGGAAGGCACCGGCACCGTGTTTAGTTCCCAAGAAAAAGAGGGCAATGACAAGTCCGATAGTGGTAATGGCTCCAAAACGCGGAACTTTTGCGATTAGAATCATATAGACGCTACCGCCGACAAGGGCAGTAAAGGCAGGCGCATAAAACATGTTTCCAGTTTGATCAAAGAGATTGCCCAAAAGGACACCAATCCCCATGGAGAGGAAGTAAAGAACTGCAAAAAGCAGTGTAGTTAAGATAGATTTCTTCATGAATTGTCTCCTGATAATTTTTTCACAATTCTCATTGTACCACGGTTTGATGGGATTGTAAATGGGCACTAGAATTTTTTGAAAACGCTTGAAATATGATATAATAGTTTCATAGTTATTTTTAGGAGGATATCATGGGTAGATTTTTAGACTTTGTCTTTAATCGTTTCTTTTTAGGGATGATTACGACAGCCTTCTTTTGGCTATTAACTTTAGCAGGAGGGATTATCCTTGGTCTAGCGCCGGCTAGTGCCACCTTGATGAGCTTATATGCAGAACATGGTTATAGCTTTCGGGAATACAGTTTGAAGGAGGCTTGGTCTCTTTACAAGCAAAATTTTGTCTCAAGCAATCTGATCTTTTATAGTTTTTTAGGCGTGGATCTAGTTTTAGTCTATGGCTTGTATCTCTTGGTGCAATTACCTCATCAGACTATTGTTCATTTGATTGCGACTTTTTTGAATGTTCTAGTAGTTGCCCTGCTCTTTTTGGCTTACACAGTATCTTTGAAATTACAAGTTTATTTTGACTTGTCCTATCGAAATAGTCTCAAACTATCCTTGATTGGCATCTTTATGAGCTTAGCGGCTGTGGCTAAGATTCTTCTTGGGACAGTGCTACTTGTGGCAATTGGTTACTATATGCCTGCTCTTCTCTTCTTTGTAGGAATTGGGATGTGGCATTTCTTTATCAGTGATATGTTGGAACCGGTCTATGAAAGCATCCATGAAAAATTGGCGACAAAGTAGGATGAAGCAGTTTTGGCTACATACGCTTCTGCGAACCTATAGTTCAGTTATGATCATTATTATTGCGAGTTTTGCAATCTTACTCTCTTACGCTGACTGGGATTCACGGGAAAAGGAAGCTCAGAGAGTAGCCCAGCGCGTAACTACTCGAACAGTCGAAGAGGTGGAGTATTATTATCGCGAATCAGCCCAACTAGCGCAGGATTTAGTAGACAATCAAGCCCGCATACAAGGGGTTTATAAGTATTTTAGTCTATCAACATCTGAGTATTTTTATTGGCTGTTGGAGCATCAAGCTGCTTCGTCAACTTCTATTTCTCTGTATGAAAATATTGATGATCTTTATGTCCAAAATGACTATATAACGGGTGTTGCAATCGTCTTACAGGACTTTAAAGAAGTGTATGTTTCGAGCAGAAACGAGAGAGGTGGTCATACGGTACTTGCGGAAGGCTTTAAACCGGAGGCCAATAGTTTTGGAGTTCCTATTTTAGACCCAGCGACGGATCAATCTATAGGGGTTGTTTACATCTCCTTGGATCCAGAAATCTTATACCATGCTGTGGACAATACCCGAGGTCATATCCCGATGGCAGTTACTGTGACTTCACCTTTTGATACGGAGATTTTTCATATTGGTGAGAGGGTCAATAGGGAGCATGAGAACTGGTTTGTCGGTGTGACCTCTCATGGCTATCAGGTTCAGGTGGCAGTTCCCAAAAACTTTGTTTTGCAAGGAACAGTGACCAGCTCTGCTTTGATTGTAGGCTTGAGCCTTCTCTTTATTGTCATTCTCTATCTGACTTTGAGGCAGACCTTTGCCAATTATCAAAAGCAGGTAGTGGATTTGGTGGATTCCATCCAAGCTATTGCCCAAGGGGAGGAAGGTCTTCGTATTGACACACTTGAAAAGGATCAGGAATTGCTCCTAATCGCAGAGACGACCAATGATATGTTGAATCGCTTGGAAAAGAATATCCATGATATTTATCAGCTAGAGCTCAGTCAAAAAGATGCCAATATGCGAGCCTTGCAGGCGCAAATCAATCCTCATTTTATGTACAATACGCTGGAATTCTTGCGCATGTATGCAGTTATGCAGAGTCAAGATGAGTTGGCAGATATCATTTATGAGTTCAGTAGTCTCTTGCGGAACAATATTTCTGGCGAAAGAGAAACTCTTCTCAAACAGGAATTAGAATTTTGCCGTAAATACAGCTATCTCTGCATGGTTCGCTATCCTAAGTCTATTGCCTATGGTTTCAAGATAGACCCAGAGTTAGAGAATATGAAGATTCCTAAGTTCACCTTGCAACCGTTAGTAGAAAATTATTTCGCACATGGTGTTGACCACAGACGGACAGATAATGTGATTAGCATCAAGGCTCTTAAACAGGATGGCTTTGTGGAAATTTTAGTGGTTGATAACGGCCGTGGAATGCCGGCTGAAAAGCTGGTAAATCTCCGAGAAAAACTAAGTCAGAGACATTTTGAACACCAAGCCAGCTACAGTGAAAAAAGGCAGTCCATCGGGATTGTCAATGTACACGAGCGTTTTGTGCTCTATTTTGGGGACCGCTATGCCATTAGTGTAGAGTCTGCAGAGCAAGCAGGTGTTCAGTATCGTATTACCATTCAAGATGAGTAGAAAGGGAGAAAATGTATAAAGTATTATTAGTAGATGATGAGTACATGGTGACAGAAGGTCTGAAGCGTTTGATTCCCTTTGATAAGTGGGATATGGAGGTCGTTGCAACAGCCAGCCATGCCGATGAAGCCCTAGAATACGTTCAGGAAAATCCAGTAGATGTGGTCATTTCCGATGTCAATATGCCCGACAAAACAGGACTTGAGATGATTAAGGAAATGAAAGAGATATTACCAGATGCTGCCTATATCTTGCTCTCGGGTTATCAGGAGTTTGATTACGTAAAAAGAGCCATGAACCTTAGTGTTGTGGACTATCTGGTTAAGCCAGTAGATAAGGTAGAGTTGGGTAGTCTGCTGGAGAAGATTGCAGGTCAGCTCGGCGAGAGAGGAAAGAAAAGTCAGACTCTTAGTCAAGATTTAGATGAGGCTGGATTTGTTAGTTATTTAGGAGGTAAGGAGAACTGGTGGATAGGCCTATCCAAGGAAAAACAAGGTTCCTTCACCATTCCTTACTATGTCTTGGGTCAAGACTGGCAGATTTTCATTTCTGACCAACCCCTAGATGGTTTAGTCGTTACTCCCTTTGAAGCCCCTTATCAAGAACACTTTGAACGCTGGAAGCTGAATGCTGAGAAAGCCCTCTTTTACGGCTCTGTAAATCTACAGCAGTCGGAGAGCCTCTTTGTCTACTATGAACCGATTTATAGGGTTATTATTCAGGGGAATCTAAATCAAATCGTGGAAGAGTTGAATCTCTTGGAGAAGGTAGTTCTTGAAAATACACCCCGTGTTCCGATTACTAAACAGCTTTTTATCCAGTTTGTCATGGATGTCTTTCACTTGTTTGAACATCTCAAAGCTGATGATATGACGGACATTGTCAAAACTATTCATGCTATTCAATCCTTCGATGAATTGGTTCCTTATATCAAGGAAACTCTGACTCGCTTCTTTGGGCAATATCGTATGAATGAAAATGTGGTCAGTGTGCTGGAAGTGATTGGGCGTGATTATCAGAAAGAACTTTCCCTCAAGGATATCAGTAAGGATCTCTTTATCAATCCTGTTTATCTGGGACAGTTGATTAAGCGTGAAACCAATTCGACCTTCGCAGAGCTTTTAAACAAACAACGCATTAAGGCTGCCCAACAGCTCTTACTTTCAACCAGTGACAGTATCGAAGATATTTGTTATGCGGTTGGTTACAGTAATGTTGGATATTTCTATAAAGTTTTCCGAAAATTGTGCGGAAAATCGCCAAAAGCTTATCGAAAACAGGTAGAAACTACACTATAATATTTGTATCCCTTTACAAAAAGTGCTATAATATCGATAATAATATTAGGAGGTTCTATTATGAAAAAGAAACCGATTTATCTATGGGTCTTGCTAATCTTGTCTGCCCTTATTTCAGCTACGTCTCTGTTTGAACTTTTGAAGCCCTTACCTAGCAAAGAAGTCCTTCGTGCTGCTCAAAAACAAGTTGCAGGGGTCAGTGCTCAGCAAGTAGAAGATAGCATTAATTATAGCTATAGAGTAGCAGAAGCGTCTCATTCTATTTTTAATGTTGCTTTGATTGTGCTATCTGCTATTTTAGTGGTAGTAGCTATTGTGTTCCTTGTTCGTAAGAATTTGCAATATGCAAACTATACTTATGTTGGCTATGTTTTGTTAGCTATTATTGGTTCAATTTATACCTATGTGACTTTACAAGACGCTGTGCAGTTGCTTCAAGATGAGACCATGCGTTTGACAATGAGTATTGGTTCAAAAGCTGTTAGCATTTTCTATATCGTCATCAATGTTCTCTTCCTAGCCCTTGTCTTCTACAAGATATGGCGTCAGCAAAAAGCCTTGGCTGAAGAAGAGGAAACAGAAGAACTTGCCTAAGTATTGACAAAAAAGAACTATCAAGATACAATCTTGATAGTTCTTTTTCGATTAAAAATAAAATCATGGAGGAAAATATGAAGACAATTTCTTTAGTTTATATCAGTCTGAGTGGGAATACTGAGAGTTTTGTGACACGCTTGAAAGACTATCTCTTGTCCCAGTACGAGGGAATTGAAGTTCAAAAGATTCATATCAAGGATTTGGTCAAGGAAGGCCAAGATTTTTATGAAATGGACCATCCCTATGTCACTTTTTTGCCGACCTACCTCGAAGGTGGGAATGGCGTGGATAACGGAGACGTTGAGATTTTGACGACACCAGTGGGGGATTTTATCGCTTATGGTGACAATGCTAGTAAGTGTTTTGGTGTGGTTGGTTCAGGAAATCGCAACTTTAATAACCAATACTGCCTGACAGCCAAGCAATACAGTCGACGTTTTGGTTTCCCTGTCTTGGCTGACTTTGAAATGCGAGGCATGCTGGGAGATATCAAGCATGTGGCTGCAATTATTGCGGATTTGTATGAGTTGGAAAAGGAAAATTAAGGTAGTTATAAGAGGCAGTTGGGATTTGCTAACTGCTTTTTGAGTATAAGCAGTCTTTAAGAAGGTAAAAAAGCATAAGTTCAGGTCTTCAAAACCTTGTTCTTATGCTTTTTATCATAGAAATATTTGCTGAATGTTCTCTTGAAATGAAACCTTATCTTCATCTCGCGCTTGTCAGTTATCCTGCTTTTCCGATTGCGAGTGCGTAGATAAAGAAGATAGCGAAGCCAAAGAGGAAAATCAATCCTGCAATGGCGAGGTGTCTGAGCCAAGAAGGAAGATTTTTGTTTTCACGCGTTACCAAGGCGTAATTCAAAAGAGCGAAGAATGGTGTTGTTAGGAAAGAACCAATCATAGCAAAGCGGAGCATGGTTGAAACCTGACCAGCGAAGAACTTGATAATGACGATACCGATGATAGCAGTGATGGTCATCCAGATGTTCAAGGATTTACTACTGTCTTCTTTTTGACGGATTAGCAGTCGTAGAGATTCCTGATTGACGCGAGAGTAACCATCGATAACGGTGATAACTGTTCCAAAGATACACAGGAAGGCAATAAAAGTAATCAAGTAACGGGACCATTCGCCAAGAACAGAGGCATACATGCCCACGAATTGAGAGATGTATTTGGCTGAAGCGGCTTCAACCGCCTGTCCTGTAGGATACTGAATCAGTGCTCCCAGTGCCACAAAGAACACAGCTAGGATAGCTGTTCCAATATAACCAACGTTAAAGTCGAATAGGGCGTCCTCTGTGTTAAAGTTGACGGTCTTTTTCTTTTCAGCAGACCAAAGTGAGTTGATGGCTGAAATTTCAATGGGAGCAGGCATCCACCCTAAGAGGGAAACGATGAAGGGTAGAGCTGCCATTTGCCAAGGTGTTTTCTCGACAAAATCAGAGCTGTATTCGGGATGCTTGACCGCCGCGATGATAACTGCAAGAACAGTTGCAATGGTCAAAGCTGACATGATCCATTTTGCCATGCCGTCTAAGAGTTTGTAGCCTCCAAAGAGCAGCATAGCCCAAATGATGGCAACGAGAATGAGGGACCACTGAGTAATGCTAAGACCGATCATTGGGAAGGCGCTGGCGATGATAGCTGAGCACAGAATGGCGACACCAGCTGTGTTGACCATAGCAGAAAAGACATTGAGGATAAAGAAAATCCAGAGATAGAGTTTTCCTTTTTCGGCATAACCTTCAACCAAAGTCTTTCCAGTATCAGCTGTGTATTCAGCACCAAAACGGAAAAATGGATATTTAAAGACATTGGCTAAGATGACCAAGAGAAGTAGAGACCAACCGTAAGAACCACCAGCTTGAGTGGAAGATACAATGTGAGAACCGCCAACAGCGGCAGAAGCCATTAGGATTCCCGGTCCCATTGCTTTTAGTTTACTTGTCCAGGTTGATTGATTTAACGAAATAGCTTGCGACATGATAGATACTCCTTTTTGAATTTTCAGAATAATCTGGATATGTAATCTATATTCTACAAAAAACTTTGGAAAAATGCAAGAATATTTTGAAAAAAGATAGAAAATTACAGAAAATTTACAAAGAAGAACTGAAAATAACTGTTATGATAGTAATACTCTTCAAAAATCTCTTCAAACCACGTCAGCGTCGCCTTACCGTATATATGTTACTGACTTCGTCAGTTCTATCTGCAACCTCAAAACAATGTTTTGAGCAACCTGCGGCTAGCTTCCTAGTTTGCTCTTTGATTTTCATTGAGTATAAGGTGCAGCAGGATAAAGAAAAACCGAGAAGTTTCTTTCTCGGCTTTGCTTATTATGAGGCTCTTACTTTCTATGCTCTAAGAGTTGATTGATGTGGTCTACTTTTCTAGCTTCTCTTTTATAGAGAATAGCCCAAATGATGAGGTAGACAATCGCAAACTCGATAATGAGCTGGAGATAGAAGATCCAGTGGAAGGGGAACCAACCAGCCAGAGTTGCTAGTGGAACAAAGCCAGCCAGCATAAGGAAGAAATGAGTCAGAGTGGCACGAAGCATGCTCCAGTCACGGCTGAATAAGCGGTTGCCAAAGTTGAAGAGAATACCTATAGCTGCCCAGATAAGTGTGCAGTAGAGCAAGACCAGGGCACCGTGAACCTGATGCTGAGCCATCACTTGGCCGATGAGAGAGTAGGGATTTAGTGGGGCATAAGTACTCGGTGCATAAATGAGTGAAAAGAGGATAGAGAGGATGAGGCCGATGAGGACACCAGCAGCTGCGTCGTGAAAGATTTGTTTCTTCATAGTTCTAATTTCTCCTTGATGGTTTTTAGGTAACGGCGTGAAGAGTAGGTGAAGCTTTCGTTTTTCAAGAAAATTTCTACTAGGCCGTTGGGCGTAAGCTTGAGATGGGAGATGGAGTAGATATTGATGATTTCTGATTGCGAAATTTGGATAAAATTGCTTGGCAAGAGTTCAAGAACTTGATAGAGTCGCAAATCAATGGTGTAGGTTTGACCTGCCGTTTCTGCCAGAACCTTTCGATTCTCGATATAGAAACGCTGAATCTTGCCAATCTCAACTAGATAGACCTGATCTTCGATTTTCCCTTTGATTTTTTCTTTGAGGTCCAGATTTTCTGCGAACTCGATGACTTTTTGGACTTTTTCGGTCTCTTGAGGTGCTTGGACAATTAGTTTTTCCTCCTTGTAAGACTCGCTAATCTGTAGTTCTACTTTCATAAATTTCTCTCCTTGTCTTTCATACAAAATTGTGATCACTTCCTGTATATCTTTATTAAACACTATTTTACGCCTCCTTACAAGGGACTTTGTCTATGTGGAGGGATTTGGCTCCTATGTGGTGGAGCTTTTCTGTCCTATCTGAAATATGGTATAATAGCACTAATCAATTTCTAGGAAAACAGATATAGAAAGGGGCTGAAAGATGTCTCATATTATTGAATTGCCAGAGGTGTTGGCAAACCAGATAGCGGCAGGAGAGGTTATCGAACGTCCTGCCAGTGTTGTTAAAGAGTTAGTAGAAAATGCCATTGACGCTGGCTCTAGCCAGATTATCATTGAGATTGAGGAAGCTGGTCTCAAGAAGATTCAAATCACAGATAATGGTCATGGAATTGCCCACGATGAGGTGGATTTGGCTCTGCGTCGCCATGCGACTAGTAAGATAAAAAATCAAGCAGACCTCTTTCGAATTCGGACGCTTGGGTTTCGTGGTGAAGCCCTGCCTTCTATCGCGTCTGTCAGTGTTCTGACTCTGTTAACGGCGGTGGATGGCGCAAGTCATGGAACCAAACTAGTTGCGCGTGGAGGTGAAGTTGAGGAAGTCATCCCAGCGACTAGTCCTGTAGGAACCAAGGTTTGTGTGGAGGACCTCTTTTTCAACACGCCTGCCCGCCTCAAGTATATGAAGAGCCAGCAGGCGGAGTTGTCTCATATCATTGATATTGTCAACCGTCTGGGCTTGGCCCATCCTGAGATTTCTTTCAGCTTGATTAGTGATGGCAAGGAAATGACACGGACAGCTGGGACTGGGCAACTGCGCCAAGCTATTGCAGGGATTTATGGTTTGGCGAGTGCCAAGAAGATGATTGAAATTGAAAATTCTGACCTTGATTTCGAAATTTCAGGCTTTGTTTCCCTGCCTGAGCTGACTCGGGCTAATCGCAACTATATCAGCCTCTTCATCAATGGCCGTTATATCAAGAACTTCCTGCTTAATCGTGCTATTCTTGACGGATATGGAAGCAAGCTTATGGTGGGCCGTTTTCCACTGGCTGTCATTCACATCCATATCGACCCTTATCTAGCGGATGTCAATGTGCATCCGACCAAGCAAGAGGTGCGGATTTCTAAGGAAAAAGAACTAATGACGCTGGTTTCAGAAGCTATTGCAAACAGTCTCAAGGAACAAACCTTGATTCCTGATGCCTTGGAAAATCTTGCCAAATCGACCGTGCGAAATCGTGAGAAGGTGGAGCAAACTATTCTCCCACTCAAAGAAAATACGCTCTACTATGAGAAAAGTGAGCTGTCAAGACCTAGTCAAGCTGAGGTGGCTGATTATCAGGTAGAATTGACTGATGAAGGACAGGATTTGACTTTATTTGCCAAGGAAACCTTGGATCAATTGGCCAAGCCAGCAAAATTGCATTTTGCAGAGAGAAAGCCTGCTAACTATGACCAATTAGACCATCCAGAGTTAGATCTAGCTAGTCTTGATAAGGCTTATGATAAGCTGGAGAGAGAAGAATCATCAAGCTTCCCAGAGTTGGAATTTTTCGGGCAAATGCACGGGACTTATCTCTTTGCCCAAGGGCGAGATGGGCTCTATATCATAGACCAGCACGCGGCTCAGGAACGGGTCAAGTACGAGGAGTACCGTGAAAGCATTGGCGATGTTGACCAAAGTCAACAGCAACTTCTAGTGCCCTACATCTTTGAATTTCCTGCGGATGATGCCCTTTGTCTCAAGGAAAGAATGGCGCTTTTGGAGGAAGTGGGTGTCTTTCTAGCAGAGTACGGAGAAAATCAATTTATCCTACGTGAACATCCTATTTGGATGGCAGAGGAGGAGATTGAGTCTGGTATCTATGAAATGTGTGATATGCTGCTCTTGACCAAGGAAGTTTCTATCAAGAAATACCGGGCAGAGCTGGCTATCATGATGTCTTGCAAACGGTCTATCAAGGCCAACCATCGTATTGATGACCACTCGGCTAGGCAACTCCTCTATCAGCTTTCTCAATGTGACAATCCCTATAACTGTCCCCACGGACGTCCTGTTTTGGTGCATTTCACCAAGTCGGATATGGAAAAGATGTTCCGACGCATTCAGGAAAATCACACCAGTCTCCGTGAGTTGGGGAAATATTAAACGGATACTCTTTGAAAAACTCTTCAAACTAGGTCAGCTCTATCTGCAATATCAAAGCTGTGCTTTGAGAAACCTGTGGATAGCTTTCTAGTTTGCTTTTGATTTTCATTGAGCATAGAAGGAAAACTATGTACGAATATTTAAAAGGAATCATTACCAAAATCACTGCTAAATACATTGTTCTTGAAGTCAACGGTATCGGCTATATCCTGCATGTGGCCAATCCCTATGCCTACTCAGGGCAGATCAAACAAGAAGCTCAAATTTATGTGCATCAGGTTGTGCGTGAGGATGCCCATCTGCTTTATGGATTTCGTTCAGAGGACGAGAAGAAACTCTTTCTCAGTCTGATTTCGGTCTCTGGGATTGGTCCTGTATCAGCTCTCGCTATTATCGCTGCTGATGACAATGCTGGCTTGGTTCAAGCCATCGAAACCAAGAACATTACCTACTTGACCAAGTTTCCTAAAATTGGTAAGAAAACAGCCCAGCAGATGGTGCTGGACTTGGAAGGCAAGGTAGTAGTTGCTGGAGATGACCTTCCTGCTAAGGTGGCAGTGCAAGCAAGCGCTGAAAACCAAGAACTGGAAGAAGCTATGGAGGCCATGTTGGCACTGGGCTACAAGGCAACCGAGCTCAAGAAAATCAAGAAATTCTTTGAAGGAACGACAGATACAGCTGAGAACTATATCAAGTCGGCCCTTAAAATGTTGGTCAAATAGGAGCAGAGCATGACAAAACGTTGTTCGTGGGTCAAGATGACCAATCCGCTCTATATTGCCTATCATGATGAGGAGTGGGGCCAACCCCTCCATGATGATCAAGCATTGTTTGAGTTGTTGTGTATGGAAACCTATCAGGCAGGCCTGTCTTGGGAAACGGTACTCAACAAACGCCAAGCTTTCCGAGAAGCATTTCATGGCTATCAAATTCAAGCAGTCGCAGATATGACCGACACCGAACTGGAAGCCTTGCTGGAGAATCCAGCTATCATTCGAAATAGAGCTAAAATTTTTGCTACACGCGCTAACGCCCAAGCCTTTCTACGACTACAGAAAGAGTATGGCTCTTTTGATGCCTATCTTTGGTCTTTTGTTGAGGGGAAAACGATCGTTAACGATGTTCCCGATTACCGCCAAGCCCCAGCTAAAACCGCTTTGTCTGAGAAATTAGCCAAAGATCTCAAAAAACGAGGTTTCAAGTTCACAGGCCCAGTCGCCATCTTGTCTTTTCTACAAGCAGCAGGGCTAGTTGATGACCACGAGAATGATTGTGCGTGGAAAAGCGGTCATTAGTGTGTACAGATAGCTAGCATATCTGAGAATATAGAAAAAAGCTGAGAAATTCTTCCCAGCTTTATTTGTTATAGTCAAAGCGAATGATTTGCTCCTCTGCATCTACATAGGCGTGAACGCCAAAGGGAACAATGGCTCTTGGAGTTGCGTGGCCGACATTTAGATTATAGACAATAGGGATATTGCTGTCAATAATATCCAATAGTGCCTCTTTATAGTCGTCATAGAAAGTTTCATCCATAGGTTTTCCTACCAAAAGTCCATTGATGACCGAGAATATGCCAGTGTCCTTTAAAGTTCGCAACATCTTTTTGAAGTCTTCCGGCTCAGGCTTTTCTTCGCTTGTTTCTAGTAAGAGAATCTTTCCTTTCCAGTCTGACAAGTCAGGGAAAAGTTTGTATTCTTGGCAGAGCTCCGTGCTGTCTGCGTATCGAGAGTTGTCAAAGATATCGTAGAGGGATTCGAGGCAACCACCGAGGATTTTTCCCTCGAACTGGGCATTTCCTTGCAACAACTCAAAACCGGTATTTGCATGACTGACACGAGGTGTTCCCAAAGCCTTGGGACTAAAATCAGTTCGTTCCTCATACCAGACGTCACTAGGGCGGATTTCTGAAATTCTTCCAGTCTCAATCAATTCTTTAAAGTAGTGAAGGCTATAGGTCAGCATTTCTCTGTCCAATTCACAAATGTCTGCTAAAAAGGATTGACCATAAAAAGTTTTGATTCCTAGTTTATGCAACATGAGATGGTTCATGGTTGTATCCGAGAAACCAAGAAATATTTTTTGTTTGATAACTTTTTCTAGTTGGTTATTTTCAAAAAGATAAGGTAGTAAGCGATAGGTATCGTCTCCACCGATGGCGCATAGGATTATGTCGATGCTATCATCAGAAAAGGCTTGCATCAAGTCCTCCGCACGCGCTTCAGGATGGTCCTTGATAAAGTCTAAGCCTTTTAACGAATGGGGCAAAAAGATAGGATTGAGTCCCAAATCCTTGAGACGTTGGACACCCAAGTCCACTTCGTGTTTGACAAAGTCTTCCCCTATAATGCCACTAGATAAACTAACAATACCAATAGTAGAAACCATATCTCATCCTCCTAGAAATAGATTGAGCCTATTTTATCACAAAAGATAAGAGAAAGCTATGTGGGATGCCAGAAGAATGCTTTTAAATCAAGAAAGTAGTAAAAAAGCAACCGCACCTGCAGTTGCTTTTATCATTCTTCTTAATAACGTGTTGGTCCTGCACTTGCGCTGCGAATGTTCAAGTGTTTCTTGAGATAGAAGCGAAGGGCTAGGAGAACTGCTCCGATAATAGCTAGTGGCAATGGAGCAAGTACGGGGTTAAGGTTAGCTGGTAGGAAGCTTGTTGCAAAGAAGACAAGCAACCAAAGGAACATAGAAGCTAGGATAACTAGTACAGATTTCCAGAAAGGTGGACGTTGACTGCGGTCCATATCTGGTCCGTAGTATTGGTAAACGAAGTAGTACATCAAGTAGAAGGCAAATCCACCAACCAGTCCAACTAGCAGAAGGGTAATCAAACCGTAACCGATAGCCTGATCTGCTGAGAAGAAGGTTGTAAGGGCGCTGACGAGGGCAAAGAGGCTAGTGATGAAAAGAGCTGAGTCCATAATCATGAGTTTTGGATCATCATTTTCTTTTGGATGCTCTTTTTCATATTGCTCTTTGACAGTGAAGCTATGCGCCCAGTGGGTCGGTGCGCCGTAGAGGGAACGAGCAGTAGTGCCTTTGGCTTGCTCTTCAAGGATTTGGGGAATAACTTCCTCAAAAATAGCCTTAATTTCAGCGTCTGTTTTCCCATCTTTGATGAATTGTTGGGTAGCGATATGGACAAACTCTTGGTTTTTCTTGGTTAATTTTTGTAGATCAATCTGAGACATAGGAACTCCTCTTAGAACCATTTTTTATGGATGAGATAGAGAGTGAGCGAGACACTCATAGCAAAGGCGATAAAGACGATTAACCAGAAGGCATTTGGCTCGCCGTTTAGGGGGATTTCATTATCCTTAAAGTTCATCCCGTAGGCAGAGAAGACCATGGTTGGGATGGACATGACGATGGTCACAAGGGCCAAGGTCTTCATAATGTTGTTCTGGTTATTGGAAATGATAGAGGCGAAGGTCTCTGTCATAGAATGCAAGACGTTTCCATAAATATCTGCCATCTCGATAGCCTGTTGGGTTTCAATCAGGGTATCTTCAAGCAGGTCTTCGTCCTCAAGGTATTTCTTGATATTGCTGGTTGAGCTGGTCAATTTCTTAATCACGCGCTCATTTGTTTTGAGGGAGGCCTTGAAATAGACGATGGTTTTTTCCAATTCCATGAGTTCAATCAATTCTTCATTACGAGTTGATTGATGCAGTTGACTTTCGATTTGCTCACTCTTACGGTCGATTGAACGAAGGGCTGTTAGGTAAAGCTCTGCATTGCGATAAAGAATCTGGAAGATAAAACGCGAACGCATGAAGGTGTAGAAATTACGCAAGCGACGGTTGATAAAGACATCAAGGACCGGTAATGGTTCCAAACACGTAGTGATAATGGTTTCCTCGGTGATGATAATACCAAGCGGGATGGTTACGTAGTAGGTGCGGTTATTTCTTTCTTCTGTGACTGGCACGTCTACGATAATCAGGGTGTACTCGTCTTCAATGGTAATACGAGACATTTCTTCCGCATCGAGCGGTGCACGAAGGTCGGCAATATCGATATCGAAGGCATTAGCGATTTCGAGTGATTCATTTTGAGTCGGATTGACGAGATTGATCCAAGTACCCGGTTCAAGCGTATCGATCTCTTTAAATTCAGTTGTTGTAGAGAGAAAAACTTGTTTCATATCCCTTATCCTTTCTCATTTTTCAGATTTTTTCACACCGTACTATTATACTACAAAATCGGCCTTTTGGGTAATAGAATCTCACTTTTTTTGGTATAATGGTAAGCAATAATGGACTAGAAAGAACAAAGATGCAAGATAAAATTGTTATTCATGGGGCGCGTGCCCATAATTTAAAAAATATTGATGTGGAGATCCCGAGAGACAAGTTGGTTGTCGTGACCGGTTTGTCAGGTTCAGGGAAATCCAGTCTGGCCTTTGACACTCTCTATGCGGAGGGACAACGTCGCTATGTGGAGAGTTTGTCAGCCTACGCTCGCCAGTTTTTGGGCAATATGGAAAAACCAGATGTGGATGCCATTGATGGCCTTAGCCCGGCTATTTCTATTGACCAGAAAACGACCAGCAAAAACCCTCGTTCGACAGTGGGAACAACGACAGAAATCAATGACTATCTGCGTCTCCTCTACGCGCGTGTGGGGACGCCTTACTGTATCAACGGGCATGGGGCTATCAAGGCCTCTTCTGTGGAGCAAATTGTGGATAAGGTTTTGGAATTGCCAGAACGCCAGCGCCTGCAAATCTTAGCACCAGTCATTCGTAAGAAAAAAGGACAGCATAAGAGTGTCATTGAAAAGGTTCAGAAAGATGGGTATGTCCGTGTCCGTGTGGATGGGGAAGTCTATGATGTGACCGAAGTGCCAGAGTTGTCCAAGAGCAAGCAACACAATATTGATGTTGTGGTTGACCGTATTGTCATCAAGGAGGGTATCCGAAGCCGTCTCTTTGATTCCATTGAGGCTGCTCTTCGTATTGCAGAAGGTTATGTCATTATCGACACGATGGACGATTCTGAGTTGCTCTTCTCTGAGCATTATGCCTGCCCGGTTTGTGGTTTTACTGTACCAGAGTTAGAGCCTCGTCTCTTCTCCTTCAATGCTCCTTTTGGTTCTTGTAGTGAGTGTGACGGCTTGGGTATCAAGCTGGAGGTGGATACTGATTTGGTAGTGCCAGATGCCAGCAAAACGCTACGTGAGGGAGCCTTGGCACCTTGGAATCCTATCTCATCCAACTACTATCCAAACATGCTGGAACAAGCCATGACAGCCTTTGGAGTGGATATGGATAAGCCTTTTGAGGACTTGTCAGAAGAAGACAAGAACTTGATTCTCTACGGCTCAGATGGCAAGGAATTCCATTTCCACTATGAGAATGAATTTGGCGGTGTGCGCGATATTGACATTCCGTTTGAGGGAGTTGTCAATAATATCAAGCGTCGTTACCACGAGACCAATAGTGATTACACGCGCACCCAGATGCGCCTCTACATGAATGAGCTGACCTGCGGAACCTGTCACGGTTACCGTCTCAATGACCAGGCCTTGTCTGTCCGTGTGGGTGGTGAGCGAGGGCCGCATATCGGAGAAATTTCAGACCTGTCTATCGCAGACCACTTGGACTTGGTGAGCCAGCTAACCTTGTCTGAAAATGAAGCTATTATTGCTCGTCCTATTCTCAAGGAAATCAAGGATCGCTTGACCTTCCTCAATAATGTGGGACTCAACTATCTGACGCTGTCGCGTTCGGCAGGAACCCTTTCGGGTGGTGAGAGCCAGCGAATTCGCTTGGCGACCCAGATTGGTTCCAACCTATCAGGTGTCCTTTATATATTGGATGAGCCGTCAATCGGTCTTCACCAAAGGGACAATGACCGCCTGATTGCCAGTCTGAAAAAGATGCGTGATTTGGGCAATACTCTCATCGTAGTGGAACATGATGAAGATACCATGCGCGAAGCGGACTATCTGATTGACGTTGGTCCCGGTGCCGGTGTTTTTGGTGGGGAGATTGTTGCTGCAGGTACGCCCAAACAGGTGGCTCGAAACAGCAAGTCTATCACAGGCCAGTACTTGTCAGGAAAACGTGCCATTCCAGTGCCAACAGAGCGCCGTGTGGGAAATGGTCGTTTTATCGAGGTGACAGGAGCGCGTGAGAATAACTTGCAAAATATCACTGCTCGCTTTCCACTAGGGAAATTCATTGCGGTGACAGGTGTGTCAGGTTCAGGGAAATCAACCTTAATCAATAGCATTCTCAAAAAAGCTATTGCCCAGAAGCTCAACCGCAATTCAGACAAACCTGGTAAATTCAAGACCATTACAGGAATTGAGCATGTAGACCGCTTGATTGATATTGACCAGAGCCCAATCGGACGAACGCCGAGGTCTAACCCAGCCACCTATACAGGAGTTTTTGACGATATCCGTGACCTTTTTGCCCAGACAAATGAAGCTAAGATTCGAGGCTACAAGAAGGGGCGTTTCAGTTTCAACGTTAAGGGAGGCCGTTGTGAAGCCTGCTCAGGAGATGGGATTATCAAGATCGAGATGCACTTCTTGCCAGATGTTTATGTAGCTTGTGAGGTCTGCCACGGAACCCGCTACAACAGTGAAACCCTAGAAGTTCACTACAAGGAAAAAAATATCTCGCAGGTCTTGGATATGACGGTCAACGATGCGGTAGAGTTCTTCCAACACATTCCGAAAATTCAACGCAAACTTCAGACAATCAAGGATGTGGGACTGGGCTATGTGACGCTAGGTCAACCAGCTACCACCCTTTCTGGGGGAGAAGCCCAGCGTATGAAGCTGGCTAGCGAACTCCACAAACGCTCGACAGGCAAGTCATTCTATATTCTGGATGAGCCGACGACAGGGCTTCATACAGAGGACATTGCTCGCCTACTCAAGGTTTTAGCTCGCTTTGTTGACGACGGCAATACAGTTCTTGTCATTGAGCACAATCTGGATGTCATTAAGACAGCAGACCATATTATCGACCTGGGTCCTGAGGGCGGTGTCGGTGGTGGAACCATCATCGCAACAGGAACCCCAGAAGAAGTAGCGGCTAATGAAGCCAGCTACACAGGACAGTATTTGAAAGGAAAGTTACATCATGAATAAACGTGTACAAGCATTTCTCGCTAAAATGCAAGAAAAAGAACTAGATGGCATCATCATTAATAACCTTAAAAATGTCTATTATTTGACTGGTTTTTGGGGTTCGAACGGAACAGTCTTTATCAGCCGTGATCGTCAGGTCTTGGTGACAGACTCTCGCTATATCATTGCAGCCAAGCAAGAAACCAGTGGCTTTGAGATTGTGGCTGACCGCGATGAATTAGCTGTCATTGCAGGAATTGTTAAGGACATGGGCTTGTCTCGAATCGGTTTTGAGGATGAGATTTCGGTCTCTTATTATCACCGTATGCAGGTAGCTTTTGCGGGTTTGGACTTGCTTCCACAAACACAGTTTGTTGAAGGTCTTCGTATGATTAAGGATGAAGCGGAGATTGCAGCTATTCGCAAGGCTTGTTCTATCTCAGACCAAGCTTTCCGCGATGCGCTTGACTTTATTAAGCCAGGAAAGACTGAAATTGAGATTGCCAACTTCCTTGACTTCCGCATGCGTGAGTTGGGAGCATCTGGCTTGTCTTTTGACACAATTCTAGCTAGTGGGATCAACTCTTCCAAACCCCATGCCCATCCTATGCACAAACCAGTGGAGCTAGGAGAAGCCATTACAATGGACTTCGGTTGCCTTTATGACCACTATGTCAGTGATATGACACGGACTATCTATCTGGGACATGTTAGCGACGAGCAGGCAGAGATTTACAATACGGTTTTGAAAGCCAATCAAGCCTTGATTGACCAGGCTAAGGCTGGCTTAGGTTTCCGTGACTTTGACAAAATTCCTCGTGATATTATCATCGAGGCAGGCTATGGCGACTACTTTACCCACGGTATCGGACACGGTATTGGACTGGATATTCATGAGGAACCATACTTTAGCCAGACTTCTACAGAAACTATTAAGGCAGGTATGGCCTTGACAGACGAGCCAGGTATCTATATCGAAGGCAAATATGGTGTTCGTATCGAGGATGATATTCTGATTACAGAAACAGGTTGTGAATTGTTGACCCTAGCTCCAAAAGAGTTGATAGTCATTTAAGAGTTAAACAACTCAAATGATTGACTTTTAAATTTTAAAGGTTTATACTGAAAAACGAAAACGGTAGGTGAGGCTACCATAGGGATACGGATGACTACCGCAAAGCAGTGGAGACACTACTCGTTGGTCAACAGTCCTGGTCGCGAAGGCCAAGACTAAGCTCATTTCATTGCCCTATGGAGTTAAAGCTTGAACGAAAAACAGATAATTAGTTTTTTAATCCTGCCATTTTATGGTGGGATTTTCTACTGTTTAAAACAAAGAAAGGAGACAGACGATGCAAATTGACGACCATCCGGAACCGCACATACACAGCCAATCGCTGATTTGTGTCGTTCTGCCCTTATAAAGTGATTGGTCTCTGTGTATGAAACACATCATTCATACAGATAGGAGAAACCAATGAAAACTACAAAAGAAAGATTAGCAACAGCTATTCAAGTCCCTTTAGACGAGAGTCTAACTTTTTATCATACCAGTTTAAACGGTTTGACAGAGGAACAGGTCGAACAAAATCGTAACCTCTATGGCGAAAACACCATTACCAAAGGTCAAGAAGACAGTATCCTCAAAAAGATTTACGAATCGATTATCAATCCTTTTACAATCATCTTGCTGGTTATCGCCGTGATTTCCTTAGTGACCAATGTCTGGTTGGCAAAACCAGGTCAAGAAGATCCAACGACTTCCATTATCATCGTTGTCCTAGTCCTCATTTCTGGAGGCATTCGATTTATCCAAGAACTTCGCAGTGATAAGGCTGCGACCAATCTTTCAAAAATGATTGTCAACACAGCGACAGTCATTCGTCAAGGAGAAATTCAAGAAGTACCTATCGATGACTTGGTAGTAGGTGACGTGGTTAAATTAAGCGCTGGAGATATGATTCCAGCAGATCTTCTTTTATTTGAGTCGCGCGATTTCTTTGTCCAACAGTCGGGCTTGACAGGAGAAAGTGATTCTGTTGAAAAATTGGCCTTGACCAAGGCAACAGTTCAACAATCTGATAGTCTTCTCGAAGCCGAATCCTTGGCTTTTATGGGAACCAATGTCTTGTCTGGTAGTGCCAAGGCTGTGGTTTTGGCGGTTGGTGATGATACCATGATGGGGGCCATTGAGCAGACTCTGAACACCTATGACGAGCCTACTTCGTTTGAGCGGGAGATGAATAGTATCTCTTGGCTCTTGATCCGTTTGATGTTGGTCATGGTGCCCATCGTTTTCTTGTCCAATGGTTTAACAGATGGCGACTGGCTGGAAGCTGGCGTATTTGCTTTGAGTGTTGGTGTTGGATTGACACCTGAGATGCTTCCTATGATTATTACCGCTAGCCTAGCTAAGGGTTCTATTATCATGGCTAAGGAAAAAGTGGTTATCAAGAAACTCAATGCCATACAGGACTTAGGGGCGATTGATATTTTGTGTACAGATAAGACAGGAACTCTAACCCAAGACGAAATCGTTCTAGAATATCCCTTGGACATCCACGGACGCTTGGATTTGACTGTCTTGAGACGAGCTTATCTCAATTCTTATTTTCAAACGGGCTTGAAAAATTTGATGGACAGAGCCATCATCAGTAGAACTGAAAAGGAAGCTAAAGAACACGCTATTCTACAAAATTTGGATACTAGCTTCCAAAAAATAGATGAATTGCCCTTTGATTTTGAACGCAGACGGATGAGTGTCATCGTTAAGGATGAACACGAAGTTGTTAGTTTGGTAACCAAGGGTGCCCTAGAGGAAATGTTGACGATTTCCAGTCATGCGGAATACCAAGGAGTGATTACTCCCTTGACAGATGCTATTAGAGAAGAAATATTAGCGGAAGTCCGACAACTCAATCAACAAGGTTTGCGTGTCTTGGGAGTGGCTTATAAGTCAGGTTTGAGGGAAGATCATGCCTATACAGTTGATGACGAAGGGGATATGATTCTAACTGGTTATTTAGCCTTCCTAGATCCTCCTAAACCATCTGCAGCACCAGCAATTAAGGCTTTGTTAGAACATGGGGTTCAAACAAAAATTTTGACGGGAGATAACGAAAAAGTTACCCAAGCAGTCTGTGAAAAGGTTGGTTTAGATATCAATCAGATGCTGTTGGGGTCTGAAATTGATCAGATGAGTGATCAAGAATTGTCTCAAGCCGTAGAGGAGGTAACAGTTTTTGCCAAACTTTCTCCTGACCAAAAAGCAAGGATTATTTTACAATTTAAGGCTAATGGTCATGCGGTCGGCTATATGGGAGATGGAATCAATGATGCTCCTTCTATGAAAGTTGCAGATGTGGGAATTTCTGTTGATACAGCAGTAGATATTGCTAAAGAAACAGCTGATGTTATCTTACTTGATAAGGATCTCATGGTGCTTGAAAAAGGACTTGTTGAAGGTCGTAAGGTCTATGCCAATATGACCAAATATATCAAAATGACAGTGAGTTCTAATTTTGGAAATATCTTATCCCTATTGGTCTCTGGAATCTTTTTACCATTTTTACCAATGGCACCAGTCCATTTGATTATCTTAAATCTAGTCTATGATTTATCTTGTATTGCCTTGCCTTTTGACAAGGTGGACAAAGATTTTTTGAGAAATCCACATACCTGGGAAGCCAAGTCCATCACACGTTTCATGGTTTGGATGGGTCCGATTTCTTCTGCCTTTGATATTTTGACCTTCATTTTGCTTTATTTTATCATTGTACCCATGACGACAGGTCATGCCTATGTTCATGGAGCAGAGTCGGCCGTAGGCTTTATTGTCTTGTTTCAGACAGGTTGGTTTATCGAGTCCATGTGGTCTCAGACCATGGTTATTCATATGTTGCGTTCAGCCAAAATTCCCTTTTTACAAAGTCGTCCAGCTTGGCTAGTCCTTGTGACAACCTTATTGGCTGCAGCCTTTGTGACCTTCCTTCCCTACAGTCCTCTCGCAAGCCTTCTTCATTTAACTCCTTTAAAACCGATTTATTTCATCTTTTTACTTTTCATCATTATTTTGTATATGATTAGCGTGACAATTGTGAAAAAAATCTATATCAAGAAATATAAAGAATGGCTGTAAATTTCATTTTGTCAAGAAAAAAGTACGAAAATGACGAAAAAAGTCAAAAAAATTTAAAAATAGGTCGCAAGTCGGATGTTTTTTATGGTATAATAGACTAAACTGATAGTAACATGTAGCGAAAGGGGTAGGTACATGATTAAAATTTATACAGTCTCAAGTTGTACTAGCTGTAAAAAAGCAAAAACCTGGCTCAATGCCCACCAGTTAAGTTATAAAGAACAAAACCTTGGTAAAGAAGGTATTACGAGAGAAGAATTACTGGATATTCTAACCAAAACAGATAACGGGATAGCCAGCATCGTTTCATCTAAAAATCGCTATGCCAAAGCCCTTGGAGTGGATATTGAAGATTTGAGTGTCAACGAAGTCCTCAATCTGATTATGGAAACACCGAGAATTTTAAAGAGCCCAATCCTTGTGGATGAAAAACGTCTGCAAGTTGGCTACAAGGAAGACGATATTCGTGCCTTCCTACCACGCTCTGTCCGTAATGTAGAAAATGCAGAAGCACGTTTGCGTGCAGCTCTATAAACATCAAGGCTGGGAGCAATTCCCAGTCTTATTCTATTTTAATCTCAAACAGAAAGAAGAAAGAAATGAAAAAAATTGTTCTTGTTAGTCTAGCTTTCCTTTTTGTCCTGGTTGGTTGTGGACAGAAAAAAGAAGCTGGACCAGCTACAAAAACAGAAAAGGATACGCTTCAGTCGGCATTGCCAGTTATTGAAAATGCTGAGAAGAATACAGTTGTAACCAAGACTTTGGTCTTGCCCAAGTCAGATGATGCCAGCCAGCAAACCCAAACTATTACTTATAAAGACAAGACTTTTTTGAACCTAACCATCCAACAAAAGCGTCCAGTCTCAGATGAGTTGAAGACCTATATTGACCAACATGGTGTGGAAGAAACTCAAAAAGCTCTTCTTGAGGCGGAGGAGAAGGATGAGTCTATCATTGAAGCTCGTAAATTGGCAGGCTTTAAGCTTGAGACCAAATTATTGAGTGCAACAGAACTTCAAACAACGACTAGTTATGATTTTCAAGTTTTGGATGTCAAGAAGGCTTCTCAATTGGAATATCTGAAGAATATTGGCTTGGAAAATCTTTTGAAAAATGAACCAAGCAAATATATTTCAGACAGATTGGCAAATGGTGCGACAGAACAATAGAAAATCCAAATAAATAGACTGCCTGAATTGTAGAAGGTAAGGAATTATGCTATAATGGTACTATTCTAAGGAAAGAGGGTGTTAGAATGGGATTTACTGAAGAGACAGTACGTTTTAAATTGGACGATTCCAATAAAAAAGAAATTAGCGAAACTTTGACTGATGTCTATGCTTCGTTGAACGATAAGGGCTACAACCCAATTAACCAAATCGTAGGTTACGTATTGAGTGGAGACCCTGCCTACGTTCCTCGTTATAATAATGCACGAAATCAAATCCGTAAGTATGAGCGTGATGAAATCGTTGAGGAATTGGTCCGCTACTACCTTAAAGGACAAGGAGTCGATCTATAACCTATGAGAATTATGGGATTGGACGTCGGTTCAAAAACGGTAGGGGTGGCCATTAGCGATCCGCTCGGTTTTACAGCTCAAGGGCTTGAAATCATCCAAATCAATGAGGAACAAGGTCAATTTGGTTTTGACCGCGTTAAGGAGTTGGTTGATACTTACAAGGTGGAACGATTTGTAGTGGGCTTGCCTAAAAACATGAACAATACAAGCGGACCGCGCGTGGAAGCTAGTCAAGCATACGGAGCCAAGCTAGAAGAGCTTTTTGGTTTACCAGTAGACTATCAAGATGAACGCTTGACAACAGTTGCCGCAGAGCGCATGTTGATTGAACAAGCAGATATTAGTCGCAATAAGCGCAAGAAAGTCATTGATAAGTTAGCAGCTCAGCTGATTTTACAAAATTATTTAGATAGAAAATTTTAATACAAAGGAGAGGCTATGTCACACGATCATAACCACGACCACGAAGAACGTGAATTAATTACACTAGTAGATGAGCAAGGAAATGAAACCTTGTTTGAAATCCTTTTGACGATTGACGGAAAAGAAGAATTTGGTAAAAACTATGTTCTTCTAGTACCAGTTAACGCAGAAGAAGACGAAGACGGACAAGTTGAAATCCAAGCTTACTCATTCATCGAAAACGAAGATGGAACAGAAGGCGAATTGCAACCAATTCCTGAAGACTCAGAAGACGAATGGAACATGATTGAAGAAGTCTTCAACAGCTTTATGGAGGAGTAAACACGTCCTGTGGACGTGTTTAGCCCTGCGCTAGAAATTAGAAACGCAGGCAGTCCAGTGGATATTTTTACCCCAACTCCTGAAAATTAGAAGAGTTGTAATGTCCTGTGGACGTGTTTAGCCCTGCGCTAGAAATTAGAAACGCAGGCAGTCCAGTGGATATTTTTACCCCAGTTCCTTTAAATAAGGGAGACTGGTAAGTCCGGGGACGTTTTTACCCCACGTTAATATTTATAGTAGCTAGTTATTAGCTAACCAGGTAAGAGGTTGGGACGAAAATCCTGGCCTCATTTTTGTTATCTACGGAATTTTTCTAGGTAATTGATTAGACTTTTGTCAAGGAGAGGTGTATGTTTGAAGTAGAAGAATGGCTTCATAGTCGGATCGGTTTGAATTTTCGATCAGGTTTGGGCCGAATGCAGCAAGCGGTGGATTTGCTGGGGAATCCTGAGAAGTCTTATCCTATTATCCACGTAACAGGTACTAATGGGAAAGGGTCTACCATTGCTTTCATGAGGGAATTATTTATGGGGCATGGCAAAAAAGTTGCGACCTTTACCTCCCCTCATATCGTCTCCATCAATGATCGAATCTGTATTAATGGACAACCAATAGCTGATGCAGACTTTATCCGTTTAGCTGAGCAAGTCAGGGAGATGGAAAAGACGCTTGTGCAAACCCATGATCAGTTGTCCTTTTTTGAATTGCTGACCTTGATTGCTTTTCTTTATTTTAGAGAGCAAGAGGTGGATTTGGTTCTACTAGAAGTGGGAATTGGTGGCTTACTTGACACAACCAATGTGGTAACTGGAGAGATTGCTGTCATCACCTCCATTGGGCTTGACCATCAGGAGACCTTGGGTGATAGTCTAGAAGCAATCGCAGAGCAGAAGGCTGGCATTTTCAAGGCTGGTAAGAAGGCAGTGATTGCTAAGTTGCCTTCAGAAGCTAGGATCGTTTGTCAGGAAAAAGCTGAATCTTTAGCTGTTGACCTTTATCAGTCAGATAAGGATTTCTCAATGCTGAATGGTGATTTTTCAAGCTCTTTGGCTAATCTTTCGCAGCTGAAAATAGGTTTAGAAGGAGCTTATCAGCAGGAGAATTCGGCCTTGGCGTTGCAAACTTTTCTTCTTTTTATGGGAGAAGGAAAGGAAGTTGTTGATGAACAAGCTGTAAGACAGGCTTTGAAGCAGACCCATTGGGCTGGTCGCTTGGAGCGTATTCGTTCTCAGATTTACTTGGATGGTGCCCATAACCTCCCTGCCTTGACTCGCTTGGTTGAGTTTATCAAAGAAAAAGAGCAGGAAGGTTATCGACCTCAAATCCTTTTTGGAGCCTTGAAACGTAAGGATTATCAAGGGATGTTGGGTTATTTGGCTGAAAATTTACCTCAGGTAGAACTCAAGGTGACCGGCTTTGACTATCAAGGTTCTTTGGATGAAACAGATGTAACAGGTTACGATATAGTTCCTTCTTACCGAGAATTTATTAGCGATTTTGAAGAAAGAGCAGATGCCCAGAATTTGTTGTTCATTACAGGATCTCTCTATTTTATCTCAGAAGTACGGAGCCACCTACTGGGGTATGAGCAGATAAATTGATCTCCTTTTTTGAACTTGCTATACTAGGGGAACTGCCAGTTAGAAGGAAATTTCTCTAAATTGGTAGCAGAAAGGAAATTCATCATGAAATTAAAAAGATTCACACTTTCTCTTGCTTCTTTAGCAAGTCTTAGTCTCTTAGTAGCTTGTTCACAAAGAGCGCAGCAGGTTCAACAACCAGTAGCTCAACCGCAAACACAACAAACTCAACAATCACAAGCAGCTTCATCTTCTACAGAAAATACGAATCAGGCAACGACAAGTTCTTCACAAAATGCGCCTGAGGCTCAACCAACTAATATTGATGGGACTTATACTGGTCAGGACGAAGGAGACCGTATCACTTTAGTGGTAACTGGAACAACTGGTACTTGGACACAGGTAGAAACTGATGGGGAACAAGAAATCAAGCAGGTTAGCTTCGACGCTGCTAATCAACGCATGATTATTGGTGATGATGCCAAGATTTATACAATCAATGGCAATCAGATGATTATTGACGATATGGATAGAGACGCGTCTGATCGCATCGTTTTATCAAAATAAACTAGAAGGAGACTGGATTTTTCGGTCTCTTTTATGATTACTCAGAAAATGACCATAAATACTTGCCTTCTATCGAATACCTGCGTTATACTAGTATCATACTCAATGAAAATCAAAGAGCAAACTAGGAAGCTAGCCGCAGGCTGTACTTAAGTACGGCAAGGTGAAGCTGACGTGGTTTAAATTTGATTTTCGAAGAGTATCAATTACCTGTTTTTAGCATTCAAACTATCAAGGAGGGGATATGAAATATAGGAAATTTCAATTATTGATGTCCAAGTATGGCTTTAGTCTTTCGATTATGCTGCTTGAACTTACTCTTGTTTTTGGTCTCTTTCTTTATTTAGGGCGTATGGCCCCTATTCTATGGGTTATTGTCTTGATTTTTATGAGTATGGCGACTATCGTAGCGATTGTAAATCGTTCCATGGCGCCTGAAAGCAAGGTAATGTGGCTAGTGGTGACTTTTGTTCCTGTCATTGGCCCCTTGCTCTATCTGATGTTTGGTGAAAGGCGATTGTCCAAAAAAGAAATCAAGCAGTTGGACAAACTTGGTTCTATGCATTTTCGGGAGGATAACAGTAAAGCACTCCGCCAGAAATTGAAAGAAGAGGATAAGGCGGCTTATGGAGTTATCAAATCTTTGTTAAGTATGGATAGCAATGCCGACGTCTATGACCGAACAGACTCACAATTCTTTTCTTCGGGTGAAAGCATGTGGCAACATATGTTGGAAGACCTCAAGAAAGCTGAGAAATTTATCTTTCTAGAGTACTATATTGTCGAAGAAGGTCTGATGTGGAATAGCATATTAGATATACTAGAGCAAAAGGCAGCTCAAGGTGTAGAGATCAAGATGCTCTATGATGATATCGGTTGTATGGCGACTTTACCCGGAGACTACACTATTCAGCTTCGTAGTCGAGGCATTGAAGCCCATAAATTTAACAAGGTGATTCCTCGTTTGACGGCGGCTTACAACAATCGGGACCATCGTAAAATCCTGGTCATAGATGGTCAGGTAGCCTATACAGGAGGTATTAACTTAGCTGATGAGTACATCAACCATATAGAACGTTTTGGCTACTGGAAGGACAGTGGGATTCGCTTAGATGGCCCTGGTGTCAAGGCTCTCACCCGTCTCTTTTTGATGACTTGGTACATCAATCGTGGGGAAATCAGCGATTTTGACCAGTATCACTTGGAAAATCAGCCTTGTTCTGGCCAAGGGCTCTGCATTCCTTACGGTAGCGGACCCAAGCCCATCTTCCGTACCCAGGTAGGGAAAAAAGTCTATCAAAGTTTGATTAATCAGGCTACTGATTCAGTCTATATCACAACACCCTATTTGATTATTGACTATGACTTAACAGAGAGTATTAAAAACGCGGCTATGAGGGGTGTTGATGTCCGCATCGTGACACCTTTCATTCCAGATAAAAAATTAATCCAACTCATCACGAGAGGGGCCTATCCGGATTTGTTGTCAGCAGGAGTAAGGATTTTTGAGTATAGTCCAGGCTTTATCCACAGTAAACAAATCTTAGTGGATAAGGACTTTGCTGTAGTTGGGACCATTAACTTAGATTATAGAAGTTTGCTTCACCACTATGAAAATGCAGTTTTGCTATATAAAACAGAATCAATCACTGAGATTCAAAAAGATTTTCAGGAGATTTTTTTAGCATCGCAAGAAATTTTCCATCATACGATAAAAAATAGCTGGTATCAGAAATTGATTAAGGAAATCGCCCAGTTATTCGCCCCTATCTTATAAGAAATCTAGGACTGAGGACACAAACCAGTCCTCTTTTTCTTGCCTTTTACGAATAAGAAGATGTAGGAGGAAAGATGCTGACTCAGAAAGAATTAAACTATATCACGACATTTAAACAGACACAGTTACACCGATTTCGGGAAATTGAAACATTTGTGAAACTATGCAAAAAATCACTCAAACAGCCATCGCAAGCTGACAATCCTAGGACTTTTTGATATACTAAGACAGATAAATTGAATAGGAGAAACGATATGAGTGTGTATGGTAGAGTAGAAGAAGTTCATCAGGAGAATCGTGAGCCTCTAGAATACCAAATCGAACAAGAATCGCATCATCGTGAATCAAGTCGTCTTCCTTTGGTAAAAATTTTACTATGGAGTACGCTTGTAACAGGAATAACTCTAGGAGTACCGCTATTACTTGATTTAATGAGTGCACAAGAAGTGCAGGATTTTTATACAGGTTGGGCGCTTCATCAGACCGGTAAAATTTACAGCGACTATTATGGAAGTCAAGGCTTGCTTTATTATTTGCTGACTTACGTGACTCAGGGCGAATTTTTCTTTGCCATTTTTGAGTGGTTAGCCTTGGTAGCAGGAGGATTTTTCCTCTTTAAATCGGCGGACACCTTGACAGAGCAAGGAGACCAAGCTGGACAAGTGGTGACTATTTTTTACATGCTAGTTACAGGTCTTGCTTTTGGTGGAGGTTATGCGACTCTTTTAGCGCTTCCCTTCTTATTCGCGGCCTTTAGTTTAGTTGCTGCTTACCTAAGCAATCCAAGCCATGACAAGGGATTTGTACGGATTGGGCTGGCTTTGGCAGGAGGATTTTTCTTTGCTCCCTTGTCATCGCTCCTGTTTATTGCTGTAGTGAGTTTAGGCTTGTTGGTCTTTAACCTTGGGCATAGACGTTTTGCACATGGATTTTATCAGTTTCTTGCAGTGGCTTTAGGTTTTTCACTGGTCTTTTATCCAACTGCCTACTATAGTGTTGCAACAGGAAGTTTTGAGGATGCGATTAGTGGAATTTTGTATCCAATTCATTCTATTCGTTTGGCTTCTGTTTCGGCATTGCTAGAAAATGTTTGGTTTTACGGGTTGTTGGCTCTTGGCATGGGAGTTTTGGTTTTTGTCTTTTTAGGCCTCTTTCAATCTAAATCCTCTAAACTATATGTCATCTCAGTGCCTGCGAGTTTGTTCCTAATTTTAGGTTTGGTAGTGATTTTCTTTACACAGGATCCCCTACATGCATCCCGTTTGATGCTCATTTTCCCTGTTTTTCTTCTGCTTTTAGTGTCCAATATCAAGGGGCAACAGAGTGGTCGTAGCGTTAGAAGAAGACGCAGAGAAGAGCCTGTTAGTCTCTGGCATCGCTATATTAAGGGGAATCTTTACCTACCGATTTTAACTTTGTTATATCTTTTGGCTGTTCCTTTTTTGATGAGGTTTGTCCTTTATCCAGTACCTTATCAAGAACGTGAGCGTCTTGCTGATTTGGTGAAAGAGGAGACAAGTAGGGAAGATGCTATCTATGCATGGGATGATACCGCAACTCTTTATCGTAAGAGTGAGCGCTTGTCACCATCGGCTATTTTGTCCCCGTTGCACTATACAGCAACTGAGGAAAATCGGAATAAGCTACTCAATGACTTGAAAGAAAAACAACCCAAGGTGATTGTGGTAAACGATAAGGTAGCAGTATGGTCTGAAGTGGAAACAATTTTGAAAGAAAATTACCAACCAGTAAAGACTGATTACTCAGAATTCAAAGTCTATAAAATTAAATAACTAAATCAATATCTTGTGTATTTTTAAAAATTTTAGGATTTTTAACACAAGATATTGATTTTTCTTTTTAGAGTGGTATAATACTTTTTAGAAAGAACATTTTAGAAAAGAGCATGCATATGATTGCACTAGAAGAAAAAATTACAATTTTGCCAACTCTCTTCGTTGAAAAACGAGATGGGAGACGTGTTGTATTTGATGTGGACAAGATTGACAAGGCTCTCCACAAGGCGGCTGACAAGGTTATGGATGTGACACCCTTGGTTGAAAAGCGCCTAGATGCTCTGACCGAGCGAATTGTCACAGAAATTCATAGTCGTTTTCCACAAGGGGTTAAGATTTATGAAATCCAAAATATCGTAGAACATGAACTCCTTGAAGCCAAAGAATATGCGTTGGCTGAGGAGTATATTACTTATCGGACACAGAGGGATTTTGAGCGTTCAAAAGCGACAGATATTAACTTTAGTATCCATAAGCTGCTCAATAAAGATCAAGCAGTTGTCAATGAAAATGCCAATAAAGACAGTGATGTCTTTAATACCCAGCGTGATTTGACAGCAGGGATTGTTGGGAAATCAATCGGGTTGCAAATGCTCCCTAAGCACGTAGCTAATGCCCACCAAAAGGGGGATATCCACTATCACGATTTGGACTACAGTCCTTATACCCCTATGACCAACTGCTGTTTGATTGATTTCAAGGGGATGTTGGAAAATGGTTTTAAGATTGGGAATGCGGAGGTAGAGAGTCCTAAGTCTATTCAGACTGCGACAGCTCAGATTTCCCAAATCATTGCCAACGTTGCTTCTAGCCAGTATGGAGGCTGTTCAGCTGACCGTATCGATGAAGTCTTGGCGCCTTATGCAGAGAAGAACTATCAAAAACATCTCAAAGATGCAGAAGAATGGGTCTTGCCTGAAAAACGGGAAGATTACGCTTGGAAGAAAACGCAGAAAGACATCTACGATGCCATGCAATCTCTCGAGTATGAAATCAATACTCTCTTTACTTCAAATGGACAAACACCTTTTACTTCACTCGGTTTTGGTCTAGGAACTAGTCGTTTTGAACGAGAAATTCAAAAAGCTATCTTGACCATTCGAATCAAGGGGCTTGGTTCAGAACACCGCACAGCTATCTTCCCTAAACTTATCTTTACGCTTAAAAGAGGCCTTAATTTGGAAGAAGGGACTCCTAACTACGATATCAAGCAGTTGGCCCTAGAGTGTGCAACCAAACGGATGTATCCGGATGTCTTGTCTTATGATAAGATTGTTGACTTAACAGGTTCCTTCAAGGTTCCTATGGGTTGTCGTTCTTTTCTTCAAGGATGGAAAGACGAGAATGGTGTAGAAGTCAATTCAGGTCGGATGAATCTAGGTGTTGTGACGGTCAACCTTCCTCGTATTGCCCTCGAATCTGAAGGTGACATGAATAAGTTCTGGGAAATCTTCAACGAGCGGATGAATATCGCTGAAGATGCTCTGGTTTACCGTGTCGAACGCACTAAAGAGGCGACACCAGCCAATGCTCCTATCCTTTATCAGTACGGTGCTTTTGGCCATCGTCTAGGTAAAGAAGAAAGTGTTGACCAGCTCTTTAAGAATCGTCGGGCAACTGTTTCGCTGGGCTACATCGGCTTGTACGAGGTGGCTACTGTCTTCTTTGGAAATAGCTGGGAACACAATCCAGACGCCAAGGAATTCACGCTGGATATCATTCGTGATATGAAACGCCGGGTGGAAGAGTGGTCGGATCAATATGGTTACCATTTCTCAATTTATTCAACACCATCCGAAAGTCTGACAGATCGTTTCTGCCGACTAGATACAGAGAAGTTTGGCTCTATTCCTGATATCACAGACAAGGAATACTACACCAATTCTTTCCACTACGATGTTCGTAAAAATCCAACACCGTTTGAAAAATTAGACTTTGAGAAAGTCTATCCAGAAGCAGGTGCGTCAGGTGGTTTTATCCATTATTGTGAGTATCCAGTTCTCCAGCAAAATCCAAAAGCCTTGGAAGCTGTCTGGGATTATGCCTATGATCGTGTGGGCTATCTAGGAACTAATACTCCGATTGACCGTTGCTACAAGTGTGACTTTGAAGGGGATTTTGAACCAACTGAGAGAGGATTTGCTTGTCCAAACTGTGGCAATAGTGACCCTAAAACCGTAGATGTGGTCAAACGAACTTGTGGCTATCTAGGCAATCCTCAAGCGCGTCCGATGGTTAATGGACGTCACAAGGAAATCGCTGCGCGTGTCAAACACATGAATGGCTCAACGATTAAAATAGCTGGCCATCAAGTAACAAATTAGAAAGAAATGAAATGGGAAAATATCAATTAGACGATAAGGGGCGTGCACAATTGACCCGTTATCACGAGAAACACTCTAAAGGTGGAGATGGTAAGAAAGAACGCTTGCTCAACCTCAGAGAACAATTTTTAAACAAGAATAAGAAAAAATAAAAGTGAGAGTCAGCTCTCGCTTTTCTCATAGTGGGAGGTAAGGATGAAACTACGCAGACCGACAATAGTAGATAGAGAAGCTGTTTTAGACATGATGGCAGAGTTTGAGCAGACCCAATCAGCCCATGATGGAGGCTTTTGGGATGCTGAGAACTTTGTGTATGAAGAGTGGTTGGAAACAAATATGCAAAAAGAGATGGGTATAAACTTGCCTGAAAATCGTGTTCCCTCTATTCAATTTGTATCATTTGATGATGTAGGTCGTGCTCTAGGATTTTTGAATCTGCGATTGAGACTGAATGAGGGACTGCTGAATTATGCAGGGAATATAGGCTATTCTATCCGACCATCTGAAAGAGGCAAAGGTTATGCTAAGGAAACTCTCCGTCAGGGCTTGCAACTTGCTAAGGAAAAGAACATCCAGAAAGCTCTTGTGACCTGTAGTGTGAATAATCCTGCTAGTAGAGCAGTCATTCTAGCGAATGGTGGAATATTTGAGGATGCTCGTAACGGAGTCGAGCGTTATTGGATAGAGGTAGCGAATGAATAATCCAAAACCACAAGAATGGAAAAGTGAGGAACTCAGTCAAGGGCGTATCATCGACTACAAGGCCTTTAACTTTGTAGATGGAGAAGGAGTGCGCAACTCTCTCTATGTATCAGGTTGCATGTTTCATTGCGAGGGATGTTATAATGTTGCGACTTGGTCTTTTAATGCTGGCATTCCCTATACAGCAGAATTAGAAGAGCAGATCATGGCAGATCTTGCTCAGCCCTATGTTCAAGGATTGACTTTGCTGGGAGGAGAGCCCTTCCTCAATACGGGTATTCTATTGCCTCTGGTTAAACGTATCCGAAAGGAATTGCCAGACAAAGACATCTGGTCCTGGACGGGCTATACATGGGAAGAAATGATGTTGGAAACTCCAGATAAACTGGAACTCTTATCACTGATTGACATTCTTGTAGATGGACGATACGACCGGACTAAGAGGAATCTCATGCTCCAGTTTCGAGGTTCGTCCAATCAACGAATTATCGATGTGCAAAAATCCCTCAAAAGTGGGCAAGTAGTGATTTGGGACAAGCTCAATGACGGAAAAGAAAGCTATGAACAGGTGAAGAGAGAATAACTTTCTTCCATAAAATACTTAAATAAATGACCTGTCAAAAAAGAAAACATTTTCATGTTAAAAATTTTAAAAAACAGCAACAAATCCCTTGCAATCGCAGGGGCTTTGTGTTATTCTATTATGGTGCTGTAAATTACAGCCTTAGCTTTGATGCAAGAGGTTGCGACACGCTCGGTTGCATTGCCACGCAACACCGCGTCGGTTTTCTTGTGGAGCTAGCCTATTATCTTAAATAGACGAAAAGGAGAAAAAGATGGCAAACAAAAAAATCCGTATCCGTTTGAAAGCTTACGAACACCGTACGCTTGACACAGCGGCTGCAAAAATCGTAGAATCAGCTACTCGTACAGGTGCACAAGTTGCGGGTCCAATCCCACTTCCAACTGAACGTAGCCTCTACACAATTATTCGTGCGACTCACAAATATAAAGATTCTCGCGAACAATTTGAAATGCGTACACACAAACGTTTGATCGATATCGTTAACCCAACTCAAAAAACAGTTGATGCTTTGATGAAATTGGATCTTCCAAGTGGTGTAAACGTAGAAATCAAACTTTAATTTAAAGCTTGATACCTTGAGCATAAAAAACGCTCGTTAAAAACTTTTTGAATAAAAAATATAGAAAAGGAACTATTTTCTCATGACAAAAGGAATCTTAGGGAAAAAAGTGGGAATGACTCAAATCTTCACTGAAGCTGGCGAATTGATCCCTGTAACAGTTATTGAAGCAACTCCAAACGTTGTTCTTCAAGTTAAAACTGTTGAAACAGACGGATACAACGCTATCCAAGTTGGTTTCGATGACAAACGCGAAGTATTGAGCAACAAACCTGCTAAAGGACATGTAGCGAAAGCTAACACGGCTCCTAAGCGCTTCATTCGTGAATTCAAAAACGTTGAAGGCTTGGAAGTTGGTGCTGAAATCACAGTTGAAACATTCGCAGCTGGAGACGTTGTTGACGTAACTGGTACTTCTAAAGGTAAAGGTTTCCAAGGTGTTATCAAACGCCACGGACAATCACGTGGACCAATGGCTCACGGTTCTCGTTACCACCGTCGTCCAGGTTCTATGGGACCTGTTGCACCTAACCGCGTATTCAAAGGTAAAAACCTTGCAGGACGTATGGGTGGCGACCGTGTAACAATTCAAAACCTTGAAGTTGTACAAGTTGTTCCAGAAAAGAACGTTATCCTTATTAAAGGTAACGTACCTGGTGCTAAGAAATCTCTTATCACTATCAAATCAGCAGTTAAAGCTGGTAAATAATAAAGAAAGGGGAAATCAGTCACAATGGCAAACGTAACATTATTTGACCAAACTGGTAAAGAAGCTGGCCAAGTTGTTCTTAACGATGCAGTATTTGGTATTGAACCAAATGAATCAGTTGTGTTTGATGTGATCATCAGCCAACGCGCAAGCCTTCGTCAAGGAACACATGCTGTTAAAAACCGCTCTGCAGTATCAGGTGGTGGACGCAAACCATGGCGTCAAAAAGGAACTGGACGTGCTCGTCAAGGTTCTATCCGCTCACCACAATGGCGTGGTGGTGGTGTTGTCTTCGGACCAACTCCACGTTCATACGGCTACAAACTTCCACAAAAAGTTCGTCGCCTAGCTCTTAAATCAGTTTACTCTGAAAAAGTTGCTGAAAACAAATTCGTAGCTGTAGACGCTCTTTCATTTACAGCTCCAAAAACTGCTGAATTTGCAAAAGTTCTTGCAGCATTGAGCATCGATTCTAAAGTTCTTGTTATCCTTGAAGAAGGAAATGAATTCGCAGCTCTTTCAGCTCGTAACCTTCCAAACGTGAAAGTTGCAACTGCTACAACTGCAAGTGTTCTTGACATCGCAAATAGCGACAAACTTCTTGTCACACAAGCAGCTATCTCTAAAATCGAGGAGGTTCTTGCATAATGAATTTGTATGATGTTATCAAAAAACCTGTAATCACTGAAAGCTCAATGGCTCAACTTGAAGCAGGGAAATATGTATTTGAAGTTGACACTCGTGCACACAAACTTTTGATCAAGCAAGCTGTTGAAGCTGCTTTCGAAGGTGTTAAAGTTGCCAATGTTAACACAATCAACGTAAAACCTAAAGCTAAACGTGTTGGACGTTACACTGGTTTTACTAACAAAACTAAAAAAGCTATCATCACACTTACAGCTGATTCAAAAGCAATCGAGTTGTTTGCTGCTGAAGCTGAATAATCTAAGGAGGAAATATCGTGGGAATTCGTGTTTATAAACCAACAACAAACGGTCGCCGTAATATGACTTCTTTGGATTTCGCTGAAATCACAACAAGCACTCCTGAAAAATCATTGCTTGTTGCATTGAAGAGCAAGGCTGGTCGTAACAACAACGGTCGTATCACTGTTCGTCACCAAGGTGGTGGGCACAAACGTTTCTACCGTTTGGTTGACTTCAAACGTAACAAAGACAACGTTGAAGCAGTTGTTAAAACAATCGAGTACGATCCAAACCGTTCTGCAAACATCGCTCTTGTACACTACACTGACGGTGTGAAAGCATACATCATCGCTCCAAAAGGTCTTGAAGTAGGTCAACGTATCGTTTCAGGTCCAGAAGCAGATATCAAAGTCGGAAACGCTCTTCCGCTTGCTAACATCCCAGTTGGTACTTTGATCCACAACATCGAGTTGAAACCAGGTCGTGGTGGTGAATTGGTACGTGCTGCTGGAGCATCTGCTCAAGTATTGGGTTCTGAAGGTAAATACGTACTTGTTCGTCTTCAATCAGGTGAAGTTCGTATGATTCTTGGAACTTGCCGTGCTACAGTTGGTGTTGTCGGAAACGAACAACATGGACTTGTAAACCTTGGTAAAGCAGGACGTAGCCGTTGGAAAGGTATCCGCCCAACAGTTCGTGGTTCTGTAATGAACCCTAACGATCACCCACACGGTGGTGGTGAAGGTAAAGCACCAGTTGGTCGTAAAGCACCATCTACTCCATGGGGCAAACCTGCTCTTGGTCTTAAAACTCGTAACAAGAAAGCGAAATCTGACAAACTTATCGTTCGTCGTCGCAACGAGAAATAATATTAAACTAGTCGCTTAAGCAACTAGTAAATCCGCCAGCTCGGTAGCGCTCCATGTGAGCGCAAGCCGCTGTGGTACAACATTTAAAGGAGAAAATATAAAAATGGGACGCAGTCTTAAAAAAGGACCTTTCGTCGATGAGCATTTGATGAAAAAAGTTGAAGCTCAAGCTAACGACGAAAAGAAAAAAGTTATTAAAACTTGGTCACGTCGTTCAACGATCTTCCCAAGTTTCATTGGTTACACTATTGCAGTTTATGACGGACGTAAACACGTACCTGTTTACATCCAAGAAGACATGGTAGGTCACAAACTTGGTGAATTTGCACCAACTCGTACTTACAAAGGTCACGCTGCAGACGACAAGAAAACACGTAGAAAATAAGGAGAACATAAATGGCAGAAATTACTTCAGCTAAAGCAATGGCTCGTACAGTACGTGTTTCACCTCGTAAATCACGTCTTGTTCTTGATAACATCCGTGGTAAAAGCGTAGCCGATGCAATCGCAATCTTGACATTCACTCCAAACAAAGCTGCTGAAATCATCTTGAAAGTTTTGAACTCAGCTGTAGCTAACGCTGAAAACAACTTTGGTTTGGATAAAGCTAACTTGGTAGTATCTGAAGCATTCGCAAACGAAGGACCAACTATGAAACGTTTCCGTCCACGTGCGAAAGGTTCAGCTTCACCAATCAACAAACGTACAGCTCACATCACTGTAGCTGTTGCAGAAAAATAAGGAGGTAAAATCGTGGGTCAAAAAGTACATCCAATTGGTATGCGTGTCGGCATCATCCGTGATTGGGATGCCAAATGGTATGCTGAAAAAGAATACGCGGATTACCTTCATGAAGATCTTGCAATCCGTAAATTCGTTCAAAAAGAACTTGCTGACGCAGCAGTTTCAACTATCGAAATCGAACGCGCAGTAAACAAAGTTAACGTTTCACTTCACACTGCTAAACCAGGTATGGTTATCGGTAAAGGTGGTGCTAACGTTGATGCACTCCGTGCAAAACTTAACAAGTTGACTGGAAAACAAGTACACATCAACATCATCGAAATCAAACAACCTGATTTGGATGCTCACCTTGTAGGTGAAGGAATTGCTCGTCAATTGGAGCAACGTGTTGCTTTCCGTCGTGCACAAAAACAAGCAATCCAACGTGCAATGCGTGCTGGAGCTAAAGGAATCAAAACTCAAGTATCAGGTCGTTTGAACGGTGCAGATATCGCCCGTGCTGAAGGATACTCTGAAGGAACTGTTCCACTTCACACACTTCGTGCAGATATCGATTACGCTTGGGAAGAAGCAGATACTACATACGGTAAACTTGGTGTTAAAGTATGGATCTACCGTGGTGAAGTTCTTCCAGCTCGCAAAAACACTAAAGGAGGTAAATAACCAATGTTAGTACCTAAACGTGTTAAACACCGTCGTGAATTCCGTGGAAAAATGCGCGGTGAAGCAAAAGGTGGAAAAGAAGTAGCATTCGGTGAATACGGTCTTCAAGCTACAACTAGCCACTGGATCACTAACCGCCAAATCGAAGCTGCTCGTATCGCCATGACTCGTTACATGAAACGTGGTGGTAAAGTTTGGATTAAAATCTTCCCACACAAATCATACACTGCTAAAGCTATCGGTGTGCGTATGGGATCTGGTAAAGGGGCACCTGAAGGTTGGGTAGCACCAGTTAAACGTGGTAAAGTGATGTTCGAAATCGCTGGTGTATCTGAAGAGATTGCACGCGAAGCGCTTCGTCTTGCTAGCCACAAATTGCCAGTTAAATGTAAATTCGTAAAACGTGAAGCAGAATAAGGAGAAGGCATGAAACTTAATGAAGTAAAAGAATTTGTTAAAGAACTTCGTGGTCTTTCTCAAGAAGAACTCGCGAAGCGCGAAAACGAATTGAAAAAAGAATTGTTTGAACTTCGTTTCCAAGCTGCTACTGGTCAATTGGAACAAACAGCTCGCTTGAAAGAAGTTAAAAAACAAATCGCTCGTATCAAAACAGTTCAATCTGAAGCGAAATAATAGACTAGGGAAGGAGAAATTTCAATGGAACGCAATAATCGTAAAGTTCTTGTTGGACGTGTTGTATCTGACAAAATGGACAAGACAATCACAGTTGTAGTTGAAACAAAACGTAACCACCCAGTCTATGGTAAACGTATTAACTACTCTAAAAAATACAAAGCTCATGATGAAAACAATGTTGCCAAAGAAGGTGATATCGTACGTATCATGGAAACTCGCCCGCTTTCAGCTACAAAACGTTTCCGTCTTGTAGAAGTTGTTGAAGAAGCGGTCATCATCTAATCAAACCTGAAAGGAGAAAACTGAAATGATTCAAACAGAAACTCGTTTGAAAGTCGCAGACAACAGCGGTGCTCGCGAAATCTTGACTATCAAAGTTCTTGGTGGTTCAGGACGTAAATTTGCAAACATCGGTGATGTTATCGTGGCATCTGTAAAACAAGCTACTCCTGGTGGTGCGGTTAAAAAAGGTGACGTTGTTAAAGCAGTTATCGTTCGTACTAAATCAGGTGCTCGTCGTGCTGATGGTTCATACATCAAATTTGACGAAAACGCAGCAGTTATCATCCGTGAAGACAAAACTCCTCGCGGAACACGTATCTTTGGCCCAGTTGCACGTGAATTGCGTGAAGGTGGCTTCATGAAGATCGTGTCACTTGCTCCAGAAGTACTTTAATTTTTAGAAACAAACTAGTCCCCTGGATTTACCTCCAGGGTGCCCTTATGGGCGTAAGAAAAATCAAGGAGAAACCTAATGTTTGTAAAAAAAGGCGACAAAGTTCGCGTAATCGCTGGTAAAGATAAGGGAACAGAAGCTGTTGTCCTTACTGCCCTTCCAAAAGTAAACAAAGTTATCGTTGAAGGTGTTAACATTGTTAAGAAACACCAACGTCCAACTAACGAACTTCCTCAAGGTGGTATCATCGAGAAAGAAGCAGCTATCCACGTATCAAACGTTCAAGTATTGGACAAAAATGGTGTAGCTGGTCGTGTTGGTTACAAATTTGTAGACGGTAAAAAAGTTCGCTACAACAAAAAATCAGGCGAAGTGCTTGATTAATCACGAAGGAAAGGAGAAGTATAATGGCAAATCGTTTAAAAGAAAAATATCTTAATGAAGTAGTTCCTGCTTTGACAGAACAATTCAACTACTCATCAGTGATGGCTGTGCCTAAAGTAGATAAGATCGTTTTGAACATGGGTGTTGGTGAAGCTGTATCAAACGCTAAAAGCCTTGAAAAAGCTGCTGAAGAATTGGCACTTATCTCAGGTCAAAAACCACTTATCACTAAAGCTAAAAAATCAATCGCCGGCTTCCGTCTTCGTGAAGGTGTTGCGATCGGTGCAAAAGTTACCCTTCGTGGTGAACGTATGTACGAATTCTTGGATAAATTGGTATCAGTATCACTTCCACGTGTACGTGACTTCCACGGTGTTCCAACAAAATCATTTGATGGACGCGGAAACTACACACTTGGTGTGAAAGAACAATTGATTTTCCCAGAAATCAACTTCGATGACGTTGACAAAACTCGTGGTCTTGACATCGTTATCGTAACAACTGCTAACACTGACGAAGAGTCACGTGCATTGCTTACAGGCCTTGGAATGCCTTTTGCAAAATAATATAGGAGGTAAATCTAATGGCTAAAAAATCAATGATTGCTAAGAACAAACGTCCAGCGAAGTTCTCTACTCAAGCTTATACTCGTTGTGAAAAATGTGGTCGTCCACATTCAGTTTACCGCAAATTTAAACTTTGCCGTGTTTGCTTCCGTGAATTAGCTTACAAAGGACAAATCCCTGGTGTAACAAAAGCATCTTGGTAATTTAAGATATCAAGGGCGTCAAAACTCCAAGTGAAAATAGGAAACTTGACGAAGAAACTGAAGTTTCTAGGAAAGTTTATCTTTTTCACACAGAGTTTAGCCCGGGTTCAGTTGGGCTTGCCAATTTGAACACGAGCTACAGCTTTGGCAAAAAGACCAATTTTCTTTGGAGCATCGCTCCTGCATCAAATTGCCTATTTTTGCTCTTGCTGTTACGCTCTTTGTATCAGGTATTAACTAGCAAGTGCAACTTGCAAACTACTAGTAAGAGGAGAAAAACAAAATGGTTATGACTGACCCAATCGCAGACTTCCTAACTCGTATTCGTAACGCTAACCAAGCTAAACACGAAGTACTTGAAGTACCTGCATCAAACATCAAAAAAGGGATTGCTGAAATCCTTAAACGCGAAGGTTTTGTAAAAAACGTTGAAATCATCGAAGATGACAAACAAGGCATCATCCGTGTATTCCTTAAATACGGACCAAACGGTGAAAAAGTTATCACTAACTTGAAACGTGTTTCTAAACCAGGACTTCGTGTCTACAAAAAACGTGAAGACCTTCCAAAAGTTCTTAACGGACTTGGAATTGCTATCCTTTCAACTTCTGAAGGTTTGCTTACTGATAAAGAAGCACGCCAAAAGAATGTTGGTGGAGAAGTTATCGCTTACGTTTGGTAATATTTAGCTCCCAATTTCTTTGTGACTCTTCGTTATCGTCCCTTACCTAACCCAAAGTTATGCCTGCGAAACGATGCCCAGATTCACTTTGAAATTGAAACCTAAATGTTTCTTTAAATCGAGAAATCGATTTAGCCCCCGTGAAAACTGGCCGTTATGGCCTGACAATTTAACAGGAGAAAATAAACATGTCACGTATTGGTAATAAAGTTATCGTGTTGCCTGCTGGTGTTGAACTCACTAACAATGACAACGTTGTAACTGTAAAAGGACCTAAAGGAGAACTTACTCGTGAGTTCTCAAAAGATATTGAAATCCGTGTGGAAGGTACTGAAGTAACTCTTCACCGTCCAAACGATTCAAAAGAAATGAAAACTATCCACGGAACTACTCGTGCCCTTTTGAACAACATGGTTGTTGGTGTATCAGAAGGATTCAAGAAAGAACTTGAAATGCGTGGGGTTGGTTACCGTGCACAACTTCAAGGAACTAAACTTGTTTTGGCTGTTGGTAAATCTCATCCAGATGAAGTTGAAGCTCCAGAAGGAATTACTTTTGAACTTCCAAATCCAACAACAATCGTTGTTAGCGGAATTTCAAAAGAAGTAGTTGGTCAAACAGCTGCTTACGTACGTAGCCTTCGTTCACCAGAACCATATAAAGGTAAAGGTATCCGTTACGTTGGTGAATTCGTTCGCCGTAAAGAAGGTAAAACAGGTAAATAATGTTGAGTGGTTGATTCTCAACCACCAACCTATTTTCCAACTTTGTGCATAGCACACGATTTAAAACTAAAGAGGTGAAAACTGTGATTTCAAAACCAGATAAAAACAAACTCCGCCAAAAACGCCACCGTCGCGTTCGCGGAAAACTCTCTGGAACTGCTGATCGCCCACGTTTGAACGTATTCCGTTCTAATACAGGCATCTACGCTCAAGTGATTGATGACGTAGCGGGTGTAACGCTCGCAAGTGCTTCAACTCTTGACAAAGAAGTTTCAAAAGGAACTAAAACTGAACAAGCCGTTGCTGTCGGTAAACTCGTTGCAGAACGTGCAAACGCTAAAGGTATTTCAGAAGTGGTGTTCGACCGCGGTGGATATCTATATCACGGACGTGTGAAAGCTTTGGCTGATGCAGCTCGTGAAAACGGATTGAAATTCTAATAGGAGGACACTAGAAAATGGCATTTAAAGACAATGCAGTTGAATTAGAAGAACGCGTAGTTGCTGTCAACCGTGTTACAAAAGTTGTTAAAGGTGGACGTCGTCTTCGTTTCGCAGCTCTTGTTGTTGTTGGTGACCACAACGGTCGCGTAGGATTTGGTACTGGTAAAGCTCAAGAAGTTCCAGAAGCAATCCGTAAAGCAGTAGACGATGCTAAGAAAAACTTGATCGAAGTTCCTATGGTAGGAACAACAATCCCACACGAAGTTCTTTCAGAATTCGGTGGAGCTAAAGTATTGTTGAAACCTGCTGTAGAAGGTTCTGGAGTTGCCGCTGGTGGTGCAGTTCGTGCCGTTGTGGAATTGGCAGGTGTGGCAGATATTACATCTAAATCACTTGGTTCTAACACTCCAATCAACATTGTTCGTGCAACTGTTGAAGGTTTGAAACAATTGAAACGCGCTGAAGAAGTTGCTGCCCTTCGTGGTATTTCAGTTTCTGATTTGGCATAAGAAAGGGGATAAAATGGCTCAAATTAAAATTACTTTGACTAAGTCTCCAATCGGACGCATTCCATCACAACGTAAAACTGTTGTAGCACTTGGACTTGGCAAATTGAACAGCTCTGTTATTAAAGAAGACAACGCTGCTATCCGTGGTATGATCACAGCAGTATCTCACTTGGTAACAGTTGAAGAAGTAAACTAATGAATTTTTAGGGGATGTGCAGTATACCATCCCCTAAAACTAGATATAGTCATCTATGATGACGTCGTATAGGCGAGTTGATGGGGGAGACAACCTTTTCTCCCTTATCGGCGCTAGCATTTTACAAAAGAGGAGAAAATAAAAATGAAACTTCATGAATTGAAACCTGCAGAAGGTTCTCGTAAAGTACGTAACCGCGTTGGTCGTGGTACTTCATCAGGTAACGGTAAAACATCTGGTCGTGGTCAAAAAGGTCAAAAAGCTCGTAGCGGTGGCGGAGTTCGCCTTGGTTTTGAAGGTGGACAAACTCCATTGTTCCGTCGTCTTCCAAAACGTGGATTCACTAACATCAACGCTAAAGAATACGCAATTGTGAACCTTGACCAATTGAACGTCTTTGAAGATGGTGCTGAAGTAACTCCAGTTGTTCTTATCGAAGCAGGAATTGTTAAAGCTGAAAAATCAGGTATTAAAATTCTTGGTAACGGTGAGTTGACTAAGAAATTGACTGTGAAAGCAGCTAAATTCTCTAAATCAGCTGAAGAAGCTATCACTGCTAAAGGTGGTTCAGTAGAAGTCATCTAAGAGAGGTGACCTATGTTTTTTAAATTATTAAGAGAAGCTCTTAAAGTCAAGCAGGTTCGATCAAAAATTTTCTTTACAATTTTTATCGTTTTGGTTTTTCGTATCGGAACTAGCATTACAGTTCCTGGTGTGAATGCCAATAGCTTGAATGCTTTAAGTGGATTATCCTTCTTAAACATGTTGAGCTTGGTGTCAGGGAATGCCATGAAAAACTTCTCAGTTTTTGCACTTGGTGTTAGTCCCTACATTACGGCCTCTATCGTTGTCCAACTTTTGCAAATGGATATTTTACCGAAATTTGTAGAGTGGGGGAAACAAGGGGAAGTAGGTCGAAGAAAATTGAATCAAGCTACTCGTTATATTGCTCTTGGTCTAGCCTTTGTGCAATCTATCGGGATTACGGCTGGTTTTAATACTTTGGCTGGAGCTCAATTGTTGAAAACAGCTCTTACTCCACAAGTCTTTATCATGATTGGTATCATCTTAACAGCTGGTAGTATGATTGTGACGTGGTTGGGAGAGCAAATTACAGATAAGGGATACGGAAATGGTGTTTCTATGATTATCTTTGCCGGGATTGTCGCTTCAATCCCAGAGATGATTCAGGGAATCTATGTAGACTACTTTGTTAACGTTCCAAGTAGCCGTATCAACTCATCTATCATTTTCGTAATCATTTTGATTATTGCTGTATTGTTGATCATTTACTTTACAACTTATGTTCAACAAGCAGAATACAAAATTCCAATCCAATATACTAAGGTTGCACAAGGTGCTCCATCTAGCTCTTACCTTCCATTGAAAGTAAACCCTGCTGGAGTTATCCCTGTTATCTTTGCAAGTTCGATTACTGCAGCACCTGCGGCTATTCTTCAGTTTTTGAGCGCTACAGGTCATGATTGGGCTTGGGTAAGAACAGCACAAGAAATGCTGGCAACAACTTCACCGACTGGTATTGCCATGTATGCTTTGTTAATTATTCTCTTTACATTCTTCTACACGTTTGTACAGATTAATCCTGAAAAAGCGGCAGAGAACCTACAAAAGAGCGGTGCCTATATCCACGGAGTTCGTCCTGGTAAAGGTACAGAAGAATATATGTCTAAACTTCTTCGTCGTCTTGCAACTGTTGGTTCCCTCTTCCTTGGTGTGATTTCTATTTTACCGATTGTAGCAAAAGATTTCTTTGGACTTTCAGAAGCAGTTGCTTTTGGAGGAACTAGTCTTTTGATCATTATTTCGACAGGTATTGAAGGAATCAAACAATTGGAAGGTTACCTATTGAAACGTAAGTATGTTGGTTTCATGGATAGAACAGAATAAAAGTATTTACTGAATCGGTAAATGCTGAGGGAGTGGAGGTTTAAACTCTGACATTTGTGAGAGTTTGGTCTCCCCTCTTCTATTTTGTTTTTAAATAGGGGTGAAAAGACTTTTTGCTTCTATTTAAAAATAAAATAAGGAGATCAAATCATGAATCTTTTGATTATGGGCTTACCTGGTGCAGGTAAGGGAACTCAAGCAGCAAAAATCGTAGAACAATTCCATGTTGCACATATCTCAACAGGTGATATGTTCCGCGCTGCAATGGCAAATCAAACTGAAATGGGTGTTCTTGCTAAGTCATACATTGACAAGGGTGAATTGGTTCCTGACGAAGTTACAAATGGAATCGTAAAAGAACGTCTTTCACAAGATGATATTAAAGAAACAGGATTCTTGTTGGATGGTTACCCACGTACAATCGAACAAGCTCATGCCTTGGACAAAACATTGGCTGAACTTGGCATTGAACTAGAAGGTGTCATCAACATTGAAGTGAATCCAGATAGTCTCTTGGAACGTTTGAGTGGCCGTATCATCCACCGCGTAACTGGAGAAACTTTCCACAAGGTCTTTAACCCACCAGTTGACTATAAAGAAGAAGATTACTACCAACGTGAAGATGATAAACCTGAGACAGTAAAACGTCGTTTGGACGTTAATATTGCTCAAGGAGAACCAATCATTGCTCACTACCGTGCCAAAGGTTTGGTTCATGACATCGAAGGTAATCAAGATATCAATGATGTCTTCTCAGATATCGAAAAAGTATTGACAAATTTGAAATAAAGCGTTTTTCACACTTGCAAAAATCCGCTACAAATGTTATACTGAGATAGTCTGACTTATAATTGTTGTCTCTGTGTCTAGAGGCATCGAATCGAAATTTATGGAGGTGCTTTTGCGTGGCAAAAGACGATGTGATTGAAGTTGAAGGCAAAGTAGTTGATACAATGCCGAATGCAATGTTTACGGTTGAACTTGAAAATGGACATCAGATTTTAGCAACAGTTTCTGGTAAAATTCGTAAAAACTATATTCGTATTTTAGCGGGAGATCGTGTTACTGTCGAAATGAGTCCATATGACTTGACACGTGGACGTATCACTTACCGCTTTAAATAATCGAAAAACTTGGAGGGATAAGAAATGAAAGTAAGACCATCGGTCAAACCAATTTGCGAATACTGTAAAGTTATTCGTCGTAATGGTCGTGTTATGGTGATTTGCCCAGCAAATCCAAAACACAAACAACGTCAAGGATAAGATAGAAAGGAGAAAACATGGCTCGTATTGCTGGAGTTGACATTCCAAATGACAAACGCGTAGTAATCTCATTGACTTATGTTTATGGTATCGGACTTGCAACATCTAAGAAAATTTTGGCTGCTGCTGGAATCTCAGAAGATGTTCGTGTACGTGATCTTACATCAGATCAAGAAGATGCTATCCGTCGTGAAGTGGATGCAATCAAAGTTGAAGGTGACCTTCGTCGTGAAGTAAACTTGAACATCAAACGTTTGATGGAAATCGGTTCATACCGTGGTATCCGTCACCGTCGTGGACTTCCTGTCCGTGGACAAAACACTAAAAACAACGCTCGCACTCGTAAAGGTAAAGCTGTTGCGATTGCTGGTAAGAAAAAATAATATAGGAGGTAAAAGTCTTGGCTAAACCAACACGTAAACGTCGTGTGAAAAAGAATATCGAATCTGGTATTGCTCATATTCACGCTACATTTAATAACACTATTGTTATGATTACTGATGTGCATGGTAATGCAATTGCTTGGTCATCAGCTGGTGCTCTTGGTTTCAAAGGTTCTCGTAAATCTACACCATTCGCTGCTCAAATGGCTTCTGAAGCTGCTGCTAAATCTGCACAAGAACACGGTCTTAAATCAGTTGAAGTTACTGTAAAAGGTCCAGGTTCTGGTCGTGAGTCAGCTATTCGTGCGCTTGCTGCCGCTGGTCTTGAAGTAACAGCAATTCGTGATGTGACTCCAGTGCCACACAATGGTGCTCGTCCTCCAAAACGTCGCCGTGTATAATCATCGCATTACACTGCTTTTCGTTTAAGAGGGAGTAACTAAATGATCGAGTTTGAAAAACCAAATATAACAAAAATTGATGAAAATAAAGATTATGGCAAGTTTGTAATCGAACCACTTGAACGTGGCTACGGTACAACTCTTGGTAACTCTCTTCGTCGTGTACTTCTAGCTTCTCTACCAGGAGCAGCTGTGACATCTATCAATATTGATGGTGTGTTACATGAGTTTGACACAGTTCCAGGTGTTCGTGAAGATGTGATGCAAATCATTCTGAACATTAAAGGAATTGCAGTGAAATCGTACGTTGAAGACGAAAAAATCATCGAACTAGATGTTGAAGGTCCTGCTGAAGTAACAGCTGGTGACATTTTGACAGATAGCGATATTGAAATTGTAAATCCAGATCATTATCTCTTTACAATCGGTGAAGGTTCTTCTCTACAAGCGACTATGACTGTTAACAGTGGTCGTGGATATGTACCTGCAGATGAAAATAAAAAGGATAATGCACCAGTTGGGACACTTGCTGTAGATTCTATTTATACACCAGTTACCAAAGTCAACTATCAAGTTGAACCTGCTCGTGTAGGTAGCAACGATGGTTTTGACAAACTAACCCTTGAAATCTTGACAAATGGAACAATTATTCCAGAAGATGCTTTAGGGCTTTCAGCACGTATTTTGACAGAACATCTTGATTTGTTTACAAATCTTACTGAGATTGCTAAGTCAACTGAAGTGATGAAAGAAGCTGATACTGAATCTGACGACCGTATTTTGGATCGTACGATTGAAGAACTGGATTTGTCTGTGCGTTCATACAACTGTTTGAAACGTGCCGGTATCAATACTGTGCATGACTTGACAGAAAAATCTGAAGCAGAGATGATGAAAGTACGAAATCTTGGACGCAAGAGTTTGGAAGAAGTGAAATTCAAACTTATTGATTTGGGTCTTGGATTAAAAGATAAATAAAGGAGGAATAAATGGCTTACCGTAAACTAGGACGCACTAGCTCACAACGTAAAGCAATGCTTCGCGATTTGACAACTGACCTTTTGATCAATGAATCAATCGTGACAACTGAAGCTCGTGCTAAAGAAATCCGTAAAACTGTTGAAAAAATGATTACTCTAGGTAAACGTGGTGATTTGCATGCACGTCGTCAAGCAGCTGCTTTCGTACGTAATGAAATCGCATCTGAAAACTATGATGAAGCAACTGACAAGTACACTTCTACTACAGCACTTCAAAAATTGTTCTCAGAAATCGCACCTCGTTATGCTGAACGTAACGGTGGATACACTCGTATCCTTAAAACTGAACCACGTCGTGGTGATGCAGCGCCAATGGCGATCATCGAATTAGTATAAAATCATCAATTTTGTTGAGTGTTATGATGATGGAGTCTTGTGCTCTTAGTCTAGCTCTGGTCTACCGCTAGGATTTCGGTCCTAGCGGGAACACTCATCATAAGTTGGGATAGTAGACGCTTGTTTACGAAATTGTTTTTTGCTTAAGAACAACTTCGTAAGCAGGCGTTTTTGAGTATTTTAGTTAGAATTATGCTATACTATTTAAGACGAAATCTGTTTAATGTTCAGGTTTCTTATTTTAAGAAGAATTGGAGTTTGCTTATGAAAGCGATTATAACTGTTGTTGGTAAAGATAAATCTGGAATTGTTGCAGGTGTTTCTGGTAAAATTGCAGAATTGGGTTTGAACATTGATGATATCTCTCAAACTGTCTTGGATGAATATTTCACGATGATGGCTGTCGTCTCTAGTGATGAAAAGCAAGATTTTACTTATCTTCGTAATGAATTTGAAGCTTTTGGGCAAACTTTGAATGTGAAAATCAATATTCAGAGTGCAGCGATTTTCGAAGCTATGTATAATATCTAGGAGGGGCACATGGATATTAGACAAGTTACTGAAACCATCGCCATGATTGAGGAGCAAAACTTCGATATCAGAACTATTACCATGGGGATTTCCCTTTTGGACTGTATCGATCCAGATATCAATCGTGCTGCGGAGAAAATTTATCAAAAGATTACGACCAAGGCAGCTAATTTAGTGGCTGTTGGGGATGAGATTTCGGCTGAGTTGGGAATTCCAATCGTTAATAAGCGTGTATCGGTGACTCCCATTTCTCTGATTGGAGCAGCGACAGATGCGACAGACTATGTGGTTCTGGCAAAAGCGCTTGATAAGGCTGCGAAAGAGATCGGTGTGGACTTTATCGGTGGTTTTTCTGCCTTGGTACAAAAAGGTTATCAAAAGGGAGATGAGATTCTCATCAATTCTATTCCTCGCGCTTTGGCTGAAACGGACAAGGTCTGTTCGTCAGTCAATATCGGTTCAACCAAGTCTGGTATTAATATGACCGCTGTAGCAGATATGGGACGTATTATCAAGGAAACGGCTAATCTATCTGATATGGGCGCAGCCAAGCTGGTTGTATTTGCCAATGCTGTTGAGGACAATCCATTTATGGCGGGTGCTTTCCACGGCGTTGGGGAAGCAGATGTTATCATCAATGTCGGAGTTTCTGGTCCCGGTGTGGTCAAGCGTGCCTTGGAAAAAGTTCGTGGAGAGAGCTTTGACGTAGTAGCAGAAACGGTCAAGAAGACTGCCTTTAAAATTACTCGTATCGGTCAATTGGTTGGTCAAATGGCTAGCGAGAGACTGGGTGTGGAGTTTGGTATTGTAGACTTGAGTTTGGCGCCAACCCCTGCGGTTGGAGACTCTGTGGCACGTGTCCTTGAGGAAATGGGGCTAGAAACAGTTGGAACGCACGGAACGACGGCTGCCTTGGCTCTCTTGAACGACCAAGTTAAGAAGGGCGGAGTGATGGCCTGCAATCAAGTTGGAGGTTTATCTGGTGCCTTTATCCCTGTTTCCGAGGATGAGGGAATGATTGCTGCAGTGCAAAATGGCTCTCTTAATTTGGAAAAACTAGAAGCTATGACGGCTATCTGTTCCGTTGGTTTGGATATGATTGCCATCCCAGAGGATACACCAGCTGAAACCATTGCGGCCATGATTGCGGATGAAGCTGCAATTGGTGTTATTAACATGAAAACAACGGCTGTTCGTATCATTCCCAAAGGAAAAGAAGGCGATATGATTGAGTTTGGTGGCCTATTAGGAACTGCGCCTGTTATGAAGGTCAATGGGGCTTCGTCTGTTGATTTCATCTCTCGTGGTGGACAAATCCCAGCACCAATTCATAGTTTTAAAAATTAAGAAAATAGGAGAAAATGATGAAAAAAGAAATGAAACATGCTTTAGTAGCTTTGGGACTGTCGACTTTACTAGTCCCAACTTTTGTCAATCAAGTAGTTTATGCGCAAGAAGAAAGCCATGAAACTGTAACACAGGTAACTTTAGAATTTTTTAAAAATGAAGTAGAGCAAGCTAAGAAATATTATAAAGAGTTTTTAAGTAAGAATAAAGAAAAATTATTAAATGAAGCGGATCAAGTAGACTGGAGCATCCTTTCTTTTTCTCAGGATGATATAAAAACAATTAAGAATAATGCTATAGAAAGACTTAATAAAGAATACCAATCTTTTTTAGAAGAGATAGAAGGAGTGGAAAAAGAAGCATTACAGACTTCAAAGGATTTTCAAGGTGCTGTAAATAGATTGCATGATTCTATGAGTTACCGTATTAACACAAATTTTGATTCTAGTTATAGAATTAAAAGAGAGGCTCTAGAGCTAATTATATTAAAGAAAAAGGAAAAACTAATTCCTAAAATAAAGGAAAACCAATATTATACAGCAAGAGAAAAAGAAAATGTGTTAAAAAGTATCGAATCCCCAATTGATTTTAAACAATATTATCCTGAGGGTGATAGAGATGGAAATATGACAGTAAATCAATATTTAAAAACCTTGGTTCCTGTTGCATCAAATGATTTTCGTATCTATATCGTACTTCCTAGAGAGAAAAATATTAGAGAAATTAATGCTGTTGCCTTTATGGAGAAGACAGCGATTAGTAATGATGATACACTTTCTAAAGCAGAAAAGGTTTCTATGTTTAGTAAGATTGATGATATAGTTGAAGAAGGGATACATAAAATCAGGAAAGAAGCTGGTCTTTTACATGAGGAGAAACCTGAGTTCGTACACATGCTATCCCCTGAGGAGCTATCTGTATTTACTAAGCGCATTGAGGATGTTTACCAAGGAAAAGCTAAGCCTAAGGTGACAAAAGAAGAGGCTATTCAAGCAGTTTCTACTGGAACTTCATCCTCAGTTTCAACTTCATCTCAAGCTACCGTTACTGCTAATGGAGAGACTAAGAAGGATTATCAAGCAAGTAAGTGGTTTAAAGAGTCTGGTAAATGGTACTACAATGACCTTTCGGGCAATCTTGTAAGAAACCGTTGGGTAGGCCGTTATTATCTAAAAGCAGATGCTTCAATGGCTGCGAGTGAATGGATTTACGATGAAGATTATAAGAGCTGGTTTTATGTAGATTCAACTGGTAGTTATGTGGAGAAAGCTTGGCAGGGCGAATACTACCTAAAACGTGGCGGTTACATGGCTAAGAGTGAGTGGGTATTTGATTCTCAGTATGATAGTTGGTATTATCTGAACCAAGATGGTAAGTATGCTCGTAACCAATGGATTAAGGATGGAGATAAGTGGTATTACTTGTTAGCTGATGGGAAATTGGCAAAAAATATGACCATTAACGGCTATAAAGTAAATGAAAAAGGTGAATGGGTTTAATTTTTTAAGTTCTATTTAAGGTTAGCTGTGTATACTATAGTCATTAAATAAAGACCTCCTAATATTATTTGAAACAGATAACACTGATTTAGTTTGAATTTGATTTTCATCTAATATCTTTATTTAATAGAACTCCTAAACTTTTTCATAATAATCTCCTGCAAAAGTCGCCTGTATGGGTGGCTTTTGTTTTATTATCCATGATATAATAGAAGCAAACGGAGGACGGAAAATGGTAAAAGTACGATTGTATTTGGTACGTCATGGCAAGACCATGTTTAACACGATTGGTCGCGCTCAAGGTTGGAGTGATACCCCCTTAACGGCTGAAGGTGAGCGAGGAATTCAAGAATTAGGAATCGGTTTGCGAGAATCTGGTTTGCAGTTTGAACGCGCTTATTCCAGTGATTCTGGCCGCACCATTCAGACAATGGGAATTATCCTTGATGAACTTGGCTTGCAGGGAAAAATCCCTTATCGCATGGACAAGCGTATCAGAGAATGGTGTTTTGGTAGCTTTGACGGAGCCTACGACGGTGATCTTTTCATGGGAATCATTCCTCGTATCTTTAATGTGGACCATGTTCACCAATTGTCTTATGCTGAACTGGCTGAGGGCTTGGTGGAGGTTGATACAGCTGGTTGGGCTGAAGGCTGGGAAAAACTCAGTAGCCGAATCAAGGAAGGCTTTGAAGCGATTGCCAAAGAAATGGACGAGCAAGGTGGGGGCAATGCCCTTGTCGTTAGCCACGGAATGACCATTGGAACCATTGTTTATCTGATTAATGGCATGCATCCTCATGGGCTAGATAATGGTAGTGTGACGATCCTTGAATATGAGAACGGCCAGTTTAGCGTTGAAGTTGTTGGTGACCGTAGTTACCGAGAACTAGGACGGGAGAAGATGGAGGAAGCCTCTATTTAATTAGTCTAGACTTGCTTGCTATGAACTAGGGATTTGATAGGAATATCAAGATAAGAAAAAACAGCCGAGGATAATCCTTTCGGCTGTTTTTGATGGGAAAAACTAAAGTGTAATGCTATTGCTTTTAGAGATTTTCATAAACAAGAGCAAGGAACCTACTGTTAGAACAGTCAGGATAGTTGACAAGGCTGCGGCTACACCGTAATTTCCTCTGAGAACCTCTGTATAAATGGCTACAGTCATTGTTCTTGTTTTGACATTGTAGAGGAGGATAGAAGTAGAGAGTTCTGAAATCATTGTGACCCAAGATAGGATGGCTCCAGAAATAATACCAGATAGCATCATTGGAGTTGTAATCTTGGCAAAGGTATTGAGACGACTACTTCCTAAGCTTTCAGCGGCTTCTTCAATACTTGGTGCTATTTGTTGCAAGCTAGCAACAGATGAGCGAATAGTATAAGGCAATCTTCTGACAGATAGGGACATGATCAAGATGAAAGCTGTCCCTGTAATCATAAGAAATCCACTTCCAAATAGACCGGTATTGAAGGAAGAAATGAAGGCAATCCCTAGAACGGTTCCTGGTACAATATAAGGGACCATACTGAGGCTGTCAATTAAGTTTGTAAACAAATTCCGTTTTCTAACGGCTAGGTAGGAGATAAATGTTGCGAATAGGACAACTAGAACTAAGGCAATCAAAGGGATACGAATGGTATTGAAAATAGCAGATCCCATACGATTGAAAGCTACTTTGTAACTGTTTAGAGAATAACCTTTGACAAATACCATACCTGATGTTTTTAGGAAAGAAGTATAAATCAAGTAGACTTGAGGTAGAACAGAGAACAAGATAATTCCGTAGGCTGTTGCATAAATGGCAACCATTTTTCCTTTTGTAGTTTTTTTAGGCTCGATTGGATGGAGTGAATTCATACTGAAACTGTAGCGGTTTGAAATGTATTTTTGGATAAGGAAAATTGCCAAGGCAATGATAATCGCCATAATTGCTAAAGCAGATGCAAAAGCAGAATTTCCTCCAACCTCGCTAATAAATTGGGTATAAATCAAGACCGGGAAAGTCCGATATCCTTCACCAATTAACATCGGTGTTCCAAAGTCTGAGAATGCTCTCATAAATACAAGCAGGGCAGCCGCTAGTAAGGTTGGAACTAGGAGAGGTAAAACAACCGTTACAATACGCTTAAATCCGAAGGACCCCATGCTTTCAGCGGCTTCAAGTAGAGAATTGTCAATACTTTTCATTGTCCCAGCAACGTATAGAAATACCAGTGGGAATAATTGTAGTGTAAAGACAAGTACAATTCCTTTGAATCCATAAATATCGATAGCTGGAAGATGAAGGGCATTTGTCAGGAATTTAGTGATGACCCCATTTCGTCCCAGCAAGAGAATCCAGGAGTAGGCTCCCACAAAAGGAGCTGACATGGAAGCAATGATAATCAATATTTGTAGAAATTTCTTTCCCTTGAAGTCATACATGGAAAAGAGGTAAGCTAATAAGGTTCCTACAACCAAGGAGGTGACAGTAGCGGTAATGGAAACCTTGAAACTATTGACGAGTGTCTCAGAGTAGTAGGCTTTACTAAAGAAAGTGACAAAATTAGCTAGTGAGAATTGTCCTTCATGTATGAGTGCTTGCTTGAGCACGGTAACGATAGGATAAACGAGAAAGACAAGATAGGTAAGAAAGATGAAGAAAGAGGAGGCTGTCCAAATATTTAGTTTTTTACGTTCCATGGTTGACTCCTTTTATCAGGTTTTGAGAACCATCTGCAGAAAAGACGTTTAATTTTTGAGTATTGATTCGTAGACGAATACGATCGCCTTTTTGTAGATCTTCTTCAAAAGTTGATTCTTCGCTAACTTGAATTTTTGAGGCAAAGCCTGTCTCGATGAAGTATTCAGTATTCAGTCCAAGATAGACACTATCGCTAATAGTTCCTTCAATATCTCCAGATTCATCTTTGATAAACTCTTCAGGACGAATACTTACATGAATGGCTTGTTCCTCAGCCTGATCAAGGGCTGGCATTCGAAGGGCATAGCCATCTGAAAAGACGATATAAGCGCCGTCGCTCCGTTTTTCGAGATTGGCAGGGATGATATTTGTGCGTCCGATAAAGGTGGCCACAAACTCATTAGCTGGTTTATGATAGAGTTCTTTTGGTCGGCCGATTTGTTGGATCACCCCATCTTTCATAACAGCAATTTGGTCTGAAATAGCCATTGCTTCTTCTTGGTCGTGGGTTACATAGACAGTTGTAATTCCTACTTCGTGTTGGATTTCTCGAATGGCTTGACGCATATCCAAGCGAAGTTTGGCATCTAGGTTACTAAGTGGCTCGTCCATGAGGAGAACACTTGGATTAACAGCTAAGGCGCGTGCCAAGGCGACACGTTGTTGTTGTCCACCACTAAGTTTATCGGGCTTGCGATCCGCATATTGAGCAATTTGCATGAGTTCGAGATACTTGTTGGTCTGTTGGACCAATTCTTCTTTTGGAACCTTCTTTTGCTTGAGACCAAAAGCGACATTATCTCGAACAGTCAAATGTGGGAAAATAGCGTAGTTTTGGAAAACCATCCCGATATTGCGTTTGCTGGGTTCCATATTATTGATTTTTGTATCATCGAAGTAAAATTCTCCGCCTTCGATACTGTTGAAACCTGCAATCATACGAAGAAGAGTCGTTTTCCCACATCCTGAAGGACCAAGGATGGTAAAGAGACTTCCTTTGGGAATTGTAATATTTAAATTATCAATAACAGGGACATCGTGGTAGATTTTTTTGGCGTTAATAATTTTGATCTCACTCATAGTGAACCTCTTTTACTGTTTAGATTGGATATCTGTAAAAATGTCATTGTACTTTTTAAGAATGGCAGATTTGTTTTTAATGACATAATCTGAATCTTCAGTGGCAATATTGATTTCTGTCATAGCCTTCATATTTTTATTGGTTTTAGCATTTTTACGAATGGGTCTGATTGTTGTTTCAGTTCCTAGCTTATCTTGGATTTCTTGAGAAAGAAGGAAATCGATAAATTTCTTAGCATTTTCCATGTGTTTGGCATTTTTGACGATAGCCGCGTTACCAGGTAAAAAGACGGTTCCTTCTTTTGGATAGATGACTTTTACATCAACCCCATCATTTAAGAGTTTTAAGGCAGGATCTTCATAGGTGAGCCCTACAGCCATTTCTCCATCGGCGACAGCTTTGTAAACATTTGAAGAGCTAGATGCAATCTTTCCATCTACTAGGGTAAATAGATTTTTCACATAGTTCCAAGCTTGTTCATTTTCGTATCCACCTTGATCGACAAGCATGTTTGTCAATTGAGCAAAGGCGCTAGAAGCATTACTTGGATCAGCAGTTGCGATTTTTCCTTTTAATTTAGGATTGAGTAGATCATTGTAGCCTTCAATTTTAATATCTTTTGTAAGAGCTGAATTGGCAATGATGACACTGACATCAAGTGTATAAGGCGTGTAGAATCCGGTTTTATTTTGATATTCAGAGATTATCTGGTCGTTCTCTTGAGAAATATAAGGTTCAAAAAGATTTTCGTTAGAAGAGAAGAGGGCGTAGGAGCCTCCGAAAATGACATCGGCTACAGGGGATTCTTTTTCAGCCTCAGCTTTTTTGAACAATTCACCAGTACTGGCTTGTACTAAGTCAACCTTAACACCATATTTTTCTTCGAAGGCTGGGATTGTTTCTTCGATAAGGTCTTCAGGGTTAGGTGAGTAGACAACCAAAGTGTTATCTGAATCTTTTTCAGTGTTAGTCTCCGCTTCTATAGCTAAAGAACATCCTGATAAAGTAAGAAATATCCATCCACAAGAGAGAAAGAATAGTAGTTTTTTCATAAGAATCTCCTTTTTTACGAACGTTTTCTCTACCTAGATTGTTAATGTTTTTAAAATGTAGAGTTCTACAGGATATAATAAAAACCTTAAAGAAATCTAAAACGAGAAATATGAGTTAAAGACGCTAGGGGGAAGAAAATGCAAGAGACAAATAGTTAATAGAAGTTAGCTCCAAATGGGGGCTAATTTTTTATGCTGCTACATAAGCTGGATTTGCGATTCAGTCTTTCTTGTCATACAAGCCTAAAAGAACATTTCTCGTCTTTCAAATTCCCTCAAAAATGGTATAATAGTAACATCACAAAATTGGAGAGAGACCATGAGTTTTTACAATCATAAAGAAATTGAGCCTAAGTGGCAGGGCTACTGGGCAGAACATCATACATTTAAGACTGGAACGGATGCATCAAAACCGAAGTTTTATGCTCTCGATATGTTCCCTTATCCGTCTGGAGCGGGTCTGCACGTAGGACACCCAGAAGGCTACACTGCGACCGATATCCTCAGCCGTTACAAACGTGCGCAAGGCTACAATGTCCTTCACCCAATGGGATGGGATGCCTTTGGTTTGCCTGCAGAGCAATATGCTATGGATACAGGTAATGACCCAGCAGAATTTACAGCGGAAAATATTGCCAACTTCAAACGTCAAATCAATGCGCTTGGATTTTCTTATGACTGGGACCGTGAAGTTAACACAACAGATCCAAACTACTACAAGTGGACTCAGTGGATTTTCACTAAGCTTTACGAAAAGGGCTTGGCCTATGAAGCGGAAGTGCCAGTAAACTGGGTTGAAGAATTGGGAACTGCCATCGCCAACGAAGAGGTTCTTCCTGATGGAACTTCTGAGCGTGGTGGCTATCCTGTTGTCCGCAAACCAATGCGTCAATGGATGCTTAAAATTACAGCCTATGCAGAACGCTTGCTTAATGACTTGGATGAGTTGGATTGGCCAGAGTCTATCAAGGACATGCAACGCAACTGGATTGGTAAATCAACTGGTGCCAATGTAACCTTCAAAGTTAAGGGAACAGACAAGGAATTTACAGTCTTTACCACTCGTCCTGATACCCTTTTCGGTGCAACTTTCACTGTATTGGCTCCTGAGCATGAACTAGTAGATGCCATCACAAGTACAGAGCAAGCAGAGGCTGTAGCAGACTACAAACACCAAGCTAGTCTCAAGTCTGACTTGGCTCGTACAGATCTTGCTAAGGAAAAAACAGGAGTTTGGACTGGTGCTTATGCCATCAATCCTGTCAATGGCAAGGAAATTCCAATCTGGATTGCGGACTATGTTCTTGCTAGTTATGGAACAGGTGCTGTCATGGCTGTACCTGCCCATGACCAACGTGACTGGGAATTTGCCAAACAATTTGACCTTCCAATCGTAGAAGTACTTAAAGGTGGAAACGTAGCAGAAGCTGCCTACACAGAGGATGGTCTTCATGTCAATTCAGACTTCCTAGATGGACTCAACAAAGAAGACGCTATTGCCAAGATTGTGGCTTGGTTGGAAGAAAAAGGCTGTGGACAAGAGAAGGTTACCTACCGTCTCCGCGACTGGCTCTTTAGCCGTCAACGTTACTGGGGTGAGCCAATTCCAATCATTCATTGGGAAGATGGAACTTCAACGGCTGTCCCTGAAAATGAATTGCCACTTGTCTTGCCTGTAACCAAGGACATTCGCCCTTCAGGTACTGGTGAAAGTCCATTAGCTAACTTGACAGACTGGCTTGAAGTGACGCGTGAAGATGGTGTCAAGGGTCGTCGTGAAACCAACACCATGCCACAATGGGCTGGTTCAAGCTGGTACTACCTTCGCTATATTGATCCACACAATACTGAGAAATTGGCTGATGAGGACCTTCTCAAACAATGGTTGCCAGTAGATATCTACGTGGGTGGTGCAGAGCATGCTGTACTTCACTTGCTTTATTCTCGTTTCTGGCATAAATTCCTCTATGACCTCGGTGTCGTTCCAACTAAGGAACCATTCCAAAAACTCTTTAACCAAGGGATGATCTTGGGAACAAGCTACCGTGACCACCGTGGGGCTCTTGTGGCGACTGACAAGGTTGAAAAACGTGACGGTTCTTTCTTCCATGTGGAAACAGGAGAAGAGTTGGAGCAAGCACCAGCCAAGATGTCTAAATCCCTCAAGAACGTTGTTAATCCAGACGATGTGGTGGAACAATACGGTGCCGACACCCTTCGTGTCTATGAAATGTTCATGGGGCCACTTGATGCTTCAATTGCTTGGTCAGAAGAAGGTCTGGAAGGAAGTCGTAAATTCCTTGACCGTGTTTACCGTTTGATTACAAGTAAGGAAATTATTGCGGAAAACAATGGTGCTCTTGACAAGGTTTATAACGAAACCGTTAAATCTGTCACTGAGCAAATCGAATCCATGAAATTCAACACAGCTATTGCCCAACTTATGGTCTTTGTCAACGCCGCTAACAAGGAAGAAAAACTTTATGTAGACTACGCTAAAGGCTTTATTCAATTGATTGCCCCATTTGCACCTCACTTGGCAGAAGAACTCTGGCAAACAGTTGCAGCAACAGGTGAATCAATCTCTTACGTGGCTTGGCCAACATGGGACGAAAGCAAATTGGTTGAAGACGAAATCGAAATCGTTGTCCAAATCAAAGGAAAAGTCCGTGCCAAACTCATGGTAGCTAAAGACTTGTCACGCGAAGAATTGCAAGAAATTGCTCTGGCTGATGAAAAAGTCAAAGCAGAGATTGACGGTAAGGAAATCGTGAAAGTGATTAGTGTACCTAACAAACTCGTTAATATCGTTGTGAAATAAGATAGGAATCCTTCAGAGTAGAATCTGGAGGATTTTTTGAATCTTCTTATGAAAGTATGATATACTATGAGCAACTATAAAGTTTGAAAAGCGAAACAAGGAGAAAGCTATGCCAGTAAATGAATATGGTCAGATGATTGGTGAGTCAATGGAAGGTTATACACATGGTGAATTGCCTGCTATTGATCTCTTAGAAGGGCGTTATGCTCGGATAGAGGCTCTTTCGGTGGAAAAGCATGCGGAGGATTTATTAGATGTTTATGGTCCAGATACTCCTCGAGAGATGTGGACCTACCTCTTTCAGGAACCAGTGGCGGATATGGAGGAGCTGGTTGCCGTTTTAAATCAGATGTTGGCTCGTAAGGATCGCTTTTACTATGCGATTGTAGACAAGGAAACTGGTAAGGGTTTGGGAACATTTTCTCTCATGCGCATTGACCAGAATAACCGAGTGATAGAAGTGGGAGCGGTCACTTTTTCTCCAGAGCTCAGGGGAACACGAATAGGGACAGAAGCTCACTATCTCTTGGCGCGCTATGTTTTTGAGGAGCTGAACTATCGTCGCTACGAATGGAAATGTGATTCTCTTAATCTGCCATCCAGACGAGCTGCGGAGCGTTTGGGATTTATTTATGAAGGAACCTTCTGTCAGGCAGTCGTTTATAAGGGGCGTACGAGGGATACGGATTGGTTGTCTATGATTGATAAGGACTGGCCACAAGTCAAAGCTCGTTTGGAAGCATGGTTGGATCCTGAAAATTTTGATAAAAATGGGCGGCAGTATAAGAGCTTGAGGGAACTCTAAGAGGTGTTGTATAAGAATGATTTAGGTAAACAGAGAAAAATAACAAAACTTATTTTTCTTAAGCAAAGTTTAAGGCTGGTCTAGTATCATGTAGTCATTAAATAAAGACCTCCTAACTTTATTTAATAAAATCCTAAACTTTTCTTTTTCATAATAATCTCCCTTAACTCCACCCAATCAGGTGGAGTTTTTTGGCTCTATTTCAGGATTTTGGGGACTATTCTAAACATCATTTTCCGATAACTTTCGCTTAATCTTAAACGTCTTGTCGTACAGCGGTTAAAGAGGTTAAAGAGGATATAAACCTTTGACAAATTTTGTGAACTGTGGGATAATAAAAAGGAATTGAGTACTAGTTCTATATCATAGGCTAGAAAAGACCCCAAGCTCACGTCCAAATAAGCTTGAGGTCTTTTTTTGACACTATTTATCCTTGTTTAGCCATTTATCGACTAATCGAAGAATGACACCGACCACAATTGGTCCGATGATAGTTTTGAGTACTAATTCCATCATGGGCTATCTCACCTCCTTTCGTAGGCGGTGTAGAAGTGCCGTGGAATATTATATCACATAAGTGCTAAACTCAGGAGTCACCCAATCGGGTGGCTTTTTTGTTTGTGGCTTGGATTTTTGATATAATAGAGCTATGAGTAGAATTTTAGACAATGAGATAATGGGGGATGAGGAGTTAGTAGAACGCACGCTCCGTCCTCAGTACTTACGTGAATATATTGGGCAGGACAAGGTCAAGGACCAGCTCCAAATCTTTATCGAGGCTGCCAAAATGCGGGATGAAGCGCTAGATCATGTGCTCTTATTTGGACCTCCAGGCTTGGGGAAAACGACCATGGCCTTTGTTATTGCCAACGAACTGGGAGTCAATCTCAAGCAGACCTCTGGGCCTGTCATTGAAAAGGCTGGTGATCTGGTAGCGATTTTGAATGATTTGGAGCCTGGGGACGTCCTCTTTATAGACGAGATTCATCGTTTGCCCATGTCAGTGGAAGAGGTGCTTTATAGTGCCATGGAGGACTTTTACATCGATATCATGATTGGTGCTGGTGAAGGCAGTCGCAGTGTTCATTTGGAGTTGCCACCTTTTACCTTGATTGGTGCGACGACTCGGGCTGGTATGCTCTCAAATCCGCTACGGGCACGTTTTGGGATTACAGGTCATATGGAATATTATGCCCATGCTGACTTGACAGAAATTGTCGAGCGGACGGCAGATATTTTTGAGATGGAAATTACTCATGAGGCAGCATCTGAGTTAGCCTTACGTAGTCGTGGGACTCCTCGTATTGCCAATCGTCTCCTCAAGCGCGTGCGCGATTTTGCCCAGATTATGGGGAACGGGGTTATCGATGATGTGATTACGGATAAGGCCTTAATCATGCTGGATGTTGATCATGAAGGCTTGGACTATGTGGACCAGAAAATCCTTCGCACCATGATTGAGATGTATGGCGGCGGTCCTGTCGGTCTAGGAACTCTTTCTGTGAATATCGCTGAAGAGCGTGAGACGGTTGAGGATATGTACGAACCTTACCTAATCCAGAAAGGCTTTATCATGCGAACACGTTCTGGACGGGTGGCAACGGCCAAGGCATATGAACATTTAGGGTATGAATACAATGAAAAATGAGCAAGAAATTCTAGATGCTTTTAGAGAAAATCAGGATATGATGACCATTCTGACGATCATCCGAGATCTTGGTTTAAAAGACTCGTGGTTGGCAGCAGGTTCTGTCAGAAATTTCATCTGGAACCTCTTGTCAGACAGACCAGCTTTTGACCGTGAAACAGATGTGGATGTGATTTTCTTTGATCCAGATGTGAGTTATGAAGAAACGCTGGGTATAGAGAACAAGTTGAGAGCGGATTTTCCTCAGTACCAGTGGGAATTGAAAAATCAGATCTATATGCACCAGCACAGTCCTCATACTGCGCCCTATAGCAGCTCTTGTGATGCTATGAGTAAGTATCCAGAACGGTGTACGGCGGTTGGGCTCCGATTGAATGAAGACTCCGATTTAGAATTCTTTACTCCTTATGGACTAGAGGATATTTTGAATTTTCAAGTTCGCCCAACTCCTTATTTTTTAGAAAATGAAGATCGAATGGCTCTCTATCAAATACGCTTATCCAAGAAAAATTGGCAGGAGAAATGGAAAAATTTGATTTTTAAAAATACTTAAGGAAACTTTAAGCTAGGAAGTGTATACTAAGTACATAAGTTAAGAAGACCTTAACTTAAACTCCTAAAACTTTTTCATAATAATCTCCCTATAAAAAATTGAGTCGCCCAATCAGGCGACTTATTTTTTTGAAAAATGGGCTTGGTGCCTGAGAATAAATAGCTTAGTGATAGAAGAAAATAGGGAAATATGGTATAATGAAACGATAGATTTTTGAATAGGAATAAGATCATGTTTGGATTTTTTAAGAAAGATAAGGCTGTGGAAGTAGAGGTTCCGACACAGGTTCCTGCTCATATCGGCATCATCATGGATGGCAATGGCCGTTGGGCTAAAAAACGTATGCAACCGCGAGTCTTCGGACACAAGGCGGGCATGGAAGCATTGCAAACTGTGACCAAGGCAGCCAACAAACTGGGCGTTAAGGTTATTACGGTATATGCTTTTTCTACAGAAAACTGGACCCGCCCAGATCAGGAAGTCAAGTTTATCATGAACTTGCCAGTAGAGTTTTATGATAATTATGTCCCGGAATTGCATGCGAATAATGTTAAGATTCAAATGATTGGGGAAACGGACCGCCTGCCTAAGCAAACCTTTGAAGCTCTGACCAAGGCTGAGGAATTGACTAAGAACAACACAGGTTTGATTCTTAATTTTGCCCTCAACTATGGTGGACGTGCTGAGATTACACAGGCCCTTAAGTTGATTTCTCAAGATGTTTTAGATGCCAAAATCAACCCAGGCGACATCACAGAGGAATTGATTGGCAACTATCTCTTTACCCAGCATTTGCCTAAGGACTTACGAGATCCGGACTTGATTATCAGGACTAGTGGAGAATTGCGTTTGAGCAATTTCCTTCCTTGGCAGGGAGCCTATAGTGAACTCTATTTTATGGATACTTTATGGCCCGATTTTGACGAGGAAGCCTTGCAGGAAGCCATTCTTGCCTACAATCGTCGTCATCGTCGATTTGGAGGAGTTTAGGAGGAAATATGACACAGGATTTACAGAAAAGAACCTTGTTTGCAGGGATTGCCCTGGCTATTTTCCTACCAATTTTAATGATTGGTGGCCTCTTGCTTCAGATAGCAATTGGAATCATAGCCATGCTAGCCATGCATGAACTTTTGAAGATGAGAGGTCTAGAGACCATGACTATGGAGGGCCTCTTGACCCTATTTGCAACCTTTGCCTTGACCATTCCCTTGGAGAATTACCTGACTTTTTTGCCAGTTGATGGGAATGTGGTTGCCTACAGTGTTTTGATTTCAATTATGTTAGGAACGACTGTTTTTAGCAAGTCTTATACGATTGAGGACGCTGTTTTCCCTCTTGCTATGAGTTTCTATGTAGGCTTTGGATTTAATGCTTTACTAGATGCTCGCGTTGCAGGTTTAGATAAGGCTCTCTTGGCCTTGTGTATTGTCTGGGCGACAGACAGTGGTGCCTATCTTGCTGGGATGAACTTTGGGAAACGGAAACTGGCTCCAACGGTTTCTCCAAATAAAACCTTTGAGGGGGCCTTGGGTGGTATTTTAGGTGCGATTTTAGTAACTATTATCTTTATGATAGTTGACAGTACAGTTGCTCTTCCGTATGGAATTTACAAGATGTCAGTTTTTGCTATTTTCTTTAGCATAGCTGGACAATTTGGTGATTTACTAGAAAGTTCGATTAAGCGTCATTTTGGTGTCAAGGATTCTGGGAAATTTATCCCTGGACATGGTGGTGTTTTGGATCGTTTTGATAGTATGTTGCTTGTATTTCCAATCATGCACTTATTTGGACTCTTTTAATCAAAAGACGGAGGAAATACTATGCTCGGAATTTTAACCTTTATTCTGGTTTTCGGGATTATTGTGGTGGTGCACGAGTTCGGGCACTTCTACTTTGCCAAGAAATCAGGGATTCTAGTGCGTGAATTTGCCATTGGTATGGGACCCAAAATCTTTGCTCATATTGGCAAAGATGGAACGGCCTATACCATTCGAATCTTGCCTTTGGGCGGCTATGTTCGCATGGCCGGTTGGGGTGATGATACGACTGAAATCAAGACAGGTACTCCTGTCAGTTTGACACTTACTGATGATGGTAAGGTTAAACGCATCAATCTTTCCGGTAAAAAATTGGACCAAACGGCTCTTCCTATGCAGGTGACCCAGTTTGACTTTGAAGACAAGCTCTTTATTAAGGGCTTGGTTCTGGAAGAAGAAAAAACATTTGCAGTGGATCACGATGCAACGGTTGTAGAAGCAGATGGAACTGAGGTTCGGATTGCTCCTTTAGATGTTCAATATCAAAATGCGACTATCTGGGGAAAACTCATTACCAACTTTGCAGGTCCTATGAATAACTTTATCTTAGGTGTCGTTGTTTTCTGGATTTTAATCTTTATGCAGGGTGGTGTCAGAGATGTAGCTACCAACCAGTTTCATGTCATGCCCCAAGGGGCTTTGGCTAAGGTGGGAGTGCCAGAAACGGCACAGATTACCAAGATTGGCTCACATGAGATTAACAACTGGGAAAGCTTGATTCAGGCTGTGGAAGCAGAAACCAAAGATCAAACGGCCCCGACCTTGGATGTGACTATTTCTGAAAAGGGGAGTGACAAACAAGTCACTGTTACTCCAGAAGAAAATCAAGGTCGCTACCTTCTAGGTGTTCAACCGGGAATTAAGTCAGATTTTCTATCTATGTTTGTGGGTGGTTTTACAACCGCTGCTGATTCAGCTCTCCGAATTCTATCGGCTCTGAAAAATCTGATTTTCCAACCGGATTTGAACAAGCTAGGTGGACCTGTTGCCATCTTTAAGGCAAGTAGTGATGCTGCTAAAAATGGAATTGAGAATGTCTTGTACTTCTTGGCAATGATTTCCATCAATATCGGGATTTTTAATCTTATTCCGATTCCAGCTTTGGATGGTGGTAAGATTGTGCTCAACATCCTGGAAGCTATTCGCCGTAAACCATTGAAACAAGAAATTGAAACCTATGTCACCTTGGCCGGAGTGGTCATCATGGTTGTCTTGATGATTGCTGTGACTTGGAATGACATTATGCGACTCTTTTTTAGATAATCGAGGAATATTATGAAACAAAGTAAAATGCCTATCCCAACGCTTCGTGAAATGCCAAGCGATGCTCAAGTTATCAGCCATGCTCTTATGTTGCGAGCTGGTTATGTTCGTCAAGTCTCAGCAGGTGTTTATTCTTATCTACCACTTGCCAACCGTGTGATTGAAAAAGCCAAAAACATCATGCGCCAAGAGTTTGACAAGATTGGTGCCGTTGAGATGTTGGCTCCTGCCCTTCTCAGTGCAGAGTTGTGGCGCGAATCAGGTCGTTATGAAACTTATGGTGAAGACCTTTACAAGCTAAAAAACCGTGAAAAATCAGACTTTATTTTAGGTCCAACTCACGAAGAAACCTTTACAGCTATTGTTCGTGATTCTGTTAAGTCTTACAAGCAATTGCCACTCAACCTTTACCAAATTCAACCTAAGTATCGTGATGAAAAACGCCCACGTAATGGCCTTCTCCGTACACGTGAGTTCATCATGAAAGATGCTTACAGCTTCCACGCTAACTATGATAGTTTGGATAGTGTTTATGATGAGTACAAGGCTGCCTATGAGCGTATTTTCACTCGTAGTGGCTTAGATTTTAAGGCTATCATCGGTGACGGTGGAGCCATGGGTGGTAAAGACAGCCAAGAATTTATGGCGATCACACCTGCTCGTACAGACCTTGACCGCTGGGTTGTCTTGGACAAGTCAGTTGCCTCATTTGATGAAATTCCTGCAGAAGTGCAAGAAGAAATCAAGGCAGAATTGCTTAAATGGATGGTTTCTGGTGAAGATACCATTGCCTACTCAAGTGAGTCTAGCTATGCTGCTAACTTAGAAATGGCAACAAACGAGTACAAACCAAGCAACCGTGTTGTCGCTGAAGAAGAAGTGACTCGTGTCGCAACACCAGATATTAAATCAATTGATGAAGTTGCAGCCTTCCTAAACGTTCCAGAAGAACAAACGATTAAAACTCTCTTCTACATGGCAGATGGTGAGCTTGTTGCAGCCCTTCTAGTTGGAAATGACCAGCTCAACGAAGTCAAGTTGAAAAACCACTTGGGAGCAGATTTCTTTGACGTTGCTAGCGAAGAAGAAGTGGCAAATGTTGTTCAAGCAGGATTCGGTTCACTTGGCCCAGTTGGTTTGCCAGAGAATGTTAAAATTATTGCAGATCGTAAAGTGCAAGATGTTCGCAATGCAGTTGTCGGTGCTAACGAAGATGGCTACCACTTGACTGGTGTGAACCCAGGCCGTGATTTTACTGCGGAATATGTGGATATCCGTGAAGTTCGTGAGGGTGAAATTTCTCCAGACGGCCAAGGTGTTCTTAACTTTGCGCGTGGTATCGAAATTGGTCACATCTTCAAACTCGGTACTCGTTACTCAGCAAGCATGGGAGCAGATGTCTTGGATGAAAATGGCCGTGCTGTGCCAATTATCATGGGATGTTATGGTATAGGTGTCAGCCGTCTCCTTTCAGCAGTTATGGAGCAACACGCTCGTCTCTTTGTTAACAAAACGCCAAAAGGTGAATACCGTTACGCTTGGGGCATCAACTTCCCTAAAGAATTGGCGCCATTTGATGTGCACTTGATTACTGTCAATGTCAAGGACGAAGAAGCGCAAGCTCTGACAGAAAAACTTGAAGCAAGTTTGATGGGAGCTGGTTACGAAGTCTTGACAGATGACCGTAACGAACGTGTCGGAGTCAAATTCAGCGATAGCGATTTGATTGGATTGCCAATCCGCATCACTGTTGGGAAGAAAGCAGCTGATGGCATCGTAGAAGTTAAGATCAAAGCGACTGGTGACACTATCGAAGTTCATGCAGATAACGTGCTTGAAACGCTTGAAATCCTCAGCAAGAAATAAAAACTATAATCAGAAGAAAAACAAGGAAAAAATGTAACTAGTTTTTACCTTGTTTTTTCTGTATAATGGGAAAAATAAGTATATAAAGAGGTAAATGTATGCTAAGATTTCCAAAGGATTTTGTCTGGGGATCCTCCACTTCTGGGCCACAGACAGAAGGACGTATAGCTGGTGACGGTAAGGGAGATAATCTTTGGGATTACTGGTACCAAGTGGAGCCAAATCGTTACTATAATGGGATTGGTCCAGATAAGACATCGACCTTTTATGAAAATTGGGAACAGGATATCGAGCTTTTGTTAGAGACTGGTCACACAGCCTTTCGGACTTCTATTCAGTGGTCACGGATTTTTCCACAAGGCTGTGGAAAAGTCAACCCTCAAGGTGTGGATTTTTATCGTAAGGTCTTTGAGGCTATTAAGGCTAAAGGGATTCGTCTGTTAGTCAATCTCTACCATTTTGATTTGCCTTTTGCTCTTCAAGAAGCTGGTGATGGTTGGGAAAATAAGGCGACTGTCTCAGCCTATGAAGACTATGCTCGTTTTTGTTTTGAAACTTATGGAGATTTAGTAGATCAATGGATTACCTTTAACGAGCCCATCGTTCCTGTAGAATTTGGCTATTTTTACGATGCCCATTATCCACATAAGGTGGACGCAGAAGCAGCGGTTAAAGTAGCCTATCACACACAATTAGCCAGCAGTCGAGCGGTCAAGGCCTGTCATGAACTCTTGCCTGATTCTAAGATTGGGATTGTCTTAAACTTGACACCGGCTTATTCACGTAGCCAGCATCCTGCTGATGTCAAGGCTGCTCGCATTGCCGACCTCTTTCAAGCTCAATCTTTTTTAGACCCATCTGTCTTGGGGACTTATCCACAGGAGTTGGTAGAAATCTTGCATGAACACGGTCTCTTGCCTGATGCCACAGAGGAAGAGTTGGAGCTTATTCGTGACAATACAGTAGATTTCCTTGGTGTTAACTACTATCAGCCTTTGCGCGTTATGGCACCTCGATTTGCTAAGAATCCAGAGAGTCCACTCTTGCCAGAACATTTTTACGAGCCTTATGTGATGCCTGGCCGTAAAATTAATCCTCACCGAGGCTGGGAAATTTATGAGCAAGGGATTTATGACATCGCCCAAAATATCAAGGAAAACTATGGAAATATCGAGTGGATGTTGACAGAGAATGGTATGGGTGTTGAAGGGGAAGAAAAATTCCGTCAAGATGGGATGATTCAAGATGATTACCGTATTGACTTTGTAAAAGGTCATCTTCGTGAATTACACCGTGCTATTGAAGATGGTGCCAACTGTAAAGGATACTTGATTTGGACCTTTATTGACTGCTGGTCTTGGCTCAACAGCTATAAAAATCGCTATGGTTTGATTGAATTAGACTTGGAAACACAAGAACGTCGTCTGAAAAAATCAGGGCACTGGTTCAAGGAACTGAGCGACAATAATGGATTTTAAAAAGGACTCTGACTGATTATCCTAATTGGTCAGAGTTTTTTGCTTACAGGAGCTTAATTTGTACTATACCAATTTTTACTCTTGACAAGTGAAAGAAACAAGTATATACTGTTTTTGCTGATTCTATAAAAGAGGAATCAGACTATACCAATTTTAAGGAGAAAGCACAGCTTGCCTGTGTCGTATATACTATGTGTGGAATTGTTGGTGTTGTTGGAAACACAAATGCAACTGATATTTTGATTCAAGGGCTTGAAAAGCTCGAATACCGTGGCTATGATTCTGCGGGGATTTTTGTCCTAGGTGGTGCTGAAAATCATCTAGTCAAGGCTGTAGGTCGTATTGCAGAATTGTCTGCTAAGACAGCTAGTGTTGAGGGAACAACTGGTATCGGACATACTCGTTGGGCAACTCACGGGAAACCAACGGAAGACAATGCTCACCCACACCGCTCTGAGACTGAACGTTTTGTCTTGGTGCACAATGGTGTGATTGAGAACTATCTTGAAATCAAGGAAGAATACCTTGCGGGACACCACTTTAAGGGGCAAACAGATACAGAAATCGCTGTTCACTTGATTGGAAAATTTGCAGAAGAAGGTCTCTCAGTTCTTGAAGCCTTCAAAAAAGCTCTTCATATCATCCGTGGTTCTTATGCCTTTGCCTTGGTTGACTCACAAGATCCTGAAGTCATCTACGTAGCTAAGAATAAATCACCACTTTTGATTGGTCTTGGGGAAGGTTATAACATGGTCTGCTCAGATGCTATGGCTATGATTCGTGAGACCAACCAATACATGGAAATTCATGACCAAGAGTTGGTAATCGTTAAGGCTGATAGAGTAGAAGTTCAAGATTATGATGGTAACAGTCGTGAACGTGCTAGTTATACTGCGGAGCTTGACTTGTCAGATATCGGTAAAGGAACTTACCCTTACTACATGCTCAAGGAAATTGATGAGCAACCAACTGTTATGCGTAAACTCATCCAAGCCTACACGGATGAGGCTGGTCAAGTTGTCGTAGACCCAGCTATCATTAAGGCTGTTCAAGATGCAGACCGCATTTACATCCTTGCAGCTGGAACATCTTACCACGCAGGATTTGCTTCTAAGAAGATGCTGGAAGAATTGACAGATACACCAGTTGAACTTGGCATCTCATCTGAGTGGGGTTATGGTATGCCACTTCTCAGCAAGAAACCACTCTTCATCTTTATCAGCCAGTCTGGTGAAACAGCGGATAGCCGTCAGGTTTTGGTTAAGGCTAATGAAATGGGAATCCCAAGCTTGACAGTGACAAATGTCCCAGGTTCAACCCTTTCACGTGAAGCCAACCATACCATGCTCCTTCACGCGGGCCCTGAAATTGCCGTAGCCTCAACCAAGGCTTATACAGCGCAAATCGCAGCCCTTGCCTTCCTTGCAAAAGCAGTCGGAGAAGCAAATGGCAATACTAAAGCGCAAGCCTTTGATTTAGTTCATGAGTTGTCGATCGTAGCTCAGTCTATCGAATCAACTCTTTCAGAGAAAGAAACCATTGAAGCTAAGGTTCGTGAACTTCTTGAAACAACTCGCAACGCCTTTTACATCGGACGTGGTCAAGATTACTACGTAGCCATGGAAGCAAGTCTCAAACTCAAAGAGATTTCTTATATCCAGTGTGAAGGCTTTGCAGCAGGAGAGCTCAAGCACGGAACCATTGCCTTGATTGAAGAAGGAACGCCAGTCTTGGCACTCTTGTCAGATCCAGTTCTTGCCAACCACACTCGCGGAAATATCCAAGAGGTCGCAGCCCGTGGTGCCAAGGTTCTCACTATCGCAGAAGAAAATGTTGCCAAAGATACAGACGATATCGTCCTTACGACCGTACACCCTTACCTCTCACCAATCTCAATGGTCGTACCAACGCAATTGGTCGCTTACTTTGCAACTCTACACCGTGGTCTGGATGTGGATAAACCACGTAACCTTGCTAAGTCAGTAACGGTAGAATAATCTAAAAAAGTCTAGTTATCTAGGCTTTTTCTTGTGAGCAAATTGGTTGCTTGTACTCAAGATTCGTGTTAGAATAATTTTTCAAATTGAAGGACAGAAATAGACAAGGATAATGGATATGGTAGAATTGGGAATTTCAACATTTGGGGAAACAACGGAGCTTGAAGGGACTGGGCAAACTTATAGTCATGCCGAACGCATTCGTCAGTTGGTGACGGAGATTGAGCTAGCTGATAAGGTTGGTTTGGATGTGTATGGGATTGGTGAGCACCATCGAGAGGATTTTGCAGTATCAGCTCCAGAGATTATTCTAGCAGCTGGGGCAGTCAATACCAAGAAAATCCGTTTGACCAGTGCAGTTAGCATTATCTCAAGCATGGATCCGATTCGTTTATTCCAACAGTATGCCACTATCGATGCTTTGTCAAATGGACGTGCGGAGATTATGCCTGGAAGGGGCTCTTTCACGGAATCCTTCCCTCTGTTTGGCTATGATTTGAAAGACTACGAAGCTCTCTTTGATGAGAAATTAGACTTGCTTCAGTTAGTCAATGAAAAGACCAAGCTAGACTGGCAAGGTCAATTGACCCAAACGATTTCTGGCAAAGAAGTCTATCCTCGTCCAGTTCAGGACAAATTGCCCTTGTGGATAGCGACAGGTGGTCATGTTGAATCAACAGTGAAGATTGCTCAGGCAGGCTTACCGATTGTCTATGCTATTATTGGTGGCAATCCGCGTTATTTTAAAAAGTTGATTCAGGCTTATCGTGAGATTGGGAGCGAAGCGGGGCATGCCAGTCATGAACTAAAGGTTGGAGCCCATTCTTGGGGTTGGATTGCTGAAGATGGCGAGCAGGCGGTAAAAGATTATTTCCATCCGACCAAGCAAGTGGTGGATGCTATTTCCAAAGACCGTCCTCATTGGCAGGAATTGAGTTATGAGCAATACCTTGAACAGGTTGGACCAAATGGAGCCATGTTTGTGGGTAATCCTGATCAGGTAGCAGAACAATTGATTCGCATGATTGAGGATTTAGGCTTGGATCGCTTCATGCTCCATCTACCTCTTGGTTCTATGCCACATGATCAAGTTCTGCGAGCTATTGAACTCTTCGGAACACAAGTGGCACCCAAAGTCCGGGCTTACTTTGCCATGAAAAAGGCTTAATAAAAAACTACTCAAATTTATTATGACGATAAATATTGTACAAAAATCAATCCCCCGAGCGTTAAGGCTTGGGGGATTGTTCTATAGGAGGGCTAGTTTAGTTCTCTTTTTTGTTTTTCAGTAAGAACCCGAGACCTAGGAGAGCAAGGAGACTAATTCCTGCAAGCAGGAGTTTGTGATCATTTTTGGTTCCTGTATTTGGATTAGTTATATCTAGCTATGCAAAGGTTATATAGTAGCAATTTTAGCTAACCCATTCACCGTTTTCATTGACCAAATAGCCTTCAACTCTTGTATTAATGGCAAGTTTACCTGATGAATCAACATAGTACCATTTGCCAGAAACTTCAAACCATTGATTTTCTTTCATAGCTCCTGATGGATCTAGATAGTACCAAGTATCTCCATCTTTGACCCATCCAGTTGACATAGAGCCGTTACTATTTAGGAAGTACCAAGTATCTCCATCTTTGACCCAACCAGTTACCATAGAGCCATCATCTTTTAGATAATACCAAGTATCTCCATCTTTGACCCAACCAGTAGCTAGAGAACCGTCTGCTTTATAGAAATACCAGATGCCATTTTCTTGTTTCCAACTAGTTTTAGTTGTCTGATTTGGAGTTTCTGGTTTCTTATTTGTATAAGCTGGAGTATAGGAAGTGACAATAGTTTGTGTAGACGTAGATGGAAGTGATTGAGTATTATTGTCCTTATGTGGTTTTTCAGCCTGTGAATCAGTTGTAGCTTGGCTAGGTTTATGATCCGCATCCGCTACTTTTGTATCTGGTTTTGTAGAATCAGGTTTAGTTTGTGGAGCTGGAGTTTGCTGTTCCGGTTTGACGACTCGGTTTGGAGTATTGTCTTGGCCGTTATTTTGACCTTGCTCTTGTTTTAAGCTAGAAAGATCAAATTCTGGTTTTTCTTCCACAGCTGGGGCAACGATGGCTCCACCTTGAGAGATTCGAAGAACAGTGGCTGTAAGGGCATTTAATTTCAAGCCTTTTTCAGTCCATTCAAGCCCTTGAGGGTTGGCAATTCCGACTGGTCCTGCTTGGTTTTCATCTGCTAAAACTTCAGCATTTCTGAGGTGGGCAAAGGCAGTTCCCAAATTAAATTCGCGAGCTTTTTCGTCCGCATTGACAAAGACTGCATAGATATCTCCATTTGGAGCAGTGATTTGGTAGCCAATCACTACATCTTCTTTTTCCACACCATTTTGGCCTGGGACAGTGATGAGGTGGACACGGTCTTTGATATCTTGGAGACTCTTGAGTCGGAAGGCATCTGTAGATTGACGAAGGGCAATCAACCCTTTCATATAGTTACGGCTCTTGACATTTTCAGGGTAAGCTTTGCCATCTGTAGCCTTAGTCCAGTCAAACTTATTGATAGCATCGCTAGAATCGTAAGAATCATGGATAAAGTAAGGATAGTCAAATGGATTGCCGTCCTTATCACGCAACAAGTGAGATTTGTTTGGAACCTTATCCTCTGCTACTGGAGTCTTGTAGGCCGGGTCACGGAATTGTTTGGTACGTCCATATTCCTGACCAGAGTGGATAAATGGAGTTCCTTGAGCTGTCAAGACCATGAGGTTTCCAAGTCGCAAACGACGATGGATTTCAGCGTTGTTCTCTGCCTTGCTTGGGTCTTTTTTGATAGACTGGGCAATGATATCAAAGAGGGTCAAGTTATCATGGGCTGCGATGTATTGGATGACATCTCCAGGGCTATCTGCTTCAAAGTTGGTTGGCTGAGCAATGAGATTTTTAAAGATAGTGTTGACATCACGCTTGCCACCCGTGATAAAGGCAGGTTGACCTTCGTTTGGATAACCAGACTTGAGGTTGTTACGGATGTCATCTGAAAAGACAGCGACAGTATCGGTATGTTTCATCCAATCTTGGTCAGCAGCTCTAGTAGGCATATTTTCATCACCAGCATAGGTTCTCCAACCTTCACCCAGCATGATGAGGTTTGGATTGAGGGCGCGTGCAGCCTTGTAAGCTTCTTCGATAGAAGCTGCATCATGGTCTCCCATCATATCGAAACGGAATCCATCCACTTTGTAGGTATCAACTAGATATTTGATAGAGTCAACTAGGAGACGTTTGGTCATATGGTGGGTTGTCCCCAAGCGTCCACCACCAAAGCTAGTTCGAGGTGTCCCATCAGCATCCATAAAGTGGTAGTAATTTGGCTCTAGGTCTTCAAAGATATCGACTTTGGCTGTGTGGTTATAAACGACATCTAGGATAGCTCCCATGCCACGTTTGTGGATTTCGTTGATGAGGTTTTTAAATTCTGCGATTCGTTTCTCTGGATTCTTAGGATCGCTTGAGTACATACCAGTCAATGAGAAGTAGTTTTGAGGGTCATATCCCCAGTTGTAGTTGCTGTTGCTTGAAGCATAGTCAGACAAGCGTTCATGGTTCTTCAATTCATTGACAAAGTAGTAAGACAAGACTGGAAGGAGCTGGATGTGGGTTACACCCAAGTCTTTGAGATAGTCTAGTTTTTCGATAAAGGCTTCAAAAGTACCAAATGGTTTGGTCAAGTCTTTTGCAATGGCAGGATCTGAAGTGAAGTCACGCACATGAGCTTCGTAGATAACGGCATCTTCACGAGTCTTGAAGTTGTGAATCTTACCGTAAGTCAAGTCTTGAGGTCCTAGTTTGGCTGGATCTACAAAGGCAGCTTTAGCCACTTTATGGGCATCGTCGATCTTGGCATCGTCACTATTCCAAGCAGCGAGAGATTTAGCGTAAGGATCGAGTGCAAGAACAGTTTTCCCCTGACGCTCGATTTGGTATTGATAATAGTAGCCAGTGAAATCTGTGATTCCTAATTTGTTTGTGCTATCTAGAGTTTGTTTCCAGGTTCCTCTTTCCCCTTTTTCAAGAGCGACAGTTCCAACCACTTTTTCAGGGTCATTCTTGTCGTAGACAACAACAGAAACCTTATCAGCACTTGGTGACCAAAGGGTCAAATCAACCTGTTTTCCTTCTTTTTTGAGGTCAGCTCCAAGCTTGCCATCATAGCTGTAAGTCTCATCTTTAAGGCGCCAGCTTGTTTTGGTAGTGAATTGGTCGGAATTGTAGCTAACAGTATAGGGATGTTTTGTGTCAGAGAAATCTCCGCTGTAGGTCACTTTCTTACCAGCTTCATCGATTGCAACATCAGTGATAGTTACTTTATTTCCTAGATGATTAGTGATGTTGGAGTGTTTGAGGATATCTTCTTTTTTAGCACCGACCAGTGTTGAAAAGCTACTTTCAATGCTAGAAGTTCCTATGTGCTGAGCCCCTGTCATACGGATATCATGGACATAGTATGGATTTGTGTAAATCGATTCGTCATCGTCTTTTAGGAAAATTTGGCTATGATTTTTCAAATCTGTAAATTTATAATCTTCTTTACGGATTTTCACGTCGTCTCCTTTTTTACTCTCATCTAGTAACAAAAATCCAAATTCTTTGGCGGCCTCCTTAAGAGGAATATCGATATAGCGACCATATTTGCCTGTAGCTGTAAAGTCTGTTCCGTCAGGCCATTGAGCGCTACTTGGATTTTTCACATCTCCCCAGTACCAGAGAGATTTCTTGTCATAGTTGCCATCTGTACGGTAGTAGTTGACGCGAACAGTTCCTGCAGGTTGTGGCTCGTAAGAGAAAACTTTGTAATCTTGGTCTAACCAAGCCTCGTTCATCTTTGGAGCTAGTTTTTCGGCCGATTTATCACCAGTCAGATTTTTTCCAGCTGTATTATTGATGAGGAAGCTAATTTTCTTGGCTTGTTCCCCCTTTAATTTGACGTCTAGGTAGTAGCCGTAGTCATCTTTTTTGGCATCCTTAAAGGACAGGGCTCCGTTTGGCCAGTTTTCAGAAGGTTTTTCAACATCGTCCCAAGTCCATAGTCCTTGAGCATCCTTGTTTTCTTCAGGAAGTTTTTTGACGTGGATACGGAAGTAGTTGTATTCGATGGGCTCTTCTGCCTTAGTTTCAGTCGTTACTGGACTAGTAGAAGTCGTTGGCTCACTTGAACGATCTTGTCCGGTTTGTGGTGCTGGATCAGTTGAGCTTGCAGCAGGAGTTGTTGGCTCTGTTGCAGGTTTTTCTTCTTTTTTCTCTAGGGAAGCGTTTGCATTGTTAGTTGAAGAAAAATCGCTTTCGTTCTTGCCAGCGATGTTTGTTGCATTAGTAAGAGGTTGGGCAAGGGCAGTAGTAGTTTCACTATTACTTGCGTTAGTGGTTGGTGTACTTTCGTTGGCTGAGATAGTTGGTGTAGCCATGGCAAGTAGGACAAGACTTGCTCCGATAAGGACAGAACCAGTTCCATTTTTGAGGGAACGAATGCTGTAAACCATTTTTTTCTCAGTTTGAGCTGGTGTTTTTCTCATAATGATTCTCCAATCAATAAATTTCTATATCAGTATAGCATGTAGTAAAATAATATGCAAGCGTTTTCTTGAAATTAAACTAAAAGAAAAATCGCAACAGGTTTTCTGTTACGACTAATCTAGTCTTTCTTTATGAATTTGTGAACCCAAAAGGTGTAGGTGGTGAAATAGTTCTGCAGTAGAAAGATTCCGACTACAAATAATGGGTTTCGGACAGTTAGAAACAGGGAAGGTGGTGATAACAATATCGTGCGGAATTTGATTGAAAATCGAGGAAGAGATACTGGATTTTTCCCAAGGGTCAAATAGATAGAGATTGTTACCGTAGTGGGAAAGGGTGTCAATTAGGTTTTGTGCATGCTCACTATCTAGATGACTAATGACCAAAACACGAATTTTGGGAAGTTTTTGAAGTAATTGGACTAAAATTCGTTGTCCTTGGATAGAAAAGGCATAAACTAGCTCTTGTAGTTTACTCGGATGACTTTCTAGACCAATTTCAGCTAGATAAGCCTGAAATTTCCTTTGACTTGCGTCCAATAGTTTAGGAAATTCTTTTTGGTAATTGGTTAAAAGCAGAGACTTTTGCTTTTCAAGAGATTTGTTGCTAAGTGGGTGGAGAAAATCAGATTGGGCAGTGTAGTGGAGGAGCCAAATCAATTCTTCGCGATTTTCAATCTGTAGGTGAAATTCTTTAGCTAGTTCTTCTAGGATTTGACTCAATAAACGATAGGATTTTTGGATCTGATGAATGTCTCCTAAGGCTCCATTGTTAGGCTTGTTTGTGATTCGACGAGACTTTACTGGGGTTGAAAATAGCTGTTCCAGTGTTTCCTTTGTAGGTTCAAAATGGAGTTTTTTAGCCAGCTTTTTGATCTCTTGTGCAAACTGCGGAATTTGCATGAGAGAGCTGTAGTGACTGGTTAAAAGGGGAGTGGGATTTTCAATAAAGTGTTTCCTCTTAAAACGCTCCAGATTGATAGCTAGGGTATATTTAATTTGCCGTAGACTGCTGAGGTTGAGTGAAATTTGTTGGGCCTTTAAAAATAGCTGAATCAGCTGAGTGAGTGCCTCTTCGGAAATAGAAGAGAAGGGCCAATCAAGAAAGCTGTAACTTTGGCTAAAGTAGTCCAGATAAAAGGCGCGAATATCCTCTTCTTCTCCCTCCATGACTAAAGGAGAAAGTTGTACCTTGATTCCGTAGTGTTGTGGGAGTTTAGTATTTAGATGCTGTATGGTTTTCTCAATCTGCTCTGGATTAATCGAAAGCACCTGAAACATTTGCTCAAGTGATTGTCCCTCTTTGAAAAACAGACAGTTCAAAAAAGAATAAGTTGGGGATTGTTCAAAGATAGCAATTTTAGGGTCTAAAGAGTTTCGGTCTTCAAACCGCAACTGAATACCTTCTTTTGTTGATCGCATAAGGAGATTAGGAAATAATTGCTCGAGACTAGAAAGATGTTCTTGCAATTCTTCTGCTGACAGATTCAGATTTTCTGACAAAGATGAATCTTGTATCCAATCCTGGTGTTTGGTTAGTTCTTCCAGTAATATTAGCAAAGTCTGTTCTGTTTCAGAAAGCAAAATATCCATAATAAACCTCCTTATATATTTATACATATATATTAAAAGAAAAACCAAGTAAAGTCAAGAAAAATGGGCCAATATAAAATAGGATAACCGTAATTTACCATATTCTTTTTGATTCTTCTTGGGTAATTAGGCTGAAAATGAAGTTCGCAAAGCAATAGTTGAATTCAATTTTTATAGGAAAAAAATTACCAAAAATCCACAGAATCCCTTGAAAAATCTAGCTAAATAGGGTATAATATGAGTAATCATTTGTCGTAGGTTTTGTCTGAAATATTGTCCAGACAAGGCTCACAGCAGTTAAATCTTCTGAAAAAGTCAGATTTAGCTGCTCTTTTTGTGCTTTTTTTCAGGATTTCGAGCATTTGTAACAAAGACTTAAAGATTCTGAAAATTCGCCCAAAGGACACGGTGATAGGGTTTTTAAAACCATATGACGCTTAGAAAAGCCTGATTGACAAGGCTTGGAACTTATTTACAAAGGAGAATCATCTTGGCAGGACATGACGTTCAATACGGGAAACATCGTACCCGTCGTAGTTTTTCAAGAATCAAAGAAGTTCTTGACTTACCAAATTTGATTGAAATTCAAACTGATTCATTCAAAGCTTTCCTAGACCACGGTCTTAAGGAAGTGTTTGAAGATGTATTGCCAATTTCAAACTTCACAGACACAATGGAGTTGGAATTTGTTGGATATGAAATCAAGGAACCAAAATACACGCTAGAAGAAGCTCGTATTCACGATGCTAGCTACTCAGCACCAATTTTTGTAACCTTCCGCTTGATTAATAAAGAAACAGGCGAAATCAAGACCCAAGAAGTCTTCTTTGGTGATTTCCCAATCATGACAGAAATGGGTACTTTCATCATCAATGGTGGTGAACGTATCATCGTTTCGCAGTTGGTCCGCTCGCCAGGTGTTTACTTTAACGATAAAGTTGATAAAAACGGTAAAGTGGGCTACGGTTCAACTGTTATCCCTAACCGTGGAGCTTGGTTGGAACTTGAAAGCGACTCAAAAGACATCGCCTACACTCGTATCGACCGTACTCGTAAGATTCCATTTACAACCTTGGTTCGTGCTCTTGGTTTCTCAGGAGATGATGAAATCTTTGATATCTTTGGTGACAGCGAATTGGTTCGCAACACTGTTGAAAAAGATATCCACAAGAATCCAATGGACTCTCGTACCGATGAAGCCTTGAAAGAAATCTACGAACGCCTTCGTCCAGGTGAACCTAAAACTGCTGAAAGCTCACGTAGCTTGCTTGTAGCTCGTTTCTTTGATCCACGTCGCTATGACTTGGCAGCAGTTGGTCGTTACAAGATCAATAAAAAACTCAATGTTAAAACACGTTTGCTCAACCAAACAATTGCTGAGCCATTGGTAGACCCTGAAACAGGAGAAATCTTGGTAGAAGCTGGAACAATCATGACTCGTAGTGTGATTGAAAGCATCGAAAGCCATTTGGATGGTGACTTGAACAAGATTGTTTACATTCCAAATGATGCAGCGGTTGTGACTGAGCCTGTTGTTCTTCAAAAATTCAAGGTTGTTGCACCAACGGATCCAGACCGTGTTGTAACCATCATTGGTAATGCTAACCCAGATGACAAGGTTCGTATCGTCACTCCTGCAGATATCCTTGCTGAGATGAGCTACTTCCTTAACTTGGCTGAAGGACTTGGCCGTGTAGATGATATCGACCACCTTGGAAACCGTCGTATCCGTGCGGTTGGGGAATTGCTTGCTAACCAAGTACGCCTTGGACTTTCTCGTATGGAACGTAATGTCCGTGAACGTATGTCTGTTCAGGATAACGAAGTCTTGACACCACAACAAATTATCAACATCCGTCCTGTAACAGCTGCGGTTAAAGAATTCTTTGGTTCATCACAGTTGTCACAGTTCATGGACCAACACAATCCGCTTTCTGAGTTGTCTCACAAACGCCGTTTGTCAGCCTTAGGACCTGGTGGTTTGACACGTGACCGTGCTGGATATGAAGTACGTGACGTGCACTACACTCACTACGGTCGTATGTGTCCAATCGAGACACCTGAAGGACCTAACATCGGTTTGATTAACAACTTGTCATCTTACGGACACTTGAACAAGTATGGTTTTGTTCAAACACCATACCGTAAGGTTGACCGTGAAACAGGTGTTGTTACCAACGAAATCGTTTGGTTGACAGCCGATGAAGAAGATGAATTCACTGTAGCGCAGGCCAACTCTCGTCTTAACGAAGATGGAACCTTTGCTGAAAAAGTTGTCATGGGACGTCACCAAGGGGTCAACCAAGAGTATCCAGCTAACGTTGTTGACTACATGGACGTATCACCAAAACAGGTAGTTGCCGTTGCGACAGCATGTATTCCTTTCTTGGAAAACGATGACTCCAACCGTGCCCTCATGGGTGCCAACATGCAACGTCAGGCTGTGCCGTTGATTGATCCAAAAGCACCTTACGTTGGTACTGGTATGGAATACCAAGCTGCCCATGATTCTGGAGCGGCTGTGATTGCTCAGTATGATGGTAAAGTTACTTACGCAGATGCTGACAAGGTAGAGGTTCGTCGTGAAGATGGTTCATTGGACGTTTACCACATCCAAAAATTCCGTCGTTCAAACTCAGGTACTGCTTATAACCAACGTACACTTGTTAAAGTTGGCGATGTCGTTGAAAAAGGCGACTTTATCGCTGACGGACCTTCTATGGAAAATGGAGAAATGGCGCTTGGACAAAACCCAATCGTTGCCTACATGACTTGGGAAGGATACAACTTTGAGGATGCCGTTATCATGAGCGAACGCTTGGTGAAAGACGATGTTTATACTTCTGTTCACCTTGAAGAATACGAATCAGAAACACGCGATACAAAGCTTGGGCCTGAAGAAATTACGCGTGAAATTCCAAACGTTGGTGAAGATGCCCTCAAAGACCTTGACGAAATGGGTATTATCCGTATCGGTGCTGAGGTTAAAGAAGGCGATATTCTTGTAGGTAAAGTAACACCTAAGGGTGAGAAAGACCTTTCAGCTGAAGAACGTCTCTTGCACGCTATCTTCGGAGACAAATCTCGTGAAGTACGTGACACTTCTCTTCGTGTACCACACGGTGCCGATGGTGTCGTTCGTGATGTTAAGATCTTTACACGTGCAAATGGAGATGAGTTGCAATCAGGTGTGAACATGCTGGTTCGCGTCTACATCGCTCAAAAACGTAAGATCAAGGTCGGAGATAAGATGGCCGGACGTCACGGAAACAAAGGGGTTGTCTCTCGCATCGTTCCTGTAGAAGACATGCCTTACCTTCCAGATGGAACTCCAGTCGACATCATGTTGAACCCACTTGGGGTGCCATCACGTATGAATATTGGTCAGGTTATGGAGCTCCACCTTGGTATGGCAGCTCGTACTCTTGGTATCCACATTGCAACACCAGTCTTTGACGGAGCAAGTTCTGAAGACCTTTGGTCAACTGTTAAAGAAGCAGGTATGGATAGCGATGCCAAGACAATCCTTTACGATGGACGTACTGGTGAGCCATTTGATAACCGTGTGTCAGTTGGTGTCATGTACATGATCAAACTCCACCACATGGTTGATGATAAATTGCACGCGCGTTCTGTCGGACCTTACTCAACTGTTACCCAACAACCACTCGGAGGTAAAGCTCAGTTTGGTGGACAACGTTTCGGTGAGATGGAGGTTTGGGCTCTTGAAGCCTACGGTGCGTCAAATGTCCTTCAAGAAATCTTGACTTACAAGTCTGACGATATCAACGGACGTTTGAAAGCTTATGAAGCTATTACAAAAGGAAAACCAATTCCAAAACCAGGTGTTCCAGAATCCTTCCGAGTTCTTGTCAAAGAATTGCAATCTCTTGGTCTTGACATGCGTGTCCTTGACGAAGATGACCAAGAAGTGGAACTTCGCGACTTGGATGAAGGAATGGACGAAGATGTCATCCACGTAGATGACCTTGAAAAAGCCCGCGAAAAAGCAGCCCAAGAGGCTAAAGCAGCCTTTGAAGCTGAAGAAGCTGAGAAAGCAACAAAAGCGGAAGCAACAGAAGAAGCTGCTGAACAAGAATAAGCAGTTCACTTAGAATAGAAAGGGAAGAAATAGTGGTTGATGTAAATCGTTTTAAAAGTATGCAAATCACCCTAGCTTCTCCAAGCAAAGTCCGTTCATGGTCTTATGGAGAAGTCAAAAAACCTGAAACAATCAATTACCGTACGTTGAAACCAGAACGTGAAGGACTCTTTGACGAAGTCATCTTTGGTCCTACAAAAGACTGGGAATGTGCTTGTGGTAAGTACAAACGCATTCGTTACAGAGGGATTGTTTGTGACCGTTGTGGGGTTGAAGTAACGCGTACAAAAGTTCGTCGTGAGCGTATGGGGCACATCGAGTTGAAAGCTCCTGTATCTCACATCTGGTACTTCAAGGGGATTCCAAGCCGTATGGGCTTGACCCTTGATATGAGCCCTCGTGCCCTCGAGGAAGTTATCTACTTTGCGGCTTATGTGGTAATTGATCCTAAGGATACACCACTTGAGCACAAGTCTATCATGACAGAGCGCGAATACCGTGAGCGCTTGCGTGAGTATGGTTATGGATCATTCGTTGCCAAGATGGGTGCCGAAGCCATCCAAGACCTTTTGAAACAAGTAGATCTTGAAAAAGAAATTGCTGAACTTAAAGAAGAGTTGAAAACAGCTACTGGACAAAAACGTGTCAAAGCTATCCGTCGTTTGGATGTTTTGGATGCCTTTTACAAGTCTGGAAACAAACCTGAATGGATGATTCTCAACATCCTTCCAGTTATTCCACCAGATCTTCGTCCAATGTTGCAGTTGGATGGTGGCCGTTTTGCCTCATCTGACTTGAACGACCTTTACCGTCGTGTTATCAACCGTAACAACCGTTTGGCTCGTTTGCTTGAGTTGAATGCACCAGGTATCATCGTTCAAAATGAGAAGCGTATGCTTCAAGAAGCGGTTGATGCTTTGATTGACAACGGTCGTCGTGGTCGTCCAATCACAGGACCAGGTAGCCGTCCACTGAAATCATTGAGCCACATGCTTAAAGGTAAACAAGGACGCTTCCGTCAAAACTTGCTCGGTAAACGTGTTGACTTCTCAGGACGTTCCGTTATCGCCGTTGGTCCAACGCTTAAGATGTACCAATGTGGTGTGCCACGTGAAATGGCGATCGAGCTCTTTAAACCATTCGTCATGCGTGAAATCGTTGCCCGTGATATCGTGCAAAACGTCAAAGCAGCTAAACGCTTGGTGGAACGTGGAGATGAGCGTATCTGGGATATCCTTGAAGAAGTGATCAAAGAACACCCAGTGCTTTTGAACCGCGCACCGACCCTTCACCGTTTGGGTATCCAAGCCTTCGAGCCAGTCTTGATTGATGGTAAGGCCCTTCGCTTGCACCCACTTGTCTGTGAAGCCTACAATGCCGACTTTGACGGGGACCAAATGGCCATCCACGTACCACTTTCAGAAGAAGCCCAAGCAGAAGCTCGTATCCTCATGCTTGCTGCTGAGCACATCTTGAACCCGAAAGATGGTAAACCAGTTGTTACTCCATCACAGGATATGGTTTTGGGTAACTACTACTTGACCATGGAAGAAGCTGGTCGTGAAGGTGAAGGAATGGTCTTCAAAGACCGTGACGAAGCTGTTATGGCTTACCGTAATGGTTATGTTCACCTCCACTCACGTGTTGGTATCGCGACAGACAGCCTCAACAAACCATGGACAGAAGAGCAAAAACACAAGGTCTTGCTTACAACAGTTGGTAAAATCCTCTTCAACGACATCATGCCAGAGGGACTACCATACTTGCAAGAACCAAATAATGCCAACTTGACAGAGGGCGTTCCAGCTAAATACTTCTTGCCACTTGGCGGAGATATCAAGGAAGCAATCAGCAAACTTGAACTCAACCCTCCATTCAAGAAGAAAAACCTTGGAAATATCATCGCTGAAATCTTCAAACGTTTCCGTACGACAGAAACTTCTGCCCTACTTGACCGCATGAAGAACCTCGGTTACCACCACTCAACTCTCGCAGGATTGACAGTGGGGATTGCCGATATCCCAGTTGTTGATGACAAGGCTGAAATCATTGAAGAATCACACCAACGTGTAGAACAAATCACAAAACAATTCCGTCGTGGTATGATCACAGACGACGAGCGTTACAATGCTGTTACAGCTGAATGGCGTGCTGCCCGTGAGAAACTAGAGAAACGATTGATTGCCAACCAAGATCCTAAGAACCCAATCGTTATGATGATGGACTCAGGAGCCCGTGGTAACATCTCAAACTTCTCACAGCTTGCCGGTATGCGTGGTCTGATGGCTGCTCCGAACGGACGTATCATGGAATTGCCAATCCTTTCAAACTTCCGCGAAGGTTTGTCAGTACTCGAAATGTTCTTCTCAACTCACGGTGCCCGTAAAGGTATGACCGATACGGCCCTTAAGACAGCCGACTCAGGTTATTTGACTCGTCGTTTGGTTGACGTTGCCCAAGACGTTATCATCCGTGAGGACGACTGTGGAACAGACCGTGGTCTCTTGATTCGTTCTATCGCAGAAGGAAAAGAGATGATCGAGTCTCTTGAAGAGCGTCTCAATGGTCGTTACACTAAGAAAACTGTCAAACATCCAGAAACTGGTGCAGTTATCATTGGTCCAAATGAGTTGATTACAGAAGACAAGGCGCGTGAAATTGTCAATGCTGGTGTGGAAGAAGTAACCATCCGTTCAGTATTTACATGTAACACTCGTCATGGTGTCTGCCGTCACTGTTACGGTATCAACTTGGCGACTGGTGATGCGGTTGAAGTTGGTGAAGCAGTTGGTACAATCGCTGCCCAATCTATCGGGGAACCTGGTACACAGCTTACAATGCGTACCTTCCACACGGGTGGGGTTGCCTCAAATACCGATATCACTCAGGGTCTTCCTCGTGTCCAAGAAATCTTTGAAGCTCGCAATCCTAAAGGGGAAGCGGTTATCACAGAGGTTAAAGGACAAGTTACTGCTATCGAAGAAGATGCATCAACCCGTACTAAGAAAGTCTTTGTTAAGGGAGAAACTGGCGAAGGGGAATATGTTGTTCCATTTACCGCTCGTATGCGTGTTGAAGTTGGTGACCAAGTAGCGCGTGGTGCTGCTCTTACAGAAGGTTCTATCCAACCAAAACGTCTCCTTGCAGTTCGTGATGTCTTGTCAGTCGAAACTTACCTTCTCGGTGAAGTACAAAAAGTTTACCGTAGCCAAGGGGTAGAAATCGGTGACAAACACATCGAGGTAATGGTTCGTCAAATGATCCGTAAAGTGCGTGTCATGGATCCAGGTGACACAGATCTTCTCATGGGTACCCTCATGGATATCAATGACTTTACAGATGCCAACAAAGATGTCCTTATCGCAGGTGGAGTTCCAGCGACTGGTCGACCAGTCCTTATGGGAATTACCAAAGCCTCACTTGAAACAAACAGTTTCTTGTCAGCGGCTTCCTTCCAGGAAACAACTCGTGTCCTTACAGATGCAGCCATCCGTGGTAAGAAAGACCATCTCCTTGGACTTAAAGAAAATGTTATCATCGGTAAAATCATCCCAGCAGGTACTGGTATGGCCCGTTACCGTAACCTTGAACCACATGCTATCAATGAAGAAGAATACCTTAACCCTCCAGTAGAGGAAGAAGGAAATGAAGAAACAACAGAAGTAGTTGTAGATACTGCCGTTGAAACTGTGGAAGAAACAGTAGAATAAGAGAGAATGAGAGAGCCTTCGGGTTCTCTTTCTCTTTTCTGAAAACTTTCTACATTTTTCCATGAAATGTGGTAAAATAAAAGAAAGAAGCTGACAAAGGAGACAAGTATGGAACAAACATTCTTTATCATTAAACCAGATGGTGTAAAAAGAGGACTAGTGGGTGAAGTGTTGAAACGCATCGAACAACGTGGCTTTACAATCGAAAAATTGGAGTTGCGTTCACAGGTTTCAGAAGAGTTGATTGACCAGCACTATCAGGACTTGGTTGGTCAGAGTTTTTACCCACCGATTCGTGAATTTATGACTTCAGGACCGGTTCTTGTGGGTGTTATTTCTGGCCCCAAAGTAATCGAAACTTGGCGGGCCATGATGGGCGCAACTCGTCCAGAAGAAGCTTTATCAGGAACGATTCGAGGTGATTTTGCAAAAGCTGCTGGAGAAAACCAAGTTATCCAAAATGTTGTACATGGTTCAGATTCAGAAGAGTCAGCTAAGAGAGAAATTGCTCTTTGGTTTTAAGAGTGGATTGGCTCAATCAATTGGTTAAAAGCTCATTTGAATAGAAAGTATAGTCAATTAGTTTAAGATATGACGCATAATATCAAATTTTTTAGTTTTTGATATGGTGCGTTTTTTGATTTCAAATTTATATTCTTCGAAAATCTCTTCAAACCACGTCAGCTCTAGCCGCAGGTTGCTCTTTGATTTTCATTGAGTATTAGTCTCTGGTGTTTGTTTAGCGTCTTAAAGAGACATTTGAGAAGATTGGAAACAGTTCTCTCTTTTCTCCTAGTATAATGATTGGTAGGAAGGGAGAGAAAAGATGAAATCAATGAGAATCTTATTTTTGTTAGCTTTAATTCAAATCAGTTTGAGTAGCTGTTTCCTATGGAAAGAATGCATCTTGTCCTTTAAACAAAGTACAGCTTTTTTCATCGGAAGTATGGTCTTTGTTTCAGGAATCTGTGCTGGGGTAAATTATCTTTATACTCGTAAGCAAGAAGTCCATAGTGTCCTAGCCAGTAAGAAGTCAGTGAAGCTTCTTTACAGTATCCTGCTCTTAATTAATTTGTTCGGAGCTGTTCTTGTCTTGTCAGATAACTTGTTCATCAAAAATACGCTGCAGCAAGAATTAGTTGACTTTTTATTGCCATCCTTCTTTTTCCTATTTGGACTAGATTTGCTGATTTTTTTACCCTTGAAAAAATACATGCGCGATTTGCTTGCTATGCTAGATAGAAAAAAGACGGTGTTGGTGACTATTTTAGCGACACTTCTCTTCTTAAGAAATCCAATGACTATTGTCTCACTTCTGATTTATATTGGACTGGGTTTGTTTTTTGCAGCCTATCTTGTCCCAAATTCTGTTAAAAAGGAAGTTTCCTTTTATGGTCATATTTTCCGAGATCTTGTATTGGTCATTGCTACGCTCATTTTCTTTTAGAGCAAGCCTGTTTTTATGGATGTTATGATGGTAATACTCTTCGAAAATCTCTTCAAACTACGTCAGCTCTATCTGCAACCTCAAAACAGTATTTTGAGCAACCTGCGGCTAGCTTCCTAGTTTGCTCTTTGATTTTCATTGAGTATAAGTTTAGCAGGAAAATAGACACAAAAGAAAAGTTTTTGGTATAATAAGAGTATGTACACAAAAAATGAAGAAGAGCTACAAGCCTTAGGGGAACGATTGGGTCATCTATTAGAAAAGAATGATGTTTTAATCTTAACTGGAGAACTGGGTGCAGGTAAAACGACCTTTACTAAGGGACTTGCTAAAGGTTTACAGATTTCTCAAATGATTAAAAGTCCGACCTATACTATCGTAAGAGAGTATGAAGGTAGACTTCCACTTTATCACCTAGATGTTTATCGTATCGAGGGAGATGCGGATTCTATCGACTTGGATGAGTTTCTCTTTGGTGGCGGAGTGACTGTTATTGAGTGGGGTAATCTCTTAGGAGATGCCTTGCCAGATACTTATTTAGAGTTGGAAATTCTAAAAGAAGAAGACGGTCGCAGATTAAATTTCCAAGCAAAGGGTTTGCGTGCAGAAAAGCTTTTAGAGGAACTTCAACATGGAGTATGAATTGCTCATTAGGGAAGCAGAGCCTAAAGATGCAGCTGAATTAGTGGCTTTTTTAAATCGTGTAAGTTTGGAGACAGATTTTACCAGCCTAGACGGAGATGGTATTCTCTTGACCAGTGAGGAGATGGAAATATTCCTCAACAAGCAAGCTAGTTCGGACAATCAGATAACCTTACTAGCATTCTTAAATGATAAAATTGCTGGTATTGTAAATGTTACAGCTGACCAGCGCAAGAGAGTCCGTCATATTGGAGATCTCTTCATTGTGATTGGAAAAAGATATTGGAATAATGGATTGGGAAGTTTTTTGCTAGAGGAAGCGATAGAGTGGGCACAAACAAGTGGCATTCTGCGTCGTCTCCAACTGACTGTCCAAACTCGTAATCAAGCTGCAGTCCATCTTTATCAGAAGCATGGCTTTATAATTGAAGGTCGCCAAGAGCGTGGAGCATATATAGAAGAAGGGAAATTTATCGATGTTTACTTGATGGGTAAACTGATAGATTAGTAGAAATATGGTTAAAAAAATTATTGGAATGGTATTAGCTTTTCTAGCTGTGACAGTTTTGGGTGTCGGTGTTTTTGCTTATACTATTTATCAGCAAGGCACACAAACCTTATCAAAGACCTATAAAAAAATCGGAGAAGAAACCAAGGTTATTGAAGCAACAGAACCTTTGACCATTCTGTTGATGGGGGTTGATACTGGGAATGTAGAGCGTACAGATCAGTGGGCTGGAAATAGTGATTCCATGATTCTCTTGACTGTCAATCCACATACTAAGAAGACCATGATGTTGAGTTTGGAACGTGATATCCTGACTAAAATTCAACATAAAGATGGTAGTATTGAAGAAGCGAAGTTAAACGCTGCCTATGCTGGTGGTGGAGCAGAACTTGCTATAGAAACAATTCAAAAGATGATGAATATCCATATCGATCGATATATTATGGTCAATATGCAAGGATTGCAACAATTGGTAGATGCAGTGGGGGGTATTACGGTCAATAATACACTAGGTTTCCCGATTTCTATCAGTGACCAAGAAGAATTTAACACCATTTCTATCGGTGTTGGAGAGCAGACAATAAATGGAGAAGAAGCACTTGTTTATTCACGCATGCGTTATCAAGACCCAGAAGGAGACTATGGTCGTCAAAAGCGTCAGCGTGAAGTCATTCAAAAAGTTGTTGAAAAAGTTCTTAGTTTGAATAGTGTCAGTCACTATCAATCTATTTTAAAAGCTCTAAGTACTAATATGCAGACTAATATTGATTTGTCTGCGAAAAGTATTCCGAGCTTGTTGGGCTATAAAGATTCATTTAAAACCATTGAATCTCAACAATTGAAGGGTGAAGGAGAGATGTTGCAAGGTATCTCTTACCAGATTGTTTCGAGAGAGCACATGTTGGAAATGCAGAATATATTGCGACGTTCTTTGGGACAAGAAGAAGTCACTCAGCTTGAAACAAATGTTGTCTTATTTGAAGATTTGTTTGGACGGGTGCCTGTTAGTGACGAAGATAATTAACTTTCTTGATACAAATAAAAAATCAATCGTGGGAAATTTCCTGCGATTTTTTCAAAAAAATACGAATAGATAGGTAGGAGGAAACATGAAAGCAGAAATCATTGCTGTTGGAACAGAGATTTTGACAGGACAGATTGTCAATACCAATGCTCAGTTTTTATCGGAAAAACTAGCTGAGATTGGGGTAGATGTATATTTTCAGACGGCTGTAGGAGACAATGAAGTTCGTCTCTTGTCCCTGCTTGAGATTGCCAGTCAACGTAGCAGTCTGGTGATTTTGACAGGTGGTTTGGGACCGACTGAGGACGATTTGACCAAACAAACTCTAGCTAAATTTTTAGGGAAAGAATTAGTCTTCGATCCTCAGGCGCAGGAGAAGTTGGATGTCTTTTTTGCCCAGAGACCAGACTATGCCCGAACACCGAATAATGAAAGACAAGCTCAAATTGTAGAAGGGGCGACTCCGTTGCCAAACGAAACAGGGTTGGCAGTGGGAGGAATCTTAGAAGTAGACGGAGTGACCTACGTCGTCCTTCCTGGTCCACCAAGTGAATTGAAACCTATGGTTTTAAACCAACTTTTACCCAAGTTGATGACAGGGAGCAAGCTGTATTCCCGAGTTCTTCGTTTCTTTGGAATTGGCGAAAGTCAGTTGGTGACCATTTTGGCGGATTTGATTGACCATCAAACTGATCCGACCTTGGCCCCTTATGCCAAGACAGGAGAAGTCACTCTGCGCCTGTCAACAAAGGCTAGTAGTCAAGAAGAGGCGAATCAAGCGCTGGATATCTTGGAAAATCAAATTTTGAACCACCAGACTTTTGAAGGCCTTTATTTACGAGAACTTTGTTATGGTTATGGGGAAGAGACTAGTTTGGCCAGTATTGTGGTAGAAGTACTGAAAAAGCAAGGGAAAACCATCACGGCTGCAGAGAGTTTGACGGCAGGGCTTTTTCAAGCTACTGTGGCGGCTTTTTCAGGAGCTTCAAGTATATTTAAGGGTGGTTTTGTGACCTATAGCTTGGAGGAAAAATCAAAGATGTTGGATATTCCTGCCAAGGATTTGGAAGAATATGGTGTTGTGTCTGCATTTACAGCCCAGAAGATGGCTGAGCAGGCACGAAGCAAGACTCAGTCAGATTATGGTATTAGTTTGACTGGAGTAGCAGGACCAGATAGCCTAGAAGGGCACCCAGCTGGGACAGTTTTCATAGGCTTGGCTAAAGAGAAAGGAACTGAGGTCATCAAGGTGAATATTGGAGGTAGAAGTCGAGCAGATGTACGTCACATTGCGGTTATGCATGCCTTTAACCTAGTTCGCAAGGCTTTATTAAGTGACTAACTTTTGATATAATAGTAGATAGGTCTGAGGACCATTAGAATGTAGGAGAATAGAATGGCGAAAAAACCAAAAAAATTAGATGAAATTTCAAAAAAATTTGGGGCAGAACGTGAAAAAGCCTTGAATGACGCTCTTAAATTGATTGAGAAAGACTTTGGTAAGGGTTCAATCATGCGTTTAGGTGAACGTGCCGAGCAAAAGGTACAAGTGATGAGCTCAGGTTCCTTGGCTCTTGACATCGCCCTTGGTTCAGGTGGTTATCCTAAGGGACGTATCATCGAAATTTATGGGCCAGAGTCATCTGGTAAGACAACAGTTGCCCTTCATGCAGTCGCGCAAGCGCAAAAAGAAGGTGGGATTGCAGCCTTTATCGATGCGGAGCATGCTCTCGATCCAGCTTATGCTGCGGCCCTTGGCGTCAACATTGATGAGTTGCTCTTGTCTCAACCAGACTCAGGAGAGCAAGGGCTTGAGATTGCAGGAAAATTGATTGACTCAGGTGCAGTTGACCTTGTCGTAGTTGACTCGGTTGCGGCTCTTGTTCCTCGTGCGGAAATTGATGGAGATATCGGAGATAGCCACGTTGGTTTGCAGGCTCGTATGATGAGTCAGGCCATGCGTAAACTTGGTGCTTCTATTAATAAAACCAAAACAATTGCCATCTTTATCAACCAATTGCGTGAAAAAGTTGGGGTCATGTTTGGAAATCCAGAAACAACTCCTGGTGGACGTGCTCTGAAATTCTACGCTTCAGTGCGTTTGGATGTTCGTGGAAGCACACAAATCAAGGGAACTGGTGACCAGAAAGACACCAATGTCGGTAAAGAAACTAAAATCAAGGTCGTGAAAAACAAGGTGGCTCCACCATTTAAGGAAGCCTTCGTTGAAATCATGTACGGAGAAGGGATTTCTAAGACTGGTGAGCTTTTGAAGATTGCAAGCGACTTGGATATCATCAAAAAAGCAGGGGCTTGGTATTCTTACAAGGATGAGAAAATCGGGCAAGGTTCTGAAAATGCTAAGAAATACTTGGCAGATCACCCAGAAATCTTTGATGAAATTGACCATCAAGTCCGTGTTCAATTTGGTTTGATTGATGGAGAAGAAGCTTCTGTAGAAGGTGTTGAAACTAAAAAAGATGAAGCAGTTCAAGCAGATTCTGTGAATGAAGAAGTGACTCTTGATCTAGGCGATGAACTTGAAATCGAAATTGAAGAATAAGTTGTTAAAGTAGTGGAGAAATCCACTGCTTTTTCGTTGCCTTGTTCTGGTTCTCAGCTCGCGCAAAGTTTGCTGTTTCTTGTCGCTCCTCTAGAAAGCTGATATAATAGTCTTATGAATAAAAAACGAACAGTGGATTTGATTCATGGTCCTATTCTTCCCTCGCTTTTGAGTTTTGCCTTCCCAATCTTGCTATCCAATATTTTCCAACAGCTCTATAACACTGCTGATGTCTTGATTGTTGGACGATTCCTTGGTCAAGATTCCTTGGCGTCGGTGGGGGCTACAACTGCTATTTTTGACTTGATTATAGGCTTTACACTTGGTGTTGGTAATGGGATGGGGATTGTCATTGCTCGCTATTATGGGGCTCGAAATTTCACTAAAATCAAGGAAGCAGTAGCAGCCACCTGGATCTTAGGTGCTCTTTTGAGTGTTGTAGTGATGCTACTGGGCTTTCTTGGTTTGTATCCTCTCTTGCAATACTTAGATACCCCTGCTGAAATCCTCCCTCAGTCCTATCAATATATTTCTATGATTGTGACCTGTGTCGGTGTCAGCTTTGCCTATAATCTTTTTGCAGGCTTGTTGCGGTCCATTGGGGACAGTCTAGCAGCGCTTGGCTTTCTGATTTTCTCTGCTTTGGTTAATGTGGTTCTGGATTTGTATTTTATTACGCAACTGCATCTGGGAGTTCAATCTGCGGGCCTTGCTACCATCATTTCGCAAGGCTTATCAGCGGTTCTCTGTTTCTACTATATACGCAAGAGTGTTCCAGAACTTCTACCTCAACTGAAACATTTTAAATGGGACAAGGCCTTGTACGCTGATCTCTTGGAGCAAGGTTTGGCTATGGGCTTGATGAGCTCGATTGTGTCCATTGGCAGTGTGATTTTACAGTCTTCTGTTAATACCTTTGGTGCCGTGATTATTAGTGCCCAAACGTCCGCTCGACGGATTATGGCCTTCGCCCTTCTTCCTATGACTGCTATTTCTGCCTCGATGACGACCTTTGCTTCTCAGAATCTTGGTGCCAAGCGACCAGACCGCATTGTTCAAGGTCTTCGAATCGGCAGTCGTTTAAGTATGTCCTGGGCAGTGTTTGTTTGTGTCTTCCTCTTTTTTGCCAGTCCTGCCTTGGTTTCCTTCTTGGCCAGTTCGACGGATGGATACCTGGTAGAAAATGGTAGTCTCTACCTGCAAATCAGCTCAGCCTTTTATCCTATTTTGAGCCTCTTGTTGATTTATCGCAATTGCTTGCAGGGCTTGGGGCAAAAGATCCTTCCTCTAGTTTCTAGCTTTATTGAACTAATCGGGAAAATTGCTTTTGTGGTCTTGATTATTCCTTGGGCAGGCTATAAGGGTGTTATCCTCTGCGAACCCCTTATCTGGGTTGCCATGACCATCCAACTCTATTTCTCACTGTTCCGTCATCCCTTGATAAAAGAAGGCAAGACCATCTTGGCAACAAAAGTGTCATTATAGCTTGATTTACTGAATAAAATCTATTTCCTCTAGTGAAAATCGAAAAAACTTGTGTTATAATAAGAAAGATTAAAATGTGAAAAAAGGAGATTCCTAATGGGACGTAAATGGGCCAATATCGTAGCCAAGAAAACGGCTAAAGATGGAGCTAACTCTAAAGTATATGCAAAATTTGGTGTAGAAATCTATGTAGCAGCTAAAAAAGGTGATCCAGACCCAGAATCAAACACTGCTTTGAAATTCGTTATCGACCGTGCTAAACAAGCACAAGTGCCAAAACACGTTATCGATAAAGCGATTGATAAAGCAAAAGGAAATACAGACGAAACCTTTACAGAAGGACGTTACGAAGGTTTTGGACCAAACGGTTCTATGCTGATCGTTGATACTTTGACTTCTAACGTTAACCGTACAGCAGCTAATGTTCGTGCTGCCTTTGGTAAAAACGGTGGAAACATGGGTGCTTCAGGTTCAGTTTCTTACCTCTTTGACAACAAGGGTGTGATTGTATTTGCTGGTGAAGATGCGGACGCGGTCTTTGAGCAATTGCTAGAAGCAGATGTGGATGTGGACGATGTAGAGGCAGAAGAAGGAACAATCACTGTTTACACAGCTCCAACTGACCTTCACAAGGCTATCGTTGCCCTTCGTGCGTCAGGTGTCGAAGAATTCCAAGTGACAGAATTGGAAATGATTCCTCAGTCAGAAGTGGAATTGTCAGGCGAAGACCTTGAAACCTTTGAAAAACTTTACAGCGTTCTTGAAGACGACGAAGACGTCCAAAAGATTTATACGAACGTAGATGGATTCTAATTTGACCTAGAAAACATGATCCTAAGTGAGAAAGTCACTTGGGATTTTTTTAATCAAGAAAATAGTTCTCTAGGAAACTTTTTTCTTGACATCTCTTTTCAAAGTGGTAAAATAGTTCTCATGAAAACTTAATTAGTTCCTAGGGGAACTAAATGTGATAGTTAGAAAGGAGATAGTATGGATAAACCGATGTTGGTCTTTAAGCGTTTTGGTCACCAGATTCATTTGATGGTGCAAAAGGAAGCCAAACGTTGCGGCATTGAATTTATGGGTGGACCACAAGGCCAGGTTGTACGTTTTTTGGATAGTCGTGAGGAAAACCAAAACTTGGTCTTGATTAAAGATATCGAGCAGGAACTCAATATTACCAAGTCTGTGGCGAGTAACTTGGTCAAGCGTATGGTGCAAAATGGTTTGGTGGAATTGGAGGCGAGTTCTAGCGATAAGCGGGCTAAGTTTGTTCGTCTGACGGACAAATCGCGTTCTCAAATGAAGCAGGTTAAAGCCTTCTTTGAACGTATTGACAACCAGTTGATGGCAGACATTGATGAAGATGAATTACTGATTTTTGAGAAAGTCCTCAATCAACTACAGGAAAATATCAAGAGAATAGGAGGAGAGAATGAAGAAATTAGCTAAGCGAATTAGTAGAAAAGAATGGGGGATGATTTTACTAGCCATTCTCTTTACCTGCTTTTCGGTCTATCTAGAGTTGGAAGTTCCGACCTATATCTCGAAAATTACGGATTTGCTAGGAAGTCAAGGAACCAACTTGGATGAGTTATGGCAACCAGCAGGTATGATGGTTGGAATGTCCTTTTTTGCCTTCTTGTCCGCAGTTGCAGTTGGATTTTTTGCATCCAGAGTGGCCGCTTCTTATACTAGTAGGCTGAGAAGTGATATTTTTAACCGAGTTTTAGACTACTCACAGACAGAGATTAAGAAATTCTCTATTCCCAGCCTCCTAACTCGTACCACCAATGATATTACTCAAGTTCAGATGCTGATTACCATGGGATTACAAGTGGTTACGCGTGGTCCGATTATGGCTATCTGGGCCATCGGGAAGATTTTAGGCCATTCAGAATACTGGCTCTGGGCGGTACTTGTGGCAGTGATTGTCAATGTTTTGATGACAACCGTTTTGATGACGCTAGCCTTTCCAAAACAGTCCTTGATTCAAAGTTTGACTGATAAACTGAATAGCATTACTCGTGAAAGTTTAACAGGTATTCGCGTTGTTCGTGCCTACAATGCTGAAAAGTACCAAGATGAAAAATTTGCAGCAGCAAATGATGAGCTGACACGCTTGAATTTGTTTGTCAACCGTCTCATGGCTATTTTAAATCCTATCATGATGGGGATTTCAAGTGGTTTGAGTGTGGCGATTTACTGGATTGGTGCCTATGTGATTAACGATGCTGCTCCGACAGCTCGTCTGCCTCTCTTTAGTGACATGGTTGTTTTCATGTCTTATGCCATGCAGGTTGTTATGGGCTTCCTTCTCATGGGGGCGCTCTTCATCGTTCTTCCTCGAACTATGGTATCTGCTAAGCGGATTAATCAGGTTCTAGATTTGCATTCTTCTATCAAAAATCCTGCTCAAGTGCAGTTTGCTGATGAAAATCTCAAAGGTCAGGTCGAGTTTAAGGATGTGACCTTCCGCTATGCGGCAAATTCGGAGGCGGTTATCGAGCATGTCAGCTTTAGAGCAGAAGCGGGTCAAACAGTGGCTTTTATAGGCTCAACTGGTTCTGGTAAATCAACTCTAGTCAATCTGATTCCACGTTTCTATGATGTATCCGCAGGAGAAATTCTAGTAGACGGTGTCAATGTTCAAGACTACGGTTTGGAAGATTTGCGCAACAAGGTTGGGTATATTCCACAAAAAGCTGTTCTCTTTTCAGGTGATATCAAGGGCAATCTAGACTTTGGACACAGTCAAGAAACACCGCTTAGTGAACAAGCTATGTGGCAAGCCTTGGAATTAGCCCAGTCTAAGAACTTTATTGAAGACAAGGAAGCGGGCTTGGCGTCAGAAGTAGCCCAAGGAGGAACCAACTTCTCAGGTGGACAAAGACAGCGTCTGGCCATTGCGCGTGCCTTGGCTCGGAAGCCAGAAATCCTCATCTTTGATGACTCCTTCTCAGCCTTGGACTACAAGACAGATCGTGTCCTACGCCAAGAGCTAGCAGAGAAAACAAAGTCTATGACCAAGCTTATCGTAGCACAGCGTATTTCAACTATTATGGATGCAGATTTGATTTTGGTCTTGGATCAAGGGAAAGTCGTGGGACAAGGCACCCACAAGGAACTTCTAGCTACCAACGAAGTTTACCAAGAAATTGCCTATTCACAATTATCGAAGGAGGAATTGGAACATGGAAAATAAAAAAATGTCGCTCTGGGAACAGAGTAAACCCTATCTTGCAGGTCTCCAGTTTGCCCTTCTGATAGCCTTTCTAGCAACAATCTTATCCAACATCATTACTGTTTATGGGCCAACTCGTATCAAGGAAATGACCAATATTATTGCCAGTGGCCTAGGAACAAGTGTGGATGTCGCTGCGGTTGCAGCCATTGGTAGTTTTTTGGCTGTCATCTATGTAATCGGGCTTCTATCAAATTATTTGCAGGCCTTTCTGTTTACGACAGCCATTCAACGTTTTTCAGAGCGCTTGAGAAGAGCGATTGCAGAGAAAATTAATCGTCTTCCATTGGGGTATTTTGATGGACATTCTCAAGGAGATACCTTGTCTCGTGTGACTAATGACGTTGACACTGCAGCCCAGTCCCTCAATCAAAGTCTGGGGACAGTTCTTTCATCCACTTTATTGGTCGTGGCAGTCTTGGTAACCATGTTTGGGATGAACTGGATTTTAGCCTTAGTGACGGTTGTTTCAACCCTTATCGGTTTTGCTTTCGTGTCCGTCTTTATGGGCAAATCGCAGGGCTTCTTTAAGAGTCAACAACAGGATTTGGCAGCTGTCAATGGCTATGTGGAGGAAATGTACTCTGGCCATAATGTGGTGACCAGTTACAATGCTATCGAGAGTACGAAAGAAGAATTTGCGACATTAAACCATCGTCTGTATGATAGTATCTGGAAATCTCAGTTTATTTCAGGGATTATGATGCCGATTATGATGTTTATCGGGAACTTTAGCTATGCTTTAGTGATTATCGTTGGTGCAGCCTTGGCCTTGAATGGGCAGATTAGTATCGGGATTATCGTTGCTTTTATGGCCTACGTTCGTATCTTTTCTCAGCCCCTTTCGCAAATTGCTCAAGGGATTACCAGTCTTCAGCAGGCTAGTGCAGCCATGGGGCGTGTCTTCGAATTCTTAGGTGAAGAGGAAATGGAAGACGAATCCCATAAAGAAAGACAATTGAGCGATATGAAAGGTCAAGTAGTCTTTGATCGAGTTTCCTTTGGTTACACACCAGAGCGAACCATTATCCATGACTTTTCTGCGACAGCTCATGCAGGTCAAAAGGTCGCCATTGTCGGACCGACAGGAGCTGGTAAGACAACCATTGTCAATCTTTTGATGAAGTTTTATGAGATTGATAAGGGAAGTATCCGCATTGATGGCGTGGATACTAAGGAGATGAAGCGTTCGGAAGTACACGATGCCTTTTCAATGGTCTTGCAGGATACTTGGCTCTTTGAAGGAACCATTCGCGACAATCTCATCTATAACCAAACAGGTATTAGTGATGAGCGTGTGATTGAAGCCAGCAAGGCTGTAGGGATTCACCACTTTATCATGACCCTACCAGATGGTTACGATACCGTCTTGGATGATACAGTGACCTTGTCTGTCGGACAAAAACAACTCTTGACCATTGCTCGTGCTTTGCTGAAAGATGCGCCGCTCTTGATTTTGGATGAGGCGACCTCTTCGGTTGATACCCGTACAGAGGAATTGATCCAGAAAGCCATGGACCGATTGATGGAGGGAAGAACTTCCTTTGTCATCGCCCACCGCTTGTCTACTATCCGAAATGCTGACTTGATTCTTGTCATGAAAGATGGCAATATCATCGAACAAGGCAATCATGATGAGCTGATGGCACAAGGAGGCTTCTACGCTGACCTTTATAACAGTCAGTTTACAGAAGATGAAGCAGAAGAATAAACCCAAAGAAGGCTTGACGGCCTTCTTTTTCTGCACTATACTAGAAGACAAGTGCTTCCCTGTAAGCAAAATTTGAGTAAGTGATGAGAAAATATATGAAAAATTATCAAGAATGGTATGACCACATTGCTGGTAACATTAAAAATAAGCCCTTTCTTCTGAGCTTGTTAAGAACTTTCAATCGCTTCATGACAGTAGTTATGCCTATAGTTTATCTAACCTTGTTAGCTGCCACCTATTTCCAAGAAGGATTTGAGAAACGGGTCTTGATGTATGTGTTTGTCCCTGCGTCAGGTTTTGTAATTTTGTCCCTTCTCCGTAAGAAACTCAATGCTCCTAGACCTTATGAAGTTTGGGAAATTGTCCCGCTACTAGACAGAGATAGTCCTGGTCAGTCTATGCCTAGTCGTCATGTCTTTTCAGCCACCATTATCTCCATGGCTTGCTTACATGCTAGTCTAATTGTAGGCTTTATCTTGTTGATCTTGTCAGCCCTCCTCGGTCTAGTGAGAGTCTTGGGTGGAGTACATTTTCCCAAGGATGTAGTAGTTGGTTATATTTGTGGTCTTGTGTGTGGTGTGATTTTCTTTCTATTTTGACCTGCAAGTTAAGGTAGCCTTACAACCACTTACGGGTCTAAAGTAACCACTTGCTTTTTTGCTCTTGTTTTCTTATTTTAGCTTTGATATAGTAGAGTCAGAAAGGAGATGGAATGAAGTTACGAATCGAAATTGATAGCAATTTAGAGGAAACTGAAATTGTCATCAAGGCAGCGGCTTTGACAGATGAGGTTGCGGATTTACAGCGACTCTTGCAAGAGTCCAAGTCTCCTAGGCTGATTTTTTACAAGGGGACGGGTGAATATTATATGGACTTGTCGGAAATTCTCTTCTTTGAGACAGAAGGGAACAAGATTTACGCCCATACCCAGAAAGATGCCTACGAAGTTCGGCTTAAACTCTATGAGTTAGAGGCTATCCTTCCTCGTTATTTTAGTCGGGTATCCAAGTCAACGATCGCTAATATTCGGCAAGTCTATTCGGTGGACAAGTCCTTTTCAGGAACGGGCACCATTTCCTTCTATCAGACCCACAAGGAGGTTCATGTCTCACGGCATTACCAATCCCTCCTAAAAGAAAATCTAAGAAACATGAGGTAAGAACATGAAAAAGAAAGCATTTGGTATTGTGTTGCTCGTTTTAGCAACTTTGATATTATTGCAAGGAAATTTTGGAATCCCTTCTCTTGGAGGGCAAATTTGGCCCTTGATTGGTATTGCTTTTTTTGCCTACCAGTCAGTTGAAGCTTTGTTGCGTCGCCACTTAACTTCAGCCTCTTTTACAGCTCTAGTAGCCTTACTAATTGCCAACCACTTTTATGATATTTTACCGATTCCCAATCAGTCGCTGTTCTGGGCTAGTATTTTAATCGTAATGGGTGTCAGCGCACTCACTCATTCTAACAGAACTTGGAATGGGAAAAAATGGTGGTATGATGGTGAAAAGACCATTCTTACAGATAAGGAAGTCGCTTTTGGGACTGGGACTTTCTACAAGCAAAACCAAGAATTGGTAGAAGACCAAGTGGAAGTTGGTTTTGGCAATGCTAAGATATATTATGACAATGCAGAGATTTTAGGAGATACTGCAACCCTGAAAGTAGAAGTTGGTTTTGGCAATGCAGTTATCTTTGTTCCCCAACATTGGAGAGTGGATTTGAAGGTGGAAACTTTCTGTGGTGTAGCCAAGGCAGATACTTCTCTAGCTCCAACCAGTAAAACTTTGATTATCCGTGGAGATGTGGCTTTTGGAAAGTTGGGGATTGTCTACGTTAAATAAAAAAATCTTCTAATTCCCTTGCAAAAATGAAGAAAGTGTGATAACATAGTACGGTATGTGGTGCTAGCACATCCGCTATATTAGATCTAATAGGAGGAAAACACAATGGCTAAAGTATGTTACTTTACAGGTCGTAAGACTGTATCAGGAAACAACCGTTCACACGCGATGAACCAAACAAAACGTGCCGTAAAACCAAACCTTCAAAAAGTTACTGTTCTTATCGATGGTAAACCTAAAAAAGTTTGGGCTTCAGCTCGCGCTTTGAAATCAGGTAAAGTTGAACGCGTTTAATAATAAAAGCAAAGGAGACCTTAGGGTCTTTTTTCTTTTATTGTAGGCGTAAAATCATTTGAAAAATAGAGTAAATATCCGCTGATACAGTATTCTGCTTTTACACTTGGGCTGAAATATGATAAAATAGAGTATCAACTAGTTGAGGTAAAAAGGATGACTGTAAAAATTAATACAAAAGATGGTCAAATCGAACTAACAGATGAAGTGATTGCAACCGTCGTAGGTGGAGCAGCAACTGAGATTTTTGGTGTGGTCGGTATGGCTAGTAAAAATGCCCTCAAAGATAACTTCCAAGCCCTTCTAGGTAAGGAAAATTATTCCAAAGGTGTTGTCGTAAAGGCGGCCGAAGATGGCAGTATTGCAGTTGATGTATATACCGTGTTGAGCTACGGAACAAAGATTAGCGAAGTGTCAAAAAACATTCAAGAGCGTGTTCGTTTTAGTTTGGAAAACCAACTTGGAATTACTGCTCAGACTGTAAATGTCTACATTCAAAATATCAAAGTTGTAGGAGAATAACCGTGTCAAAAATTACTACTAGCTTATTTCAAGAAATGGTGCAGGCTGCATCAACTCGCTTGAATAAGCAAGCTGAATATGTCAATTCATTAAACGTCTTCCCAGTTCCAGATGGAGATACAGGGACAAATATGGGAATGACCATTGAAAATGGTGCTAAGGAAGTTGCAGACAAGCCAGCTTCTACTGTTGGAGAGGTAGCAAGCATTCTTGCCAAAGGTCTTTTGATGGGTGCGCGTGGGAACTCAGGTGTTATTACGTCTCAGCTTTTCCGTGGATTTTCACAAGCCATCAAGGATAAAGACGAGTTAACAGGTCAAGACTTGGCCCTTGCCTTCCAATCAGGTGTGGAAGTTGCCTATAAGGCAGTGATGAAACCAGTTGAAGGAACGATTTTGACAGTTTCTCGTGGGGCTGCTATCGGTGCTAAGAAAAAGGCTGAGCAAACAGATGACGCTGTTGAAGTCATGCGTGCAGCCTTAGAAGGTGCTAAAACCGCTCTAGCTAAAACGCCAGACATGCTTCCAGTATTGAAAGAAGTTGGCGTTGTGGACTCAGGTGGTCAAGGACTGGTCTTCATCTACGAAGGTTTCCTTTCAGCCCTTACTGGCGAATATATTGCATCTGAGGACTTTGTAGCGACTCCGGCCAACATGAGTGAAATGATTAATGCAGAGCACCACAAGTCTGTAGCTGGTCACGTAGCGACTGAGGACATCACATTTGGTTACTGTACTGAAATCATGGTAGCTCTTAAGCAAGGTCCAACCTATGCCAAAGATTTCGACTACGATGAATTCCGTAACTACTTGAATGAACTTGGGGATTCTCTCCTCGTTGTCAACGATGATGAAATTGTCAAAGTCCATGTCCATACAGAAGATCCAGGACTTGTTATGCAAGAAGGTCTCAAATATGGTAGCTTGGTCAAGGTAAAAGTTGACAATATGCGCAACCAACACGAAGCGCAAGTTGAAAAAGAAGCTGCCCAAGTTAGCAAGCCTGCTGAAGAAAAAGAGTATGCTTTGATTGCTGTAGTGGCTGGTAAAGGCCTAGCAGATATCTTCCGTTCTCAAGGTGTGGATTATGTTATCGAAGGCGGTCAAACCATGAACCCTTCAACAGAAGACTTTATCAAGGCTGTTGAACAGGTCAACGCTCGTAATATTATCTTCCTGCCAAACAACAAAAATATCTTCATGGCAGCTCAATCTGCAGCAGAAGTTTTGGAACAACCAGCAGTAGTGGTTGAAGCTCGTACTCTTCCTCAAGGATTGACTAGTCTTCTTGCCTTTGATCCAAGTAAGTCCATCGAAGAAAACCAAGAGCGTATGACATCTGCTCTTAGCGATGTCGTTAGCGGAAGCGTCACAACAGCTGTGCGTGATACAACCATTGATGGCTTAGAAATCCATGAAAATGATAATCTTGGTATGGTTGATGGGAAAATTCTCGTGTCAAACCCTGACATGCACCAAACCTTGATTGAAACATTGAAACATATGTTGGATGAAGATAGTGAAATCGTAACCTTCTATGTTGGTGAAGACGGAAGCGAAGAGCTTGCCAATGAAATTGCTCAAGAAATCGCAGAAGAATTCGAAGATGTTGAAGTCGAGATTCACCAAGGACAACAACCAGTTTACCCATACCTATTTAGTGTGGAATAAGATTAATGAAGGACTGAGAAATCAGTTCTTTTTTCTTTTTCAGTAAATGAAATCGGTATCTTTTTAATAAAAACAAAAATAACATTCATAAATAAACGTTAAAATAGAAAATTCAGAAAATTTCTTCTTTTATCTTGAAAAATTTTGAAAAAGTGGTATGATAGTAACAAGTTATTTTTAAGAGAAGAGAAAGGGGAACAATGGAGAAAATCAGTTTAGAATCTCCTAAGACGGGGTCGGACCTAGTTTTGGAAACACTTCGTGATTTAGGAATTGATACCATCTTTGGTTATCCTGGTGGTGCTGTCTTGCCTTTTTATGATGCGATATATAATTTTAAAGGCATTCGCCACATTCTAGGACGCCATGAGCAAGGTTGTTTGCATGAAGCTGAAGGTTATGCCAAATCAACTGGAAAGTTGGGTGTTGCCGTCGTCACTAGCGGACCAGGAGCAACAAATGCCATTACAGGGATTGCAGATGCCATGAGCGACAGTGTTCCCCTTTTGGTCTTTACAGGTCAGGTGGCGCGAGCGGGGATTGGGAAAGATGCCTTTCAGGAGGCAGACATCGTGGGAATTACCATGCCAATCACTAAGTACAATTACCAAGTTCGTGAGACAGCTGATATCCCTCGTATCATTACGGAAGCTGTCCATATCGCAACTACAGGCCGTCCAGGGCCAGTTGTCATTGACCTACCAAAAGACGTATCTGCTTTAGAAACAGACTTCATCTATTCACCAGAAGTGAACTTACCAAGCTATCAGCCGACTCTTGAGCCGAATGATATGCAAATCAAGAAAATCTTGAAGCAATTGTCCAAAGCTAAAAAGCCAGTCTTGCTAGCTGGTGGTGGAATTAGTTATGCTGAAGCTGCTGCAGAATTAAATGAATTTGCAGAGCGTTATCAAATTCCAGTGGTAACCAGTCTTTTGGGGCAAGGTACGATTGCAACAACTCATCCACTCTTCCTTGGAATGGGTGGTATGCATGGGTCTTTCGCAGCTAATATTGCTATGACGGAAGCTGACTTTATGATTAGTATTGGTTGCCGTTTCGATGACCGCTTGACAGGAAATCCTAAGACCTTCGCTAAGAATGCCAAGGTTGCCCACATTGATATTGACCCAGCTGAGATTGGTAAGATTATCAGTGCAGATATTCCTGTAGTTGGAGATGCTAAGAAGGCCTTGCAAATGTTGTTGGCGGAACCAATAGTTCATAACAATACTGAGAAATGGATTGAGAAAGTTACTAAAGATAAGAACCGTGTTCGTTCTTATGACAAGAAAGAGCGTGTGGTTCAACCGCAAGCCGTTATTGAACGAATTGGTGAATTGACGAACGGGGATGCCATTGTGGTAACAGACGTTGGTCAACACCAAATGTGGACAGCCCAGTATTATCCATACCAAAATGAACGTCAGTTAGTGACTTCAGGCGGTTTGGGAACAATGGGATTCGGAATTCCAGCAGCAATCGGTGCTAAAATTGCCAACCCAGATAAGGAAGTAGTCTTGTTCGTTGGGGATGGTGGTTTCCAAATGACCAACCAAGAATTGGCTATTTTGAATATTTACAAAGTGCCAATCAAGGTGGTTATGCTGAACAATCACTCACTTGGAATGGTTCGCCAGTGGCAGGAATCCTTCTATGAAGGTAGAACATCAGAGTCAGTCTTTGATACCCTTCCTGATTTCCAATTGATGGCACAGGCTTATGGCATTAAAAACTATAAGTTTGACAATCCTGAGACCTTGGCTCCAGACCTTGAAGTCATCACTGAGAATGTTCCTATGCTAATCGAGGTGGATATTTCTCGTAAGGAACAGGTGTTACCAATGGTACCAGCTGGTAAGAGTAATCATGAGATGTTGGGGGTGAAGTTCCATGCGTAGAATGTTAACAGCAAAACTACAAAATCGTTCAGGAGTCCTCAATCGCTTTACAGGCGTTCTATCTCGTCGTCAGGTCAATATTGAAAGTATCTCTGTTGGAGCAACAGAAGATCCGAATGTATCGCGCATCACCATTATTATTGATGTAGCTTCACATGATGAAGTGGAGCAAATCATTAAGCAACTCAATCGTCAGATTGATGTGATTCGCATTCGTGATATTACAGACAAGCCTCATTTGGAGCGCGAGGTGATTTTGGTTAAGATGTCAGCGCCAGCTGAGAAGCGTGCTGAGATTCTAGCCATTATTCAACCTTTCCGTGCAACGGTGGTAGACGTAGCACCAAGCTCGATTACCATTCAAATGACAGGAAATGCTGAAAAGAGTGAAGCTCTATTGCGAGTCATTCGACCATATGGTATTCGCAATATCGCTAGAACGGGTGCAACTGGATTTACCCGCGACTAAAAATCCAACTTAAATTTGTTAAACCAGCCTAAAAGGCAATAAATAATAGAAAAGAGAGAAAAACTATGGCAGTTCAAATGGAATACGAAAAAGATGTTAAAGTAGCAGCACTTGACGGTAAAAAAATCGCCGTTATCGGTTATGGTTCACAAGGACATGCGCATGCTCAAAACTTGCGTGACTCAGGTCGTGACGTTATTATCGGTGTACGTCCAGGTAAATCTTTTGATAAAGCAAAAGAAGATGGATTTGACACATACACAGTAGCAGAAGCTACTAAATTGGCTGACGTTATCATGATTTTGGCACCAGACGAAATCCAACAAGAACTTTATGAAGCAGAAATCGCTCCAAACTTGGAAGCTGGAAACGCAGTTGGATTTGCCCATGGTTTCAACATTCACTTTGAATTTATCAAAGTTCCTGCCGATGTAGATGTGTTCATGTGTGCTCCTAAAGGACCAGGGCACTTGGTACGTCGTACTTACGAAGAAGGATTTGGTGTACCAGCTCTTTACGCAGTATACCAAGATGCAACAGGAAATGCTAAAAACATTGCTATGGACTGGTGTAAAGGTGTTGGAGCAGCTCGTGTAGGTCTTCTTGAAACAACTTATAAAGAAGAAACTGAAGAAGATTTGTTTGGTGAACAAGCTGTACTTTGTGGTGGTTTGACTGCCCTTATCGAAGCAGGTTTCGAAGTCTTGACAGAAGCAGGATACGCTCCAGAATTGGCTTACTTTGAAGTTCTTCACGAAATGAAATTGATCGTTGACTTGATCTACGAAGGTGGATTCAAGAAAATGCGTCAATCAATTTCAAACACTGCTGAGTACGGTGACTATGTATCAGGTCCACGTGTAATCACTGAGCAAGTTAAAGAAAACATGAAAGCTGTCTTGGCAGATATCCAAAATGGTAAATTTGCAAATGACTTTGTAAATGATTATAAAGCTGGACGTCCAAAATTGACTGCTTACCGTGAACAAGCAGCTAACCTTGAAATTGAAAAAGTTGGTGCAGAATTGCGTAAAGCAATGCCATTCGTTGGTAAAAACGACGACGATGCATTCAAAATCTATAACTAATTGATAGAAATTAAGGTGAAGGCGAGTTGGGGGGACCTAACTCGCTTTTATAATCAATTCATCTCTGCTTGAAAGGATGGATTGTATATGAATAGTCTAGGAGAAAAAGATGTTAAGTTCAAAAGATATCATCAAGGCTCACAAGGTCTTGAACGGTGTGGTTGTGAATACCCCACTGGATTATGATCATTATTTATCGGAGAAGTATGGTGCTAAGATCTATTTGAAAAAGGAAAATGCCCAACGTGTTCGTTCTTTTAAGATTCGTGGTGCCTATTATGCTATTTCTCAGCTCAGCAAGGAAGAGCGTGAGCGTGGGGTAGTCTGTGCTTCTGCGGGGAATCATGCGCAGGGAGTTGCCTATACTTGTAATGAAATGAAGATTCCTGCTACTATCTTTATGCCCATTACAACTCCGCAACAAAAGATTGGGCAGGTTCGCTTTTTTGGTGGGGACTTCGTAACCATTAAACTAGTTGGAGATACTTTTGATGCCTCAGCTAAGGCAGCTCAAGAATTTACAGTTTCTGAAAATCGTACCTTTATTGATCCCTTTGATGATGCTCATGTCCAAGCAGGTCAAGGAACAGTTGCTTATGAGATTTTAGAAGAAGCTCGAAAAGAATCGATTGATTTTGATGCTGTCTTAGTTCCTGTTGGAGGTGGTGGTCTCATTGCCGGAGTTTCAACTTATATCAAGGAAACAAGTCCAGAGATTGAAGTAATCGGAGTAGAGGCGAATGGGGCACGTTCCATGAAGGCTGCCTTTGAAGCCGGTGGCCCAGTCAAACTCAAGGAAATTGACAAATTTGCTGATGGGATTGCTGTGCAAAAGGTGGGACAGTTGACCTATGAGGCAACTCGCCAACATGTTCAAACTTTAGTAGGTGTCGATGAGGGATTGATTTCTGAAACCTTGATTGACCTCTATTCTAAACAAGGGATTGTCGCAGAACCTGCTGGAGCGGCTAGTATCGCCTCTCTAGAGGTGTTGGCTGAATATATCAAGGGGAAAACCATTTGTTGTATCATTTCTGGAGGAAATAATGATATTAACCGTATGCCAGAAATGGAAGAGCGTGCCTTGATTTATGACGGTATCAAGCATTACTTTGTGGTCAATTTTCCACAGCGTCCAGGGGCTTTGCGTGAGTTTGTAAATGATATCCTGGGGCCAAATGATGATATCACACGTTTTGAGTATATCAAGCGAGCTAGCAAGGGTACAGGGCCTGTATTGATTGGAATCGCTTTAGCAGATAAGCATGATTATGCAGGTTTGATCCGTAGAATGGAAGGTTTCGATCCAGCTTATATTAACTTAAATGGTAATGAAACGCTCTATAATATGCTTGTCTGAGGACTAATAAAAAAATATCATATTATTTGCACAACTGATGTATAGGTGTTATAATGAGGGTGAAGAAAGGGGGCGATTCCTATGGACTTAGGAAATCTATCGTGCTATTTCTACTACAACTCACTATAGCACCTATTATTTTTGATTCTGTTTATATTAAGGCGACAGAATTACTTACTATATAAGGAAATTTTTTGAAATCCCCAATTGTATAGATCCCTAATTTGAATTTTCGCTAAATATAATAGGAATCAGAAAAAATAATCAATGTTTGTGAGATGGTTGCTAGATGAGTTGACCTAAAAAACTCGTGAGATAAACAATAGTGCTAGACATGAAACAGCTAGTGATACTGTTTTTAAATGACTAGCTGGAAAGCGGGTATGTAATCAGAAGGTGCAAGATTGGACAATGTAAGTAGTACCGGTTGTGAAACGAATAAGATATAGATAAGGACAGGAAAGGAACCAAAGAAGGAGAAAGAAAACGGAATGGATTAGAGATAGTGTGGAGTGAAAGACTATCTTTAGTGGACTTGTTGATTTAAAAGGAATATATAGAATGAAATAGTAAATCCTGTCTATCCTATTGAGAAACTGGCATTCAGTATACATGAATATTTTTACAAGTTTAAAGTTTAATAATACAATTGTTTTTTAGGAGCGTACTATTGGGTTATAGTAAGTAAAAACCTATATATTATCGGCTTTAAAAAGGAAGTAAGAAGATTCGAAATCATTTGTTTTATTGAATATATGTTTTTTTATTGACAAAAGACATAAAAACGTATAGAATAATATAACGTAAAGAAGAAAATAGGAGAAGAACATGGCTAAGTCAAACTTTGAAAAAGTAGAATCAGTTGTTGGCTGGGTTCGTGATAAGAAAATCACAGGCTACCGTATCTCTAAAGAAACGAATGCGCGTGAAATGTCTATCATTGCTCTAGCGCAGGGTCGTGCAAAAGTAAAAAATATTTCATTTGAAACAGCTCTAGGTTTAATTGATTTCTATGAAAAAAATCATGAAAAATTTGAAGATTAATCTTTGGATAATGGCGGATTCTTGAATAGGGTCTGCCTTTTCATTTTGATACTCAATGAAAATCAAAGAGCAAACTAGGAAGCTAGCCGTAGGCTGCTCAAAGCACTGCTTTGAGGTTGTAAATAAAACTGACAGAGTCACTAACATATACCTACGGCAAGGCGAAGATGACGTAGTTTGAAGAGATTTTCGAAGAGTATGAGGACAGCAAAAAGACTGCACGGTTGATGCAGACTTTTCTTTTTATTTTAGATAGCGTTGAAGGAATTCTTTTGTACGGTCTTCTTTAGGATTGGTGAAGAGGTCTTCTGGTTTGCCTTCTTCAGCGATTACACCCTTATCCATGAAGATAACACGGTGAGAGACATCACGGGCAAATTCCATTTCGTGAGTTACAACAATCATAGTCAAGCCTTCCTGAGCCAGATCCTGCATGATTTTGAGGACTTCTCCAACCATTTCTGGATCGAGAGCTGATGTTGGTTCATCAAAGAGAATGGCGTCCGGATTCATGGAGAGGGCACGAGCGATGGCCACACGTTGTTTTTGACCACCTGAGAGTTGTTTAGGTTTCGCTTGCCAGTAGCGTTCGCCCATACCGACCTTTTCAAGGTTTTCTTTGGCAATCTTTTCAGCTTCTGCACGTTCGCGTTTAAGGACAGTTGTCTGAGCGACAATTGTGTTTTCAAGAACGTTGAGATTTTCAAAGAGGTTAAAGGATTGGAACACCATCCCCAACTTTTCACGGTATTGCGTGAGATCATAGCCTTTTTCGAGGACGTTTTGTCCATGATAAAGAATTTGTCCATCAGTTGGTGTTTCAAGAAGGTTAATGGAGCGTAGGAAGGTCGATTTCCCGCTTCCAGAGCTTCCGATGATAGAGATGACCTCTCCCTTATGGACAGTGAGAGAAATGTCTTTTAGTACTTCGTTTTGTCCATAGGATTTTTTGAGGTGTTTAATTTCAAGGATTGCTTGTGTCATTATTTCAAATCCTCCGTTTGCATTTGGTTAGCACCTGTAGTATAGGTATCCATGTCCATTCGGCGTTCGATGAAGCGTAGGATACGTGTTACGGTAAAGGTGAGGACAAAGTAAATCACGGCGATGATTGTAAATGTCTGGAAGTATTGATAGGTTTGAGTTGCCACGGTATTTCCTGAGAAATAAAGTTCAACAACAGAGATAACGTTCAATACAGATGTATCTTTGATATTGATGACAAATTCATTACCAGTTGCTGGTAGGATATTGCGGACAACCTGAGGTAGTACAATCTTACGCATGGTTTGGTTATGGGTCATACCAAGAGCAGTCGCTGCTTCGAATTGTCCCTTATCAACTGCTAGGATACCACCACGGACGATTTCAGTCATGTAGGCACCGGTGTTGATCGAAACGATGAAGATAGCAGCCAGTGTGCGGTCAAGGTTGATACCGAAAGCTTGAGCAGTTCCGTAGTAGATAACCATCGATTGAACGATCATTGGTGTACCACGGAAAATTTCGATATAGACATTGAGGATCCAGCCGACTAGTTTTTGCAGGCCATAAATGGCTTTGTTTTCAGAGAGAGGGGCAGTACGGAAGACACCAATGGCAAGGCCGATAATGAGACCAATGATGGTTCCGACGATAGAGATTAAAAGAGTGATACCAGCACCACGCAAGAGTTGTTGCCAGTTTTCAGAAAGAATTTTAGCGACTTGGCTAAAGAAACTACTGCTAGTCTCTTCAGTTGTTGTTGCTTCGGCAGGTTGCTCCTTGATCATACGATCCATTAGGGCAACTTGTTCATCTTTAGAAATGGTTTCAATGCTGGCATTGATTTGGCTAATACGAGTGTCATCTTTACGAAGTCCAATGGCAATAGCTGTATCTTCTTCTCCAGTTTTGAAACCTGGTTCTACTTGAACCATCTTAAACTTAGAGTTAGCAGCTTCGGCAGTCAGAGCTTCTGGACGTTCAGAAACATAGGCATCAATGACACCAGCCTCAAGTGCTTGGCGCATTTGAGCGAAGTCTCCCATGGCTGTTTCTTTTTTAGCACCTGGGATTTGTGCAATCAAGTCATAAAGGTAAACCCCTTGTTGAGAAGTGATTTTCGCACCATTAAAGTCATCTAAAGATTTAGCATTTGCGTAGGTAGAATCTTTTTTGACAAGCAAAACTGGTTCGCTAGTATAGTAACTGCTTGAAAAAGCAATTTCTTGTTTACGTTCAGCGGTAGGACTCATACCTGCGATAATCATGTCAATCTTACCAGAAGTAAGGGCAGGGACTAGACCTTCCCACTTTGTTTTAACAACCAAAGGTTCTTTACCTAAGTCCTTAGCGATTTTCTTGGCGATTTGAACATCGTATCCGTTGGCGTACTGGTTGGTTCCATCGATTTTGACAGCTCCATTGCTATCATCATCCTGAGTCCAGTTAAAGGGGGCATATGCTGCTTCCATCCCGATGCGTAAATATTCATCAGCTTGAGCAACATTGACAAGTCCTAGCATCAGCAAGAGACTTGTGAAAATAGATAAGTATATTTTTCTCATGATTTCTCCTATTTCTAATCTATTAAAAAATAACTGTCTCCTATTTTATCGAAAAAAACTTTATTTTTCAATACAGGTAAGCCCTTACTTGAGAAAAAATGATATAATGATAGCAAAGATAAAAAGGGGGCTTGTTTGATGAAAAAAACTTTTTTCTTACTAGTGTTAGGCTTGTTTTGCCTTCTGCCACTTTCTGTTTTTGCCATTGATTTTAAGATAAACTCTTATCAAGGTGATTTGTATATTCATGCAGACAATACGGCAGAATTTAGACAGAAGATAGTTTATCAGTTTGAGGAGGACTTTAAAGGCCAAATCGTGGGACTTGGACGTGCTGGCAAGATGCCTAGCGGATTTGACATTGACCCTCATCCAAAGGTTCAGGCCTCGAAAAACGGAGCTGAACTAGCAGACGTTACGAGCGAAGTGATAGAAGGAGCAGATGGTTATACCGTCAAAGTCTATAATCCAGGTCAGGAAGGCGACACAGTTGAAGTTGACCTCGTCTGGAACTTAAAGAATTTACTTTTCCTTTATGATGATATCGCTGAATTAAATTGGCAACCTCTGACAGATAGTTCAGGGGTTATTGGAAAGTTTGAATTTCATGTAGGGGGAGAAAAGGGGGCTGAAAAACTCTTTTTCCACACAGGAAAACTTTTTAAAGAAGGAACGATTGAAAAGAGTAACCTTGATTATACTATTCGTTTAGACGATCTTCCGGCTAAGCGTGGAGTTGAATTGCATGCCTATTGGCCTCGAACTGATTTTGCTAGCGCTAGGGATCAGGGCTTGAAAGGGAATCGTTTAGAAGAGTTTAATAAGATAGAAGACTCGATTGTTAGAGAAAAAGATCAGAGTATGCAGCTCGTCACTTGGGTGTTTCCTTTGATACTTTCCATTTCCTTGTTATTGAGTGTCTGCTTCTATTTTATTTATAGAAGAAAGACCACTCCTTCAGTCAAATATGCCAAAAATCATCGTCTCTATGAACCACCAATGGAATTAGAACCAATGGTTTTATCGGAGGCTATTTACTCTACCTCCTTGGAGGAAGTGAGTCCCTTAGTCAAGGGTGCTGGCAAATTCACCTTTGATCAACTTATTCAAGCTACCTTGCTAGATGTGATAGACCGTGGGTATGTCTCTATCATTTCAGAAGGAGATGCAGTTGGCTTGAGGCTGGTAAGAGAAGATGGTTTGTCAAGCTTTGAGAAAGACTGTCTAAATCTGGCTTTTTCAGGCAAAAAAGAAGAAACTCTTTCCAATTTGTTTGCGGATTACAAGGTATCTGATAGTCTTTATCGTAGAGCTAAAGCTGCTGATGAAAAGCGGATTCAAGCAAGAGGGCGTCAGCTCAAATCTTCTTTTGAAGAAGTGTTGAAAGAGATGCAAGAAGGGGTGAGAAATCGAGTTGCCTTCTGGGGGCTTCCAGATTATTATCGTTCCTTGACTGGTGGAGAAAAGGCCTTACAGGTAGGTATGGGGATCTCCACTGTCCTGCCTCTATTTATTGGATTTGGTTTGTTCTTGTACAGTTTAGACGTTCATACTTATCTTTACCTCCCTTTGCCAATACTTGGTTTTCTAGGTTTAGTTTTGGCTGTTTTCTATTATTGGAAGCTTCGGCTAGATAATCGTGATGGTGTTCTGAATGAGGCAGGAGCAGAAGTCTATTATCTCTGGACCAGTTTTGAAAATATGTTACGTGAGATTGCGCGATTGGATCAGGCAGAGTTGGAAAGTATTGTAGTATGGAATCGCCTCTTGGTCTATGCGACCTTATTTGGCTATGCGGACAAGGTCAGTCATTTGATGAAGGTTCATCATATTCAAGTGGAAAATCCAGACATTAACCTCTATGTAGCGTATGGCTGGCACGGTATGTTTTATCATTCAAGTGCGCAAATGAGCCATTATGCCAGCGTCGCAAATACAGCAAGTACCTATTCCGTATCTTCTGGAAGTGGAAGTTCTGGCGGTGGCTTCTCCGGAGGCGGAGGCGGTGGCAGTATCGGCGCCTTTTAGAGAGAACTGCCACAGACTGAAAAAGTATGCTATAATGGAAGATAGAAAAAAGGAGTAATCTATGTATCTTATTGAAATTTTAAAATCTATCTTCTTCGGGATTGTTGAAGGAATTACGGAATGGTTGCCCATTTCCAGTACAGGGCACTTGATTTTAGCAGAGGAATTTATCCAATACCAAAATCAGAATGAATCTTTTATGTCCATGTTTAATGTCGTGATTCAGCTTGGTGCTATTTTAGCAGTTATGGTGATTTATTTTAACAAGCTCAATCCTTTCAAACCAGGTAAAGACAATCAGGAGGTTCGTCAAACTTGGCAATTGTGGTCGAAAGTTCTTGTAGCTACGTTACCTTTACTTGCCGTCTTTAAATTTGATGATTGGTTTGACACCCACTTCCATAATATGGTTTCTGTTGCTCTCATGTTGATTATCTATGGGATTGCCTTTATCTATTTGGAAAAGCGCAATAAAGCGCGTGCTATCGAACCAAGTGTGACAGAGTTGGATAAGCTTCCTTATACGACAGCTTTCTATATCGGACTCTTCCAAGTTCTTGCTCTTTTACCAGGGACTAGCCGTTCAGGTGCAACGATCGTCGGTGGTTTGTTAAATGGAACCAGTCGTTCAGTTGTGACGGAATTTACCTTCTATCTTGGAATTCCTGTTATGTTTGGAGCTAGTGCCTTAAAGATTTTCAAATTTGTAAAAGCAGGACAGTTCTTGAGCTTTGGACAGTTGTTCTTGCTCTTGGTTGCGATGGGAGTCGCCTTTGCAGTCAGCATGGTCGCTATTCGTTTCTTGACAAGCTATGTGAAAAAACACGACTTCACTCTTTTCGGTAAATACCGTATTGTACTCGGTAGTGTCTTGCTACTGTATAGCTTTGTTCGTTTATTTGTATAAGAAAAACCTTGAAGGGTCAGCTCTTCAAGGTTTTATACTCTTCGAAAATCTCTGCAAACCGCGTCAAGCTCTATCTGCAACCTCAAAACAGTGTTTTGAGCAACATGTGGCTAGATTTCTAGTCTGCTCTTTGATTTTCATTGAGTTTTAAAATCCAGTCACGGTAACTCCTAGCAGGCGGACACCTCTTTCTTTCTCGTCTAACTCTTCATAGAGTTGCAGGGCTATTTGGCTGATCTGACTAGCATCCTGTGTTTTTTGAGCTATACTTTTTCGTTTGGTAAGAGTTGAAAAGTCCTCGTAACGGATTTTCAAAATGACAATTTTTCCAGCTTTTTCTTGTTGACTGAGATTGAGAGCGACTCTTTCTGATAGGAGGGTCAGCTCTTTTTTGATATCTTCCTCGGCACGGAGAATCTTCCCGTAGGTTTTCTCTTTTCCGATTGATTTACGGATACGATTGGACTTGACGGGGGAATTGTGAATACCACGAGCCTTTCGATAAAGATCATAGCCTAGCCTGCCAAAACGGTCTATGAGGGTTACTTCAGGAACTTCAAGTAGATCAGCGCCGGTAAAAACACCCATTTGATGAAGTCTTTCCACTGTCTTTTTTCCTACTCCATGAAACTTGGAAATATCCATTTGTTTGAGGAAATCCTCAGCTTGGTCAGGTAAAATAACTGTCAGACCATGTGGTTTTTGATAATCGCTGGCCATTTTAGCTAAGAATTTGTTGTAAGAAACGCCAGCGGAAGCAGTTAGATGGAGTTCTTGCCAGATATCTTTTTGAATGAGGCGAGCGATTTTGACCGCTGACTTGATACCGAGTTTATTTTCCGTCACATCCAAGTAGGCTTCGTCAATGCTCATGGGTTCAATTAAATCTGTATAACGCTTAAAGATAGCTCGAATCTGGAGTCCCACAGCTTTGTATTTTTCATAATTCCCTGAGATAAAGACGGCCTGGGGACAACGTTCATAGGCTTCCTTGGAACTCATAGCAGAATGGACACCAAAAGCTCGCGCCTCATAGCTACAAGTGGAAACGACACCACGCCCACCTGTTTGCCGAGGGTCGCTGCCGATAATGACAGGTTTTCCTCTGAGTTTAGGATTGTCTCTGATTTCCACCGCAGCAAAAAAGGCATCCATGTCAATATGGATGATTTTTCTTGACAAATCATTTAATAAAGGGAAAATCAACATGCCTGCTCCTTTTCTTACTGCTTATTTTCTTTTATTATACTCTTTTTTCTGAAAAAAAGAAAAAAGGCTTTAATTTTTTCAAAAATATAATACAGTTTGGGACAAAATATAGACTGTTTTAGAAAAGAAAGTGTAAAAACAGGGATTTATCACTTGTTGAAATCGGTTACTGTGTGGTATACTTGTCTCATGAATGTAACAGATGGATGTTACTAGAAAGAAAAAAGAGGACATTAACATGGTTGTTAAGACAGTTGTTGAAGCACAAGATATTTTTGACAAAGCTTGGGAAGGCTTCAAAGGCGTAGATTGGAAAGAAAAAGCAAGTGTGTCACGCTTCGTACAAGCTAACTACACACCTTATGATGGAGACGAAAGTTTCCTTGCAGGACCAACAGAACGTTCACTTCACATCAAAAAAATCGTAGAAGAAACTAAGGCTCACTACGAAGAAACTCGTTTCCCAATGGACACTCGTCCAACTTCTATCGCTGATATCCCTGCTGGATTTATCGATAAAGAAAACGAAGTTATCTTTGGTATCCAAAATGACGAACTCTTCAAATTGAACTTCATGCCAAAAGGTGGTATCCGTATGGCTGAAACTACTTTGAAAGAAAATGGATACGAACCAGACCCAGCTGTTCACGAAATCTTCACTAAATACGTAACAACAGTTAACGACGGTATCTTCCGCGCTTACACTTCAAATATTCGTCGCGCTCGTCACGCACACACTGTAACTGGTCTTCCAGATGCATACTCACGCGGACGTATCATCGGTGTTTACGCGCGTCTTGCTCTTTACGGTGCAGACTACTTGATGCAAGAAAAAGTAAACGACTGGAATGCAATCGAAGAAATCGATGAAGAAACAATCCGTCTTCGTGAAGAAATCAACCTTCAATACCAAGCATTGCAACAAGTTGTTCGCTTGGGTGATCTTTACGGAGTTGACGTTCGCAAACCAGCGATGAACGTTAAAGAAGCAATCCAATGGGTTAACATCGCCTTCATGTCTGTCTGCCGTGTTATCAACGGTGCTGCTACATCTCTAGGACGTGTACCAATCGTATTGGATATCTTTGCAGAACGTGACCTTGCTCGTGGTACATTTACTGAATCAGAAATCCAAGAATTCGTTGATGATTTCGTTATGAAACTTCGTACAGTTAAATTTGCTCGTACAAAAGCTTATGACCAATTGTACTCAGGTGACCCAACATTCATCACAACTTCTATGGCAGGTATGGGTAACGACGGTCGTCACCGTGTTACTAAGATGGATTACCGTTTCTTGAACACTCTTGACAACATCGGTAACTCTCCAGAACCAAACTTGACAGTTCTTTGGACTGATAAATTGCCATACAACTTCCGTCGCTACTGTATGCATATGAGCCACAAACACTCTTCTATCCAATATGAAGGTGTAACAACAATGGCTAAAGACGGATATGGTGAAATGAGCTGTATCTCATGCTGTGTGTCACCACTTGACCCAGAAAACGAAGAACAACGCCACAACATCCAGTACTTCGGTGCGCGTGTAAACGTATTGAAAGCCCTTCTTACTGGTTTGAACGGTGGTTACGACGATGTACACAAAGACTACAAAGTATTTGACATCGAACCAATCCGTGACGAAGTTCTTGAATTCGAATCAGTTAAAGAAAACTTTGAAAAATCTCTTGACTGGTTGACTGACACTTACGTAGATGCTTTGAACATCATCCACTACATGACTGATAAGTACAACTACGAAGCTGTTCAAATGGCCTTCTTGCCAACTAAACAACGTGCAAACATGGGATTCGGTATCTGTGGATTTGCTAACACTGTTGATACATTGTCAGCTATCAAATACGCTACAGTTAAACCAATCCGTGATGAAAATGGCTACATCTACGATTACGAAACAATCGGTGAATACCCACGTTGGGGTGAAGATGACCCACGTTCAAACGAATTGGCAGAATGGTTGATTGAAGCTTACACAACTCGTCTACGTAGCCACAAACTTTACAAAGACGCAGAAGCTACAGTATCACTTTTGACAATCACATCTAACGTTGCTTACTCTAAACAAACTGGTAACTCACCAGTCCACAAAGGTGTATATCTCAACGAAGATGGTTCTGTGAACTTGTCTAAACTTGAATTCTTCTCACCAGGTGCTAACCCATCTAACAAAGCTAAAGGTGGATGGTTGCAAAACTTGAACTCACTTTCTAGCCTTGACTTTAGTTACGCAGCTGATGGTATCTCATTGACTACACAAGTTTCGCCTCGTGCTCTTGGTAAGACTCGTGACGAACAAGTTGATAACTTGGTAACAATCCTTGATGGTTACTTCGAAAACGGTGGACAACACGTTAACTTGAACGTTATGGACTTGAACGATGTTTACGAAAAGATCATGTCAGGTGAAGACGTTATCGTACGTATCTCTGGATACTGTGTAAACACTAAATACCTCACTCCAGAACAAAAAACTGAATTGACACAACGTGTCTTCCACGAAGTTCTTTCAATGGATGATGCATTGAGCTAATCAAGTTCTTAAATAATGAAAAGGAACCCTCGGTCAAACGACTGAGGGTTTTTGGCTCTTATACTCTTCGAAAATCTCTTCAAACCACGTCAGCTTTATCTGCAAGTCCAAAGCAGTGCTTTGAGCAACCTGCGATTATTTGGCTCTTTGTCAACTGTAGTGGGTTGAAGAAAAGCTAAGATCGAGAAAGGACGAAATTTGTCCTTTCTTTTTTGATA
>CAJNBP010000004.1 GCA_905221035.1 bacterium | reverse complement strand
ACACCACCAGAAGGAACGAATTTCGATCCAAAACCATATCCAAACCATCCGACAGATCCAACAACACCTGGAACACCGGTATATCCTGAACCAGGACAACCAATCACTCCAGGTACACCAGTGATTCCATATGTGCCAGGTTATACACCTAAGACACCAAATGGAAATCCATTAGTACCAGTTGATCCAAATCATCCAGAAAATGGATACAAGGTGCCACCAGTACCAGAAACGCCAGGTAAGGATACGCCGATTACGTATGAAAAAGTGCCAGATAATCCAAAACCAGATACAACTGGTACAAAAGAAGTGACACGTACAATCAAATACGTGGATGAAAAAGGTAATGAATTAGCTAAACCATCTACGGATAAAGTTACATTCACGCGCAATGGTAGTGATTGGAATGCAGTTGATGGAGATAGTACATTTGAAGCAGTGAAATCACCAGTAGTTAAAGGTTATATCTTAAAAGATGCAAAACAAAAAGAAGTAGCATCAGAAACAGTTAGACCTGATTCAGAAGATAAAACAATTACTGTTACTTACACTAAAGTAGGTTCATTCGTACCGAAAGTGCCAGAAGGAGTAACACCGAAAACTCCTCTAACACCAACACCGTATGATAATGATCCAGAAGATCCAACTAAAGTGGTAACACCAAATCCGGAAAAACCACAAGATCCAAACGATCCAAACAGTCCGAAAGTACCGGTGATTCCACAAGTACCAGGACATACTCCGGTAGTACCAAAAGACCCAACAAAACCAGTGAGTCCAGAAAACCCACTAGTACCGTTAACACCGGTGGATCCAAACCATCCAGAAAAAGGATATAACGTACCACCAGTGCCAACAAAACCAGGTCAAGATACACCAATTACGTATGTAAAAGACGGACAACAAAAAGCAACCACAAGCTTCGTAGATCCAAAAGGAAATGTATTAGAAACCCCAATCACAGAAACAGGAGATTCAAATACACCATTAACAAAAGACGGTGAAATCAAAGCAACAATTGCGAAATTAAAACTAAAAGGATATGATGTTGAAACTAACACTTATCCACCTAAGGGTACTTTTGATAACGATCCTAAGGTTGATCAATACTTCAAGGTGACATTAACACCACGTGTTAAACCAGTGAAACCATTTGATCCAACAAATCCGAAAGATCCAAATAAACCAGTACCAGGACAACCAATCGATCCAGATACACCAGTAGATCCAAATAATCCAAATGATCCAACAATTCCAAGATGGACAGAGGACTTAATCAACAAACTAGAAACTACAAAACAAGTAACACGTACAATTAACTATGTTGACGAGGCTGGAAACAAAGTTTCTGAAAAATCAACAGACAAAGTTACATTTACACGTGAAGCTAAGATTAACGTAGTAACAGGTGAGATTACTTATGGAGACTGGAATGCAGTTGGTGGAGATAGTACATTTGATAAAGTACCATCGCCAGTAGTTAAAGGTTACATCCTTAAAGATCCAGCTCAAAAAGAAGTTGCTGAAAGAAAAGGAATAACACCAACTGTTGCAAATCAAACGATTGAAGTGGTTTACAAGAAACTTGGTTCATGGGTACCAAAAGTGCCAGGTGTAGAAACACCAACGCCACTACCATATCCAAACAATCCTACAGATCCAACTAAGCCGGGAGAACCAACGGATCCGAATGTACCGGTGATTCCATATGTGCCTGGGTATACACCTAAGACACCAGATGGAAATCCGTTAGTACCAAAAGTGCCAAATGATCCAACACAAGGATACATTCCACCAGTACCAACAGAACCTGGTCAGGATACACCGATTGAGTATGTAAAAGTTCCAAATACACCTAGTCCGGAAGAACCGGTAAAACCAACTCCAGAAAGTAATCATATTACAATCTGGGTGGATGAAAACGGTAAGCCATTGAAACCAGAAAAACCTGGAACTCATGAACCAGGAAATATTCCTGGATACAGATATATTACAACTGTAACAAAAGATGGTGTTACAATTCATAAATTTGAAAAGATAACACCAGTAGAGCCTAATAATCCTGTTCCACAGAAACCGACCACACCGATTCCAACTCCACAAGATCCGACTATTCCAACACCAGAAAGTCAAATTCCAACTCCAAACACTCCAGAAGCAAATACTCCGACTTCTGAGACAAGTAGAAGAGAGGAATTGCCAAACACAGGTACAGAAGCTAATGCTAGCTTAGCTAGCGCTGGGATTATGACCTTGTTAGCTGGTCTAGGATTAGGATTCTTCAAGAAGAAGGAAGAAGATGATAAATAAAGCTCTTTATCAACTGTAGCAGGTTGAGAAAAGCTAAGATTAAGAAGAGGCTGAGAAAAAAGCCTCTCAAATCCGAAAAACGCATAGTATCAGGTGTTGAAACTTGAGACTATGCGTTTTATTGTGGAAAGATTTACTTCATTTTCTCCGGAAGTTGAGTTTTGGCCCAGTCTCTTTAAATTATATGTTATCTTAAATTCAGAGTAGAACATTATAACCTATAAAACATTGCTAGAAATTGATTCGACTTTACTATCCTATTTGTTCAGAGTTTATTTCATTTTGCTATAAAGTTTGAGATTTCTTTTGTTTTTTCTACTCTTTTTCCGAATAAATAGATAGAAGCATCAAATTTAGTAAAACTAGATTAAAAAATGTGCTATAATGAAAGGAGAGCAAATATGACTGTACGTCATCCGGGCATCAGCCCAACTAACGATTTGGTTGCTAAGAAAATCTTTAGCAATCCAGAAATCACTTGTCAATTTATTCGCGATATGCTGGACTTGCCAGCCAAAAATGTAACCATTTTGGAGGGGAGTAACATTCACGTTTTGCCATCCCTGCCGTACTCGGCGCAGGATTTCTATACAAGTATAGACGTCTTGGCGGAGTTGGACAATGGAACTCAGGTTATCATCGAGATTCAAGTTCATCATCAGAATTTTTTCATCAATCGCCTGTGGGCTTATTTGTGCAGCCAGGTCAATCAAAACCTAGAGAAAATTCGCCAGCGAGAAGGTGATACCCACCAGAGTTACAAGCATATCGCACCAGTATACGCTATCGCAATTGTGGATAGCAATTATTTCTCAGATGACCTGGCTTTTCACAGCTTTAGTATGCGAGAGGACACGACAGGTGAGGTCTTAACCATCACAAACAACGGTCAGGAAAACCATCTGGTCAAAATGGCTTTCTTGGAACTAAAAAAATACAGAGAAACCAGCAAAGACGAGGTTCGCAAACCGTGGTTAGAGTTTTTCGGGAACAAACCCTTTACCCAGCAACCCGAGCGAGCCATCAGCCAAGCAGACCAACTGCTGGACTATAAGAGCTGGTCCGAGGAGGACAGGAAAATGTTTAGTGAACAACGCAGACGTGAAGAACAAGCCTTGTTAGCACAGGACTATGCCTTGGAAACAGCTAGAGCAGAAGGGATTGAACAAGGAATCGAAAAAGGTTTAGAGCAAGGTCTTGAACGTGGTCGAGCTGAGGGGATTGAACAAGGTCTAGAGCGTGGTCGTACTGAAGGTATTGAACAGGGACTTGAGCGAGGACGAGCAGAGGGTATCGAAGAGGGATTAAAAGTAGGTTTAGTAAATTTAGTACGTCAAGGTCTTCTAACACCTGAGGTTGCAAGTCAGCAATTAGGTATGACTGTCGCTGAGTTTGAGGCCTTGTTAGAAAGACATAAGTGAGAAATCTGTAACTATAACACGATATGAAAACGACTAAAAAGGATAGCTAAATTTCTTGATGTAAAAGAGATTGGCTATCTTTTTTGTTAGGAAAGTTAGAACTTTCTCCTTTCTTTTCCGAATAAATAGATAGAACCATCGAATCTATCAAAATTAGATTTAAAAATATGGTATAATAGAAGGAGGAAAAGGTTGACTTTAAGACATCCGGGCATCAGCCCGACCAATGATTTGGTAGCTAAGAAGATTTTTAGCAATCCAGAAATCACTTGTCAATTTATTCGCGATATGCTGGACTTGCCAGCCAAAAATGTAACCATTTTGGAGGGAAGTAATATTCATGTTTTGCCATCTCTACCCTACTCGGCTCAGGATTTCTATACCAGTATAGACGTTTTGGCGGAGTTGGATAATGGCACTCAAGTTATTATCGAAATACAAGTTCATCATCAGAATTTCTTCATTAATCGTTTGTGGGCTTATCTATGTAGTCAGGTTAATCAAAACCTAGAAAAAATTCGCCAGCGAAAAGGTGATACCCACCAGAGCTACAAACACATCGCACCTGTTTACGCAATAGCTATTGTGGATAGTAATTATTTCTCAGATGACTTGGCTTTTCATAGTTTTAGCATGCGAGAGGATACGACAGGTGAGGTTTTAACCATTATCAACAATGGTCAGGAAAATCATCTGGTCAAGATGGCGTTCTTGGAACTTAAAAAATACAGAGAAACCAGCAAAGATAGTATTCGCAAACCATGGTTAGAGTTTTTCGGTAACAAACCCTTTACTCAGCAACCTGAGCGAGCCATCAGCCAGGCAGACCAACTGCTGGACTATAAAAGCTGGTCCGAGGAGGACAGGAAAATGTTTAGTGAACAGCGCAGACGTGAAGAACAAGCCTTGTTAGCGCAGGACTATGCCTTGGAAACAGCTAGAGCAGAAGGTATTGAACAAGGGTTGGAACGTGGTCTAGAGCGTGGTCGAGCTGAGGGGATTGAACAAGGGTTGGAACGAGGAAGAGCAGAGGGTATCGAAGAGGGATTAAAAGTAGGTTTAGTAAATTTAGTACGTCAAGGTCTTCTAACACCTGAGGTTGCCAGTCAGCAATTAGGTATGACTGTCGCTGAGTTTGAGACCTTGTTAGAAAGACATAAGTGAGAAATCTGTAACTATAACACGATATGAAACCAACTATGGTGGCAACCCTAACTATACCTTTAGAAAAATCTCGCAAGCAGATAGTGCAATAAGTTTTGCCTATACGACGAAATAAAAGAATCATGTCATCAGTTTAGGTGACATGATTCTTATTTTTTATAGAGTGACATATTTAATGCCATAGGCTGATAAGTTACTTGATGATCGTCTTTAATCAATTGACTGTAAGCAACAAATCCGAACTGTTCATAAAATTGAATGACTTTAGGATGATTGATACTATCTAAAAATACCATCTGAGTTCCTACAATTGCTCGAAATTCTTCAATTTTTTGAATTACAATTTCGAATAACTCTTGTCCTGATAGTTTATTTAGCTTTGTGTTTTTGCCGAATTGACCGATAAGTAACACAGGGAGATAATCAATATTTTTGGGACTTTTCCCTTTTAGGACGAGTTTCTTTTTTAAGGATTTCTCTAAATCAGAAATATCAACAACTTTGAGAGATAAACTAAAGAATCCTATGATGTTATTTGTTTCAGTTTCTTCAACGATAAAATTACGAGAACGATGTTGTTTTTCAAAATTGGGGGCTTTATCAGATAGATAAGTCAACATCTCTTCATTACCGTTGAAATCAACATTTTCTAAAATGATAGTTTTAAATAGCTCCTGAACTTGTTTATCAGTTTTATCAGGAGCTAGCATTGAATATTTTCAAGATATTGCTTAAGTGGTGTTACTTGAATTGTCATCTTACAGATACTTTGAAATGAGTTTATTTTTCGTTGGAGCGGTAGCGTCTTGTGATTCAATAGATTTCAAGACTGCTTGTAGCTTTTTAGATGGTTTATGATTAAGAATTTTTAGAGCATCTTCGTTTGTTAGTTTTATATCACGTGTTAAACTGATTGTAGCCATTTGTTCTACCTCCTGTTTCTACTTAAATTCATTATAGCTTATTTTGAACAAAAGTTCAATCTGAAGATAGTGTATGTTTTCTATAGTGTATAAATCCAAAATAAGTTTTTCTCTTGCGTTTGTAGCTCATATTCGTTAGAATAATGGTATAGATGAGTGGTCGGCTCATGGTCAATCTGATAGTAATCTTGGACATAAGGGCCAAACGGTGGCGGACACCAGAACGAAATCCGATAGCAATCTTGGACGTAAGGGCCAAGCGGTGGCAGACACCAGAATAAACCGACTGACTAGGTGGCTTACAGGTTCTGTAAGTCATCTTTTTTACTTTGATAGTAACGTTTTATCATTTTAAGGAGAACGTAGTTTTGGCTCGTTCTCTTTTTTGTTGTGATACTTCTTTCAAGGAATATTTGGTAGGATTGGAGTGAAAAAAGATTAACTAGGAAAGAAGAAAGTATATGGAACCCATTTATCAACGTGATTCGGATCAAGATGGACTAACTGACGCTCAAGAATTGGCACTAGGAACTAATCCTCTTAGCTCAGATTCTGATGGTGATGGAAGTTCAGATTTAGTGGAAGTAGAAGAAGGAACCAATCCCTTAGAAAAGGATTTACAAGACATAAACCAAACAAGTCTAACTGAACCGTCATCAGTATTTATGGAAATGAAACAAAAGATTTCAGATATGATGGAGAGTCACTACAAGGAATTTATACAGGCTCTGATTAGTATTGAAACAGGGATTGAAAACGAACAAGACCTAGAAGACTTATATACTTACTACATGAGAACAGATGCCGTTTCTCTTTTGTCTAGCGATTTTTAACCAGTCCAAAGAAGATTATCTTTTAGAGAAGGAAGCAGTAGCACTAGCAAATAATTGCCAAGAATTAGAGAATCATCTTGTCATCTCTCCAAAAGGATTTGTGATTTTTCATTAAAGAGCAATTATGAACGACAGGAAAGTTGTAGTATAGAGAAGATTTTCCAAACAGACTATTTGTCCTCTTGCTACAATTGGTATATAATTTAACTTAGAGAAAATAGGAGGATTAATCAGATGGAATTAAAAGATTTTACAGAAAAAGAACAGGAAATGATTAAGAAGGGGCTGACTACGTCTAAGATTAGTGACAAGGAAACTGCTGAGAAAATTCTTGCGCTTGTCCCACAAGACTTGATTAAGCGAATCCCATTTTTTGTCAGAAAACATGCTACAACACGTACTATTAAACGCATTTCAATTGAACACCCTGAACTCTACGCCGCAGCTCAAACAAGTGGTGAGATTCCAGAAAAGGAACGCGAAGAATTGCGTCAGATTATCACGACTATCTTTGAACAAAAAATGAATAAGCATAGTATTAAGTAGAGAATGAAGATATTTTTTATTGGCGGTCTAGGAAGCAATGTCTATCATAGCAAGGATTTTCTTCAAGAACTAGATTCGCAGGTCTGTTTTCTAAATCCGTATGAAAAGCATCTTCGAGATGAAACAGAATTGAAATTATGGTTTAAAAATGAGATTGTAGAGGGAGAACCTATCTGTCTGATAGGCTATTCTCTTGGAGGGGATTTAGCTCGTTATCTCGCATCGGAATTTCATGAAGTGAAAAACCTGATTCTTTTGGATGGTGGCTATCTAGATTTAGATAAGATTTTAACTTTAGATGCGGAGTTAGAGGAAACTAAAAACTATATTGAATCTCAAGTCGTTTCGGACTTAGCTCTTCTTATTTCTAAAGAGAAATCCGAAGCAAAGCATTGGTCAGAAAATATGGAAGAAGCTGTAAGACAGTCTTATCACTGGAATGCGGAGTATAATAGATACGAGTTAGCTATAAATTATGAAAATATAGAAGCGATTCTTCGACTACGGCGGAAAATCCAAGCTTTCAAGAGAGAAGTAGGAACTACCTTGTTTATCAGTCCTCGCTATCCTAATGAAACTAGATGGAGAGAGGAAGCTCTAAAAGAATTGCCAACTTATTTTGATACTATCTTTCTAAAAAACTTTGGCCATGAGCTTTATACTGAAGCACCTAAAGAAATTGCTAGTCTCATTAATAAGTGGCTCGCTTATTCTCACTGAACTACTTGTATTGCTTGAAATGGTATAAGATTTAAAATAGCAGCATTAATAACTTTTCAAAACCATAATAGTTATTTGCTCTGATAGAGATTGTTACGGAAGCGAATTATCCTGCCATTGTAATTACCGCAATTATTTATTTTAATACAGAAAAGGAGAAAATAAGATGGTCGTAAAAATAAGAAAACAAGGAAATTCAATCACTATTCCAAGTGGTGTAAAATCGGAAGAATTGAGTCAGCAGGTTTCTTATGTATCTGATGATGTCTTTGACTTAAATGTAGATAAAATCTTTGACAGATACGACGATGTTTTCAAAGCTTTGGTGGGAAAATAACAGTATAATTGACAGAAAAGTAAATTGAAAAAATAAATGCTTTAGCAATTCAACGGTATTCTCCAAATGAGAAAATTCAAACAGTTAGTCCTTCGGCTTTAAATATGATTGTTAATTTACCAGAACAATTTGTCTTTGGGAAGCCTCTTTATCCAACAATTTTTGATAAAGCAACGATACTATTTGTCCAATTGATAAAGAAGCATGTTTTTGCCAATGCTAATAAACGAACTGCTTTCTTTGCTTTAGTAAAATTTCTGCAATTAAATGGCTATCGTTTTTTTGTTTCGGTTGAAGAAGCAGTAAATATGTGCGTGACTATCGCAGTAGAATCCTTAACAGATAACAGATTAACCACCTACACCAAATGGGTCTCTGAACATTCGTTTAGAATTAATGGAAAAAATCAAGCTCAAATATTTAGTTCTTGTAAGTATAAAAATAGATAAAGAGACTATATTAGAAATATGTTACGCAGAAACTGATATTGTCTCTTTTTATTGATGAGTGAGAATTTTCGGTATCTTCCTATATCTCATATAACAAAAAACGAACAGGCTCTTTTTCTGTTATTCAGAAGAGAACTTGTTCGTTTTTTCTTTTAAAACACGCGATACACGTAGGGATTTTCTGGTTTATCGACTTTGGTAAAGCTATCGATTTCTAAGGTTGGGAGATTTTGTTTGAGTTCTTTATGGTAGTGATTGACCAGTTTTCCTTTGGCTGTAATCCAGGTGTTATTTTCATACTGTCGGGTATTTCCCTTGGTCAGCAATCCATAGACACCAGAATCTGCGATACAGTGAATAATGCCGAAGCGGAACAGGAATTGGCTATTGGCATGACTGGGGTCATTGTAGACAAAACCTGTGAACTGGACTGTTTTGCCCTCAAATTCATCTGGATAGTCATAGATGGCTTCCATGATTTCCATATAGTTTTCAGTCGTAATCTGAATGCTATCTTGGGACAAGTATTTATCCGCCGCAGTTCGCATTTCCTTTTCATAGGCTGATTTTGAAAAATAAGAACTGCTATCTGGTTTCAAATATTGGCTTGTCGTCCCTTCGCTGGTCTGAATGGCTTGATCCGTTCCTTCTGATAACGGAAAATGATAGCCTTTAGCAGACACTGTCTGAGAATCCAAGCTAACAGTTGGAAAGGTTAAACCAACGACAATTGGAATAGCCAGAAGAGCAATACTCGTCAACTTCGCTAATCGGTTGTTCAGATGACTGTGGGTTTTGACTTGCTTCATCCAGATATACAATTGAACGATTGCCAAGATAAAGGAAAGCACCATAGAAATATAGGCCAAATAGGAATAGTGCATGTTGATGTACTGGTTTAATTTGCCCGACAAATGGAGATAAATGGTCAGTTCAAAATAGCCAGCTAAAACTAAAAATCGAATCATAGGATGACTCCAATCAAGAGAGAATAGACTAAAACGACCAGAGTCACAATCGTAATGAAGTGACTGATAAAGCGTGCTTTCAAGTAATTTTTCATCATGAGAATATTTTTGATATCCAGCATTGGGCCAATCACCAGAAAGGCCAGAACTGGTGCCAAACCGAAACTTGAGAGAAGAGAAGCACCGATAAAAGCATCCGCCTCGCTACAGAGCGAAAGAAGAAAAGCCAAAAGCATCAAGAGCAAGATGGCAAAAAGAGGGGTCGCACTGATAGAGGTCAGAATCCGAGTCGGAACGTAGACCTGTATAACAGAGGCAAAGAGACAGCCAAATACCAAATAACGCCCCGTATCAAAAAATTCATCAATGGCTTGCACAAAGGCCTGAAAAATCTTTTTTGCAGGGCTTAAGTGAGAAAAATCATGCTCATGACAGGCCAGACGATTTTCTTTTTGAATGGGTTCTTGCCAGAAAAATCCCAGAAAAATCCCAAGTATCACAGCCACAACAATGGAACCCAGAGCTCGTAACAGGGCGATATGGAAGGAGTTTCCAAAGGCAGAATAGGTCGCAAAAAGAACAATGGGATTGATAACAGGTGCTGTTACAAGAAAGGGAACAGCCGTGTAACTGGGAACCTTCTTTTCCAGAAAACGATTGATAATGGGGACAATCCCACATTCGCAAGAAGGGAAAAGTATCCCAACGAAGGTGCCAAAAAAGATTCTCCCCCAACGATTTCGAGGGAGAAAATGATAAACCTTGTCAGGTGTGATATAAACCTCAATCAGCCCTGAGACAATACTTCCTATTAGTACGAAAGGGAGGGCTTCAATGATAATGGAGAGAAAAATAGCTCCAGTCTGAAGCACACTAGATGGGAGTTGTTGGAAAGCAGTCATCTAGTTTTTCTTTTCTGCTTTTGCTTTTTTCTCTTTGTCATCAGGGAAAGTAACTTGCTTCAAATCAGGGAGTTTAGCAAACTCTTCGAACATTTTGTCCAAGTCGTCTCGTTTTGTAAATTTTACAGCCATAGGTGTACCTCGATTCTAAATTCTACCTCTATTATACTATTATTTTGAGGAAAAGGGAAAAGTTAAAATTGAGTATCTAACGAATCATAGAGTTTGATATATCCTGATATACACTATGATTGTGATATAATAGTTGTGGAATAACGGAGGAAATGATGGAACACGAAAAAATTGGTCAAGTGACCGACGAAGTAAAAGAAATTTTTAATATTGTTCTTGAAGCTAGTGATATCAAGGTTAACAAAGAAGGTTTAAGAAGTCATATGTTGAAACGGCATCATAATGATGTGATTCATCATATCGAAGATCTGGAACTTATACTAAGTAATCCAGATTTCGTTGGGGTCAATCCACGAGAGAAAGATGCTAGTTTTGAATATGTTAAAAGATTTGATGATAATGTTCTTGTTGCCATCAAGTTACATAAAAATGGCGATTTCTTTTATGTTCCGACCATGTATCGCTTACAAGATTTCAAGTTACAAAGTCGTATTAAGTCTGGTAGATTGAGAAAGCTTGACAAAAAAAGTAGATAGTGCTAGAATAACATTAACGAAAGACATTTGAGGGCAGAAAGGTTCCTGCCGCACCTTGAAAAGGTATCTGAGATGCTGGGTACACCGACCAGCCAAGTGTCCGTTATTTCAAAGGAGGGGCTTAAATGCTCCTTTTTTTATTTAAAATTTCAAAATAGATTACACCCACCGCAGGCTCAGACTTGCGGTTTTTTATTTCTCAAAAACACGCATTTTGAACGATTAGAAACAGAAATTACAATCCTATTCTTCAAAAAAGCGTTTTCTTGAAGAATAGGGAGGGAGAATCGTGGCGTATTATTGTCAAAAATAAAAACAGTGAAATTAATCACTGATCCTTTTGTAAACTATTAGAATTAAATTGCAACCTTCTAAATAAATAGACTATTGAAATGAAGCAAATTTATTCCCCAACTTATGTTTTAAAATTGTATGAGCTAATTTGAAACGTTTAGCTTGTGGTATAATAGGTTTATGGATAAAAAATATGAAAAAATCTCCCAAGATTTGGGAGTGACGTTAAAGCAAATTGATACTGTTCTAAGTTTGACCGCTGAAGGGGCGACTATTCCCTTTATTGCGCGTTATCGCAAGGACATGACTGGTAGTCTGGATGAGGTGGCGATTAAGGCCATTATTGACCTGGATAAAAGTCTGACCAACCTCAATGATCGTAAAGAAGCTGTCTTAGCTAAGATTCAAGAACAAGGCAAGTCGACCAAGGAATTGGAAGAAGCTATCTTAGCTGCCGAAAAATTAGCAGACGTTGAAGAACTCTATCTTCCTTACAAGGAAAAGCGTCGGACCAAGGCAACCATTGCCCGTGAAGCTGGGCTATTCCCACTTGCTCGTTTAATTTTGCAGAATGTAGCTGACTTAGAGAAAGAGGCTGAAAAGTTTGTTTGTGAAGGATTTGCGACTGGTAAGGAAACCTTGGCTGGTGCAGTTGATATCTTGGTAGAAGCCTTATCGGAAGATGTGACCTTGCGTGCCATGACTTATCAGGAGATGCTGAGACACTCTAAACTCACTTCTCAAATTAAGGATGAAAGTCTTGATGAAAAACAGGTTTTTCAGATTTACTATGATTTTTCAGAGACAGTTGGAAATATGCAGGGTTATCGTACCTTGGCGCTCAATCGTGGGGAGAAGCTGGGTGTCTTGAAGGTCGGTTTTGAACATGCAACGGACCGTATTCTTGCCTTCTTTGCTGCTCGTTTCAAGGTAAAAAATGCCTATATTGATGAAGTTGTTCAGCAATCTGTTAAGAAAAAAGTCTTGCCTGCTATCGAGCGCCGTATTCGTACAGAATTAACTGAAAAGGCAGAAGAGGGAGCTATTCAACTCTTTTCTGACAATCTGCGCAATCTCCTCTTGGTCGCTCCGCTGAAAGGGCGCGTGGTTCTTGGATTTGACCCAGCCTTTCGTACAGGTGCCAAGCTAGCCGTTGTTGATACAACAGGAAAAATGCTGACAACACAGGTTATTTATCCTGTCAAACCAGCCTCTGCTCGTCAAATCGAAGAAGCCAAGAAAGATTTGGCAGATTTGATTGGTCAGTACAGTGTAGAAATTATTGCTATCGGAAATGGAACTGCCAGTCGGGAAAGTGAAGCTTTTGTGGCGGAAGTTCTTAAAGATTTCCCTGAAGTCAGCTATGTCATTGTCAATGAGAGTGGTGCTTCGGTATACTCTGCTAGTGAACTTGCTCGTCAAGAATTTCCAGACTTGACTGTTGAAAAGCGTTCTGCTATCTCAATCGCCCGTCGCTTGCAAGATCCTCTTGCGGAATTGGTCAAAATCGATCCTAAGTCAATCGGTGTCGGTCAGTACCAGCACGATGTTAGCCAGAAAAAACTGTCTGAAAGTCTGGATTTTGTCGTGGATACCGTGGTGAACCAAGTCGGTGTCAATATCAATACAGCCAGCCCAGCCCTCCTTTCCCATGTTGCTGGACTTAATAAAACCATTTCTGAAAATATTGTCAAATACCGCGAGGAAGAAGGAAAAATCACTTCACGCGCCCAAATCAAGAAAGTTCCTCGTCTGGGAGCAAAGGCCTTTGAGCAGGCAGCTGGTTTCCTCCGTATCCCAGAAAGTAGCAATATCCTTGATAATACAGGGGTTCACCCAGAAAACTATGCTGCGGTTAAGGAGCTATTCAAACGCTTGGATATCAAGAACTTGAATGAAGAGGCCCAAAGCAGACTCAAGTCGCTTTCAGTCAAGGAAATGGCGCAAGAGCTAGACCTTGGTCCTGAAACCCTTAAAGATATCATTGCCGACCTTCTCAAACCAGGTCGAGATTTCCGTGATTCCTTTGACGCACCTGTGCTTCGCCAAGATGTCCTGGATATCAAGGATTTAGTGGTTGGGCAAAAGCTTGAAGGAGTGGTGCGTAATGTCGTTGACTTCGGTGCTTTTGTTGATATCGGAATTCACGAGGATGGCTTGATTCACATTTCTCATATGAGTCGCAAATTTATCAAACATCCCAGTCAAGTGGTGTCAGTTGGAGATTTGGTGACCGTTTGGGTTAAGAAAATTGATACTGAACGTGAAAAAGTCAATCTGTCGCTCCTGGCTCCAAATGAAACTGACTGATTATGTAAAGCAGGTTTCACTAGAAGACTTCGGCAGACCTTTTATCCATCAAGTCCAGTGGAATAGGCGTCTACGTTCGACAGGTGGGCGATTTTTCCCAAAAGATGGGCATTTGGATTTCAACCCCAAAGTTTATCAGGAACTGGGTTTGGATGTTTTTAGGAAAATTGTCCGCCATGAACTCTGTCACTATCACCTCTATTTTCAAGGGAAGGGCTATCAACACAAGGATCGGGATTTTAAGGAACTTTTGAAAGCAGTGGATGGATTACGCTTTGTGCCAACCTTGCCCAATAGCAACTTCAAGACAATCAGGCTTTATCGTTGTCAATCCTGCCAGCAAAGTTATCAGCGCAAGCGTAGGATTGATACCAAACGCTATCGCTGTGGAGTTTGTAGAGGTAAATTGCTACTAGTAAATCAGCCTGAGGACCGATGAAAGTCGAGCCTACTCGTGATATACTAATACTCAATGAAAATCAAAGAGCAAACTAGGAAGCTAGCCGCAGGCTGTACTTGAGTACAGCAAGGTGAAGCTGACGCGGTTTGAATTTGATTTTCGAAGAGTATATGTCTAACCTAGCAGAAAGAGGAAATAACATGAATAGTAAATTTTATAAAATGAGACGAAATCGCATGATTTCAGGAGTTCTGGCAGGTCTGTCAGACAAGTGGAACTTTGATGTTACCCTTGTTCGTTTCCTATTTGCCATTTTTACAGTCGCAAACTTTGGACTTGGCGTGATTATCTATATCATCCTAGCTTCTGTCATGCCAACCAAGGAAGAAATCGAAGCAGAAATGTACGGAACAGGCCCACGCAAACGCAAAGAAGCCCAATCCATTGACGACAATGAAGGCTGGTTTTGGTGAGGTTCTACAAAAGATTTGAAATAAGCAAAAAGCTTTAAATCAATAGTCTAAACTGCTTGATTTAAAGCTTTTTTTACTTTTAATGATATTTTTCCAGTTTCATATACAAATTAAAAATAATATTTTGAACTTAGATTTCTAATCTGATTTTTCTTGCTGAGACAATACGTTTTTTGAAAAATGATGGATACTGATAACAACTGATAGCCAGCAAATAGCATAAGCAGTAGCTGTAAATTCTGTACCGATAAAGTATGTCTTTTCAACTAAGAGCTGACCGATGAATGGAGAGAGGAGATAGAGAAGTCCGATGAGTATATGTTCTTTGTGTTTCATTAAAGCACACCTTCTTTCCTTATAGGTTGAACGACTTGCCAGTGTTAAATCGAATGGTGTTTCATCAAAGTAGGCTTACTCAAATGATAGTTTCCGATTTTTTCTCCTTCCCAAAGTAAGCCTTTTCATACTTATATTTTACAATTTTTAAAATAGGAAATCAAATCATTTTCTAAGCAATTTTGCCTACATTTCCCCCAATCTTACAAAAATGTAAGATTAAAGTCTCTTTTGTAAGGTTAGGTTATGGCAAGTGGTCTTTTTTTGATGTAAACTAGACTCATAAAGAACAAAGGAGTAACATCATGAAACAAATCTTACATAAGAAAACAAGAAAACCAAGTCACAAAGAAATCGAGCGCGTTCAACTGGGATGCGCTATGATGCAAGCAACATTTCAATTAATGGGTTATTAAGAAAGGAGATTCTCATGACACTTTTAGATGTAAAACACGTTCAAAAAATTTATAAAACACGTTTTCAGGGCAACCAAGTAGAGGCTCTCAAGGATATTCACTTTACCGTTGAAAAAGGTGACTACGTTGCCATCATGGGTGAATCTGGTTCTGGTAAATCAACTTTGCTCAATATTCTAGCTATGCTGGATAAACCAACTCGTGGACAAGTTTACCTGAATGGAACCGACACAGCAACCATTAAAAATTCACAGGCTTCTAGCTTCCGTCGTGAAAAGTTGGGCTTCGTCTTCCAAGACTTTAACTTGTTAGATACCCTATCTGTTAAGGACAATATTTTGCTTCCGCTTGTATTGTCAAGAAGACCCATTACGGAGATGATGAAGAAATTGGTGGTGACTGCTGAGAATCTAGGCATCAACCAATTGCAAGAGAAGTACCCTTACGAGATCTCTGGTGGGCAAAAACAGCGTGTAGCAGTAGCGCGCGCCATCATCACAGAACCTGAAATTCTCCTTGCAGACGAACCGACAGGAGCTCTTGATTCCAAATCATCTGCAGCCTTACTTGATGTATTTGATGAAATCAATGAGCGTGGCCAAACCATTCTCATGGTAACCCACTCAACAGCAGCGGCTAGCAGGGCTAAGCGTGTACTCTTTATCAAGGATGGCATTCTTTACAATCAAATCTACCGTGGAGAGAAGACTGAGCGTCAGATGTTCCAAGAAATCTCTGATACCTTGACTGTCATGGCAAGCGAGGTGAATTAGTATGTTTCGATTAACCAATAAGTTAGCGGTATCTAACTTGATTAAAAACCGCAAACTCTACTATCCTTTTGCGCTGGCTGTTCTCTTGGCAGTCACCGTCACCTATCTCTTTTACTCTCTAACCTTCAATCCCAAGATTTCGGAAATCCGTGGAGGGACAACCATTCAAGCTACTCTTGGATTTGGTATGTTTGTCGTCACCCTTGCGTCAGCTATTATCGTCCTCTATGCCAATAGTTTTGTTATGAAAAACCGTTCCAAGGAACTGGGGATTTATGGAATGTTGGGTTTGGAGAAGCGCCATCTGATCAGTATGACCTTTAAGGAGTTGGTGCTATTTGGAATGCTAACTGTTGGAGCGGGTATCGGTATTGGAGCCTTGTTTGACAAGTTGATTTTTGCTTTCTTGCTCAAACTGATGAAATTGAAGGTTGAGCTGGTCGCTACCTTCCAGATGAAAGTTGTCATTACAGTACTTCTTGTCTTCGGTTTGATTTTCCTAGGTCTCATGTTCCTGAATGCCCTTCGAATCGCCCGTATGAATGCTCTCCAGCTCTCTCGTGAGAAAGCTAGCGGTGAGAAAAAAGGTCGTTTCCTATCTCTCCAAACTATTCTTGGTGTGATTAGTTTAGGTGGTGGATATTATCTTGCGGTTACTGTAAAAGATCCCCTTACAGCTCTAATAACTTTTTTCCTAGCTGTTTTGCTGGTTATCTTTGGTACTTATCTATTGTTTAATGCAGGGATTACCGTTTTCCTTCAAATCTTAAAGAAAAATAAGAAATACTATTACCAACCAAATAACCTTATCTCAGTGTCCAACTTGATTTTCCGTATGAAGAAAAATGCAGTTGGACTAGCAACTATCGCAATTTTGTCAACAATGGTTTTGGTAACCATGTCAGCAGCTACTAGTATTTTCAATGCCTCAGAAAGCTTTAAAAAAGTTCTAAATCCGCATGATTTTGGGATTACTGGACAAAATGTTGAAAAAGAAGATTTGGACAAACTCTTGAGCCAGTTTGCAAGTGACAAAGGTTATAGTGTCAAAGAGAAAGAAGTGCTTCGTTACGCTTACTTTGGTGTTGCAAACCAAGAAAGTAGCAAGTTAACCATTTTTGAAAAAGGACAAAACCGTGTCCAAGTCAAAACAGTTTTTATGGTATTTGACCAAAAAGATTATGAAAATATGACTGGTCAAAAACTTTCTCTATCAGGAAATGAGATCGGACTCTTTGCCAAGAATGAGGGAGTTAAAGAACAGAAAGCTCTAACTCTAAATGATCATCAATTTTCTGTCAAAGAAGAATTTACTAAAGATTTCATTGTAAACCATGTTCCAAATCAGTTTAATATTTTGACTTCTGATTACAATTACCTTGTTGTACCTAATTTACAAGCCTTTTTGGACCAATTCCCAGATTCGGATATCTATAATCAGTTTTACGGTGGTATGAATGTAAGTATCAGTGAAGAAGAGCAACTCAAAGTCGCTGAAGAATATGAAAAATACTTACAAAAGTTTAATGCTCAATTAAACACGGAAGGTAACTATGTGTATGGTAGCACTCTAGCAGATGCTGGTGCTCAAATGAGTGTCCTCTTTGGCGGTGTCTTCTTTATCGGTATTTTCCTATCCATTATCTTTATGGTCGGAACCGTTCTGGTCATCTATTACAAACAAATTTCTGAAGGATATGAAGACCGTGAGCGCTTTATTATCTTGCAGAAAGTTGGTTTAGATCAAAAGCAAATCAAGCAAACCATTAACAAACAGGTTTTAACTGTTTTCTTCCTTCCTTTGCTTTTTGCCTTCATACATTTAGCCTTTGCCTACCATATGCTTAGTCTGATTTTAAAAGTGATTGGTGTACTGGATACGACTATGATGTTGATTGTGACCTTGTCTATCTGCGCTATCTTCCTCATCGCCTATGTCTTGATTTTCATGGTTACTTCAAGAAGCTATCGCAAGATTGTGCAAATGTAAAAAAAAGATACCTCGACTTCAAAATCGAGGTATTTCTTGTATTTTATACTCAATGAAAATCAAAAAGCAAACTAGGAAGCTAGCCGCAGGTTGCTCAAAGCACTGCTTTGAGGTTGTAGATAGAACTGACGAAGTCAGCTCAAAACACTGTTTTGAGGTTGCAGATAGAACTGACGAAATCAGCTCAAAACACTGTTTTGAGGTTGCAGATAGAACTGACGAAGTCAGTAACATATATACGGCAAGGCGAAGCTGACGTGGTTTGAAGAGATTTTCGAAGAGTATTAAATGCTGAAAAGTTGTCCTAGCAGAAAGGTTACTCCCATGGTCAAGAGACCAATAGCTAGGTTCCGAATCATAGCTGTTTTGGTAGGTGCTTTTCCAAGTCTAGCACTTGTGTAGCCAGTGAGAAGAAGAGCCACACCGACGATAAGGACAGTAGCAGGAATGCGGTATTCACTTGGGAAAATAGTTACTGACAGCATTGGTGGTAAGCTACCAAGGAAAAAAGAAATAAAGCTAGAGATAGCAGCATGCCAAGGATTGGTAAACTCTTCATACTCAATACCGTATTTTTCCTCTACCAGAGCCTTGAGTGGATTTTTAAGAAAGGCCTTGTTGGTCAAGAGCTGGGCAGAGGTTTCACATTCTCCATTTTGGATATAGGCAGCATAGAGGGACTTTTTAGCTAACTCTATATCTTGGTCTAGCAAGACTTGCTCACGCGCAACGGCTGCTTCCTCGGTATCTTTTTGAGTTGAAACGGATACGTACTCCCCACCAGCCATAGAAAAGGCACCTGCCAAGATAGCTGCAAAGCCTGATAAAAAGATAATCCAGATATTGGTAGTGGCACTGGCAACCCCGATAACCACACCAGCAATGGAAATAATCCCATCATTGGCACCAAGAACGCCCGCACGCAGGATATTTAAACGACCTGCAAAATTTGAATCAATTTCGTGATTTGTTTCTGACATATTATTCTCCTTTTTATCCAGTATAAAGGAAAAATATAAGGAAATCAATCTTTTAAAACTGTCTGAAAAAAGTTGCACGATTCTAATGATGTAAAAATGTCGTCATCTTATCTAATCGATTAAACACAGAAGGTAAAGAGTATAGAATGGCATGAAAGAATTTTAAATTAAATACTATCATCATTTCGTTCACTTTATAATCGTTTACAAAAACATAATCATTGTAAATCGAGTAAAATCTAACTATTTTGCGAACTTTTTTATATTTTTTTCGTAAAACGCTTTACAAATTCTTGAAAACATGATATAGTAATGGAGCTTAGAAAATGAGATGATGTTTTCTAGCAAATATGAACCCGAGTAAAAAATGCCTACGGACAGGCAGGGTTGAATGCCGAAGCGTGGTTGAAAAGCCACATTATTGATAGGGTTAAAAGCCTACTTTTATAAGTTGATGTTAGGACTTTTGTCCTAATTCATAAATTTTTAGTGTGGTGAAAGCACACGTCATCTTGTGAAACGATCAATAAAGTACGTAATATTTGCTACTAGAGAGTTAGGAAACATCAGGAACAGACATACTCAAAAGAAACAAACATAAAAACGTCAGAAGATTGCAGAGCAGGTGAAAACCTGCTCTTTTTTCATGAGTCAACCTTTAGTTCCTTAGTTTTCATAAGGTTCTAAAAATATGGAAAGGAGTATGTCTTGAAAGAGTTAGATCAAAACCAAGCACCAATATACGAGGCCTTGGTCAAGCTACGCAAGAAAAGGATTGTCCCCTTTGATGTACCAGGTCACAAGCGTGGACGGGGAAATCCAGAACTTGTCGAACTGTTAGGTGAAAAATGTGTTGGCATTGATGTCAATTCTATGAAACCCTTGGATAATCTTGGTCACCCCATTTCGATTATTCGGGAGGCGGAGGAATTAGCTGCGGATGCTTTTGGTGCAGCCCATGCCTTTCTTATGATTGGCGGTACAACCTCATCGGTGCAGACTATGATTCTGTCAACCTGCAAGGCAGGAGATAAGGTTATTCTGCCACGAAATGTCCACAAATCTGCTATCAATGCGCTGGTTCTATGTGGTGCCATTCCCATCTATATCGAGATGAGTGTAGATCCTAAAATCGGCATCGCTTTAGGTCTTGAAAACGACCGAGTAGCCCAGGCTATAAAGGACCATCCAGATGCCAAGGCCATTTTGATTAACAATCCTACTTACTACGGCATCTGTTCAGACCTAAAGGGATTGACAAAAATGGCTCATGAAGCTGGCATGATGGTTTTAGTAGATGAGGCCCACGGAGCACATTTGCATTTTACAGATAAACTTCCAATTTCTGCTATGGATGCTGGAGCTGATATGGCGGCAGTCTCCATGCATAAGTCTGGTGGGAGTTTGACACAAAGTTCGCTTCTTTTAATTGGGGAGCAGATGAATCCTGAATACGTACGTCAGATTATCAACCTAACTCAGTCAACATCTGCCTCTTACTTGTTGATGGCTAGTCTAGATATTTCACGTCGCAACTTGGCCCTTCGTGGAAGAGAATCTTTTGAAAAGGTTATTGAACTGTCTGAGTATGCTCGTCGTGAAATCAATGCCATCGGTGACTATTATGCCTACTCAAAAGAGTTAATAGATGGTGTTTCGGTTTGCGATTTTGACGTTACCAAGCTGTCAGTTTACACTCAGGGTATTGGCTTAACAGGTATTGAGGTTTATGACCTCCTACGAGACGAATACGACATTCAGATTGAGTTTGGTGATATTGGCAATATCTTAGCCTATATTTCAATTGGTGACCGAATTCAAGACATCGAACGCTTGGTTGGTGCTTTGGCTGATATTAAGAGACTCTATTCAAGAAATGGAAAAGATTTGATAGCTGGTGAATATATCCAGCCAGAGTTGGTGCTGTCTCCACAAGAAGCCTTCTATTCCGAGAGAAAAAGTTTAACCTTGGATGAGTCTGTTGGACAAGTCTGTGGTGAATTTGTCATGTGCTATCCTCCAGGGATTCCAATCTTGGCTCCTGGTGAACGCATTACACGAGAAATTGTCGACTATATCCAATTTGCCAAGGAACGTGGTTGCTCCCTCCAAGGGACGGAAGATCCAGAGGTCAATCACATCAACGTCATTAAGAGAAAGGAGAACTAGATGGATTTATGGTTTTCTGAAGTTCATACTCCAGATGTGAAATTGTCACTGAGAACAGCCAAGCAACTCTACGCCGGTAAAAGTGAATGGCAGGATATCGAAGTCTTGGATACGCCAGCTTTTGGAAAGATTTTGATTTTAAACGGGCATGTTTTATTCTCAGATGCGGATGATTTTGTCTACAATGAAATGACCGTTCATGTTCCCATGGCTGTCCACCCCAATCCCAAAAAAGTCTTGGTTTTAGGTGGTGGAGACGGCGGGGTCGCTCAAGTTTTAACCCTCTATCCTGAGTTAGAACAAATCGATATTGTGGAACCAGATGAGATGTTGGTTGAGGTTTGCCGAGAGTATTTCCCAGATTTTGCCGCAGGGCTAGATGATCCTCGTGTTACCATTTACTATCAAAATGGGCTACGCTTTTTACGAAACTGTGAAGATGACTATGATATTATCATCAACGATGCGACAGATCCCTTTGGACATACGGAAGGGCTCTTTACCAAGGAATTTTACGGTAATAGCTATAGAGCACTCAAAGAAGACGGTATCATGATTTACCAGCATGGTAGTCCTTTCTTTGACGAGGATGAGTCAGCTTGTCGAAGCATGCACCGTAAGGTTAATCAAGCCTTTCCAATCAGTCGGGTTTATCAGGCCCATATTCCAACTAGCCCAGCTGGCTATTGGCTGTTTGGATTTGCATCGAAAAAATACCACCCTGTCAAAGATTTTGACAAGGAAGGCTGGAAAAAACGCCAGCTTTTCACAGAATACTATACTGCAAACTTACATGTAGGAGCCTTTATGTTGCCCAAGTATGTAGAAGACATTTTAGAAGAAGAGGAAGGAAAAAAATGAGTCGTTTACTAGTTATTGGATGCGGGGGCGTTGCCCAAGTTGCTATTTCAAAGATTTGTCAAGATAGCGAAACCTTTACAGAGATTATGATTGCTAGCCGTACTAAGTCAAAATGTGATGACTTGAAAGCGAAGCTAGAAGGTAAAACAAGTACAAAAATTGAAACAGCTACTCTTGATGCTGATAAGGTAGAAGAAGTGATTGCCTTGATTGAAAGCTACAAACCAGAAGCTGTTTTGAATGTAGCTCTGCCTTATCAAGATTTAACAATTATGGACGCTTGTTTGGCAACAGGTGTTCACTATATCGATACAGCTAATTACGAAGCAGAAGACACAGAAGACCCTGAATGGCGTGCTATTTATGAGAAACGCTGCAAGGAACTTGGATTTACAGCCTACTTTGATTATTCATGGCAATGGGCTTATCAGGAGAAATTCAAAGAAGCAGGCTTAACAGCTCTTCTTGGATCTGGCTTTGACCCAGGTGTGACTAGTGTCTTTTCAGCTTATGCACTCAAACATTACTTTGATGAAATCCACTATATCGACATTTTAGACTGTAATGGTGGTGACCACGGTTATCCATTTGCGACAAACTTTAACCCAGAAATCAATCTACGTGAGGTTTCTGCACCAGGTTCTTACTGGGAAGATGGAAAGTGGGTCGAAGTTGAAGCCATGTCTATCAAGCGTGAGTACGATTTCCCTCAGGTTGGACAAAAAGATATGTATCTCCTTCACCATGAAGAAATTGAATCATTGGCGAAAAACATTCCAGGTGTCAAACGCATTCGTTTCTTTATGACCTTTGGTCAATCTTACTTGACGCACATGAAATGTCTTGAAAATGTTGGACTCCTTCGTACAGATTCGATTAACTTTAACGGACAAGAAATTGTACCAATCCAATTCTTGAAAGCCTTGCTTCCAGATCCAGCCAGCCTTGGCCCACGCACTGTTGGTAAAACCAATATTGGTTGTATCTTTACAGGTGTCAAAGATGGTGTCGAAAAAACCATTTACATCTACAATGTTTGCGACCATCAGGAATGTTACACAGAGGTTGGTTCGCAAGCTATTTCTTACACGACAGGCGTTCCAGCCATGATTGGTACCAAATTAGTTATGAACGAAACTTGGAAACAACCAGGAGTTTACAACCTTGAAGAATTGGATCCAGATCCATTCATGGAAGCTTTGAATGAGTACGGCTTGCCATGGATTGTGGTTGAAAATCCGCAAATGGTGGACTAATGAAGCTAGAACAAGTACCCACACCAGCCTATGTCATTGACTTGGCCAAGTTAGAAGCAAATTGCCGCATTCTACAATATGTACAAGAAGAAGCGGGCTGCAAGGTTTTGCTTGCCCAAAAGGCTTATTCCCTTTATAAAACCTATCCCTTGATTAGCCAGTATCTATCTGGTACGACAGCAAGTGGACTCTATGAGGCCAAATTGGCAAGGGAAGAATTTCCAGGAGAAGTCCATGTATTTGCGCCTGCTTTCAAGGATGCAGACTTGGAGGAATTGCTGGAGATAACGGACCATATCGTCTTTAACTCAGAGAGACAGTTGCGTAAACACGGTCCGCGTTGTCGAGATGCTGGTGTCAGTGTGGGGTTGCGCCTCAACCCTCAGTGTTCGACCCAAGGAGATCACGCGCTCTATGACCCTTGTGCACAAGGGTCTCGCTTTGGCGTGACACTAGATAAAATTCCTAGTGATTTGCTGGATTTGGTTGACGGACTTCATTTTCATACCCTTTGCGAGCAGGGAGCAGATGATTTAGAGACAACTTTGAAAGCAGTAGAAGAGCAGTTTGGTTCCTATTTGCATCAAGTTAAATGGCTCAATATGGGTGGAGGACACCACATCACAAGAGAAGGTTACGATGTAGGTTTGCTGATTTCAGAAATCAAGCGTATCCGAGAAACTTACAATCTTGAAATCTATATCGAGCCGGGTGAAGCCATTGCGCTTAATGCGGGTTATCTAGCAACTGAAGTATTGGATATTGTCGAAAACGGTATGGAAATCTTGGTTTTAGACACCTCTGCGACCTGCCATATGCCTGATGTACTTGAGATGCCCTATCGTCCACCTTTGAGAAACGGCTTTGAGGCACAGGAAAAAGCCCATACCTATAGACTTTCTTCCAATACTTGTCTGACGGGCGATGTGATTGGTGATTATAGCTTTGAAAATCCAGTCCAAATCGGTGATAGACTTTATTTTGAAGATATGGCCATTTATTCCTTTGTCAAAAATAATACCTTTAACGGTATTGTCTTGCCAAGTCTCTATCTCATGGACGAACAGGGAGACTGCAGCTTGGTCAAAGCCTTCGGCTATCAAGACTTTAAAGGGAGATTATCATGATAGAAACTCCGAAAAAAGCAGGCTATCGCATGCCAGCAGAGTATGAACCACACCATGGTACCCTCATGATATGGCCGACTCGACCAGGTTCATGGCCCTTTCAAGGCAAGGCTGCAAAAACAGCTTTTAGCCAGATTATCAAAACCATTGCCCAAGGGGAAACAGTCTATCTTTTGGTAGAGGATAACTATCTATATGAAGCTCAATCCTATCTTGGAGACCAGGTCGTTTATCTAGATATTCCTACCAATGATGCCTGGGCCCGTGATACTGGTCCGACCATTCTCGTCAATGATAAAAGAGAAAAGTTGGCAGTCGATTGGGCTTTTAATGCCTGGGGTGGTGCTGTTGATGGTCTTTATCAAGATTATGAAGATGATGACCAAGTAGCCAGTCGTTTTGCTGAGTCCTTGGAAATTCCTGTTTACGATGCCAAGCTTTTTGTACTGGAAGGCGGAGCGATACATAGCGATGGTCAGGGAACCATTCTTGTGACTGAAAGTTGTCTTCTGAGCCCTGGGCGTAATCCTCATCTCAGTAAAGAGGAAATCGAAAACACCTTATTAGAGTGCCTTGGTGCTGAAAAAGTTATCTGGCTTCCTTATGGTATTTATCAGGATGAAACCAATGAACACGTTGACAATGTTGCTGCTTTTGTTGGTCCTGCAGAGCTTATCTTGGCTTGGACAGATGATAAAAACGATCCTCAGTATGCCATGTCAAAAGCAGATTTCGAACTCTTAGAGCAAGAAACAGATGCAAAAGGTCGTCACTTCACCATTCATAAACTTCCAATTCCAGCTCTTCATCAAGTTGTAACCAAAGAAGATTTACCTGGCTATACCTATGAAGAAGGAGAAGAAGAGCGCTATGCAGGTGAAAGGCTTGCGGCTTCCTATGTCAATTTCTATATCGCTAACAAGGCTGTCTTGGTTCCGCAGTTTGAGGATACAAACGACCAAGTGGCCCTAGATATCCTCAGTAAGTGTTTCCCAGACCGTAAAGTTGTCGGAATACCAGCCAGAGATATTCTTTTAGGTGGTGGCAATATCCACTGTATCACCCAACAAATCCCAGAATAGGAGAAAAAGATGAGAAATGTAAGAGTTGCAGCGATTCAAATGCAATGCGCTAAGGATGTGGCAACAAATATCCAAACAGCAGAGCGTTTAGTGCGTCAGGCAGCAGAACAAGGCGCACAAATTATTCTCTTGCCCGAGTTGTTTGAACGTCCCTATTTCTGTCAGGAACGTCAGTATGACTACTACCAGCATGCCCAATCTGTAGCAGAAAATACAGCCATTCAGCATTTTAAGGTGATTGCTAAGGAACTACAGGTCGTTTTACCCATCAGTTTCTATGAAAAAGATGGCAATGTCTTGTATAACTCCATTGCCGTTATTGATGCAGATGGGAAAGTGCTAGGCGTTTACCGAAAGACCCATATACCAGATGATCATTATTATCAAGAAAAATTTTATTTCACGCCTGGTAACACAGGTTTCAAGGTCTGGGATACTCGCTATGCCAAGATTGGTATCGGTATCTGTTGGGATCAATGGTTCCCTGAAACAGCCCGCTGTCTTGCGTTAAATGGTGCTGAATTGCTCTTTTATCCTACAGCCATCGGTTCAGAGCCAATTTTGGATACGGATAGTTGTGGTCACTGGCAACGTACTATGCAAGGGCATGCAGCAGCGAATATTGTCCCAGTCATTGCAGCTAATCGGTATGGATTTGAGGAAGTCACTCCTAGTGAGGAAAATAGTGGACAGAGTTCTAGTCTTGACTTCTACGGTTCCTCCTTTATGACAGATGAAACAGGAGCTATTCTAGAGCTAGCTGAAAGACAAGCTGAAGCTGTTCTGTTAGCAACTTATAACCTTGACAAAGGAGCAAACGAACGCCTAAACTGGGGCTTGTTTCGAGATAGAAGACCCGAAATGTATCAACGAATTACGGACTAGTAGGGAAGAAATGAGAGATTCATTCTGCTAAACTAACTTCTTATTAGCAACTATAAGATACTATGTTGCCTAGTAAGTGGATTTTATATCCTAAACCTCCAAGGCTTTCTCGCGCTTTTTATGCAAAGAGCTTTTCTGTTTAAGCTTTATCAATAAAACATGCTATAATAGTTGCAGAAAGGTTGGTATTTATGGCTAGGATATTGGTTATTGAAGACAATAGTGACATTCAAGAGATTTTGCGAACACTTCTTACTGAGGAGCATGAGGTGATTCAAGCCTTTTCTGGTACTGAAGGAATCATGCGTTTTGATCAAGGTGGGATTGACCTCGTTCTGCTAGATATCATGCTTCCTGGAAAAAATGGGGATCAGGTTTTAAAAGCCATCAGGGAACAAAGTCAAATTCCAGTCATTATGCTAACGGCTTTGAGCGATAAAAAACTTATCAGTCAATACCTCTTAGACGGTGCCAATGATTACATAGTCAAGCCTTTTGATTTGGACGAAGTCTTTGCTAGAGTTACCGTTCAATTACGCCAAAGTGCAGAAAAACAGCCTATGGAAATAGGAAAAACTGAAAATCTGTCACAAAACTTGAAAAATATCCAGTTTGATGCAGAAAGTTTTGAAATCAAAAATAGTCAGGAAACCATTCGCCTGGCTAAGAAAGAATGCTTGATTCTCCAAACTCTCCTTAAACACCCTAAGAAAATTTTTACAAAAGAAGAACTTTATGAATTGGTCTGGGAGGATAGCTACCTACCTGGAGATAATACCCTCAATACGCATTTGAGTAATCTTCGTAAAAAATTAAACCAGCTTGACCCAAATCAAGAATACATTGAAACCATCTGGGGCGTTGGGGTAAGATTAAAAGGAGATAAGCAATGACCTACATGATAATCTTTGCCCTACTGGTTCTCCTAATTATTTTATTGATTTCATTGATTCGCTACCATCTAGCACTTAAAAACTTGAGTCAACAGATTGAAGACAAGATTCTCACGGGTAGTATGAAAAGAGTTGGAGTCAGCATTTTTTCCAAACATTTTTTACATCTCTACCAGCAAATTGAAAATCTATTTCAAGAAGTGGAACAATCTCGTTTGGTGATGAAAAGGGAAAAGCAGACTCTGGATATGGCCATCAGCAATATCGCTCATGATATTCGGACACCTTTGACTATCGCATCAGGCTACACCCAACAATTGATAAAGTCTCCTGAAAACAAAGAAGAAACCTTACAAAAAATAGCCCAGCATCTTGATTTAGTTTCCAAACGTTTGGAGGCTCTCCTAGAATACCGTCGTTTGATGGAAGGAGCTGTCAAACCGAAACTGGAAGAAGTGGAACTTTCGACTTTTATTACCAAAAAGACTCTGGCTTATTATGATGTTTTTCAGGCGGCAAATATCACACTTGATTTTAAGGTTGAAGCTAGTTTAAAAACGAGGACTGATGAAGACTTGCTGGATCGAATTTTACAAAATCTGCTTGGAAATGTCCTCAAGCATGGTAAGGAAGAAGCGCGGCTATCTTTGAGAAAGGAAAAGGAACAGCTTGTCTTAGAGATTGCAAACCTTGTCAAACAGCCCATCAAAAAAATAGAAAATCTCAGCAACCGTTTTTATTCTGAAAATCTATCAGACACCGAAGAATCCTCTGGTTTAGGTCTTTATATCACTGAGGAATTATGTCATCTTCTTGGTGCAGAGATGAAACTAAGCACAGATGGGCAGTGGTTGTCGGTTTTCATTTACTTTTAACGAAAGAAACCTCCTCTGTAGGCTAGAGGAGGTCATTTTTTATAGACTTTTCTTTTTGAAAACTGCCAATCCACTTAGATTAAAGATTACAATAACAGCTAAGCTAACTATAAGTGTGTAGAAAATTGACTCACTATTAGCAGTCATAGCATAGAAAAACTGCAATGATAAATATGGCAAAATTTTGATACTTGGGAAGATGAGCATTGGCATAGAAAGTAAAATAGAGCTGACCAAATAGCCAATAAATACCGCAAGATAAGAATGACTAACATAGAGAATAAAGGAAACAAGGGAAAGCCAAGCAAGGAGGCAAAGGAATTGAAGGGAAATGGTTATCAGTAGATTGCCAATAAAGCCATCAGGCATCGTTCCAAATCCATTTAAGATAGTTGCTGGAATAAAGGCAATCACAAGACTGATGACAACTTGCAAAAGTGCAATACAAGCCAGTACAAAGGCTTTGGCAAGGAAAAACTCTGTACGAGAAATCCCTACTGTCAAACTATTTTTATAGAGCTTTCCGATTAAATCAACACCGAGAACGAGGCAAGTTAGAACAATACAGAGAAAAACGAGGTTTGAACCTTGACTAGATGCGTTAATCAGGGCTTGTACACCGTCCCAACCTTGGGTTGGAATTTCTGGCTCTTCTGTATTGATTGCCATCAGATGGCCAGTAGCTCCAAAAACAGCCCCCATTAACATGAGTACAAAGAGAATGAATTCTGTAATCCAGAATCCTTTGGAACGGAAAAGACGGTAAAAGTCTGCTTGAATGGTATGTATCATGATTTTCCTCCTATTCGACCAATTGAGTGAAGTATTCTTCTAGGTTTTGACGGGCGTAGTAAATCTCGTCAATAGCGACATCTGCCAAGGTTAATTCCTTGAGAATCTGTTTGATATCTTGTTCCTGACCAAAGATGTGGATTTCGTTTTCAGGATTGACAACCTTGAACTGGAGCTGGATTTGTTCTTTCAATACTTGGCAAGCTTTCTCTTGGTCAGCTGTCTTAAGCACAATATAATCCTCACTTAGTGTTTCAAATTCAGCTTTGCTGATTTCACGGATAATCTTTCCTTGATCTAAAATACCAAAGCGATTAGCTACGAGGTAGAGTTCTGACAAGATATGGCTAGAGATGAGAATGGTGATTCCTTTTTCTTGATTGAGCCGTTGAATCATCAGACGAAATTCTTTGATACCGATTGGGTCAAGACCGTTGATAGGTTCATCCAAGATTAGGAAGTCTGGTTTAGATAGAAGGGCAATAGCGATACCAAGTCTTTGCTTCATTCCAAGAGAGAAATCTCGAAAGACTTTTTTGCCTGTATCTGACAAGCCTACATAGTCCAGCGTTTCTCGAATGACTTGATCAGCATTTGGAATATGACGAATCATACAATAATATTTAAGGTTTTGATAGGCTGTTAAGTGATTATGAGCTACAGGTGATTCGATCACTGAACCTACTCGAGATAGAGACTTGCTCCACTCATTTTCCGTTTTGCTGGAGAAGAGGGAAACAGTCCCTTTATCCGCAAAGAGTAGTTGCGTAATGATTTTTATTAAGGTGGTTTTCCCAGCTCCATTCTTCCCGATAAGTCCATAAATATCTCCCTCTCTTATCGTTAGATGAAGATCTTGAAGAATAGCTTGTTTGGCAAAGTTTTTGGACAATCCATGAATATCAAGTACTGTTTTCATGATTCTCTCCTTTTGATTTATTTTGATAACTCTAGTATAAAGCATAGAAATCAAAGAAAGCTCAAGCATTTCTAAAGAGTTTCTAAAGTTTTAGGAATTCTTAAATATCAAAACCCAGTTGGTATGAACTGGGCTTCTTAATTATAAAATATACTTCTCAATCGCACGCGCGACGCCATCTTCTTCGTTGCTGGCTGTAACATCATCAGCTAGGGATTTGACATAATCGCTAGCATTTCCCATTGCAATGCCCAGTCCTGCAAACTGGAGCATTTCGATATCGTTATTGGCATCGCCCATGGCCATAATTTCTGATGGCTCAATCTTCAAAATCGCTGCTAGTCGAGAAAGAGCAGTAGCTTTTGTCGTTCCAAGTGGCATGGCCTCATAAATGACTGGCTGCGAACGAACTCCGCTAAATCGTTGGCAGAGTTCCTCAGCAAAACGCTGCTCAAAATCGTCTGTTTGGCTTTCTGTCCCCAAAAACATCCCTTGGAACATACGGTACTTGTCACTAGTCGCTTCCTCAAGAGAAATTTCAGTCAGGTCTGAAAAGACTAGTTTAGCATCATTTTGGATGACTTGATTGGGCTTACCACCGAGGACAAAATAATGTTCCTCATCAAAAAGAGTCAACTGAACATCGCTTTTTTCAGCTAGATCATAGAGGTATTCAATGTCAGATGGACTGAGTTCTTGCCAATCAACCAGACTCCAATCACTGGTCTGGTGAGTTGAACAACCGTTGTTAACAATGACATACTCATTCTGGAGGTCGAGCCCCAGTTTTTGATAGTAGGAGAGAACACCGAAAAGGGGGCGACCTGTACAGAGAACCAGTTTGACACCTTTTTCAATAGCTTGGTGAATGGCAGCAATGTGAGCTTGTGGGATTTCCTTGGCTTCATTGAGGAGGGTTCCGTCTATATCCAAGGCTAGTAGTTTAATCATAGGTCTTCCTTCTTTATCTTTTGGTATTATTATAGCATATTTTGGAAAAGATAATGATAAAAGGTGAGTGGCTAACTGATTCTACAGTTTAGGATGTTTTGATGACAATTCATGATTTGAAGAGGATACTTTGCGAAGATATGCTATACTAAACTTGTGATTCAATCAAGTATTTTGTAAACTTATCAAGGAAAACAGAGGATTTAATATGAAAAAACGGATTATTCAGATTTTACTAGCATTATCCTTAATTTTTTATAAATCAACTTGGTTTTGGAGGCTTTTCAATCATCTCGCGAAGCCCTATCTACCAGCAAGTCGTGAGTTTTTTCAGATTCTGCTTTTGATGGAGAGTGGAGTTCTTTTATTAGCGGTCATCTATCTACTAGTTTTTGCTGGAAAGAAAACTTTTCATTTCAAGTGGCAGCTGAGGTACTTTATCTACCTTTTACTGGGATACATCATTTCGTATATGTCGGACTTCCTCTTGTCTTATTTCATACCCTCGTCTTCAAATCAAATCTCTTTGAATGAAACGATAGAAATGATGGGGCGACAGGAATTACCCTATTTCTTACTCATAGTTTGCTTCATCGGCCCTATTTCTGAGGAATTGATTTATCGCGGTGTGCTTATGACAACCTTTTTCAAAAACTCGCCTTGGTACGGAGATGTCTTGCTTTCTGCTATTATTTTCGGTTGTATTCATATCAATTTCGCTTTAACACCTCTTGCCTTTTTCATTTATGCTAGTGGAGGTCTTATTTTGGCTCTATTGTATCGCATGACAAAAAGTCTCTACTATCCAATAGTGGTTCATATCCTCATCAATATCACTGCTTTCTGGAACTTATGGTTACTCCTATTTTCAGGAAGTTAGCTTACTAAAACAATGTCGGAATTTTCCGGCATTTTCTTTTCAGTTTTCTTTTCAATAGATGAACAAGAACTGATTATTTATAGGATTGAATAGCTAAAAAATGGTATAATAAAAGGTAATGAAAAATTCCAACGAGGCTGAGATGAAATTACTTTATACTGATATTCGGACTTCTTTGACAGAAATCCTGACTAGAGAGGCGGAAGAGCTAGTTGCTGCTGGAAAGCGGGTCTTCTACATTGCCCCCAACTCTCTTTCTTTTGAAAAGGAACGCGCCGTGCTGGAATGCTTGTCCCAACAGGCTTCTTTTGCTATTACCGTCACGCGCTTTGCTCAAATGGCTCGTTACCTGGTCTTGAATGATTTGCCTGCCAAGACCAGTCTTGATGATATTGGTCTTGGGATGGCCTTTTACAAATGCCTGGCCGAACTTGATCCCAAAGACTTACGAGTATACGGTGCCATCAAGCAGGATCCTCAGTTTATCCAGCAGTTGATTGAGCTTTATCACGAGATGACGACTGCTCAGATGAGTTTTTTGGACTTGGAAAGTTTGACAGATGAAGACAAGCGAGCAGATTTACTCTTGATTTTTGAGAAAGTAACCGCCTATCTCAATCAAGGCCAGTTGGCTCAGGGGAGTCAGTTGTCCCATTTGATTGAGGCTATTGAGAATGACAAGGTAAGTAGTGATTTTACTCCAATCGCCTTGGTTATTGATGGATTTACTCGTTTTTCTGCTGAAGAAGAGCGAATTGTGGACTTACTTCACGGCAAGGGTGTTGAGATTGTCATCGGGGCTTATGCTAGTAAGAAAGCCTATACCAGCCCTTTTAGCGAGGGAAATCTCTACCAAGCCAGTGTGGAGTTTCTCCATCATCTAGCCTCTAAACACCAAACACCTGCTCAGGACTGTTCTCAAACTCATGAGAAGATGGATAGTTTTGACAAGGCCTCTCGTTTGTTGGAGTCTTCTTATGACTTTTCAGAACTCACTTTGGATGTTGATGAGAAGGACCGAGAAAATCTGCAAATCTGGTCTTGTTTGACGCAAAAAGAAGAGTTGGAGTTGGTAGCCCGTAGCATCCGTCAGAAATTACATTCCAATCCAGACCTGAGTTACAAGCATTTTCGTATTCTGTTGGGAGATGTGGCTTCTTACCAGTTATCCCTTAAAACCATTTTTGACCAGTATCAGATTCCTTTCTATCTTGGTAGAAGCGAATCCATGGCGCACCACCCTTTGACTCAGTTTGTCGAGTCTATTTTAGCTTTAAAATGCTACCGTTTCCGTCAGGAGGATTTGATTAATCTCCTCAGAACTGGTCTGTATACCGACCTTAGTCAGGCGGATGTTGATGCTTTTGAGCAATATCTCCGCTATCTTGGTATCAATGGCTTACCAGCCTTTCAGCAAACCTTCACCAAATCCCACCATGGAAAATTTGATTTGGAACGTTTGAATGCTCTTCGTCTGCGTATTTTAGCACCACTTGAAACCCTGTTTTCCAGTCGAAAACAGAAGGCTGAAAATCTCTTGCAAAAGTGGAATAGCTTTCTAAAAGAAGGAGCGGTGCCCAAGCAGTTGCAAAATTTGACAGCTACCATGGAAGCTCTTGCACAGGAAAGACAAGCCGAGGTTTGGAAGGCATTCTGTCATGTTTTAGAACAATTTGCGACTGTTTTTGCTGGTTCACAAGTTAGTCTGGAGGACTTCCTAGCTTTGCTTCATTCTGGGATGAGCCTATCTCAGTATCGCACCATTCCAGCAACCGTAGATACCGTTCTAGTGCAAAGCTATGATTTGATTGCGCCACTTACAGCTGACTTTGTCTATGCCATTGGGCTGACTCAGGACAATTTGCCAAAAATAGCGCAAAACACCAGTCTATTGACAGATGAAGAAAAACAGAGTTTAAACCAAGCGACAGAAGAGGGGGCGCAATTACTGATTGCCAGCAGTGAGAACCTCAAGAAAAATCGCTATACTATGCTTTCATTGGTCAATTCTGCACGTAAAGAGTTGGTCTTGTCGGCTCCAAGCCTTTTTAACGAAAGTGAAAGCAAGGAATCTGCCTATCTTCAAGAGCTGGTCCATTTTGGATTTAGTCGGAAAGAGAAGAGAATGAATCACAAAGGGCTGTCTAAGGAAGATATGGGTTCATATCACAGTCTTTTGTCTAGTCTGGTTGCCTATCACCAACAGGGCGAGACGAGTGATAGGGGGCAAGATTTGACCTTTGTCAAGGTTCTGTCGCGTGTCATGGGTAAAAAACTAGAACAGCAAGGTCTGGAAAATCCAGCCCTCCCAACCAGTCCAAGCAGTAAGCAGTTGACCAAGGATACCTTACAGGCTCTCTATCCAGTTGATCAGGAGTTTTACCTGTCTACCTCTGGTTTGACGGAGTTTTACCGTAACCAATACAGTTATTTCCTCCGTTATGTTCTAGGGTTGCAGGAGGAATTGCGTCTGCGACCAGATGCTCGTAGTCATGGGAATTTCTTGCACCGTATTTTTGAACGGGCCTTGCAGTTGCCTGAAGAAGATTCCTTTGATCAACGTTTGGAACAGGCTATCCAAGAAACCAGTCAGGAACGCGAATTTGAAGCTATTTATCAAGAAAGTTTGGAAGCCCAGTTTACCAAGGAAGTTCTGCTTGATGTGGCACGGACGACTGGTCACATTCTCCGCCATAATCCAGCCATTGAAACAATTAAAGAAGAGGCGAATTTCGGTGGAAAAGAGCAGGCCTTTATTCAATTGGATAATGGTCGCAGTGTCTTTGTACGAGGTAAGGTTGACCGCATTGACCGTTTAAAAGCTGATGGAGCGATAGGAGTAGTAGACTACAAGTCGAGTCTAACTCAGTTCCAGTTTCCTCATTTCTTTAATGGACTTAATTCCCAACTACCAACCTATCTAGCTGCCCTAAAAAGAGAAGGGGAGCAGAACTTTTTCGGTGCCATGTACTTGGAAATGGCTGAGCCTGTCCAATCTCTGATGGCCGTTAAAAGTCTAGCAGGTGCAGTAGTAGAAGCCAGCAAGTCTATGAAATACCAAGGCCTCTTTTTAGAAAAAGAAAGCAGTCATTTGGGTGAATTTTACAATAAAAACAAGGCTAATCAGCTGACAGATGAGGAATTCCAGCTCCTACTGGACTACAATGCCCATCTTTACAAGAAAGCAGCTGAGAAGATTTTAGCAGGCCAGTTCGCTATCAATCCCTATACTGAAAATGGCAGAAGCATTGCTCCATACGTCCAGCAACATCAAGCCATCACAGGATTTGAAGCCAATTACCACTTGGGTCAAGCCCGTTTCCTAGAAAAGTTGGACTTGGCTGACGGCAAGCGTCTGGTCGGAGAAAAACTCAAGCAAGCTTGGTTTGAAAAAATAAGAGAGGAGTTGAATCGATGAAGCCCATTCCCTTTTTAACTGAGGAAGAAATTCAAAAATTGCAAGAAGCAGAAGCAAATTCGAGCAAGGAACAGAAGAAAACCGCTGAGCAAATCGAAGCCATTTACACTTCTGGCCAGAATATTCTGGTTTCAGCGTCAGCTGGTTCTGGGAAGACCTTTGTCATGACAGAACGTATTCTGGACCAATTAGCGCGTGATGTCGAAATTTCTCAACTCTTTATCTCAACCTTTACTGTCAAAGCTGCGACAGAGCTTAAGGAACGTTTGGAGAAAAAAATCAGCCAACAAATCCAAGAAAGTAGCGATGTTGACCTCAAACAACACTTGGGTCGCCAGTTGGCAGACCTACCCAACGCTGCCATCGGAACCATGGACTCTTTCACACAAAAATTCCTTGGCAAACATGGCTATCTGATTGATATTGCTCCTAATTTCCGAATTTTACAAAACCAGAGCGAGCAACTCCTTCTAAAAAACGAAGTCTTCCACGATGTCTTTGAAACACATTACCAAGGTAGACAGAAAGAGAACTTTAGTCATCTGCTGAAAAACTTTGCTGGGCGTGGCAAGGATGAACGTGGTCTGCGCCAGCAAGTCTATAAAATCTATGACTTCCTCCAATCCACCAGCAATCCTCAGAAATGGCTGAAGAACTCTTTCCTCAAAGGCTTTGAAAAAGCTGATTTTACTAGTGAAAAAGAAAAACTGACTAAGCAAATCCAGCAAGCCCTTTGGGACTTGGAAAGCTTTTTCCATTACCATCTGGATAATGATGCCAAGGAATTTGCAAAGGCTGCTTATCTAGAGAATGTTCAGTTAATTTTAGATGAAATTGGCTCCTTAAATCTAGAGTCCGATAGTCAGGCTTATCAAGCAGTGCTTGCGCGTGTTGTCTCCATCTCTAAGGAGAAAAATGGTCGGGCTCTGACCAATGCGAGTCGTAAGGCTGATTTGAAGCTTCTGGCTGATGCTTACAACGAAGAGAGAAAGAGCCAGTTTGCTAAACTAGGACAACTGTCAGACCAGATAACGATTCTCGACTATCAAGAACGTTATCATGGAGACACATGGGAACTAGCTAAGACTTTTCAAACATTTATGAGTGATTTTGTTGAGGCTTATCGTCAGCGAAAACGTCAGGAAAATGCCTTTGAATTCGCTGATATCAGCCATTTTACCATTGAGATTTTAGAAAATTTCCCACAAGTTCGTGAGGCTTATCAGAAACGATTCCATGAAGTCATGGTCGATGAGTATCAGGATACCAACCACATTCAAGAACGGATGTTGGAATTGCTGTCTAATGGTCACAATCGCTTTATGGTGGGGGATATCAAGCAGTCCATCTATCGTTTTCGTCAGGCAGATCCCCAGATTTTCAATGAAAAATTCCAACGCTATGCGCAAAATCCTCAAGAAGGCAAGTTGATTCTCCTCAAGGAAAATTTCCGTAGCAGTTCAGAAGTGCTGTCAGCAACCAATGATGTTTTTGGACGCCTTATGGACCAAGAGGTTGGCGAAATCAACTATGACAGTATGCACCAGCTTGTTTTTGCCAATACCAAACTGACTCCTAATCCCGATAACAAGGCAGAATTTCTCCTCTACGACAAGGACGACACAGGTGAGGAAGAAGAGAGCCAAGCAGATACTAAACTTACAGGTGAAATGCGCTTAGTCATCAAAGAGATTCTGAACCTCCATCAGGAAAAAGGCGTTGCTTTTAAGGAAATTGCCCTTTTGACTTCCAGCCGCAGTCGAAACGACCAGATTCTTCTTGCCTTGTCTGAGTACGGGATCCCTGTCAAAACCGATGGTGAGCAAAACAATTATCTTCAATCCTTAGAAGTACAAGTCATGTTGGATACACTTCGTGTCATTCACAATCCCCTGCAAGACTATGCCTTGGTTGCTCTTATGAAGTCTCCAATGTTTGGATTTGACGAGGACGAGTTAGCACGTTTGTCCCTTCAGAAAGCCGAGGATAAAATCCAAGAAAATCTCTATGAGAAACTGATCAATACTCAAAAACAGGCAACAAGCCAGAAAGAGTTAATTCATTCAACACTAGCTGAGAAACTAAAGCAATTCATGGATATCTTGGCTTCTTGGCGCTTGTATGCCAAAACCCACTCCCTCTATGACCTGATTTGGAAGATTTACAACGACCGTTTTTACTATGACTATGTTGGGGCTTTGCCAAATGGTCCTGCTAGGCAAGCTAATCTCTATGCCCTAGCACTGCGTGCTGACCAGTTTGAAAAGAGCAATTTCAAGGGCTTGTCTCGTTTTATCCGTATGATTGACCAAGTTTTAGAAGCCCAGCACGATCTTGCGAGCGTGGCAGTCGCACCGCCCAAGGATGCTGTAGAACTCATGACCATTCACAAGAGTAAAGGACTGGAGTTTCCTTACGTCTTTATTCTCAATATGGATCAGGACTTCAACAAGCAAGACAGCATGTCAGAAGTCATTCTCAGCCGTAAAAATGGACTAGGTGTCAAATACATTGCCAAAATGGAGACAGGAGCAGTAGAAGCTCACTATCCTAAAACCATCAAACTTTCCATTCCTAGCCTGACTTATAGACAGAACGAAGAGGAATTACAGCTGGCAAGCTATTCAGAGCAGATGCGTCTACTGTATGTTGCAATGACGCGGGCTGAGAAAAAGCTCTATCTTGTCGGTAAGGGATCTCGTGAAAAGCTGGAAGCCAAGGAATACCCAGCAGCTAAAAATGGGAAACTAAATAGCACTATTAGACTGCAAGCCAAGAATTTCCAAGATTGGATTTGGGCTATCAACAAAGTATTTGCCAAGGACAATCTCAACTTTAGCTATCGTTTTGTTGGCGAAGATCAGCTAACTAGAGAAGCCATCGGAGAGTTGGAAAACAAGAGCCCTTTACAAGACAGCTCTCAAGCAGACAACCGCCAGTCAGAGATCATCAAAGAAGCCCTTGAAATGCTGAAAGAAGTGGAAGTCTATAATACTCTTCACCGCGCAGCCATTGAACTGCCTAGTGTTCAAACTCCAAGTCAAATCAAGAAATTCTACGAACCAGTTATGGATATGGAAGGTGTCGAGATTGCTGGTAAAGGCCAGTCAGTAGACAAAAAAATTAGCTTTGATTTGCCAGATTTTTCAACCAAAGAAAAGGTAACTGGAGCTGAAATTGGTAGTGCTACCCACGAACTCATGCAGAGAATTGACCTCAGTCAGCGACCAACCCTTGCTAGCCTAACAGAAACTCTCAAACAAGTTCAAGCCAGCCAAACTGTCAAAGACAAGATTAATCTTGCTAAAATTCTTGCATTCTTTGACACAGCACTTGGCCAGGAAATTCTTACCAATACCGTCCATCTCTATCGCGAGCAACCTTTCTCCATGCTCAAACGAGATCAAAAGAGTCAGGAAGACTTTGTTGTCCGTGGTATCCTTGATGGCTATCTGCTTTACGACGACAAAATCGTTCTTTTCGACTATAAGACAGACCGCTATGATGAACCCAGTCAACTCATAGACCGCTATCGTGGTCAATTAGCCCTATACGGAGAGGCTTTATCTCGAGCCTATTCGATTGAAAATATTGAAAAATACTTGATTTTACTCGGTAAAGAAGAGGTTCAAGTTGTAAAAGTATAATTTATACTCTTCGAAAATCAAATTCAAACCACGTCAGCTTCACCTTGCCGTACTCAAGTACAGCCTGCGGCTAGCTTCCTAGTTTGCTCTTTGATTTTCATTGAGTATTAGAAAGGAGACCTCATGACACTTCCAGTTAGAAAATCCCTGTACGATGCGGTTTTACAGGCTTCAAAAGCTGATACTTGGGAACAAGCTACCAAGGAATGGAATGAAGTTTCCTTGATTTTTAACGGTATCGGCCGTAGCAATTGTGTCTGTGGAAATGCCATCAAATACGCTTATGAGCTCTTTAACGGTGTCACAGGCCAACGCCTCTTTCCAATCGGTAGCGACTGTGTTCGTCATTTTCATCGATTAAGCCTTGACCAGCAATTGGAAGAGGAAGAAAAACTGCTCAAAAAGGTTGAAAATCTAACCAGAAAAGCTCAGAAAAAGGAAAAAATCAAGGTCAATAAAAGTGATTTTGACGAGCGACTTCTAAAATGGCTCTGGGAAAAAGGTGTTTTCAAACCCAATCGCGGTAATCAGTTCACACCTGAGAGAGACTACCAGCTTTTCCTAGAAGTCTTTCAGGGAGGAAGTTGGACCAAGGCCGAGCCAAAGAAAAAGGCTCGGATGGAAGAAGTCCTTGAAAAGTGTATCAAACCCTTTTTACTTGGAAAACCAGATGACCAACTCTACCTTGTCAAGCTAGGCAAGGAGAAAATTGACTACGAACAAGAACTGCGTATCCAGGCAGAGAAAGAGCGCAAGAAGAGAGATAAAATCGCCAAGCAATATGCAGACAATCTGGTCTTAGCCATGGGGCCGGCAGAACGGGCTTATCAGGATTACTTTGGCTTCACAGAAACCCTTACTCAAGAAGAAAGAAAATGGGAGAAAATACTTTTTGGTAAAAACAGAACAGAACGGGCTATTAAGGCCAAGCAGTACCAAAAAGAGCTGGAAAAAGACCAACGAATTGCAGCTCAGGATCCAATTGAAAGAAAGCAGAAGCAGACCTGGCTCCTCAATTCCTATTTCAGTGAGCTTCCTGAAGAAAAAGCTCGATTTGCTCGGCTCTTATTAGAATATCGAAAAAGTGGTGAAGTTCCCTTTTCAACCGCATACCTGTCAGATCAACTCATCGACTTTTTCTATAAAATGAAAGCTTTTGAATTTGAGATCTCACCAGAACAAGTCCGAGATTTTCTAAAAAAAAGCCTACAGGCAGAGCATCTATCATCAGCACAAGAAAGCTGGATAGATGGGATTCTCCTCAACTGCATCAAACCATTTTTAGAACGATTATTGATATGAGTAACACCTACCGTGGAAATTCCATGGTAGGTGTTATTTTATACAAAAAATATAGAGAAAAAGTTGAATATTTTCTATTAATTAAAAAATCAGAAGTATACTAATTACATAATTTATTTTATGTAATAAATATATTGTAAAAAATCAAAAGCCTATGCAAAAGCGCTCAAATTATGATAAAATAGATTATAAGAATAACACTATTTATACTAATTACATTTTTATAAGGAAAAGAACTCAATGGCTACTATTCAATGGTTTCCTGGTCACATGTCTAAGGCGCGTCGACAGGTTCAGGAAAATTTAAAATTTGTTGATTTTGTGACGATTTTGGTGGATGCACGTTTACCTCTATCTAGTCAAAATCCTATGTTGACAAAAATTGTTGGTGACAAACCAAAACTCTTGATTTTAAACAAGGCAGACTTGGCTGATCCAGCAATGACCAAGGAGTGGCGTCAGTATTTTGAATCACAAGGAATTCAGACTCTGGCTATCAACTCCAAAGAGCAAGTGACTGTTAAAGTTGTAACAGATGCTGCCAAAAAGCTCATGGCTGATAAGATTGCTCGCCAAAAGGAACGTGGTATCAAGATTGAAACCCTACGTACCATGATTATCGGAATTCCAAACGCTGGTAAATCAACTCTTATGAACCGTTTAGCTGGTAAGAAAATTGCCGTTGTCGGCAATAAACCAGGGGTTACCAAGGGACAACAATGGCTCAAAACAAATAAAGACTTGGAAATCTTAGATACGCCAGGGATTCTTTGGCCTAAGTTTGAGGATGAAACTGTTGCGCTTAAGTTAGCCTTGACTGGAGCTATTAAAGACCAGTTGCTTCCTATGGACGAGGTAACCATTTTTGGTCTGAATTATTTCAAGGAACATTATCCAGAAAAGCTGGCCGAACGCTTCAAACAAATGCAAATTGAAGAAGAAGCCCCTGTTATCATTATGGATATGACCCGTGCCCTTGGTTTCCGTGACGACTATGATCGATTTTACAGTCTTTTCGTGAAGGAAGTCCGCGATGGCAAACTCGGTAACTATACCTTAGATACATTGGAAGACCTCGATGGCGACGATTAAAGAAATCAAAGAACTCCTTGCAACAGTCAAGGATTTAGAGAGTCCTGTTTTTTTAGAACTTGAAAAGGATAATCGCTCTGGAGTTCAAAAGGAAATCAGCAAGCGTAAAAGAGCCATTCAGGCTGAACTGGATGAGGATATTCGTTTGGAATCTATGCTTTCCTATGAAAAAGAACTTTATAAGCAACGATTGACTTTAATTGCAGGTGTTGATGAGGTCGGTCGTGGTCCTCTTGCTGGTCCTGTAGTCGCTGCAGCTGTTATTTTACCTAAAAATTGTAAGATTAAAGGCCTCAACGATAGCAAGAAAATTCCTAAAAAGAAACATCTGGAGATTTTCCAAGCCGTTCAAGACCAAGCCTTGTCAATCGGAATTGGTATCATGGATAATCAGGCCATCGACCAAGTCAATATCTATGAAGCAACCAAACTAGCCATGAAGAAAGCAATCTCCCAACTCAATCCTCAACCGGAGCACCTCTTAATTGATGCAATGAAACTGGAGTTGCCCATTTCACAAACCTCCATCATCAAAGGTGATGCTAATTCCCTCTCTATCGCAGCAGCTTCTATAGTAGCCAAGGTGACACGTGATGAATTGATGAAGGAATACGATCAGCAGTTCCCTGGCTATGATTTTGCTGCTAATGCAGGATATGGAACAGCTAAACACTTAGAAGGACTTGAAAAACTAGGAGTTACCCCAATTCACCGAACCAGCTTTGAACCCATTAAATCACTGGTTTTAGGAGAAAAAGAAAGTTAAGTTAGAAGGAATGATTATGGAGGAACAGTCAGAAACACTCAGTTCCAAGAAAGAATTTGCCTTTGCCTCGAGCACTATATTATCCCAAGTTGGACGAGGAATCATTGTGGGGCTCGTTGTCGGAATCATCGTCGGATCCTTTCGGTTTTCAATCGAAAAAGGCTTCCACCTGATACAAGGACTTTATCAAGATCAAGCGCACCTAGTGCGCAATCTTTTTATCATTGGTCTATTTTATTTAATAGTTTGTTGGCTCAGTGCGAAATTAACTCGATCAGAAAAAGACATAAAAGGCTCAGGAATTCCTCAAGTTGAAGCCGAATTAAAGGGACTGATGACCCTCAACTGGTGGGGCGTACTTTGGAAAAAATATATTCTAGGAATTTTGGCTATTGCAAGTGGCCTTATGCTGGGGCGTGAAGGGCCAAGTATTCAACTCGGAGCGGTCGGTGGTAAAGGAATTGCCAAATGGCTTAAATCCAGTCCAGTAGAGGAACGTTCTCTTATTGCGAGTGGAGCTGCAGCAGGTTTAGCCGCAGCCTTTAATGCTCCGATTGCAGGACTTCTCTTTGTTGTAGAAGAAGTTTATCACCATTTTTCACGCTTTTTCTGGGTCTCAACTCTAGCAGCCAGTCTCGTAGCAAACTTTGTTTCTCTGCTCATATTTGGACTAACACCCGTACTGGATATGCCAGACAATATCCCACTCATGACCCTAGACCAGTATTGGATTTACCTCCTTATGGGAGTTTTTCTGGGCCTTTCCGGTTTTCTCTATGAGAAAGCTGTACTCAATGTTGGTAGAGTTTATGACTGGATTGGACAAAAAATCCGTTTGGATAGAGCTTATTACCCAATTCTTGCCTTTATTCTCATCATACCAGTCGGAATCTTCTTACCACAAATCCTTGGTGGTGGAAATCAGGTCATTCTTTCCTTAACTGAGCAAGATTTTAGCTTCCAAGTTCTATTAGCTTACTTTTTGATTCGCTTTGTTTGGAGCATGATTAGTTATGGAAGTGGCCTTCCAGGAGGAATTTTCCTACCAATTCTGGCGCTAGGTTCCTTACTTGGTGCCCTAGTTGGTGTCATTTGTGTGAATATTGGACTTGTCAGTCAGGAGCAATTCCCTATATTTGTCATTCTGGGAATGAGTGGATACTTTGGAGCAATATCCAAGGCTCCCTTAACCGCTATGATACTCGTAACTGAGATGGTAGGAGATATTCGCAATCTCATGCCACTTGGCTTAGTAACCCTAGTTGCCTACATCATCATGGATTTACTTAAAGGTGCACCCGTCTATGAGGCCATGCTGGAAAAAATGCTGCCAGAAGAAGCAACAGATGAAGGAGAAGTCACACTCATTGAAATCCCCGTATCTGACAAAATCGCCGGAAAACAAGTACACGAACTCAACCTACCACACAATGTCCTCATCACAACCCAAGTTCATAATGGCAAGAGCCAAACAGTTAACGGCTCAACCAGAATGTATCTGGGTGATATGATTCACTTAGTGATTCCAAAAAGTGAAATTGGAAAAGTAAAAGATTTGTTATTGTAGCTCTTGTTTACATAATTTATATTGTGTAAATATTTGATTAAATACATTAGAAAACCGATTTTCAGAAATGAGATCGGTTATTTTTTGCAGATAAAATATTTTACATACAAATAATTGAACTTGGGTAAAAATAAGACTATAATTAAGTTAGAAATGATAAAGCATAAAGCTAGAAAGGAGTTTACTGTATCAAATCTGTACAGTAAGATTAAAATCATGAAAAAGAAAACAATAGCAATTATACAATGTATTTTGTATCTCATAGCTCCTTATATAGCTCTTCAGTTATGTAGAATGAACAGAAGTATCGTTACTGATAATATTTTCCTTATTCTACTGACAATTTCATTCTGGTTTAGTATTTGGAAACTAGAAAAAGCACTAGATAATGATTCACAATAGAAATTCCAAAGATTTAGATCAAAACTAGAAATTTTTGTACTTTTCGCTAGACAGTAAATAACCCCTTAATACGACTTAGTTTAAGGAGTAATGTACACTATTTGAAAAATGTACTTTATAATTGAAATGTACTTTATTTTAAGGCAAGATAAAGTACATTTTTTGATCCAGTAGCTTAGATACATAATGTACAAAATCACCCCCTTTTAAACCCAATGTAAGCCTTAAAACCTTGATTTAACAAGGTTTTAAGTTTTAGTAAAGTATATTCTCACTAAAATTCAGGTTTGAAAAATTTCCAGTTTTCACTTTGATAACGTACATTTTTAGCTATTTTTGTTCAAAAAAATTTTTTTAGTTATAAATTTTTTTACACAGGTTTAAGTCTTTTTTATCACTTTAAAAAAACTCATATACCATTTTTCCGAAAAACTATAATTTTCTTGAAAAATAAATAAGTCTATGCTATACTACTAGTAGATTTATTTATGGAGAAAATACATGAAACGTGAGATTTTACTGGAACGAATCGACAAACTAAAACAAATCATGCCCTGGTATGTTCTTGAATACTACCAATCTAAGCTTGCTGTTCCTTACAGTTTTACAACCTTGTACGAATACCTCAAGGAATATGATCGATTTTTCAGCTGGGTTTTGGAGTCTGGTATTTCAAATGTTGATAAAATGTCTGATATTCCTTTATCAGTCTTGGAAAATATGTCTAAAAAAGATATGGAATCCTTTATCCTGTATCTACGTGAACGACCTTTGCTGAATGCTAATACAACCAAGCAAGGTGTCTCTCAGACGACCATCAATCGGACCTTGTCAGCACTTTCTAGTCTTTACAAGTATCTGACCGAGGAAGTTGAAAATGACCAGGGAGAGCCTTATTTCTATCGTAATGTAATGAAGAAAGTTTCAACGAAGAAAAAGAAAGAAACACTTGCCGCCAGAGCTGAAAACATTAAGCAAAAGCTCTTTCTAGGTGATGAAACTGAAGGTTTTCTAACTTATATTGATCAAGAGTATCCTCAACAGCTCTCAAATCGTGCCTTAGCCTCCTTTAATAAAAATAAAGAACGTGATTTGGCCATCATTGCCCTTCTCTTGGCATCTGGTGTTCGCTTGTCTGAAGCAGTTAATCTGGATATAAGGGATCTCAATCTCAAAATGATGGTTATTGATGTCACACGTAAGGGTGGAAAACGTGACTCAGTCAATGTCGCTGCCTTTGCTAAGCCTTACCTAGAGAATTATCTATCCATTCGAAATCAACGCTATAAGACGGAAAAAACAGATACAGCCCTCTTTTTGACACTCTACAGAGGTGTTCCCAATCGTATCGATGCTTCCAGCGTGGAAAAGATGGTTGCTAAGTACTCTGAGGACTTCAAAGTACGTGTAACCCCCCACAAACTGCGTCATACCCTAGCAACTAGGCTCTATGATGCGACTAAATCGCAAGTTTTGGTCAGTCACCAGCTAGGACACGCCAGTACACAAGTCACTGACCTCTATACCCATATCGTCAACGATGAACAAAAGAATGCTCTGGATAGTTTATAAAATACATAAAATAAATTATGTAAAACACAACTCATAAAAAGAAGCTGCTAAAACAAGCAACTTCTTTTTGATTTATTCCACTACCGCTTCAGCGATTTCTTCACGGCTAATGCCAGCAAAGTAGCGTGTAATATCAATGGTTTCTAGGGCTTTAAGAACATCTTCGCGTTCGTATTTAACGCCTCGAAGGACATCTTCTACAGCTGCAACATCCTCGATACCAAAGAAGTCTCCATAAATCTTGATATCTTGGATTTTTGATTCGACGACATTAGCAAAGACTTCAACCTTACCACTGGTAAATTTTGTTCCACGACGGACGTTAAATTCAGGCGATTTACCGTAGTTCCAGTCCCAAGTACCAAACTTAATATCCTTGATGCGATTAATTTCAGCCAATTCTTCTTCTGAAAAGACGTATTCAGTCATCTCTGGGTACTCTTTTTTCATGTATTCCAATAGCAAATCACGGAATTCTTCAACTGTAATTTTCTCTGGTAATTCATTGACAATATTGGTTACACGGGCACGGACGGATTTGACACCTTTTGATTCAAATTTATCTTTTGAAACCTTGAGGGCGTTAGCAAGGACTGATAAATCAACGTCAAAGAGCAAGCAACCGTGGTGCATGATACGCCCATTGATATAGGCTTGGGCATTTCCACAGAATTTCTTGCCGTCAATCTCAAGGTCATTACGGCCTGTGAACTCAGCTTTAACACCGAGTTGTGCCAAGGTATTGATAACTGGAGTTGAGAAGCTCTTGAAGTCAAAGGCCTTATTTTCATCTTCTTTTGAAATGATCGTATAGTTGAGGTTGTTTAAATCGTGATAAACGGCTCCACCACCACTGATACGGCGGACTATCTCAATCCCATTTTCGCGAACATAATCACGGTTGATTTCTTCAATAGTGTTCTGGTGACGACCAACAATGATAGATGGTTTATTAATCCAAAGAAGGAAGATTTGATCCTCATCCAAAAGATGTTTAAAGGCATATTCTTCCAAGGCAATATTAAAGGCAGTGTCGTTTGAATGATTGATAATATATTTCATGATATCCCTTTATACGATAGAGACTGGAAATAATCTTCCAGCCTAGTCTATCTTCGTTTTATTTTTTCTTAGGTGAATGGATGGCCATTCCTAGAACATCAGCAAATGCTTCATACATCACTTCAGAGTAAGTTGGGTGTCCGTGGATAGTCTTCAACATTTCTTCAACAGTGATTTCCATTTCGATAATGCTTGATGCCTCATTGATTAATTCTGCGGCTGCAGGTCCAATGATATGAACACCAAGAATTTCTCCGTATTTCTTATCAGCGATAACTTTTACGAAACCTTGAGCAGCATCAGATGCAATGGCACGACCGTTGGCAGCAAAGTTGAATTTACCGATGGCAACATCGTATTTCTCACGAGCTTGTTCTTCAGTAAGACCTACTGCTGCTACTTCAGGAAGAGTGTAGATAGCTGCTGGAGTCAAGTTCAATTTCGCAACAGCATGATTTCCTTTAAGGGCATTTTCAGCAGCAACTTCACCCATGCGGAAGGCTGCGTGCGCCAACATCTTCGTACCGTTGATGTCACCTGGTGCGTAAATTCCAGGAACAGAAGTTTCCATGTATTCGTTGACCTTGATACGTCCACGATCCAATTCAAACTCAACATCACCAATTCCTTCAAGGTCTGGCACACGACCGATTGAAAGAAGGGCTTTGCTTGCAATGATATCATCTTTTCCTTCAACCTTGATACGAAGTTGACCATTTTCCTCGATGATTTCTTGGAGTTTAGTGTCAGTTAAGATTGTCATACCTTTACGTTCAAGGATCAAGCGAAGATTCTTAGACACTTCCGCATCCATAGCTGGTACGATACGGTCCATCATTTCGATAACAGTTACCTTTGAACCAAATGTCATGAAGGCTTGGCCGAGTTCAATACCGACAACGCCACCACCGATGATAACAAGGCTTTCTGGTACTTCATTCATTTCAAGAATGTCATCACTGGTCATGACAAGTGGAGATTCCATACCAGGGACGTTAATCTTGCTGACTTTTGAACCACCAGCAAGGATAATTTTCTTGGTTTCAAGCAATTCTGAACCATTTACCAAGACATTCTTATCTTTAGTGATGGTACCAATTCCCTTATGAACAGTAACTCCGTAACTACGAAGAAGACCTGCAACACCACCTACCAAGGTATTAACAACTTTAGATTTAGTTTCTAAAAGTTTATCCATATCTACAGTGAAGTTTGGATTTTCGATGACGATACCACGGTTTGCTGCATGACCGATATTCTCAATGATTTCAGCGTTGTGAAGGTAAGTCTTGGTAGGGATACAGCCACGGTTCAAGCAGGTTCCACCGAGTTCTGATTTCTCAACAAGGGCAACCTTACCGCCAAGTTGGGCAGCTTTAATGGCTGCAACATAACCAGCAGGACCTCCACCAATGACAACGATATCAAAGGCATCATCGCTCTTACCATCGTCGTTTGAGGCACTAACTGCAGGCGTTGGGCTAGCTTCTGGCGCTGTGGCTCCAGCTGTTGGGATATTTTCCCCTTCTTCGCCAAGGTAACCGATAACTTCCGTTACAGGGACTGTTTCACCATCTCCTTTGAGAATGGCAATCAAGTACCCATCTTCTTCGGCTTCCAATTCCATGCTGACTTTGTCAGTCATGATTTCCAAAAGGATTTCTCCTTCTTTTACAAATTCTCCGACTTTTTTATTCCATTGGACGATTTGTCCTTCTGTCATATCCACGCCGGCTTTTGGCATAATTACTTCTAAGGCCATGTCTTCCTTCCTTTATCTATATCTTTAAAATGAATCCTCTTGTTCTTAAATCAACATTGAGATTGGATTTTCAATCAATTCTTTCAAGTCTTTCATAAACTTAGCACCAGCCATACCATCTACGACACGGTGGTCAATTGTTAACCCAAGACTCATGATTGGGCGAATGACAATCTCACCATTGACGACAACTGGCTTCTCGATTGTCGAACTAACACCAAGGATAGCTGAGTTGGGTTGGTTAATGATCGGACCGAAGGACTGAACACCAAACATTCCCAAGTTACTGATTGTGAATGTTGAATTTTGCAGTTCACTTGGAGCCAATTTACCATCCAAGGTACGGCCAATGACGTTCTTGAAAGCTACGACCAGCTCTGACAAGCTTAATTTTTCAGCATTGTAAACAACAGGTGTCATCAATCCATTATCCATCCCAACTGCCATAGCAAGGTTGACGTAGTTATGAGTGATAATAGTCTTGCCATCTTCAGTCAATGAAGCGTTGATGAAAGGGTGTTTCATAAGAGTCTTAACAACTGCAAGTGAAAGAAGGTCTGTTACAGTAGTCTTCTTCCCAGTTGCTTCCATAATTGGCTCAAGAACCTTCTTACGAAGAGCCAACATTTCAGTCATATCAACTTCATAGTTGAGGGTAAAGGTTGGCGCAGTTAGGTAAGACTCGACCATACGTTGGGCAATAACCTTACGCATTGGTGTCATTGGGATACGCTCAATGACACCATAAGGAGTGATATTATCAGGAACTTCTTCCACTTTTTCAATCTGAGCAGGAGACTTGATTGTGTCGTTTTCAATATTTTCAGGAAGCAAGGCCAAAACATCCTTCTTCATGATCTTACCACGGTGACCCGTTCCTTGGATTTCCTGCCAAGCAATGTTATGTTCGAGGGCAATTCGTTTTGCAAGTGGCGAAATGCGAACCACATTTGTGTCTTTATAAGTTTCCACGTCTTCTTTGTGGACACGACCGTTTGCACCTGAGCCAGAAACGTCGTAGAGGTTGATCCCTAGATCATCCGCTAACTTTCTAGCCGCAGGAGTCGCTCTTAGCTTGTCATCAGCCATGACCTCTCCAATTCTATTTATGATACAAAGGGCGTTAAAAGCGACTGAAAAATAGGAAATCGACGATGGCTTCGATGAAGCCAAGGAGATTTATCTTTTTTCCGAGCTTTTAGCCCGTGTTCGAATATAAGATATTAAGGACGAAGAGGGCAATGAAAAAATAGAAGATTGACGATGTGTTCGATGAACACAAGGAAATCAATCTTTTTTTCACAGACCTCCGTCCGAATTCAACTCTACAAGCAACTTGGATACAACACGTATCTCAAGTTGCTACGGTTGCCGCTATCAGGCGGACAACCTAGTAGACTTACTAATTCATTTGTCGAATATTATCGATTCGATTCACTCATGTCGCAACTCTTCAAATCACTTGGATACAACACGTATCTCAAATCACTACGGTTGCCGCTATCAAGCGGCCAACCTAGTAGACTTACTAATTCATTTGTCGAATATTATCGATTCGACTCACTCATGTCGCAACTCTTCAGATCACTTGGATACAAAATATATCTCAAGTTACTAAAGCTAAAAATAGCTAAAATTCACATAATTTATATTATGTAATTCTATTCTTTGTTATAAGTCTTACGGATTGCTTCTTTGATGCTTTCAACTGTTGGAATCATTGCATTCTCTAGGTTTTGCGCGTAAGGCATTGGCACATCTTCTCCTGCACAACGACGGATTGGTGCATCTAGATAGTCAAATGCTTCTGATTCTGAAATAATAGCTGAAATTTCACCGATATAGCCACTTGTTTTGTGGGCGTCGTTGACTAGAACAACCTTACCAGTCTTCTTCACTGAGTTAATGATGATATCCTTATCAAGCGGAACAAGGGTACGTGGGTCCACAATTTCAACTGAAATTCCTTCTTCTGCTAATTCTTCAGCAGCTTGAACCACACGACGAAGCATTTTACCATAAGTAACAACTGTTACATCTGTACCTTCGCGCTTGATTTCCCCAACTCCAAGTGGAATCGTGTAGTCTGGATCAACTGGCACTTCCCCTTTTTGGTTAAATTCTGACTTGTACTCAAGAATGATAACAGGGTTATTATCACGGATAGAAGACTTGAGCAGTCCTTTCATGTCCGCAGGTGTACCTGGAGCCACAACCTTAAGACCAGGAATATGAGTAAACCAAGACTCTAGTGATTGCGAGTGCTGGGCTGCAGAACCCACTCCATTACCAGCTGCACAACGGACAGTCATTGGAACCTGACCTTTCCCACCAAACATATAACGTGTTTTAGCGGCTTGATTGACGATATTATCCATAGCAATAACCGAGAAATCCATGAAGGTCATATCGACGATTGGACGAAGCCCTGTCATGGCTGCTCCTGCTGCTGCTCCAGAGATGGCAGCTTCAGAAATCGGACAGTCACGAACACGTTCTGGACCAAATTCTTCAAGCATTCCAACAGATGTTCCGAAGTCTCCTCCGAAGACACCGACGTCTTCTCCCATCAAGAACACATTTTCATCGCGACGCATTTCCTCAGACATCGCAAGGATAATGGTGTCACGGAAGGACATTGTTTTTGTTTCCATTTTATCTCTTTCTCCTTAGTCTGCGTAAATATCTTCAAATGCTGATTCAAGCGGTGGAAATGGACTTTCTTCCGCAAATTTAACAGAAGCTTCTACTGCTTCCTTGACTTGTGCTTGGATTTCTTCCAATTCTTCTGCACTTGCAATATTGTTTTCAATGAGGTAATTGCGGAGGTTTTCGATTGGATCTTTTTGTTTCCACAATTCCACTTCTTCACGTGTACGATATTTACCAGGGTCAGATGATGAGTGACCAAGCCAGCGATAAGTTACACTTTCAATCAAGACTGGTCCGTTACCAGCACGAACATGGTCTACAGCTTTCTTAAATCCTTCATAGACGTCGATGACATTGTTGCCATCTTCGATGAACATTCCAGGGATTCCATATGCCGCACTACGTTGATGGATATGCTCCACATTTGTCATTTTCTTAATATCCGCAGAGATACCATAACCATTGTTGATGCAATAGAAAATGACTGGCAACTTCCAAATAGAAGCCATGTTGACTGCTTCGTGGAAAACACCTTCGTTGGTCGCTCCATCTCCAAAAAAGCAGACGACAATTTTTCCTGTATTTTGCATTTGCTGACTGAGGGCTGCACCGACAGCAATTCCCATACCACCACCTACGATACCATTGGCACCGAGGTTACCAGCATCAAGATCAGCGATATGCATAGAACCACCTTTTCCTTTACAGGTTCCAGTGTATTTACCAAGGATTTCAGCCATCATTCCGTTGAGGTCAATTCCTTTGGCAATTGCTTGACCGTGACCACGGTGGTTTGAGGTAATTAGATCATCTGGATTGAGAGCCAACATAGCCCCCACGTTAGCTGCCTCTTCTCCAACAGAAAAGTGCGTCATTCCTGGCACTTTCCCTTTCTTTACTAATTGTGCAATTTTCAAGTCCATACGACGGATTTCTTCCATCTTACGGAACATTTCTAGCAAAAGATTTTTATCTAAAGTTGACATCTTCTTGCCTTTCTAACTTTCTTCTTACCTTACTATTTTACCGTTTTTGGAAAATACTGTCAAAGTTTTTCTCAAGAAAAATTCACAAAATAAAAAAGAAAACCCAATGAGAACAAGGGATTTTCTTATTAAGAATATTTTTTCACAAACTTTTTATCATTTAGATTTTTCTAAAGATTCAAATCTCTTCATAATCACAGTCAAACGCCAACGGTAGAGCGCCCCACTCACGATTAGACTAATAATCAAACCGATCCAGTATGAATAAGCACCAAAATCTGTTAGAGAATCCAATACCATAGCCACTGGGATTGCTACCCCCCAATAACCAACCAAACCAAGGTAAAAAGGAATAACTGTATCCTTATAACCCCGTAAAATTCCCTGAAGCGGTGCCGCAAAGGTATCTGCTAACTGAAAGAAAAGGCTGTAAGTCAAAAAACGTGCTGTCAAATCAATAAATTCTGGGTCGTTACCATACAGACTAGCCACATTTCCTCTAAAAATGTAAAGGAAAGATAAAGTAAAACCTGCAAAAATGAGGGCTGTCCATCTTCCTAAACCAATATAGGTTTTCGCATCATCAAATCGCTTTGCTCCCACTTCATAGGAAACGACAATAGCCATAGCCGATGAGATACTCATAGGAAAGGCGTACATGAGAGATGAAAAGTTCATTGCTGACTGGTGACTAGCGATAATCAAGGACGAGAACTTAGCCATAATCAAGCCAACCACGGAGAAGATAGCCACTTCCGCAAAGACAGTTCCCCCGATAGGTAGACCTAAACGAACCCCTTCTTTGATTTTATCCATATTAAGCGGAATGCGTTTCTCAAGATGTAAAGCTTTGAGCTTCTCCTGTTTAAATAAAACTAGAATAGAAATCCCCAGCAAAACCCAGTAGGCCAAGGAAGTACCTAATCCAGAACCAGCACCTCCCAACTCTGGAACACCAAAGGCACCGTAAATCAAGAGATAGTTAAATCCACTGTTGAGAGGAAGTAACAAAAGCATAAGATACATGGACAGTTTGGTCAAGCCCAGCGAATCCAGCAAAGAGCGAATGACACTAAAGAGCAACAAAGGAATAATCCCGATAGATAAAAACCAAAGATAGCGAACCGCTACTGCTGCCACAGGAGCTTCTAATCCAATATGATTCAAAACAGGTGGTGCAAAGAAAAGTACAAGTCCCAGTAAGACCACAGATAGACCCAAGGCAAGATAAATGAACTGGTAAAAATCAGATGCAACTTCTTCCTTTTTGCCTCGACCAAGATGATGACCAATGATGGGCACCAAAGCTGACACAATCCCTGTCAGGAAGGTAAAGAAAGGATTCCAGATACTGGTCGCCATAGAAACACCAGCCAAGTCCATAGTGCTGTATTGACCTGTCATAGTCGTATCAACAAAGGAGGCAGAATAATTGGCAAATTGATAAATCAGGATAGGGAAAAATATCTTTAAAAACAAGATAAACTTGTCTTTGAAATGATGGGTTTGGTACATATAGGCTCTCTATTCTTTTTGTTTACAGAGCAGACTCCCACCTAGTTTTGATAGACGATTTGTCCCTTACAGATGGTATATTTAACCTGCCCTTTTAAGGTTTCACCGATGAATGGTGAATTAGCTGCTTTCGAAGCAAAATGGGAGTCCACAAGGCGGTCAGCCTTAGCATCAAAAATAGTGATATCTGCTGGACCATTCTCAGCCAAGTAACCTGCTTCAAAATTGTAAAGCTTAGCTGGGTTATATGTCATTTTTTCTAGCAATTCCATCAAGCTCAACTCCCCAGCTTCCACTAAGTAGGTCAAGCCGAGTGAAAGAGAGGTTTCCAAACCTGTCATGCCAGATGGCGCTTTGGTGATATCCTCGACATTTTTTTCATCTGCATGATGAGGCGCGTGGTCTGTTGCGATAACCGTGATAACACCTGACTTGAGACCTTCGATAACGGCACGACGGTCTGATTCCAAACGAAGCGGCGGATTCATCTTGGCATTGCTACCTTGTGTCAAAAGAAGTGCTTCAGTCTTAGAAAAATGCTGTGGCGCTACTTCTGCTGTGACTTGCGCACCTAGCCCCTGAGCAAACTCCACTACTTTAACACTCTCTTCCTTAGACAAATGCTGGATGTGAACATGGGCCTTGGTCGCATAGGCAATCATGACGTCACGCGCCATCATAGCGTACTCAGCCGCCCCAGTGGCACCGCAGATATGGAAATGTTCTTTAGCAATGTTTTCATTAAAGCCAAGAACACCGTTCAAACCTGGATCTTCCTCATGAAGGCTGATAAAGGTATTAAGCTTTTTAGTTTCCTCCATGGCTTCCTTGACAACTTTACTGCTTTCAAGCGGAATACCGTCATCTGAGAAACCAACCGCACCCACTTCTAAAAGTGCCTGAAAGTCTGTCAAGTCTTGACCATTAAAGTTCTTCGTGATTGTCGCAACCGTCTTAACATTAATCTTCTCCTTGGCAGCTGACTGAAGAACTTCTTGCAAAGTCTCAACATCTGAAATGGTTGGACTAGTATTAGCCATCATGACAACAGTTGTAAAACCACCTGCAGCGGCTGCTAGGGCACCAGTATGGATATCCTCCTTGTGGGTCTGACCAGGTTCACGGAAATGAACATGAATATCGACCAAGCCAGGAGCAACAACAAGACCACTAGCATCAAGCACCTCTGCTCCTTCTTCCTTGATTTCAGGCGCAATTTTGATAATTTTCCCATCTCGGACCAACACATCACACACTTGATCCAAACCAGACTTAGGATCCATTACACGACCATTTTTGATTAGTAGCATCTGCTTTCTCCTTTATTCATAGAAATCAACTTGGGTATCCAACAATTTATCCCCATCATAAACAAACTTGGCTGAAAAGAAGGGTTTATCTTCTAAAAGCCACCCAACAAAGGTATGGTCACCTTCCCAAGTCGGCTTACTCAAAACCTCGTCATAGGGAACCCATTCTAGCGTTCCTTCGTTGCAATCAATCAAGTCACCCTCGAACTCCGTCACTTTAAAAACATAGGTGTACCAGTCTAAATCTGGTGTAAATTCAGGAAAAGTGATAACACCTTTTAGAACTGGCTTGGCTTTGAGCCCTGTTTCTTCAAGGATTTCACGCGCCGCGCATTCTTGAGGCGTCTCTCCTCGCTCTAGCTTACCACCCACACCAATCCATTTGCCTTTATGAACATCATTGGGCTTCTTATTACGGTGGAGCATGAGCAGTTCTTTTCCGTTATCAATGTAGCAAATCGTCGCTAACTGAGGCATATTTTCTCCTTATCTAAGCCAATCGATTGGCTCTTGTCCTGTCTCTTCTAAGAATGCATTGGCCTTGGAAAAAGGCTTGGAACCCCAAAATCCTCTGTAAACCGATAAAGGACTGGGATGGGCTGATTCGATAATCAAGTGCCGAGGATTGGTAACTAAGGCCATCTTCTTGCGTGCATAAGCTCCCCAGAGTACAAAAACGACTGGTCTATCTAGATGATTGACCACCTGAATCACAGCATCCGTAAAAGGCTCCCAGATTTGACCAGCATGACCATTGGCCTGTCCAGCAGGAACCGTCAAACAAGCATTAAGAAGCAAGACTCCTTGCTCAGCCCAAGCCGTCAAATCATGGGATTTCTTAACACCAATGTCATCTGACAATTCCTTCAAGATATTTTGCAGGGATGGCGGAGCTGGGATAGAGTCAGGAACAGAAAAACTCAAGCCCTGCGCCTGACCTGGACCATGATAAGGATCCTGTCCTAAAATCACCACCTTCACGTCTTCTAGGGGTGTGGACAAGAGAGCCTGAAAAACCTTTTCCTTGGGTGGATAAATAGTCCCCTGAGCATAGACCTGATTCATAAACTGATTGATTTTCCCGAAATAACCCTCAGGTAATTGCTCCTTAATCAAAGCATGCCAAGACGAGTGTTCCATCTTTCCCTCCTTTATCTTATCCATCTAAAAGCACGTCTTAATTCATCCGCACCATTTTTAAAAAAGCATAAACCATGTGCAAGTATAATCTTATCCGGTTTCCAGTTTGACATACGGGAAAAGGAAACCTTTGCTTCCCTTTGTCTTCCTAAAAAAGTCATACGATAATCAATAGGAGTTTGACCATCAGGGGCTGTTACACGAGCTAAACGATAGAATTTTCTGCGGATTGGACTAGCTATCTTTTCAGGTTCAAAATTCTCTATAAGGTCTGTTACAATGAGTGTTTTAGTTGATTTATGAAAAAACACGACCTCTTCGATGACAGAACTTCCCTTAAAAATAAGCTGATCAATCTCATCAGACCATAGGTCAGGAGCCTTATCTGTTAAGGCAGCATCAAATTCCACCTTGACATTCTGACTTTTCGCTCTCTCTTCAACTCCTGGACTAGACCATGCTTGCGCATGAGGATATCTTTTTCTCCAATCTGCAATATAAGCGTAGTGAATCTTATTTGGTGAAATCAGGTAAGCTACTCTGCCCAGAGCGTCCAGTTCAGTAAAGAGTTTCTCGTTTGGCGCAATAGGAGAATGAATCCAAAGTTTGCCATCATTTAACTTAATCACCGTCATACGTGTCTGAAAAGGAAGTTTGAAGATCTTCATATCCATTTGAATCAAATCACCATCCACTATCCAGATATTTTGATCAACTTCCTTTAGTGTATACAATGGTTCATAAAGAGAAAGTTCTGGCCTTGACATCGTTAACTATTCCTTCGTTTTTACTGCCTCTATTATAGCAAAAAGTGGCTGTCTAAACCACTTTTTACAGTTTATCTAAACAATCCAGCAAGTCTTGGTAAGAATGGACTTCGTAAGTCGGCTGGGCTTGTGTGGGATTTTCGAGGTGATGAGGGTTGTACCAGATAGTATCAATCCCCGCATTATTGCCACCTTGAATGTCGGCGGTTAGGGAGTCTCCAATCATCAGCGTCTCTTCTTTGCTAAATCCAGCAATCTGCTGACCGATTTTTTCATAAAAAAGTGCGTCAGGCTTTTGTGTTTGCAGCTGTTCAGAGATAAAAACTTGATTGAAATAAGGTGCCAGACCCGATTGAGCCAAGCGACCTGTCTGAATGGCAGTAATTCCATTTGTCGCAGCATACAAGTCATAATCACGTTCAATGAGGCTATCCAAGAGTTCATGAGCACCCGAAAGAGTTTGTCCCTGCTGGGCGAGGTAAAATTGATAACGCTGGGCTAGAAAACTACCGTCTTTTTCCTGTCCAAAATGGGCAAATAAACGAGAAAAGCGCGTGTTAACCAGCTCTTGTTTACTGATTTTCTTTTGCTCCAAGTCCTTCCAGAGAGCCTTGTTCATAGGAACGTAATAATCTTTATAAGACTGAATATCTGCAACTCCTTCTTCTTTTAGAAGTTGGGTCAAAGCCACATCCTCAGCAGCATCAAAATCAAGAAGAGTGTGGTCGAGGTCGAAGAGTAGAAATTTGTAGGACAATTTGAGAGTTTTCCTTTCTAAAAATTCATTAAGAACATTATAGCATAAAGCATCTCACACAATTAACATTATCTGAACTAATTTAATAACTTAAAAAATTCGAACACTCTCCTATACAATTGACATCCCAAATCTTTCAGAATAGAACAATCCTAACGATCGAATCCTCTATTTTCCTAAATATCCCTGTAATTCTAGACCTAGAATTCCTATAAACTAAATGTTTTAGTACTCTTCTAAGCCATTGATTGCTTTAAATCTAAATTTTTGAAGGATTCTAAAGCTAGAATGATCCCATCCCAATTAGTTTTGAATGGTTCACAATTTAGAAACTCTATGGCTTTACTTCGGTTAAATTAAAAAGGAACTGCGCAAGCAATCCCTTTCTGATTTTGAAATTATTTACTTAAACTTTGATAGTAGTGATAATCAATAACCCACCTATAAAAAGAGTTATAGTAAAATTCCTTATTTATTGATTTTAAGCTCCGCCAACTGTGTTTCAATAACTGACAGTTCTGCACCAGCCTGAAGAAGAGCAGCTGCAGTATAGGCACCTTCTACAATTGGAACACTGTTGATAATGATACTCTTATCACTGAAATCAGCCACCATTTCTAAGTTCATTTTAGCAGAACCTAGGTCAAAAAAGGCAAGTAAAGTATCTGCTGGATTTTCAGAAACAACCCTATCTACTTGATCAAAACTAGTTCCAATTCCTCCATCTTCGGTTCCTCCTACATAAGTAATCGGAACATCTTTAGCTACTTCACCAATCAGTTCAACAAGACCTTGTGCAATGTTTTTGGAATGTGAAACGATAACAAGACCAATACTTCCCATTAAACCACCCCGGTTTCTAAAAGAGCAGTAAAGAGTAATCCTGATGAGAATGATCCAGGATCAATATGTCCAAGAGAACGTTCTCCTACATAAGATGCCCTTCCTTTAGTTGCAAGTAAATCTTTGGTAGCATTCACTACCTTATCAATAACCTCTTGAGTCAATTGACCAGCAGACAAAGCAGCAATAACAGGAGTCCAAACATCAACCATTGTCTTTTCTCCAACTTCTGCTTTCCCACGTTTGACAATCATATCCAAACCGCTTTGTAAGATTTCCTCTATTTTAGAATTTGAATCAGCCTTGGCCATTCCCATAAAAGCAGAGCCATACAAGGGACCAGAAGCACCGCCTACCTTACTCAGTAGTTGCATTGAGACAAGTTTAAAAACATCACTGCTTGTCTCAAATTGCTTGCCTTCTAAGTTTTCCATAACTGCAGCCATGCCACGCGCCATATTTCCACCGTGGTCTCCATCTCCTATAGGTGTGTCTAGTTCACTAAGATAATCTTTCTGTTCTTGAATCTTTTCATTAAAAAGCTTCATCCATTCAAGAGCTTGTTCAGCATTCATTTGACATTTCCTCCTAAAGTTTTACCAAGCTGGTGTAGTAACAGGTGCATTTAGAGCATCCAACCACTCATCATCTGCCAATCGAATCAATGTTAATGACAAACCAGCCATATCGATTGAAGTCATATAGTTTCCAATTTTCTTAAATGCCAACTGAACACCTTTTTCATGGAGCAATTTAGCCACATCATTTGCGAATACATATTGTTCCATAAGAGGCGTGCTTCCTAAACCATTAATGAGAAGGCCATAGCGTTCGCCTGATTTAAGTTGGAAACCTTCAGATAATTTTTCAACCAATTCTGATGCCAATTGTGCGGAAGGTTGCATTTTCTCTTTTTTATACCCTGGCTCACCATGAATACCAACTCCATATTCAAATTCATCATCTTCTAGAACAAATCCTGGTTTGCCAACTTCAGGGACAGTTGCTCCAGACAAGGCAAGACCAATTGTTTTAATTTCTAAGACAAGTTTATCTGCCAAATCCTTCATTTCAGCTAATGATTTACCAGAACGAGCCGCAGCCCCCAAAATTTTATGAACTAAAATAGTACCTGCAACACCTCGACGACCTTGGGTATAGAGACTATTTTCAACAGCGATATCATCATCAACCACAACACTTGCTACATCAATACCTTCCATTTCAGCAAGTTCTTGTGCAATTTCAAAGTTCATGATGTCACCAGAATAGTTCTTGATGACCATGAAAACTCCAGCACCTTCATCAGCCACCTTAATGGCTTCTAAAATTTGGTCCGGAGTAGGTGAAGTGAAGACTGCTCCACAAATAGCAGCAGACAACATCCCATCTCCTACAAATCCAGCATGACTTGGTTCATGTCCTGAACCTCCACCTGAAATGAGTCCAACTTTTCCTGTCTTTTCTGCCTTTCTAACGATGACATCAAAACCATCTAAACGTTCTACCAAGTCATCATGCATGAATGACAATCCCTGCAACATTTCATCAACAACTTGTGTCGGTTTATTTATAATTTTTTTCATGAGAAACTCCTTTCGGCATGTATCTTTGTTTTCGCTTTCATTATATATTTTTTATTGCTGGCTGATAAGGGACAGATTCTATTATTTGTCCCCTTTTAAACCCGTTTCAAACATTTTTTTGGTAAAATGAAGGAAGTAAAAGAAAGGTTTCCTATGGCATCATCACTCATTACAAAAAAACGGATTGCCAAGGCATTTAGAGACCTCTTAACTACTAGAGAATTTGACAAAATCTCTATTGTAGATATCATGGAATCAGCTGGCATTCGTAGACAGACCTTTTATAATCACTTTCTTGACAAATATGAACTGCTCGACTGGATATTTGAAAATGACTTAACCGAGTATATCACCAATAACTTGGACTTCATTTCAGGCCAAAAACTATTACAAGAATTATTTTTTTATTTCGAACAAGAGCGTGACTTTTATATTCAACTTTTTGATATTCAAGGGCAAAATAACTTCTATGACCACTTTATCAGCTACTGTCGTTTGCTTGTATCAAAAATTTTAAGAGAATATGGCCAGATTGATATCGATTCATCTGCTTATACTTGTTTTTTGTTAGACTATCATTCACATGCTCTAGCAGAAATCGTGAAGGCTTACGTCAATAAAAAAAGTCCAGTTCCACAACCAGACTTTCTAATCATGACAATTATTGGAAAGAGACCATAATGACATTTATTTCAAATCATAAACAGAAAATTATTTCAAGTTACATTTCGGCAACTGTCAGCAGTCATCCTGAATTAGAAAAACACCCTACCTTACCTTTAGTCTATCAAAAAAATCGCAATCCTCATCAGGTTCCAATATTGTCGGGTGGAGGTTCAGGTCACGAACCTGCTCATATTGGATACGTGGGAGAAGGAATGCTTACCGCTGCTATCTATGGCCAATTATTTACTCCACCTACAAGAACTGAAATCTTAGAGTCCATTCGTTTTTTAAACAATGGTCACGGTGTCTTCATCATTGTAAAAAATTTCGAAGCAGACATCAAAGAATTTAGCTCTGCCATTAACACTGCTAGAAAAGAAGGAATTAAAGTCGGCTATAGTCTAGCACACGACGATATTTCAATTGAACCTCACAATAGATTTCAAATTAGAGGAAGAGGGCTTGCAGGGACAATTTTACTTCATAAAATTCTAGGATTTGCAGCTCAAAATGGAGCCGACATAGAACAACTAACTGATTTAGGTCATGAGCTTGCTCCCGAAATCGCAACGATTGGCTTTGCAACCAAATCCGCTAGTCTACCCCAAACCACCCTTCCACTATTTAACTTGGATGAAGGAAATATTTCCTATGGCATAGGGATACATGGCGAAGAAGGATATCGTATCGTCCCATTCCAATCATCGGAAATCCTTGCAAATGAAATTATAAGCAAATTAAGATTGCACTATCATTGGAAACGTGGTGATCAATTTATATTGCTTGTAAATAATCTAGGCACTACCAGCAACTTAGAAATGGGCATATTTATCAATGATCTCCTTCAACTCTTAGAAATTGAAGGAGTCACTATTACCTTTATAAAATCAGGAACATTTATGACCAGTCTAGATATGGCAGGTATATCCGTAACTCTTTGCCCCGTAAAAAATAAACAGTGGTTAGAAGCGCTCAATGCTCCAACGACAGCTTTTGCATGGTAATTTGCTTGTATAACTCAAAAGGGCTACATCACTTGATAGCCCTTTGCTTTTATCTTACGTTTAAAAGAACTCATTCTTGCCATTTCAAACAGTCCATCTATCCTTTACAATTCTTCCGATGCGCTTTGAGTTTTTTCAGAGCCCAATCATAGTGGCTTGACGTGCTACTAACAAAGTAGGAACCTAGACTTGTCCCACCTGTCCACTGATAGATACCTTTAGTAAAGAGTTCGTCATTGCTGAAGCCTTCTATCAACTCTAAAACCTCTCTATGTGATTGTTCTAGGAGTCTAGTCGCTTCTTCTAAGGTCATTTTCTGGTGCTTCTTCCAAAAAGCGTCATTCATTTGTCCATAAGTTTTCCAATTATAAGGCTCAGGAAGAAAAGGTCTTTCAAGACCCTTTTGATTAGAATGTACCCAATTTAAAAGTAATTGCTGCCATTCATAAAGATGAATCAAGACATCCCGTAGATTCTTATCCCTTTTCCAGTGGGCCTCTTTTTTCCTTGGGTCTCTTGAAAAATCAAATGGAGTCTGTAGCTCATCTTCACTTAGTTGGGAGATGAAACGGTTGAGCTTGTCATAGTTTTCCTTAGAGGCCTGCATTAGCTCCTCTTTTGTTTTCGGTCTAGGCACAGGAGTACTCCCTTCATATTGCTAGTTATTATAAAAAATTTTGATCCTTTAAATCTCTATAACTTATCCTTTAATTTCTCCACAAAGAGATAGGCTGCTGGACAAGTCAAGGTATTCTTAATCGTTAGATGATTGATTTGATGGATCTTTTTACGGTCTGTATGGGGAAATTCACGACAGGCCTTTGGACGAACGTCATAGATGGAACAGAGATTATCTCCCCCTAAAAATGGGCAGGGCATGGATTTGAAAATCTTATCTCCATCTTCATCTACCTGCAAAAACTCTGCTTCAAAAGCGGGTAATTTCATTTTGAAATACTTGGCAATACGGGTAATATCTGCTTCCTTGAAGTCGGGCCCCAAAGTCTTGCAACAGTTTGCACAGGCAGTACAATCAATCTCCTCAAAGACTTCTTGATGAATCTGCTGGGCTATCTTATCTAGATTTTTTGGTGGCTTTTTCTTTAGATTGGCTAACACTTTACGATGCTCCTTCTGCTTTTGCAAGGCTAGCTGATGGTAATACTCAATATCAATTTCTTTAGACATAGTTTCTCTCTTATTCTATTTACTTTCCCCTATTATACCATGCCTCTGGAGCATTTAAAAGTGGACTTTATAAGACTATACTTTTCCAAAATGCGTCAAAAAACCTTGCAACTAGGTTACAAGGTTAATCACATTAATCGAAGTTAACGTATTCTTTTTGAAGTTCAAGAACTTCTTCCATTGTTGAACACTCTGTAAGGGCACGGTTAGCGTACTCTTCCATCTTAGCAGTATCCAATTTCTTCATCAAGCTACGTGTACGAAGTACAGATGTTGCTGACATAGAGAACTCATCCAAGCCCATTCCGACAAGAAGTGGAACAGCTTTTTGGTCACCAGCCATCTCACCACACATACCAGCCCATTTGCCTTCAGCGTGAGCTGCTTTGATAACGTTGTTGATCAAGCGAAGGATTGATGGGTTATATGGTTGGTAAAGGTATGAAACTTGTTCGTTCATACGGTCTGCTGCCATTGAGTATTGGATCAAGTCATTTGTACCAATTGACATGAAGTCTACTTCTTTTGCAAATTGGTCTGCAAGCATAGCTGCTGCAGGGATTTCAATCATGATACCAACTTGGATATCATCCGCAACTGCAACACCTTCAGCAAGAAGGTTTGCTTTTTCTTCTTCATAAACTGCTTTAGCTGCGCGGAATTCTTTCAAGAGGGCAACCATTGGGAACATGATACGCAATTGACCATGAACAGAAGCACGAAGAAGGGCGCGGATTTGTGTACGGAACATTGCATCTCCAGTTTCAGAAATAGAGATACGAAGAGCACGGAATCCAAGGAATGGGTTCATTTCATGTGGCATATCGAAGTAAGGAAGTTCCTTATCTCCACCGATATCCATTGTACGAACAACTACTGGTTTACCATTCATTCCCTCAAGAACAGCCTTGTATGCTTCATACTGCTCATCTTCAGTTGGGAAGTCTTGAGAATCCATGTACAAGAACTCTGTACGGTAAAGTCCAACAGCTTCAGCACCGTTGTTGTTAACACCTTCAACGTCTTTTGGAGTACCGATGTTAGCAGCCAACTCGAAGTGTTTACCGTCAGCAGTCACTGTTTGAGCATCTTTCAAAAGTGCCCATTCAGCTTTTTGTTTAGCATAAGCTTCACCAGCTGCTTTAAATTCTGCCGCTTGTTCATCTGTTGGGTTGATGATCACTTCACCAGTAATTCCGTTAACGGCAAGGATATCACCGTCTTTCACTACTTCAGTAATGTTATTTGTTCCCAATACAGCTGCAATTTCAAGTGTACGTGCCATGATAGCTGAGTGGCTTGTACGTCCACCGATGTTTGTTACAAAAGCTTTTACAAAGTTTTTGTCCAATTGAGCTGTATCAGATGGTGTCAAGTCATGTGCAATCACGATTACTTCTTCATTGATAGAAGCTGGGTTTGGCAATTTCTTACCAAGAAGGTTTGCCAATACACGTTTTGTAACGTCGCGGATATCCGCTGCACGTTCTTGCATGTATGGATTGTCTTCCATACCTTCAAAGATAGTGATGAACATGTCAGTCACTTCTTTAAGACCTGCTTCTGCATTGACTTTCTTAGCACGAATTGTTTCTTTAATCTGACCAATCAATTCTGGGTCAGCAAGAACCATCAAATGAGCGTCAAAAACTTGAGCCGCTTCTTCACCAAGCGTACCTACAGCTTTCTCACGGATAAGAGAAAGCTCGTTTTGAGAAGCTTCAAGAGCTACATCCAAACGAGCCTCTTCTGCGTTTGTATCTTCGACTGAAACAGTCTCGAATGACAAATCCGGTTGAACGAGTAGATATGCTTTTGCAACTGCAACACCGTCAGATGCTGCGATTCCTTTAAGCATTTCTGTCATTTTCCTTATGCCAATCCTTCTTTTTCCATTGTTTCTGAGATTGCAGCGATAGCGTCATCTGCATCTGCACCTTCAGCTGAGATAGTTACGTCAGCACCTTGGCCAACACCAAGACTCATAACACCCATGATTGATTTAAGGTTAACTGACTTACCTTTGTACTCAAGAGTGATATCTGAAGCAAATTTGCTAGCAGTTTGTACCAACAATGTTGCTGGACGTGCGTGAATACCTGTTTCTGCCACTACGTGGAAATCTTTAGAAGCCATAGTTTGACTCTCCTTTTGTTCTTTCTTTTTTGAGTTATATGTGATAACCCTTACAATTTGGTATTATATCATCTTCTAGGATTTTTTTCAAGCATTTTATGGGATTTATTCGATTTCCTTTCAGATAACTTGCTGAAAATCTTCTATTCTAGATAACAAAACACAGGATATAGTTTTCCAAAAAACTACTTGTAGGATATTCTTTGCTATTTTATAAACGAAACACTACATATTGTGTTTTGCTAGGTTTTGTAGAAAAATAGACCACTATATTTAGTTTCAAATCATTGACAAAAATTTATTTTCTGATATACTAAGAAAGTAATCTATTTTGAAAGAGGAGTTACACAATGGTAACCGTTTATTCTAAAAATAACTGTGTCCAATGCAAGATGACCAAACGTTTCTTGGACAGCAATAACGTTGAATATAAAGAAATCAATCTCGATGAGCAACCTGAATACATCGATCAAGTTAAAGAGCTCGGTTTCAGCGCAGCTCCTGTTATCCAAACACCAACTGAAGTCTTTTCAGGTTTCCAACCAGGAAAATTGAAACAATTAGCATAGTCTTAGTACATCATCCAGAAGAAACTGCTTCTAGGGCTAACTTAGAAGCCTTTCTTTTGTAATTAGATAAGGGAAATTTTATGGGATTAAAACATCTTGAGGACGTGACTTACTTCCGTCTCAATAACGAAATCAACCGTCCTGTTAATGGACAAATCATGCTTCATAAAGATAAGGAAGCCTTGGATGCCTTCTTTAAAGAAAATGTAGTTCCAAATACTATGGTTTTTGATTCAATCAAAGATAAAATCAACTACCTCATTGAACACAACTACATCGAAACAGCCTTTATCAAGAAATACCGTCCAGAATTTTTGGAAGAATTGTCTCAATTTATCAAAGAACAAAATTTCCAATTCAAGTCTTTCATGGCTGCCTATAAGTTCTATAATCAATATGCCTTGAAGACTAACGACGGTGAATACTATCTTGAAAGTATGGAAGACCGCGTCTTCTTTAACGCCCTTTATTTCGCTGATGGTGATGAAGCTGTTGCAATTGATATTGCCAATGAAATCATCCACCAACGCTACCAACCTGCTACTCCTTCCTTCTTGAATGCTGGTCGTGCTCGTCGTGGGGAGTTGGTATCTTGCTTCTTGATCCAAGTGACTGATGATATGAACTCTATCGGACGTTCTATCAACTCTGCTCTTCAACTTTCACGTATCGGTGGTGGTGTGGGAATTACCCTCAGCAATCTTCGTGAAGCTGGTGCACCTATCAAAGGCTATGAAGGTGCAGCTTCTGGAGTCGTACCTGTTATGAAACTCTTCGAAGACAGCTTCTCTTACTCAAACCAATTGGGTCAACGTCAAGGTGCCGGTGTTGTTTACCTCAATGTCTTTCACCCTGATATCATCGCCTTTCTTTCAACTAAGAAAGAAAACGCTGATGAGAAAGTTCGTGTAAAGACCCTCTCACTTGGTGTTGTAGTACCAGATAAATTCTACGAATTAGCACGTAAAAATGAAGAAATGTACCTCTTCAGCCCTTACTCTGTAGAACTTGAATATGGTGTGCCATTTAACTACATCGACATCACTGAAAAATACGATGAACTAGTCGCAAATCCAAATATCCGTAAGACAAAAATCAAGGCGCGTGATTTAGAAACTGAAATCTCTAAATTGCAACAAGAGTCTGGTTACCCTTACGTCGTCAACATTGATACGGCTAACCGTGCAAATCCTGTTGATGGAAAGATTATCATGAGCAACTTGTGTTCTGAAATTCTTCAAGTTCAAGAACCAAGCTTGATCAACGATGCTCAAGAATTCCTTCAAATGGGAACAGACGTTTCATGTAATCTTGGTTCAACCAACGTGGTCAACATGATGACTTCACCTGACTTTGGTCGTTCTATCCGTGCTATGGTTCGTGCCCTTACTTTCGTTACAGACAGTTCACACATCGTAGCTGTTCCTACCATCGACCACGGAAATAGCCAAGCTCATACCTTTGGTCTTGGTGCCATGGGACTTCACAGCTACCTTGCCCAACAATTGATTGAATATGGATCGCCTGAGTCGGTTGAATTTACAAGCATCTACTTCATGCTCATGAACTACTGGACCTTGGTTGAGTCAAACAATATTGCGCGTGAACGTGGTATCACCTTCCACAACTTTGAAAAATCAGACTATGCTAACGGAAGCTACTTTGACAAGTATGTGACTGGCGAGTTTGTTCCAAAATCAGACCGTGTTAAAGAACTCTTCAAAGATGTCTTTATCCCAAGTGCTGCTGACTGGGCTGAACTTCGCGACAAGATTCAAGCAGATGGTCTTTACCACCAAAACCGCCTTGCTGTAGCGCCAAATGGTTCTATCAGCTACATCAACGACGTTTCTGCTTCTATCCACCCGATTACGCAACGTATCGAAGAACGTCAAGAGAAGAAAATCGGTAAAATCTATTATCCAGCTGCAGGATTATCAACAGAAACCATTCCTTACTACACTTCTGCCTACGACATGGATATGCGTAAGGTAATTGATGTTTATGCTGCTGCGACTGAGCACGTGGACCAAGGACTTTCACTCACTCTCTTCATGCGTAGTGACATTCCAAAAGGACTTTACGAATGGAAGAAAGAAAACAAACAAACGACACGTGACTTGTCTATCCTTCGTAACTATGCCTTTAACAAGGGAATCAAGTCTATCTACTACGTCCGTACCTTTACTGATGATGGTGGAGAAGTCGGTGCCAACCAATGTGAAAGCTGTGTGATTTAATCTTTGCTTGAGGAAACTACATTTTCTTAGGCTATCGATTCATTTACCAAGCTAAGCTGGAATAAGCAGCTATACTATGAAATAACAAAAAGTCGGGCTTCCGACTTTTTGTGCGATACTCCTCTAGAATTATGATAAAATAGAGATAATTGTGAGTTCGCAATATTAAACACAGAAAGAGATTTCAAATGGAAACTTACTACAAAGCCATTAACTGGAATGCCATCGAAGATGTCATCGACAAATCAACTTGGGAAAAACTAACGGAGCAATTTTGGCTTGATACACGTATTCCCTTGTCAAATGACTTGGATGACTGGAGAAAGCTATCAAATGTAGAAAAAGACTTGGTCGGAAAAGTCTTTGGTGGTTTGACACTTTTGGATACTATGCAATCTGAAACTGGGGTTCAAGCCCTTCGCGCGGACATCCGTACACCACATGAGGAAGCTGTTTTCAATAACATCCAATTTATGGAATCTGTTCACGCTAAATCTTACTCATCAATCTTCTCTACCCTGAATACCAAGGCTGAGATTGAAGAAATTTTCGAATGGACCAATACCAATCCCTATCTACAAAAGAAGGCTGAGATTGTCAACGAAATTTACCTCAACGGTAGCCCACTTGAAAAGAAAGTTGCCAGTGTCTTCCTTGAAACCTTCCTCTTCTACTCTGGTTTCTTCACTCCCCTCTACTATCTTGGGAACAACAAACTAGCCAACGTTGCGGAAATTATCAAATTGATCATTCGTGATGAGTCTGTTCACGGAACCTACATTGGTTATAAATTCCAACTCGGTTTCAATGAATTACCTGAAGAAGAGCAAGAAAAACTCAAAGAATGGATGTACGACCTGCTCTATACTCTTTATGAGAATGAAGAAGGCTACACAGAAAGCCTCTATGACGGTGTTGGTTGGACGGAAGAAGTTAAAACCTTCCTTCGCTACAATGCCAACAAGGCACTCATGAACCTGGGACAAGATCCACTCTTCCCAGACTCAGCTGATGATGTCAACCCAATCGTTATGAACGGTATTTCAACAGGAACATCTAACCACGACTTCTTCTCTCAAGTAGGAAATGGCTACCTTCTTGGTGAAGTTGAAGCCATGCAAGACGACGACTACAACTACGGTTTAGACTAAGTCAACAATTTTATAACTGATATCAATATCATGGTTTGTTTAAAACAACCATGATATTTTTGTTTTTTGTTTTCTTTTGTTTTTTAAATTGATTGATTGAATACTTTATGATAAAATAGTAATAGAAATAGAGGTGATAACGATGCTAAAGCAGGAAAAACTAGATAATATTCTAGAAACGGTAAATACAAAGGGAACTATTACTGTAAAAGAAATCATGACTCGCCTGGATGTGTCAGATATGACTGCTAGACGCTATTTACAAGAGTTAGCTGACAAGGATTTACTTGTTCGTGTGCATGGAGGAGCTGAAAAAATTCGTACAGGTTCTATCTTAAACAATGAACGTTCCAATATTGAAAAACAAAGCTTACAAATCGCAGAAAAACAAGAAATCAGCCGTTTTGCAGGTCATTTAATCGATGAAGGCGAAACCATTTTTATCGGTCCAGGGACAACCTTGGAGTCTTTTGCCCGTGAACTTCCAATCGATAATATTCGTGTTGTAACAAACAGTTTACCAGTCTTTCTCATCCTAAACGAACGAAAACTAACAGATTTGATTTTAATCGGTGGAAACTACCGCTCTATCACTGGAGCCTTTGTCGGAACACTAACCTTGCAAAATTTGGCCAATCTACAATTTTCTAAAGCTTTCGTTAGCTGTAATGGTATTCAGGACAATGCGATTGCGACCTTTAGTGAAGAGGAAGGTGAATCCCAACGCATCGCCCTCAACAATTCCAATAAAAAATACTTACTAGCTGACAATAGTAAGTTCAATAAATTTGATTTTTATACCTTCTACAATATCTCTGATATTGATACCATCGTTTCAGACTCTAAACTGAGCAAAGAAACGTACGACCAACTTTCAAAACAAACAAAAATTATTCTTTCTAAACCATAAAACGATCCCCACCGATTGGTGGGGATTTTTGTAAGTATTAAAAATTTCAGTTTTAAAAGACTTTCTTACACACGTTTTTTCCATGAAGTCGCTGTTGTTTGAAGAACTTTATTGAGTTCGTCAATGTTTTCAAAACCAGTTGTGCGAAGCCATTCACGAGCTGCTGCCTCACCGTCTTTGATGTAAGCTTCAACTGATCCAGCCCATGTTGCACGTCCACAAAGAACTCCGTTAAAGTTTGCACCTGATTCATGGGCAAATACAAGAGTATCTTGGAAAAGTTTAGCTGATACACCAGCACTCAAGTAAATGTATGGCAAGTTAGTTGCTTCATCTTGTGCTTTGAAGAAGGCTGCTGCTTCTTCGCGTGTGTAAACAACTTCACCTTCAGCGAAGCCTTCGACATATTTAATGTTAACAGGAACTTCAACTTTCAAGACATCAATGTTAAAGCGTGGGTCTGAGAAGACTTTCATAGCACCGATAACTTTGTGTGGTTTTACTTTAGCATATTCTACAGAACCTGCGTCAGCAATTTTTTCATCGTAAGCAAGGATTTCAAGGAAGAATGGGATATCTTCAGCCACACACTCAGAACCAATACGTTCAATGTAAGCTTGTTTTTCTTGGTTAAGTTCGTCTGAGCTATCTACATCATAGTAAAGCAAGAATTTAACTGCATCCGCACCTTCTTCTTTAATACGTTTTGCAGACCAAATATCCAAGCAGTCTGGCAAGCGTTTTGTGCTTGTTGTGTCATAACCTGTTTTTTCATAAGCAAGGAGAAGACCAGCTTTTTCATCAAGAGCTTTAGTTGCTGGAAGTCCATACTCAGGGTCAAGAAGCATTGATGAAGCGTATTTAGTCAATTCATCTGCAACCAAGACTTTAAGTTCTTCCATTTGAGCAACAGTTGGTTCTTCTGTTTGGTGTTGAGCCATGAGGCGTTTCAAAGCACCACGTTGGTCAAAAGCAAGAGCTGAGATGATTCCATTTTCATCAGAAAGTTTTTCTAAGCGCGCACGTTTTTGTTCTGTTAAAGCCATTTTATACCTCTTTTACTATTAATTGATCATATAGAGCTTGATAGTTGGCCATGTTGACATGACCAGTCATTTTTTCTTGAGCATTGAGCATACCAAGGACATTTGCCTTGATGAGTAATTCTGCATCCGATTCTTTATGAAGTAGTCCTGAAGAAATCCCTGCCACAGTAGAATCTCCAGATCCAACAGGATTTACCACCTGAATTCTAGGAATATCTACTTTATAGAAAGTATCACCATGTTTAGCAAAGGCACCGTTGGCACCAAGCGAAACGATAATCCATTCAATCCCTGCAAACAAAGGTTCTTGGAGAACTTCTTTTAATTCATCCAAATCCTCAGAAACTTCTCTTCCTAGAAGTTGAGACAATTCCTCATTATTTGGTTTGATGACTGTTGGTTTATGTGATGATTCAAGAACTGCCTGAAGAGCTGCACCAGAGCAGTCCAAAACTACAGGTTTACCAGCTTGATTAGCAAGTTCTACCAAGCTCGCATAGTAATCAACTGGAAGGCCAGCTGGCAGACTACCTGAGATAGCTACTACTTCAACTGAGCCCAGAAGATTTTTGAAATGTTCCAAAAAGTCTTGACCTTCCTGTTCCAATACTACAGGACCTTTTTCAAGAACTTCTGTTTGGTTGGGCCCGTGTAGAATAGCGATACAGTTACGAGTTTCTCCCTGAATAGAGAAGAAATCTTTCTTAACGTTATCATCGATATGTTCAACCAAAAACTCACCAAGTTTACCACCCACTAAACCAGTAGCAAGAACTGAATCCCCAAGTTCTGAAAGTACTCGGGTAACATTGAGTCCCTTACCACCAGCAGTTTTGGTTACATCCACCACACGATTGACAGTATCAATCTTCAACTCATCCAAAGGATAGGAAATATCGATGGATGGGTTCATTGTGACTGTTAAAATCATAGGTCACCTCTTAGTCGTGGTATTCTCCGCGATCCCATTTTTCAAGGAATTCAGTGAAGAAGTTTGCGTCTGTTTGTTGAGAATTGTGACTTTCAACGTGTTCAATTTTCGCAATCAATTTTTTGTTTTCTTCAGATGGTTTGTATTCAGCATGGATGAAAGCTTCGATGATATCACACATAAGCAATTCACCAGTAATTTTACCACCAAAACCGATAACGTTAGCGTTCAATTGTTCTTTAGCATAAAGGGCTGTTGTCATATCACGAACCAAGGCAGAACGAACACCAGGAACTTTATTTACAGCGTTGTTGATACCAACACCAGTACCACAGATACATACCCCAAGATCAGCTTGACCGCTAGTTACAGCTTCACCAACTTTTTTACCAAAGATTGGGTAGTGAGTACGTGTGTGGTCATATGTACCAAAGTCAATGACTTCATATCCTTTTGATTTCAAAAATTCTGAAACCGCCATTTTTTCATCTGTTACGATGTGGTCACATCCAATTGCAATTCTCATTTTTAACTTACCTTTCTTACTGTAATCTAATTAGCACATTTTGTTCAACATATCGACACGAATTTGGTGACGTCCGCCATCGTATTTACCGTTAACAAATCCTTTAGCGATGTTTTTAGCCAATTCATCACCAACAAGTTGTGCACCCATAGTGATCATACGTGAGTTGTTGTGGCCACGAGTCATATAAGCTGAACGTTCGTCAGATACTTCTGCAGCAACCATTCCTTTGATTTTAGTTGCAACCATGAAAGGACCAGCCCCATAAGCATCAATCACAATACCAAGGTTTTGTTCTTCTTTGTTTACTTCTGCAGCAACAGCAAGAGTCACATCAACAAAGTCTTGACCTTCAGCTGTAACATCCACAACGTGGAAGTTTTCTTTTTCCAAGAAGTCTTTCACAACTTCTTTCAATCTCAAACCTGCAGCATCTGCACCGATAACAATAGACATATTGTATACTCCTTTATATTTCTCTTGGCTAGTAAAACCTTTTATAGTTAGCAGTTTACCTACAAAAAAGTCTCTAGCAGTTTATTGACAAATTGGATTGAATGAGATGAATGACACCTTATTCAAGTTTAGGAAATCAAATTCCTAGAAATGATTTCTCTCCACGAAAGAGAATATAACAAGCGATTATTTGTTTGTTACAAACATCATTTGTTGCTTACAAACATAATATACTCCTATTTCCTGAAAAAGTCAACAGTTAATGTTTGTTTTTGTGGTTTTTATCTAAAAGATTTCGATATCAAAACCAATTTGATCCACTTGACCAGACTCTAAGAGACGAACATTCTTCTTATCTTCTAGATGATCTCCTTCTTCAAGGGATGTTGACAAGCCAGACCATGGTTCAAAAGCAATGAAAGGCCCTTTATTCAAAGTTGACCAGACAATGAGGTTTGGAAACTCTGCAAAGTGCACTTTCAACCCTTTATCATGTTTACGAGAACGAAGGGCAATTGTTCTAGATTGCAATTCATCTAAGGTAACTGCATCAGTACTGAAAAGATCATAGCTGAGGTCTACTTCTTTTTGACCTTCTAACCATGGACTTCTATCTTGGAAATCCAACATACCTGTTTCTGGGAAAGGGCGTGGAACAGAGCAAGTCTCTTCTTTCTCAAACTCTAAATAGTAATCTTCATAGACTTCATCATCAAGTAGAGGACAATTAAAGCCAGGATGCCCACCAATAAAGTAAGGCATGACTTTGCTAGTTTCTTTATTGAAAATCTTGTATTGAGTCCGTACTGTCTTACCAGTAAGGATATAAGTAATTTCTAGGCGGAAATGATATGGGTAGTTTTGATAGCTATTCTCATCGTCTTCAATTGCAAAAGTTACACTCTTGTCTGTCTGTTCGACTAATTCAAATTCTTTCTTACGAACCAAACCATGACGAGGAATCTTTCCTTTGCTTTCTTGCCCTTTCTCATCTATATAGAAAGCTGTATCCTCTCTCAAAGAACCACAAATAGGGAAGAGAACAGGAGCTTGTCCACTCCAATAAGTAGCCTCTCCTTGCCACAAATACTCAAGACCTTCAGCATCTTTTATAGAAGAAAGAGCCCCACCAAAACTGTTAAATTGAACTCTTAGTTGTTCTGATTTTAATTCAATTATCATTATTTTCTCCGATTTCTTGATAGTTTATAAAAAACTAGGTTGTCACTCCTAATGGATGTCGACAACCTAGCTTTAACAATTTACATTTTATAGGAGTGCATTATTTTGCTTTTGCTGCGTACTCTTCGTTACGTTTGATCATTTGTTTTCTGTACCAAGCAAAGATACCGATATAGAATACAAGGAAGACTATAGCACCAAGGATTGCTTTGATATCACCTGTTGTAGTGTTACCAATTGTCCAACCAAGAAGTTTTTCGATTGGTCCTTCAAGAGTTGAGTGAGTGATCAATTGAGTTTCGCTCACACCTGCTGGGAAGGCACCTACACCTTTAGCAAGTTCTGTTGCAAATGGTGCGATAAGTGTACCTGAAAGAAGGAAGAGTGGCAACAAGAGTGTTCCGAAGATGATCATACGGAGCAATTTACCACGAGTTACCACCAAGAGAGCTGGTGTAACACCCATAGCGATGATACCAGCAAGTGGTAAGATACCATTTCCGACTTTTGAAAGAAGCACTGCTTCAATCAACATGATTGGTGCAAGTACGTTGGCACAAGCCCAGATTTCAGCACGACCAGCGATGAATGGCCAGTCAAGACCGATATTGAATTTACGTCCTTGAAGACGTTTAGTAGCAACGTTTGTAATACCTTGTGAAAGTGGTTCTACGGCAGCGATGAACCATGAACCAATAAGTGAGAAGAGTTCCAAAGATACACCAGCAGTCAAACCAAGAGACAACCAACCTTTGATAACGAGACGCCATTTATCTGCATCGACAACACCTTCAATTGGATGTGGAGTTCCCATAATACCGATAACGATACCAAGAATGAAACCGATGAAGAATTTAGATCCCCAGAAACCGATTTTCTTGTTCAATTTAGCAGCATCAAAGTCATATTTATCAAGACCTGGGAAGAATTTTTCAAAAATCTTATCCAAAACCATGATAACTGGGTTCATCATGTAGTTCATGTGAGTTGAAGTCATTGGAGATGAACTTGGTGCATTAAGAAGGTCATCAAATGTAGGTTTCATCAAGTCAGAGTTGATGATTTTAAGAACCCCAACAAGTACAATAGCTGCTGTAGCAATCAAGAGTGAAACCCCTTGGCTCACACCGTTGTTGTCTGCATACCATTTAATCAAAAGACCTGTGATAGACAAGTGCCAGATATCGAAGATATCAACGTCAAGTGTATCTGTTTTCTTCATAGCAAGCATCACTATGTTGACAATCAACATGATGAGCAAGAAGTAAAGTGTCCAAGCAGAACCCCAAGTGATTGTAGCAAGTGGTGCCCAACCAACGTCGGTAATACTCAATTGAATACCAGTATTTTCAACGAATTTTGCTAGTGATGCTGAGAAAGCAGTGTTTAGCATACCGATGATAGCACCGATACCAGTAAGGGCGATGGCAAGTTTGATACCACCTTCAAGCGCTTTGGAGAATTTCACTCCAAAAAGTAAAGCCAATATTGTCAAAATGATCAACATGATGACAGGACCACCCATATCTAAGACGGGTGTAAAGACCTTTTTGATTAGGTCAAAGATTGCATCCATAACAGTTCCTCCCTTTTTTATGTTATATGAATGTTAACAAATTGATAATTAGCTTAATCCGTGTTCTTTGATAGCTGCTTCAATATTATCATATACTGGAGCACTCATAGCTGGGATACGGAATAAGATTGGTCCAGCTTCGATAACTGGAATACCTGGGTCAAAACCAAGATCTGTCGCAGCAATTGGTGTAAAGATGTCATAACCTTTGATAAGGTCTTCGTTGACGTCCTTAACCATAACTGCATCACAGTGAACATCAAAACCGCGGTTTGAAAGTTCTTCTTCAAGAGCACTTTTAATTTGGTGGCTTGAGTTAACACCTGCACCGCAGGCAGCAAGAATTTTAATCATATGGATTTCCTCCGATTTAATATTTTTAATAGACAAGATTAAGCGATTGCTTCAGCAATATAAGCATAAAGGGCTTCTGGTTCAGAAATTTTTGATAGGTCTTCAAGATGACAATTTCCAGTAAAGAAGTCCATCAACTGAGCAAGAATGTTTGTTTGACTTGAACTTGAGTTATTAATGATAAAGAAGAGCAGGGATACTTCTACTTCCTTATCCGGTGCAATCATATTGTGGAAAGTCACTGGTTTATCTAATCGAACGACCACAACTTTTTCAGCTAGATTATGAACAATATCTGTATGAGGAATAGCCACATTCGGCAAATCCTTACCCAAAAATTCCATATCTAAGCCAGTTGGAAATGACTTTTCACGCGTGATCAAGGCTTCACGATAAGTTGGAGTTACGACTTCTCGTTCTTCCAATAAAGTTGCAACCTGATCAAAGAGATGTTCTTGATTATCCGCTTCTAAGCAAAACACAAGGTTTTTGTCAAAGAAATGATCTAATCCCATAAGGTTTTCCCTTCTTTCCATTAACTTTATGCTATAAGTATAACACTATATGAAACCGTTGTCAACGGTTTTCTGTTGTTTTTTGTCTCTTTTTTTATATTTTTGTTGTTTTTGTAGTTTGTTGCGTAAAAACAAACATATAAACAAACACTTCAAACATTTTTTCTGTTCTAGAAACTAAAAAAGCAGACCATTTAAGCCTGCTTTACTATTGATTCTTATATAAATTTCCTATTAACAAGAAAAACAATTCTGATAACTTATTCTTCATCCATACTCAAGACGCTGAGGAAAGCTTCTTGCGGAACTTCTACTGATCCGATAGCTTTCATGCGTTTCTTACCAGCTTTTTGTTTTTCAAGCAGTTTACGTTTACGAGAAACGTCACCACCATAACACTTGGCAAGTACGTTCTTACGAAGGGCCTTGATATCTGTACGAGCAACAATCTTGTGTCCAATTGCTGCTTGAATCGGAACTTCAAATTGTTGACGAGGTATGATTTTCTTGAGCTTATCAACGATGAGTTTCCCACGTTCGTAGGCAAAGTCCTTGTGAACGATAAAGCTGAGGGCATCCACCTTGTCTCCATTGAGAAGGATATCCATTTTGACTAGCTTAGATGGGCGATACTCTGACAATTCATAGTCAAAGCTGGCATAACCACGTGTCGAAGACTTAAGTTTATCAAAGAAGTCAAAGACGATTTCAGCAAGAGGAATTTGATAGATAATATTAACACGATTGTCATCAATATAATCCATGGTCACAAAATCCCCACGCTTACGTTGAGCCAATTCCATCACTGCTCCTACAAACTCCTGCGGTACCATGATTTGAGCTTTAACATAAGGTTCCTCAATGGTAGCAATTTTGGTTGGGTCTGGAAACTCAGACGGGTTTGACACATCCATTGATTCACCGTCAGTCAAATTAACTTTGTAAATAACAGACGGAGCTGTCATGATGAGGTCAATATTGAACTCACGTTCCAAACGTTCTTGGATAACATCCATATGAAGAAGTCCAAGGAATCCACAACGGAAACCAAATCCAAGTGCCTGAGACGTTTCTGGTTCAAACTGCAAGCTGGCATCATTTAGTTGCAATTTTTCAAGGGCTTCACGAAGATCATTGTACTTGTTTGACTCGATTGGGTAGAGACCCGCAAAGACCATCGGGTTCATCTGCTTGTAGCCATGTAATGGCTCTGCCGCAGGATTGGTCGCCAAGGTAACGGTATCACCCACACGAGTGTCCTGAACCGTCTTGATAGAAGCCGCAATATAACCAACGTCACCAGTCGCAAGGAAATCACGACCAACTGCTTTTGGTGTAAAAATACCGACTTCCGTAACATCAAAGGTCTTACCATTGCTCATAAGCTGAATCTTATCACCCGGTTTGACCACCCCGTCCATGACACGAACTTGGAGGATAACCCCACGGTAAGCATCGTAAACAGAGTCAAAAATTAAGGCTTTCAGTGGCGCAGTCACATCACCTGTTGGAGCTGGTACTTTTTCTACGATTTGCTCAAGGATTTCTTCGATACCAATACCAGCCTTGGCAGAAGCCAAAACTGCTTCGCTGGCATCTAGACCAATAACATCTTCAATCTCTGTACGCACGCGCTCTGGATCTGCGGCTGGCAGGTCAATTTTATTAATGACTGGCATGATTTCCAAATCATTGTCCAAGGCAAGATAAACATTGGCAAGGGTTTGAGCCTCAATTCCTTGGGCAGCATCGACCACCAAAATAGCACCCTCACAGGCAGCTAGCGAGCGTGAAACTTCATAGGTAAAGTCTACATGCCCCGGCGTGTCAATTAAGTGGAAAATATAAGTCTCTCCATCTTTCGCAGTATAATTCAGCTCGATGGCATTGAGTTTAATGGTAATCCCACGTTCTCGCTCTAGATCCATGCTATCTAAGAGCTGAGCCTGCATTTCACGACTTGAAACTGTCTCTGTCTTTTCCAAAATGCGGTCTGCAAGAGTCGACTTTCCGTGGTCAATATGGGCGATAATAGAGAAGTTACGGATCTTCTCCTGTCGTTTTTTCAATTCTTCTAAGTTCATGATTCTCTTCCTTTCAGGGTATCTATTTATTATAAATTGTTTTTGATATTTTGACAAGACCATACCCTGCTAGGAGTACTAATCTTCAGCGACAAAGCCGTCATTTTCGATAAAGTGATGTTCTGTCATTCCTTGGTCAGTAAAGACAATCCCATGAAGAACACCACCATAAACAGCTCCTCCATCCATTCCAATCTTGCCATCTTCTGTAGTCCAAAGCTCAGCTGTACCTCGCTCTTGCTTTAACAAACCATAAACCGGTGTATGTCCAAAGACAATGATTTTTCCAGTATGATTTTCAGCTTCGTGGAATGGTTTTCTGAGCCAAACTTTCTTGTAGTCTGTCGTTTCATGCCAGTCCTCTAATGTCAAATCAACGCCAGCATGAACAAAAATATAATGATCTGTTTCCACTACAAATGGCATTTGACGAATAAATTCGACCAAGTCTGCCGCTTCAGTAGCAACCCGCTTGGCATCTTCTACTCCATCAACTGGTGCATCCAAGGGACGACCTAGGATAGAGTTAATGGTTGTATCTCCTCCGTTGCGACGATAATGGTCATAGCTTTCTTCTGGGTCATCGAGCCAAGTCAAAAACATATACTCGTGGTTTCCTGACAAACAGATAGCTCCTTGATTATCCACCAATTCCTTAACCATTTCAAGGACACGGCGACTATCTTCACCGCGGTCAATCAAATCCCCTAGAAAAAGCAACTGGGTCTGACCATCCCAAGTTTTGAGAAGGTCTTCTAGCATCCCTGCTTTTCCGTGAACATCTCCAATTACATAATAGTCTGTCATCTTATTTCTCCCTGTTTCTCAACAATTCTCTGGCTTGCGTCAGGGCTGCTTCCGTCACATTATCACCTGCCAACATCTTGGCAACTTCCTCTACTCGCTCTTCAACCGTCAAGAGACGAACAGTCGAAACCGTTGAATGCTCATTGCTAATCTTCTCAATAAAGAATTGATAATCTGCAATCGCAATCACTTGTGGCAAATGGGAAATAGCCAAAACCTGACCATGCTGACCAATCTTGTGAATCTTCTGCGCAATAGCCTGAGCTACACGACCTGAAACTCCCGTATCCACCTCATCAAAGACAATGCTAGTCTTACCTTCTTTGCGAGAAAAGGCAGATTTAATGGCTAGCATGAGACGGGATAATTCCCCACCAGATGCAACCTTAACCAAGGGTTTAAAGTCTTCACCAGGATTGGTTGAAATGTAAAACTCAACCATTTCATTTCCCTCACGACTGAATTTGCCCTTGCTAAAACGAACCTGAAACTGGGCTTTTTCCATATAAAGGTCTTGCAGTTCTTGTTTAATCTCTGCTTCCAGCTGCTGGGCCAAATCATGACGAGCAGATGCAAGCTGACCTGCCAAATCGACAAGATTAACTTCCAACTTCTTAAGCTCTGCTTCCATGTCCTCAGAAGAAAGGTTATTACCTGTCAAAAGATTGTATTCTTCTGTAATTTTGGCAAAATACAGCAAGACATCATCCACAGTTCCACCATACTTACGAGTAATGGTATGAAGAAGGTCCAAACGATTCTCGACTTGCATGAGACGATTGCCGTCAAAATCAAGGTCCTCAATGATAGCTTCCAGACGCTTGCTAATATCTTCTAAGACATAGTAGGTCTCAGACAGAGAACTTGAAATTTCACGGTAGTCAGGGTCATATTCTTCGACACTTTCCATGTCATTCATGGCTGAACGAACATTAGCTAGACTTGAAAACTCTTCATTGTCTAACATGCTGTAGGCATTGGTTAGGGTATCTGCAATATTTTTATGGTTGAGGAGTTTATCTCGCTCTTGGTTGAGATCCAAGTCTTCCCCTGCTTGCAAATTAGCCGCCTCAATCTCTGCCATTTGAAATTCCAACATTTCAATACGAGCCTTATGTTCCTGTTGGTTTTTCTTGACTTCCAGAACCTGCTTGCGCATTTTTCGATAGGCATCAAAACTAGTCTGGTAGGTTTCTTTTAAGTCCCAAAAAGCTACATCGCCAAATTCATCCAACATCTGGATGTGTAGTTGAGGACGCATTAACTCCTCTTGGTCATGCTGGCCATGAATATCCACCAGATGTTGCCCAATGGCACGCAAGACAGATAGATTGACCATCTGGCCATTTACACGGCTAATACTACGACCATTTTGCAGAATTTCTCGACGGATGATAATCTCATCCCCCAATTCCAAACCTTGCTCATCAAAAATTTCCTGTAAAAGGCGACTATTCTCAACTGAGAAAAGCCCCTCAATCTCTGCCTTTGGTGCACCATGACGAATAACATCTGTCGTTGCACGAGCTCCCAACATCATATTCATGGCATCAATGATAATCGACTTCCCTGCACCTGTCTCACCAGTCAGGACAGTCATTCCCTTCTCAAAATTGAGGGAAATAGCCTCAATAATGGCAAAGTTTTTTATCGAAATTTCAAGTAACATATAGACCTACCAATTTTTTACTTGTTCAAAGATTTCCTCAGCTAGACTTTCACTTCTGGCAATGACTAAAATCGAGCTATCATCAGCTAAACAGCTAAAAATCTTGTTCGCAAAAGTCTCGATTAACTGAGCTTTTACAAAAGCCGTATTTCCTGGGATAACTTGTAGATTGATCATCTTGTCCATCAATTCGGCTGACTCAATATTGTCTTCAGCCAGTTGCAAACTTTTTACGATTGATTTTGGCAATTCATAGACATAGGTGTTGTCTCTCAAAGGAATTTTGACAATACCTAGCTCTTTGATATCTCGGGATACCGTCGCCTGAGTGGCAGTGATTCCTGCTTCTTTCAAATGTTCTACGATTTCTTCTTGCGTACCGATTTGATAATCTGTCACAAATCGTCTAATTTTTTCAAGTCTCTCTTTTTTATTCATTTTTAAATTGACTATGCGCCCTCTCTACTACTTCTTCAATCTCAGCAAGAACCTGATTGCTTGCTGACTCTTCTTTTTTCAAATACGCTAAAAACTCAATATTTCCATGTCCACCTTGGATGGGAGAAAAGTCCAAACCAAGGACTGAAAAGCCTTCCTCTACTGCCATAGCTGTGACAGATTCAAGGACATTTTGATGAACCTTGGCATCTCGAATAATTCCATTTTTCCCAATCTGCTCACGTCCTGCCTCAAACTGAGGCTTAACCAGAGCCACAACCTGACCTTGATCAGCTAACACTCGGTGCAAGGCTGGCAAAATCAGACTGAGGGAAATGAAACTCACATCAATACTGGCAAAGCTCGGTTCCTTTTCAAAGTCAGTCTTTTCAGCATAGCGGAAATTGAACTGCTCCATGCTGACAACACGTGGGTCTTGGCGTAGTTTCCAAGCCAACTGATTGGTACCAACATCAACTGCAAAGACTAACTCAGCACCATTTTGCAACATGACATCCGTAAAGCCCCCGGTAGAGGCACCGATATCAATCGTTGTCGCCCCTTCTACTGACAAATCAAAGACCTGCAAGGCCTTCTCCAATTTCAAGCCACCACGGCTGACATACTTGAGTTTCTCGCCCTTGAGTTTTAGCTCGGTGTCGTCTGGAATTTTCTCTCCTGGTTTGTCAAACCGTTCTCCATTCAGGACTGCTACGACTAGTCCAGCCATGACGCCGCGCTTGGCCTGTTCTCGCGTTTCAAACAAGCCCTGTTTATAAGCTAGTACATCCACTCTTTCCTTAGCCATTGATTCTCAAACTTTCTACTACACTTACAATCGATTCTGTTTCAAAGGGAACCTGCTGGGCAATTTCTTCTAATTTTGCATTAGCTTGATCCAAGGTTTGGTTACAAAAAGCAATGGCCTCTTCCAAGCCCAACAAGGCTGGATAGGTTGACTTTTCAGCCTGTAAATCCTTTTGCGGAGTCTTGCCGATTTCCTCAAAACTAGCTGTCACATCCAGTACATCGTCTCTGACCTGAAAGGCAAGTCCAATCAATTCGCCAACAGTTTTCAGCTTTGCCTGCATTCCAGGAGCCAATTCAGCTATGATAGCAGCTGCTTGGAAGGGATAAGCTAGTAATTTTCCAGTCTTATTGGCATGAATGGTCTGAAGTTCTTTCAAGGACAAATGCTGGTGTTCACCCTCCATGTCCAAAACCTGCCCTGCTACCATGCCCAGACTTCCTGAAGCAAGCGATAGGTTGGCAATTAAGTCTACCTTAATCTGACTTGGCAAATCTGCCTGCGCTATCAAGGCATAGGGATCTAGGAACAAGGCATCTCCAGCCAAAATTGCCATTGCTTCGCCAAATTTCTTATGATTGGTCAAACGCCCCCGACGGTAATCATCATCATCCATGGCTGGAAGATCATCGTGAATCAAGCTCCCTGTATGAATCATTTCCAAGGCCGCAGCCACCTGCGCGTGAGCAGGTTTAATAGCAACCTGCAAGGCTTCCAAAACTTCCAACAAGAGAAAAGGCCGAATACGCTTGCCGCCAGCATGAATGGAATAGAGAACAGACTCTCGCAAACTAGAGGCAAACTGCTGGTCTCCATAAAAGTCTTCCAAAGCCGACTCAACAAGAGCTAATTTTTCTTGCTTTTTCATTCAAAATCACTTTCTGTTCCATCTTCTTGCATGACCTTGACTAAGGTCTTTTCAGCCTTGTCTAGCGTAGCTTGGAGCTCTTTTGACAAGACCATGCCCTTTTGAAAGGCCGCAATCGCATCTTCTAAAGTAATTTCACCATTTTCCAAACTTTGGACAATGGTCTCCAGTTCTGCTAGATTTTCCTCAAATTTCTTTTGTTTTGACATCTTTAACCTCTAATTCTACTTGACCATCTCGCATCAAAAGCGTTACTTGGTCTTTTTTCTTCAAACTCTCAACCGAATCGATAACTGACTCTTCTTTTTTGACAATAGCATAACCACGCGCCACGATTCGACTGGTATCCAGCATCAACAAGGCTTCTGATAATCTCTTGACTTCAGCAACCTTGGCATCATAAACCAGCGCCATTTGGCTACGTAGAAGCTTGTCCAACTGTGCAAGCCGATCCTGATAACGCTGGATTTTGGTAATAGGTGATAATTGGACTAGTTGATGCGTCCTTGCCTGTACTAGCTGTTTGTTATCGGAAATCTGTGTTCGCAAACTTTGTTTTAAACGCAGTTGCAATTGATCCAAGCGTTGCAAATAACCGTCATACAAGCGCTCTGGCTGTCTAAAGATAACAGACTGACTGCATTTTTTCAAAGCTTCTTGTTTCTTAGATAGGATATTTCGGACTACAGTTGCCATCCGTTTTTCTTGATTTTGCAAATAAGCCAATACATCCAACTTGGTAACAGGTGTTGCCAGTTCAGCAGCAGCTGTTGGCGTCGCAGCCCGTCTATCTGCCACAAAATCAGCCAAGGTCACATCTGTCTCATGGCCCACACTAGAAATAACTGGCAGACGAGATTCAAAAATAGCTCGTACCACAATTTCTTCGTTAAAGGCCCAGAGATCCTCGATGGAACCACCACCACGACCAATAATCAGTAAGTCCAAATCGTCCCGTTGATTGGCACGCGCAATATTTCGAGCAATTTCCTCCGCAGAACCCTCACCTTGAACCTTAGTTGGATAAAGTAAGATATCGACACCTGGAAATCGCCTGCTGACGGTCGTGATAATATCTCGAATAACGGCTCCACTGCGACTGGTTACCACACCAATTCTCTTAGAAAATTGGGGCAGAGGTTGCTTGAAGCGTTCTTGAAACAGACCTTCTTCTGTCAATTTTTTCTTGAGTTGTTCAAACTGAATCGCAAGTGCCCCAACTCCATCAGGTTCTGCCTTTTCAATGATGATGGAGTAGCTACCACTCGGTTCATAGACCTGTACACGCCCAATCACATTGATTTTCATTCCTTCTTCTAGGTCGAAACCTAATTTCTGATAAACCCCAGACCAAATAGTCGCTTGAATAACTGCATGGTCATCCTTTAGGGAGAAATATTGGTGAGTAGGTCGTTTACGAAAATTGGAAACTTGACCAGTTAAATAGACCCGTTCCAAGTAAGGGTCTTTATCGAATTTCATTTTCAGATACTTGGTCAAAGTTGTTACCGATAAATACTTTTCCATCTCCACCTACTATTCATTTCCTTGCTCTTTCATGGGTATTATTATACCAAAAATATGCCTAAAAATCTTCATTTATGTACCATTATGAGGGAAAAATAGAAAAAGGAGGCAAGGCCTCCACATCTGATTATTTGCTGTTTCGAGCTTCTTCCAAAATCTTTGCAATCTTGGTCGTCAAAAGGTCAATAGCAACTGTATTGCTGACTCCCTCAGGAATGACGATATCCGCATAACGCTTGGTCGGCTCAATAAACTGGTGGTACATTGGTTTAACCACACCTAAGTACTGGTCAATAACGCTATCAAGACTACGGCCACGCTCCTCCATATCACGCTTGATACGACGAATAATGCGCACATCATCATCCGTATCCACAAAAATCTTGATATCCATCAAATCGCGCAGGCGCTTGTCCTCCAAGACTAAAATCCCCTCAACGATAAAAACATCTTGAGGCTCCTGACGATAGGTCTTGCTACTTCGTGTATGCTCTGTATAATCATAAGTAGGAATGTCCACCGGACGCCCTGCCAACAATTCCTTAATCTGCTCGATCATCAAGTCTGTATCAAAGGCAAAAGGATGGTCATAGTTGGTTTTGACACGCTCTTCAAAGGTCAAATGAGACTGATCCTTGTAGTATGAATCATGCTCAATCATGGAAATCTTTTCATCAGGGAAATGTGATAAAATGGCTCTTGAAACACTGGTTTTTCCTCCACCAGAACCACCTGTCACTCCAATAATGATTGGTCTATTTTGCATGCTATCCTCCGTTTTTTTATCCGTCGTCTATTCTATCACATTTTTTACAAAATTTATAGTCTGATTTGGATAGTCTAAGGGAAACAATACTCCCTACACCTCAGTTAGACTAGCTAAAAACCTTCCTTGGCTTATAGAGATTATCCCGTTTTTCTAAAATTGCTAACAATTTATCGCCTTCAAAGGCAGCCAGTTCTTTGTCCGTTTGGTCTAGCTCAATAAAACGACCAAAGCGAACTTCTGTAGCATCTTCTGGAGTTAGGAAAACTTTGACAAGGTCACCCGTCCCAATCTCAAGAGGATGGAGAAAGTCTAGTTGCCCTACCTCTACTCTTTCAGCAATTTCTTCCAAGGTAAGAGCATCTTCTAACTGTAACCCTGCAGCACTAGTCCGAGTCAGATGGGACATATGAGCCGCATAGCCCAATTTTTCTCCCAAATCAACCGACAAGGTACGGATATAAGTTCCCTTGCTACATTTCACACGAAAAGTAAAACGTGCAAGTTCGCCCTCATAAGAAATCGGACTTGTTCGCTCAAAGCTATAAATGGTCACCTGACGTTCTGGACGTTCCACTTCCTGACCAGCACGCGCATACTCATAGAGCTTACGACCATTGACCTTTACTGCCGAATACATAGGCGGAATTTGGGTAATAGACCCAGTCAAACTAGCGATTGCTTCATCGACAAGCTTTTCATCCAAGGGCGACAAAACAGGGGTCTCTGCGACCACTTCCCCACTGGCATCCTCAGTTGTCGTGGAATAACCGAGAGTAATCTCCCCCTCATAGACCTTGCCCTCATCCTGCATAAACTCAACCATGCGTGTCGCCTTACCAACCGCAATCGGCAAAACACCCACCACATCCGGATCCAAGGTCCCACCATGACCAATCTTCTTGGTTCCCAAAATCTTACGCAGTTTAAAAACCACATCATGCGAGGTCATCCCCGCTTCTTTTTTTAAGTTAATAATACCGTTCATTTTTGCTTTCTCACTCCCCCTTCAATGCTTCAAACTTCGCTTTCATAGTTGGATTTTTTCGAGTCAATTTTTTGACCGAAACATCTTCCAATTTGTTATTTGCAAGACGAAGTTGGTTTTCGGATGTGGTAAGGAATTTCTTAACCTCTTCCATGCGTTTGATGGCCTTGTCGATTTCATCGATAGCTTTACCAAAGTTAGTCGAAGCTGAATTGTAGTTCTTGGCAAAGGCTAGTTTAAAGGCATCCAAGTCTTCTTCAAAATGCGTAATATCGATATTTTGCTCCCGAACTAAGGCCAACTCCTGTTTATATTTTAGGGAATTAAGCGCCGCATTTCGCAAAAGCCCAATTAACTGGATAAAGAACTGAGGGCGAACCACATACATCTTTTCATACTCATGGCTGACATCAACAATCCCTGTGTTAAAGTAGTCGTTATCTGCCTCTAGCATGGTCACTAAAACCGCATACTCACAGTTCTTTTCACGACGGTCTTTGTCCAATTCCTTGTAAAAATCTGCGTTCTTATGCTTCTTCTCTGTCCCGTCCGCTTCGTTTTTCATCTCAAACATGATAGAAATGATTTCTACTCCATTTTCATCACTCTCACGGAAGATAAAGTCCCCCTTAGACCCACGCGCAGAGACCTTGTTATCCTTCTCAAAGTAAGCATTTGGAAAGGCAAAACTGCGAACCTTGTTAAACTCACTCTCCGCATACTGTTCCAGACTTTCACCGATAGCCTTGGTAGATTGTTGAGCCTTGAAATTCTTGTAAAATTCGACTTGTTCACTGGCTGCTTTAAGCTGGGCTTCGTAATTCTGCTTAACAGAAGCCAAAGATAACTCATTTTCTTTTTCTTGCAAGAGGAGTTGATTTTTGACCTGATCCCGTTCTTTTTCAAGGTCAGAAAGGGTCTTTTGCAGTTGATTTTCATGCTCTAAACGCAAGGTAGCCAATTGGTTTTCCAAGGCCTGCACTTCCTTGTCCTTTGCTAATAAGGCCTCATGGCTTGTCTGTTCAACTTCTTTCTTGGCCAACTCTTTCTCTGTATCAAAGTTTTGGATTTGACTCTGCAATTGTGCGATTTCTTGGTCTTTTTGAGCTAGTTTAGACTGTTGCTCATTCATAGCCCTTTGCTCAACCAAGGCCAGTTCCTGCTTCATGCGATCGTGTAATTCCTTATCAAACTCTGCCGTTCTCACTTGGGACAAAAGTTCAGCATACTGGCTTTCATTTACTGTAAAAACTTCCCCACAGTTGGGACATTTGATTTCGTTCATATCTTTCCTCTTTCTAGACTTCTGTAACCATTATATCATGCCTGAAGGAAAATCAAAAACAGCGAGTCGAAACCCACTGTTTATATCTTTTACTTTAAATTTTTTCCAAGGCCAAGCGCAAGTCTTCAATCAAATCTTCTACATTTTCAAGACCGATCGACAAGCGGATTTGGTTTGGTGTAACTCCTGCTGCTTCTAGGTCTTTTTCTGACAATTGACCGTGGGTAGTTGTTGCTGGATGAACAACAAGAGACTTGGCATCTGCTACGTTTGCAAGGTCAGAGAAAATTTCCAAATTATCGATTACCTTGCGTGCTTCTGCCTCTCCACCTTTGACATGGAAGGTAAAGATTGAACCCACACCTTTAGGTAAATATTTCTCAGCCAAGGCATGATAAGGACTATCTGCCAATTTTGGATAGTTAACTTTTTCTACCTTAGGATGGTTAACAAGGAAATCAACAATTTTCTCAGCATTTTGTACATGACGTTCCACACGAAGTGAAAGGGTTTCAAGTCCTTGGAGCAAGAGGAAAGCATTAAATGGTGACAAGGCTGCACCTGTATCACGAAGCAATTGAACACGAACAGCGATAATAAAGGCTGCCGCACCTACATCACGAGTATAGCTCAAGTTATGGTAGCTTGGGTCTTCCTCAACAAATTGAGGGAATTTCCCTGAAGCCTCCCAGTCAAAACGACCACTATCGACAATCACTCCTCCAATAGTCGTACCATGCCCGCCGATAAACTTGGTCGCAGAGTGAATAGCAATATCTACACCGTGAGAGAAGACGTTAATCAAGTAAGGTGTTGCAAAGGTATTGTCAGAAATAAGTGGAATCTGATGTTTATGCGCAATCTCTGCCAATTTTTCCAAATCAGGAATGTTAATCAAGGGATTGCCCAAGGTTTCAATCAAGACAAGCTTGGTATTGTCATTGATAGCTGCTTCTACTTCCTCCAAATTATCCACATCCACAAAGGTTGTTGTGATACCATAACGAGGAAGGGTTTCTTTCAAGAGATTGAAGGTCCCACCGTAGATAGTTGAGGCCGCTACTACATGGTCACCAGCGTGGGCAAGCGCCAAAATCGTATAAGTCACTGCGGCCATACCTGAAGCTGTTGCAAGAGCTCCAACACCACCTTCAAGAGCAGCAATTCTTTCTTCAAAAGCAGCCGTTGTAGGATTTGTAATACGAGTATAAATGTTCCCTGGTTTTCTCAAGGCAAACAAATCGGCACCTTCCTGCGTATCATCAAAAACGAAGGATGTTGTTTGATAAATCGGCACTGCACGAGACTTAGTTGCTGGATCCACAACTTGACCAGCATGCAATTGTAGAGTTTCAAATTTAAAATCACGAGTCATAAGGAGACCTCCAAATAGTTTGATTAAGGATATTGTAGCACTATCGACCTATCTTGACTAATACCTCTTTTCTATATTTTGATATAAGGAGTAGCTATTGCTTCGTACAAAATCGAAAAAAGCACGATTCGATCGTGCCCATTTTCTTAATCTACATAAGTATCTTCGTTTTTATTGAGGAAGGCGTATGGAAGACCCATCAAGAGACCGCCTCCGATAAAGTTTCCGATGAAGGTTACTCCCCAGTGACGGAGCATATTTCCAACACCGAAGTTAGCAATTGAATCAGCAGCAACACTGAATTTTACAATTGCGAAAGAAGCAAAGTTCGCAGCAATGTGCTCGTTTGTTAAGAATACAAACATGTAAATCGCTGACAAAACAAGCCAAAGTTTGGCACCACCATCTTTGACCAAAACAAATGAAAGAATCGCAATATTTACGAAAATATTTGCCAAAATAGCCTCAAGCAAAACTAATTCATTTGAACGGCCCAACTTCATCTCTACAACCCCTGAAATGAAGCTATCATGTGTTAGATGTGCATAGGCTGCTGAGTGAGCGAATCCCCAACCTGCTATCAAGGCTCCGATAAGGTTGAACAAGGTACAGTAAAGTAAAATCTCAGCTGTCTTTCTCCAAGAGATTTTTTTCAAGAAACTACCAGCAGTCAAAAACATCATGTTTGATGTTACCAACTCAGCATTCAAGAAAACAATGTAGGCCAAGCCCCAAGCAAAGACAAATGGGAAGAGAAAGCGTCCACTACCTGGCGCAATTTTATTAATCAAGTCAGCCCCGACTGCACCTGCAGCTGTACTGAAGGTTAAAAATGCACCTGCAAACATAGAACGAATTGCATACTTAAATTTGCTTTGGTTATAAAGACTTTCTTTCTTCTTGCAAGCAAATTCAATCTTTGAAATAAATTCTGAAGAAACCATAATAAACTCCTAAAATTTTTTTACCTGATAATTATATCACAAACTTTAGTTTTTAGGAAGCGTTTTCTGTATTTCATAAAAGTTTATTTTTATGAAAATCTAAAAAAATCAGTGAAATCCTGGATTTCACTGATTTGTATTAATAAAATTGTTTATATGGTTGATTGAAAGCTGTTAGGATTTCATCAGATGTTTGTGAATAATCTTTTGTTTCTTTCAAATCGCCTTTTACAATAATACGTTCTGTAGCGGCAAGGTCTTCACAGGTTACTAATGTAATCTCATTTACCCCATCTCTATCATCAACTTCATCAACACGATCCGGTGTAACCCGTTTGACTTCACGTATTTCATAAGTATAAACTTTATTTTTATCGGTTAGATAAATCTTCATACCATTTTTAGCGTTATCTAAAGGAGAAAATAACATTTTATTAGCATTATTGACACCAAAAATATGATGACTAGCTAGACTATAATTTCCTTTCCCCATCACTTGATCGCGTTTCATGGTACCAGCACCATAGAAGAGATTGACATTATCAAGCCCTTTAAAAATTGGCAGATTCATTTCTAATTCAGGAACTGCAATTCCGCCGATAACTGGTAATTTTTGAGCATCCCATTGAGAAGCTAGAACAGCTTCCGAAGAGATAGCATTGACAGAATCAAAATCAAAATTTCCTTCTGTATCCTGATTTTCTTCTATTTTTTCTTTTGATACCTGACTGACTTGGTATTTATTGGTATTCCAAACTATGAAAATATCACGAATTTTAGCATTAAAAATCAAAGCAATTGATAGTAGTATCAGAAATCCTGCTAGGATATTTGTCAGCAGATTTTTTCGTTTATTTTTCTTCTTATTATTTTTTTGAGACATTATGCTTCACCTTCTGTTTCGTTTTCTGTCCCAACTTCTTCTTTTTCTGCCGCTGCAACCGTAGTAAAGGTCACAATTTTAGCATCTTGATCCAGACGCATTACTTTAACTCCCATAGTTGAGCGTCCTGTTTGTGAAATATTGGCAACATTGGTTCGAATCATGACACCTGTATCAGTGATAATCATCAAATCTTCATCACCTTTAACGGTCATAAGACCAGCAAGGGAACCATTCTTTTCTGTAATTTTAGCGGTTTGCATCCCTTTACCACCACGACCTTTTGTTGGATATTCGGTGGCAACTGTGCGCTTACCAAATCCTTTTTCTGTGATGATAAGAACCTCGTCCTGGTCTGTAATCACACTAGCACCAACAACTGTATCTCCGTCACGAAGGTTAACACCTTTCACACCAGTGGCGATACGGCTCATGCCACGAACGGCCGATTGATTAAATCGAACTGCATAACCAAACTTGGTACCAATGATAATATCCGTATCTTCTTCCGTCAACAAGACATTAATCAACTCATCTTCATCCTTGAGGTTTAAAGCCTTGAGACCATTCTGGCGAATGTTAGCAAATTCCTTGACGCTGGTTCGCTTCACAATACCATGACGGGTTGTGAAGAAGAGGTAAGCATCATCACTGCGTTCAGACTCAACATTGATAATAGTCTGAATACTTTCACCTTCATCCAATTTCAAGAGATTGACTACTGGTAGCCCTTTGGCCGTCCGACCATACTCAGGAATTTCATAACCTTTCAGGCGATAGACACGTCCTTTATTTGTAAAGAAGAGTAGGTGATCATGGGTACTAGTCGACACTAACTCACGAACAAAATCGTCATCCTTAACTCCGGTTCCTTGAACACCACGCCCACCGCGTTTTTGAGCAGTAAACTCAGCTTGGTCCAGACGTTTAATGTAGCCTTTGTTAGAAAGTGTAATTAAAACATCCGACTCTTCAATCAAATCTTCATCTTCAAGACTCAAAACTTCACCAACCATCAACTCTGTACGACGTTGGTCGCCAAACTTACGCTTAACTTCATCCAATTCGTCTTTGATGATTTGAGAAACACGTTCTGGCTTAGCCAGAATATCCGCCAAATCCGCAATCAGAGCCAAGAGAGCATCATACTCAGACTGAATCTTATCGCGTTCCAAACCTGTCAAACGACGGAGACGCATATCTAGGATAGCCTGACTTTGACGTTCAGAAAGCTTAAACTTACTCATCAACTCAGCTTGTGCTTCTGCGTCTGTTTCACTAGCACGGATGATACGAATCACTTCGTCGATATGGTCTAGCGCAATCAAGAGACCTTCTAAGATATGAGCACGTGCTTCCGCTTTTTCCTTATCAAAACGTGTCCGACGAACAACCACTTCTTTTTGGTGCTCGATGTAAGCATCCAAGATCTGGCGCAAAGACAAAATCTTCGGTACCCCATTTTGGATAGCAAGCATATTGAAACCAAAATTGGTTTGCATCTGGGTCATCTTGAAGAGGTTGTTAAGGATAACATTAGCTGAGGCATCTCGCTTGACCTCAATCACGAAACGAACCCCTTCACGGTTGGACTCATCACGAACCGCTGTGATCCCCTCAATGCGTTTTTCCTGAACCAAACGAACAATATGCTCATGCACCTTGGTTTTATTGACCATGTAAGGAAATTCCGTTACAACAATGCGCTCACGGCCAGTCTTAGTTTCTTCAATTTCAGTACGAGAACGAAGGACAATAGAACCTTTACCTGTTTCATAAGCCTTATGAATGCCTGATTTCCCCATGACATGGGCACCTGTTGGAAAATCTGGACCAGGCAAGACTTCCATCAAGTCCTTAGTCGTCACTTCAGGATTGTCCATGACCAACTTCACTGCATCAATGGTTTCTCCCAAGTTGTGAGGCGGAATATTGGTCGCCATTCCAACGGCAATACCAGTTGCTCCATTAACTAAAAGATTTGGAAAACGAGCTGGCAAGACCAAAGGTTCACGTTCATTGGCATCATAGTTATCAACGAAATCAACTGTATTTTTATTGATATCACGAAGCATTTCCAGAGCAATCTTGCTCATACGCGCCTCAGTGTAACGCTGGGCGGCAGCACCATCACCATCCATGGAACCAAAGTTTCCATGCCCATCTACAAGCATGTAACGGTAGCTCCACCATTGAGCCATACGGACCATTGCTTCATAGATAGAGGAATCCCCGTGTGGGTGGTATTTACCCATGACGTCCCCTGTAATACGAGCAGATTTTTTATGAGGTTTGTCCGGAGTAACACCCAATTCATTCATTCCATAGAGAATCCGACGGTGAACAGGTTTCAAGCCATCTCGAACATCAGGAAGAGCCCGCGCTACGATAACACTCATGGCGTAATCGATAAAGCTCGTCTTCATCTCCTTTGTCAGATTGACATTCACTAAATTTCTATCCTGCATTAATAAATGCCTCATTTCACTATTAGTAATTAATAATATTATACCATAATGTCCGCCATATTTCAGGTATCCAAATTAGCTAAAACGTTTACATCAAGAACTCCAAGGCATATTCGTGACAAAGCTTTTTAAAAGTGATAGAATTAAAATAACTGGGGAAATCCCTGAATAAAATTAAGGAGATGTTTAGAACAATGACTTCAACTAAACAACACAAAAAAGTTATCCTTGTCGGTGATGGTGCTGTAGGTTCATCTTACGCTTTTGCACTTGTTAACCAAGGAATTGCACAAGAGCTTGGAATTATCGAAATTCCACAATTGCATGAAAAAGCTGTTGGTGACGCGCTTGACCTTAGCCACGCCCTTGCCTTCACTTCACCTAAAAAAATCTATGCAGCTCAATACTCTGACTGTGCAGACGCCGACCTTGTTGTAATCACTGCAGGTGCACCTCAAAAACCAGGTGAAACTCGTCTTGACCTTGTAGGTAAAAACCTTGCTATCAACAAATCAATCGTAACTCAAGTTGTTGAATCAGGTTTCAAAGGTATCTTCCTTGTTGCTGCTAACCCAGTTGACGTTTTGACTTACTCAACTTGGAAATTCTCTGGTTTCCCTAAAGAACGCGTTATCGGTTCAGGTACTTCACTTGACTCGGCTCGTTTCCGTCAAGCACTTGCTGAAAAATTGGATGTAGATGCTCGTTCAGTTCACGCTTACATCATGGGTGAACACGGTGACTCTGAGTTCGCTGTTTGGTCACACGCAAACATCGCTGGTGTAAACCTTGAAGAATTCCTTAAAGACACTCAAAATGTTCAAGAAGCTGAATTGATTGAATTGTTCGAAGGTGTTCGTGATGCAGCCTACACAATCATCAACAAAAAAGGTGCAACATACTACGGTATCGCAGTAGCACTTGCTCGTATCACTAAAGCAATCCTTGACGATGAGAACGCAGTACTTCCACTTTCAGTATTCCAAGAAGGTCAATACGGAGTTGAGAACGTCTTTATCGGTCAACCAGCTGTTGTTGGTGCACATGGTATCGTTCGTCCAGTAAATATCCCATTGAACGACGCAGAAACTCAAAAAATGCAAGCATCTGCTAAAGAATTGCAAGCTATCATTGACGAAGCATGGAAAAATCCAGAATTCCAAGCAGCTTCAAAAAACTAATTTAACTATAGACAACTCCTTGAATCATCAGGGAGTTGTTTTTTGTGTTTAAATTCAATATCTTATTAAGTTTGCTTGTTTCTTCTTAAAACTATCATGGTGCGTGTAGGTCATAGAGACGCTAAGATGACCAATCAAATTTATACTCACATCACAAAAGGTATGTAATAAGCAACGATTTACTCTTTAGCTACAGTCGCATTAAATTAAAAGTAGAAAACTTTTCCCATATACAAAAAAGCCCATCATACAGGCTAGAAAGCTTGATATGATAGGCTATTTTTCTATTAATTAACGTACTGTACGGATACGCATTGTATTTGTACGAACAGCTTCTCCAAGTGGTACACCAGCTACGATAACGATATCGTCACCAGATTGTACAAGACCTGCTTCAACTGCTTTACGTTCAGCAATTTCGAACATATCGTCAGTTGATGATGGAGCATCTGTCAACATTGGGATAACACCCCAGTTCAACATCAATCCACGTTCTGTCAATTCGTCGAATGTCAATGCCAAGATGTCAGCATTTGGACGGTATTTAGAAATCAAACGTGCAGTGTGACCTGTCTTAGTAAGAGTTACAACCAATTTAATGTCCATTGAGTTAGTAGCATCTTTAACAGCTGAAGCCATTACTTCTGTCTTAGAGTTACGTTCGAATGAATCTGAGTTCAAACGTCCATATTCGTTAAGAAGAGTTTGAGCGTTCTTATCGATTGTAGCCATTGTAGTTACTGACTCAAGTGGGTATTTACCGTTTGCAGACTCACCTGAAAGCATTGTTGCGTCAGTTCCGTCGATAACAGCGTTAAATACGTCTGATACTTCTGAACGAGTTGCACGTGGTTTTTCAGTCATTGTTTCAAGCATGTTTGTTGCAGTGATAACAACTTTACCTGCAGCATTGACTTTAGTGATAATCATTTTTTGGTAAACTGGAACCATTTCGAATGGTACTTCGATACCCATGTCACCACGAGCGATCATGATACCATCAGCAGCTTCAATGATTTCATCCAAGTTATCGATACCTTGTTGGTTTTCGATTTTAGCGAACAATTGAACGTGTCCGTTTCCAGTTTCTTCACAGATTGCACGAACTTCGTTCACGTCTTTTGCAGTACGTACGAATGAAATCGCGATGAAGTTGATACCTTGTTCAAGACCAAAGCGGATATCGTCGTTATCGCGTTCAGCAAGAGCTGGGAAAGGAATTTTAGTGTTAGGAATATTCACACCTTTTTGTTTAGCGATGATACCATCGTTTTCAACTTCAACTTCAAATTCACGAGTTACGTCATCTTTAGCAACCACACGAAGACCAAGTTTACCATCGTCAACCAACACTTGACGACCAACTTCAACATCATCATAGATATCAAGAGCACCAGCAACGTTCAATGCAATCACTTCACGAGTTGATTTGATTCCTTGTTTAGTTGCAACACGGATTTTTTCACCAGTTTTGTATGAATACTCTTTAGCTTCACCTTCGAACAATTCTGTACGGATTTCTGGTCCTTTTGTATCAAGAAGGAAACCAACTTTTTTACCTGCAAGTTTTTCTGCAAGTTTAACAGTTGCCATACGCTCACCTTGTTCTTGGTGGTCACCGTGTGAGAAGTTGAAACGGAATGTGTTAGCACCAGCTTCAATCAATTTAGCAATGTTTTTAGCTGAAGCTTCAACATCAAGTTTTTCACCCCAGTATCCATCATCACCAAATTTTTTACCACCACGGATTTCTACCGCAGGACCCAAAGTTGCAACGATTTTTACACGTTTATTCATGATTTTTGTGACTCCTTTATATATATGACCTTTTTGGTCTTATTAACTAAATTGTAAATTATGACAAGCTCTTATTCAAGCTAGATAGCTCAAGGTCAGCCTTGTGTGGGTTGTTAACCACAATTTTACCATCTGCAGTAAGGCTAAACAATGCTCCTTCTTCTGCAGTTCCAAGGATTGGGTTTTCAACCATTTTCTCGTTACGGATACCAACCGCAACACCACCGATACCTTCTTTAAGAAGTTTAACAGCATGCGCACCCATGCGTGACGCCAATACACGGTCACGCGCAGTTGGAGAACCACCACGTTGGATATGTCCAAGTTCTGTTACACGAAGGTCGCTTGTATCCCCAGCTTCTTTTAGTTTTTTACCAAATTCAGCTGCTGACATCACACCTTCTGCCAAGACGATGATATTGTGTTTTTTACCACACTCATAACCACATTTAATGCTTTCTACGATATCTTCAATTTTGAATCCTTCTTCAGGAATGATGATTTCATCAGCACCAGTTGCAATACCAGCCCAAAGAGCGATATCACCAGCGTTACGTCCCATAACTTCGATAACAAAAGTACGACGGTGACTTGATGATGTATCACGAATCTTATCGATAGCGTCCATAGCAGTCGTAACCGCTGTATCAAAACCGATTGTAAAGTCAGTACCAACGATATCGTTATCGATTGTACCTGGAAGACCGATAGCTGGGAAGCCATGTTCAGTCAAACGCATAGCACCGTGGTAAGATCCGTCACCACCGATAACAACTACACCTTCAATCCCGTGTTTTTTCAATTGCTCAATCCCTTTAAGTTGGCCTTCAAGTTGAGCGAACTCTGGGTAACGAGCTGAGTGAAGGAAAGTACCACCACGAGAAATGATGTCTCCTACTGAAGCTGCATCTAGGGGATGAATTTCACCGGCAACCATACCAGCATATCCGTCATAGATACCAAACACTTCCATTCCTTCTGAAATTGCTTGACGAACAACTGCACGGATAGCAGCGTTCATACCAGGGGCGTCTCCACCACTAGTCAAAACAGCAATACGTTTCATATTGGTTATGCTCCTTTTTCTTTTAACATTCTTATTGATTATACCACATTTGATTTTAAAATTCTTCTATTTTCCGTATTTTTAGCGATAAATCGTTTTCATAACGATTTCATTCAATTTCGCTTCTAATTCATTGGATTTAGCTACAAAATGATGAGGAGAAACGATGGTTTTCTGTTCCTCTTCATACCTGATGATGACTGGAATCGGGCCTTTATATTGGTCTAAAACACGTGAAATTTCTTGATCCGAGTCATGATTTTTCACCTGAATCCAAAAGCGTTCAGCTACTGATTCTCTTATTTCTTGTGCAATCATTTGCAGACGTCCATCACGTGATTGGATTTTCCCTTTAATATAATAGAAGGCTCCTTCTCTTACTTCCTGTCCAACCTGTCGATATAAATCTGAAAAGAGGGTAACATCCAATTTTTTCTTACTGTCATCTACCTGTAAGAAAGCCATGTTTTCGCCCTTTTTGGTACGAATTACTTTTATTTTCTGAACTTCAACCAAAATAATAGCATAGCTATTTTCTGACAAATTCCCAATTGGAGTAATCGGATAAATAGCCTTACTTGCAATAGCTTGTAGGGGATGTTTGCTAACTCCTACTCCTAGAAGCTCTTGTTCCATATAGAATTTTTCTTGCTCGGTCCAATCTTCCGATTCCTGCCAGCTGTAAATTGTATCACCAAACAAGCTTCCTAACTCTTTCACAAATTCAAATAGATTAGCTAAATTATTGAATACTTTTTGACGATTTTTTTCAAATGAATCGAAAAGACCAACTTTTACCAAAGGTTCTAGCAAAGGAAGTTTCAGATAATTTTCAGGTAATTTAGCTATAAAATCTTCAATGTTAGAATAAGGTCTATGTTCAATAATCCAAAGCGCCAAATCCTTGCTGACTCCCTTAATCGATTTCAAACCTAGATAGATAGACTTGTTGGCAATTTTATCGTGATAGGGAATGGTGTTGATGGACAGAGGGGCGACTACAAAGCCTGCTTCTAGGGCATCTGTTAAATAATCACTATTGGCAGAATTCAGCATAACCTGATAAAAGATGGCTGGATAATGCGTTTTGAAATAGGCCAACTGGAAGGCCAAGGCTGAGTATGCATAGGCGTGTGACCTGTTAAAACCATAACCTGCAAACTTCTCCATAACATCAAAGACCTGCTCTGCCTTTTCCACAGTATGTCCAGCTTCTAATGAACCTTGAATAAAGGAAGCCCTCATCTCATGCATGGCAGAGGCATCCTTTTTCCCCATAGCTCGGCGCAAAATATCGGCTTTCCCAAGACTAAATCCAGCAAAACGCTGAGCAACCTGCATAACCTGCTCCTGATAAAGCATAATGCCGTAGGTTGGAGCCAAAATATCCTCTAGTACTGGATCCAGAACCGTCACTTCTTCCTGGCCATGCTTTCTTGCCACAAAATTATTGATATAATCACTAGCTCCTGGTCGATTTAGGGAAGTAGTCGCTACGACATCTTCAAAGCAGACTGGTTGAACACGTTTAAGCAGGCGAATAGCGCCAGGTTGCTCAAATTGAAAGATCCCTTTAGTATTACCAGAAGCAAATAAAGCCAGCGTTTCTTTGTCTTCCAAATCGATTTCTTCTATTTTCAAGTGAATGCCTTCTGTTTCAGCAAGCAACTCTTGCATTTTCTGGACAAAGGTAAGATTTCGCAGTCCCAGAAAATCCATCTTTAAAAGTCCACTAGCTTCAACACCATGAGCATCGTACTGAGTCAATGGAATTTCATCACCATGCTTCAGAGGGATATAGTCCGTCAAATCTTGGTCACTGATCACAACACCAGCTGCATGGACAGAGGTTTGTCTTGGATAGCCTTCAATCTTACAGGCAATTTCAAAGGCTTTTTGGTATTCTAACTTACTATTGATTTGCTGACGAAACTGGAGATTGCCCTCATAGGCTGACTTAAGATTATCACGAAAACTGATTTTCTTAGTAATTGCAGATAATTCATACTCGGGTACACCAAAGCGCTTCAATACATCTCGTAGAGCTTGCTTGGCACCAAAGGTAGAAAAAGTAACGATTTGTGCAGCATGTTTACTACCATATTTATTGCCAACATATCTGATAAAATCTGGACGATAAATATCTGGGATATCAATATCAATATCAGGCATAGTATAGCGTTCACGATTGAGGAAACGTTCAAAAATGAGATTTTTCTCTACTGGGTCAATTCCTGTGATGTCTAAGGCATAGGAAACCAAGCTGCCTACTGCAGAACCCCGTCCCATTCCCATATAATAGCCATTCGAACGTCCGAAACGCAACAAATCCCAAACAACCAAGAAATAATCATCAAAGCCCATATCATGAATTACAGCCAATTCTTGGTTTAAACGATCTTGATATTCTTTACTGGACAATCCCTTCTGAGCAAGCCCCAATTCAGCACGTTCTCTCAACTCTTCTACTGCTGGTCTAGCTGGGTTAAAACGTGGCAATTTCAGACTCGTATCCAAGTCATAAGAAATATCTGAAATAAGCTTTTCTAAATTGTCCCAGGCTTGCGGAAAACGTTCTTGGAATAATTTCTCTAAAGAACTTGCTGATAAAAACACATCTTGTCTTGAACGCAAGGGAACTTCTCTAAGTGGTAGATTTTCTTTAATCGCTGTTAATACTTGCAGAACTTCTCTATCCCTGCTTTCAAAAGCATTGACCCGATACAGTGGCAAAATAGGATGATGAAATTCGCTTGCCAGTGTTTCTGGGTAAACACCAATATAATAATCACGACCTATTTCTAATGACTCCAATCCATCAAAATAAGGCACAATTACCGCAATATCCTCTAGGTACTGAGATAAAACTGACCAATTTTTCTCTCCCTGCATCTTGGCTGTTGAAAGCTTCATCAACTGCTGATAGCCCACACTAGATAGAGCTAAAAAGCGTAAATTCACTTCCTGATTATCTACAAACACAGTCATCTCAAGCCCTAGCAAAGGATGAATGCCATATTTTTTTGTAACCTCTAGAAAGTCAAAAGCACCATAAAGATTATCAATATCCATCATAGCCAGATGAGTGTAGCCGAATTCTTTAGCTGCTCTCACATACTTGTCGATCGAAATAACGCTCTCCATAAAACTATAGACTGTTTTTGTATCTAGTTGTGCGATCAATTTACACTTCTCCTCTATCGTTCTCACTATATTATACCATTTTCAAAAAGAGAAAGACAAAAGCAATAACTCCTATCTCCGTTTTATATTTTAAATAAGGTATTTTGGATGAAAAATAACAAATATAGTTGCAGTAAAAATGTTTCTGTAAACTATTTTGAACTTTTTATCCCAATAAATGGATATCTCTTTTAAAGAAGTGAGATAAATTCACTCAAAATTCTTATTAGATATAGTTTAATTTATGAACACTATAGAATATCACATATTATTTCATATAAATTGTATTCATTATTCTTTAATTAATTTCTTTCTCACTTAATAATTCCCTTTCTCCTATTTTTTTGATATAATAACCTTAATTATTATTTTACAAGGAGGTTTTATGCGCTTTAATCAATTCAGCTATTTATCACTTCCAAGAGATACTATTTTATATGAATTAAAAAAGTATGGATTTGATTTTCCATCTGAGTCAACAAATAAAAAGATGTTGGAGTCTTTTCTAAGTCGTTTCTTTTTCACTTATCAAGACACCAACTATCCACTCTCCATCCTAGCAGTTGATAAAAAAACAGACCTGCTGACATTTTTTCAATCAGAAGATGAACTGACAGCAGATATTTTTTATACTGTTGCTTTTCAACTTTTAGGCTTTTCTTATTTGGTTGACTTCGAAGATAGTGAAGTTTTCCGTAAAGAAACTGGATTTCCCATTATATATGGTGACTTGATTGAAAATCTCTATCAGTTACTCAATACTCGCACCAAAAAGGGAAATACTCTTATCGACCAACTTGTCAGTGATGGTCTTATCCCGGAGGATAATGACTACCACTACTTTAACGGCAAGAGTTTAGCAACTTTTTCCAGCCATGATGTGATTCGAGAAGTGGTCTATGTTGAGTCTCGTGTCGATACTGACCAAAAAGGTCTACCAGACTTAGTCAAGGTTAGCATTATTCGTCCACGTTATAAAGGACAAATCCCTGCCATCATGACAGCCAGTCCCTATCATCAGGGAACCAATGACAAGGCCAGTGACAAAGCTCTCTACAAGATGGAGGGCGAGCTTGAGGTCAAACCTGCTCACAAGATTGGACTAGAGGAACCTCAACTAGATCTAGTCCAATCTCAAGGTCAAGCTGAGCTTGTCGCAGAAACTGAGGAAAAGCTAATTCACATCAACTCTAGCTATAGTCTCAACGACTACTTCCTCCCACGAGGTTTTGCTAATCTCTATGTTTCAGGTGTTGGTACCAAAGACTCTACTGGTTTCATGACTAACGGAGACTACCAGCAAATTGAGGCTTATAAAAATGTCATTGATTGGCTTAATGGCCGTTGCCGCGCCTTTACCGACCACACGCGCCAGCGTCAAGTCAAAGCTGACTGGTCAAATGGAAAAGTAGCCACAACTGGACTTTCTTATCTAGGTACCATGTCAAATGGTCTTGCTACTACAGGCGTCGATGGTTTAGAGGTTATCATTGCCGAGGCAGGAATTTCTTCATGGTACAACTACTACCGTGAAAACGGTCTGGTGACCAGCCCAGGTGGCTATCCAGGTGAGGACTTTGACTCCCTTGCTGAGTTAACCTACTCACGCAATCTCTTGGCTGGTGACTATATCCGTGGCAATGAAGCTCACCAAGCTGACTTGGAAAAAGTAAAAGAGCAACTGGATCGCAAATCTGGCGACTACAACCAGTTTTGGCATGACCGCAACTATCTGCTCAATGCCCATAAAGTAAAGGCAGAGGTTGTCTTTACCCATGGTTCTCAGGATTGGAATGTCAAACCACTTCATGTTTACCAGATGTTCCGTGCTCTTCCTACTCATATAAACAAGCACCTCTTTTTCCATAATGGTGCTCATGTGTACATGAACAACTGGCAGTCTATTGACTTCCGTGAGTCCATGAATGCCTTATTGACTAAGAAATTACTGGGACAGGAAACAGATTTCCAACTTCCTACTGTCATCTGGCAGGATAATACCGCTCCTCAGACTTGGTTAGCACTTGATAACTTCGGTGAGCAAGATAACTTTGAAACTTTCTCACTTTGTCAAGAAGAGCAAGTTATTCAAAACCAGTACCCAGATAAGGATTTTGAGCGCTATGGTAAAACCTACCAAACCTTCAATACGGAACTTTATCAAGGAAAAGTCAATCAAATTACAATTGATCTTCCTGTGATCAAAGATCTTCACTTGAACGGTCGAGCTCAACTCAATCTTCGTATCAAATCCAGCACAAACAAGGGGCTTTTATCTGCTCAACTACTGGAACTTGGTCAAAAGAAATACCTACATCCTTATCCAGCTGTTTTAAGTGCTAGAACCATTGACAACGGTCGCTATCATATGCTGGAAAATCTCTGTGAATTGCCATTTAGACCAGAGGCACAACGAGTCGTGACCAAAGGTTACCTTAATTTACAGAATAGAAACGATTTACTGTTAGTAGAGGATATCACTGCAGATGAATGGATGGATGTGCAATTTGAACTGCAACCAACTATTTACAAGCTAAAAGAAGGAGATACTCTTCGTTTAGTCCTTTATACTACTGACTTTGAAATCACCATCCGTGACAATACCGCTTACCACCTGACTGTTGATCTTGAACAGTCTACACTTATCTTACCCTGTCAAAAGGTATAATGTAACAGACAATCAGTATGGAAAAATTTCCACTTGAATAGTCTAACGAAACATAAACTTGGTATCAAATCCAGCACAAACAAGGGACTTTTATCTGCTCAACTACTGGAACTTGGTCAAAAGAAATACCTACAACCCTATCCAGCTATTTTAAGTGCTAAAACCATTGACAACGGTCGCTACCACATGTTGGAAAATCTCTGTGAATTGCCATTTAGACCAGAGGCACAACGAGTCGTGACCAGAGGTTACCTTAATTTACAGAATAGAAATGATTTACTGTTAGTAGAGGAGATTACTACAGATGAATGGATGGATATCCAATTTGAACTGCAACCAACTATTTACAAGCTAAAAGAAGGAGATACTCTTCGTTTAGTCCTCTATACGACTGACTTTGAAATTACCATCCGTGACAATACCGACTACCACCTGACTGTCGACCTCGCTCAGTCCACGCTTACCATACCTTGCTAAAAGGAGTTAAATTATTATGAATAAATCTGAACACCGACACCAACTCATACGCGCTCTTGTTGCAAAAAATAAGATTCATACACAGGCTGAGTTGCAAGCCCTTCTTGCTGATAACGACATTCAAGTTACCCAGGCAACTCTCTCACGCGACATAAAAAATATGAACCTCTCAAAAGTACGTGAAGAAGACAACTCTTACTACGTGCTCAATACAGGTTCTATCTCAAAATGGGAAAAACGTCTCGAAATCTATATGGAAGATGCTCTTGTACTGATGCGTCCTGTTCAACACCAAGTCCTACTAAAAACTCTTCCTGGACTTGCTCAATCCTTTGGTTCTATCATTGATGCTTTGAGCTTCCCTGACGCTATCGCTACCCTCTGTGGCGATGATGTCTGTCTCGTTATCTGCGAAGATGCAGAAGCTGCTCAAAAATGCTTTGAAGATCTGAAAAAATTCGCCCCACCATTTTTCTTTGGTGAATAGCAAAATCCCGTGTCCTGATGTGGCACGGAATTTTTTTATCTATTTTATTGAGATGGATTTTCCTTTTTAGTTCGTGCCAACCTCAAGGCACGATTTGGATTGAGACGATTAAACAGTTCTTCCAATTTCTTTTCATTCCAAACGTCTGCGGCGGAAACAAAATTACCATCCGCATCTCGGAAAGATATCGGTTTATCTCCCATATTAGTCTCCTAGTCTACAAATTCAAACTCAAATTTACCAATGCGGACCAAATCACCATCTTTAGCACCACGCGCACGAAGAGCTTCATCAACCCCCATACCACGAAGTTGGCGGGCAAATTTCATGACTGATTCGTCACGATCAAAGTTGGTCATATTAAAGAGTTTCATGAGTTTTTCACCAGAAAGTACCCATGTTGCATCGTCATCACGACTAATTTCAAAGGCTTTTTCTTCCTCGTCAAAGCCATAGTAGGCTTCGTCTTCCATATCTGACTCGTCGTAGAGCAAGAATTCTGGTGTCTTATCTAACAATTCAGCTGTAGCATCCAAGAGCGTTGCCAGACCTTGCTTGGTCAAACCAGAAATCGGGAAGATAGCTGGTAACTCTTCAAATTCATCGTAGTTTTCAGCCAATTTTTTCTTGAATTCTGCAAGATTTTCCTGACTCTCAGGCATATCCATTTTGTTAGCTACTATAATCTGTGGACGCTCCATGAGACGGAGGTTATAAGACTCTAACTCCTTATTGATAGCTAGATAGTCCTCATATGGATCACGGCCTTCGCTAGCTGACATATCAATGATGTGAAGGATGACACGTGTACGCTCGATGTGACGGAGGAACTGAGTTCCCAGACCAACACCTTGACTAGCCCCTTCAATCAAACCAGGTAGATCCGCTACTGCAAAGGATTCACCTGATTGGGTACGAACCATTCCTAGATTTGGCACAATAGTGGTAAAGTGGTAGGCGCCGATTTTAGGTTTAGCTGAGGTGATAACACTTAGAAGTGTTGATTTTCCAACAGATGGGAAACCAACCAAACCAACATCCGCAAGGATTTTAAGTTCCAATTGTAACTCACGTTCCTGACCTGGTTCTCCATTTTCAGAGATTTCAGGTGCAGGATTTTTTGGTGTCGCAAAGCGGATATTTCCACGTCCACCACGACCACCGTGGGCAACGATAAATTCTTGACCGTGTTCAATCAAATCTGTCAAGACCTTGCCAGTCTCTGCATCACGAACAGTCGTACCTTGTGGCACTCGAACTCTAAGGTCCTCGGCACCACGACCATGCATCCCTTTGGTCATTCCTTTCTCACCAGAATCAGCCTTGAAATGGCGATTGTAGCGGAAATCCATGAGGGTACGTAGTCCTTCGTCTACAACGAAGACCACATTGCCTCCACGACCACCATCACCGCCCCAAGGACCGCCATTAGGGACATATTTTTCACGACGAAAGGCAACCATGCCATCGCCACCATTACCAGCCTTGACCTTGATCTTGGCTGTATCTAAAAACATACTCATTTTTTCTTCTCACTTTAAAAAAGGGCTGGGAAATCCCAGTCACTAAATTTTCTTGAATCTATTTTATAGATTACTGAGGGCACCAATTGCAGTTGCAAAAATTCCCAATAAACTTGCTACTAGCATGATAATCACGATAAACAAGGTTATTTTCTCAAACAAGGTTTTTTTACGATTTCCGTTATCTCCAAATGCCATTTTTCTCTCCTTCGTTACATTCTATTTTCTATTATCTTAGCATGAATTCAGCTAGTTTTCAATAGTCAGTTGATACAGGTGCAATAATCCATAAAATGATATAAGCTACAATTCCTGCTCCGTAACCAAAAGCAAGAACACCCCATATTACACGAACAATAGTAGGATCTATATCAAAATAATAAGCCACACCGGCACAAACACCAGCAATCTTTTTATCACGACCACTTCTCATTAATTGTTTTTTCATAGCTGTTCCTCTTTCTATTCTTCATGGTCTTTCCAATAATCTCTTATGCTGATTAACTGCGTTTTTGAAGCCTTCAGCATGCGTCTAGAGCCTTTTACCGGTACAGCGACCACCTTTTGCGGAAGATACAAAACTGTCTTAAAAATACGCTGACTGACCGTATCATCTTTTGCTAAATCTTTCTGGAAGTTATTTGAAATGATGGCATCCAGATAAAACTCATGCACTCGTTTTCCAAAATTCTCAGCTGAAATCTCGTACAATTTCTCTGATAAGGTATGCTCATTCATATCTGGCGTTGCAATTAGAGCTTCTAAAATAGCTCCAGCTAAATCATGTTCACCGTAATACAAGGTTCCAAACATTTTATCACTGATAAGATTGTCCAGATAAGGATTTCCATGTGCAATGACAGGCGTCCCACTAGCTAAGCTTTCCAAGTAGGTCAAACCTTGCGTTTCACTTGTGGATGCCGAGATGAAGAAATCCGCCGCCTTATAGTAAAGAGCCGTCTCACTAGGAGCAATCATCCCTGTAAAGATGACTGAGTCTTGAATCTCTAGTTTCTTGGCTTGCTCTTTGAGGTCATCCAGATAAGGACCATCCCCAGCTACCACCAGTTTAACCTTGTCTTCTTCTTTCAAAACTTCTGCAAAGGCTTCTAGTACTGCTTGAATATTTTTTTCATAGGAAATTCTGGAAAGACTAAGTAGCATCTTTTCATCATCTTGAATCCCTAGTTTACTACGAAGTTCTTTCAAATTTTCCTGCTTGATTTCCGGACGCTCAAACTTAGCTAATTCAATCCCAGTTGGAATGACTCGTTTTTCAACCTTGACCTTATAGTCAGATAGCAAGTCACGGACAATCTCACTCGGACAAATAACCCCATCCACATCATGCAAGAAACCTCTAACTAGGTACTTGACCATACTCGGACGAATCAGCATCCCCTTGGCAATATAATGCACATAGTCTTCGTACTGGGTGTGATAGGTATGAATAACGGGAATTTTTAATTCACGCGCAATCCAAATTCCCAACAAGCCAAGAGAAAATTCTGTCTGAGTATGGATAATATCCAGTTGATACTGTTTAGCAATTTCAAGTGCCTTGCTGAAGCCTCGATAAGCAAAGCGACGGTCTTTAAAAGCAAAGAAGGGAACACTTGGAATGCGGATAATTTGCCAATCTTCATAACGATTGACATCCTTATCTGTCGTCGTAAAGATAAAAACAGCATGCCCCTGCTTTTCAAGTTCTGTTTTCAAGGTTCGAATACTGGTCGCAACACCTGAAACCTGAGGAAAATAGGTATCTGTAAATAAACCAATTCGCATAGATTACCTCACTTTTTACTTTCTCCCTAAAGCGGCTTGTTTCTCATAAAAGTCCAACCAGATTTGTAACAGATGCTCTTCAGAATACTCTCTAGAAATATTCTTAGCTCTTTCTTTAAGGTCTTTTAAGGCAGCAGGATTTGCTTGATATTCCAGAATAGCCTCTTTCATCTCTTCTCTATCTGCTGTCGCCCGATAATTTCCCTCCAAAATCACCTTATAGAGATCCAAATCACGCAACATAATAGGAGCTTCACAACTAGCAGCCTCTAAAATAGTCATAGGAAAGAGCTCATTGTAACTAGGCAACAAGAAAAGGTCAGCTAGAGCATACAATTCGCGCATCCGTTCTGGCGACACGATACCTGGAAAAATCAAGTTTTTAGGGGGATTTTCCATTATTTTCTTGTAGCGTTCATAACCATCTGTTATGCCCCCAAAAGAGAAACCACCCGCCCAGATAAAGGTAATCTGAGGCAATTCCTCAGCCAGACGGATAAAGTCATCAATTCCTTTGCGTTTCTGAACTTGACCAGCACCTACTACGATAAACTGATTGTCACTAAGACCTAGCTCTGTTCGTAGTCTCGCTACCTCTTCTTGTGGAAGAGGTAGCCATTTTTCCTTGTTGACAAAGTTAGGAATATAGGTCACTTTTTCACGTGGAATACCAGCTGCAACCAAATCCTCAATAAACATAGGATTGACCACCACCAAGTGCTCCATCCGGTTGTAAAAAGAAAATACATAGCGTTTGACAATTCCCTTCAAGAAAAATGGAATTTTCAAACTCCCCTCAAGTGTATCAGGCAAGAAATGCACATAGCCAATTTTTCTCCCTGAGCGTTTCTTTTGGAAGGTTGATAAATAATAGGGGAAATCAATCGTATGAAAGTGAGTCACATCTGCCTCGATTGGAAGATTTTCAGTAACAATCAATTGGTCCTTGGCATCACGGTGAAGAAGACGAACTAATTCACGGTAGGCACCTGAAACTCCTTGCCCAGCTACTTTCTCACTTGAACTCAACATATTGATGCGTAATTTCTTTTTTTCCATAACTACTATTATATCATTTTCTTTGAATAAAATCAGCAAAAGAAAGGAGAGACTAAAGGAAAAGAAGGGGAAATTTCCTTTCTTTTCCTTTAGTCTCTCACATGCTTTTATCTGTTTACTTAATGCCTAGGGCAATGCGGGCATAGCGACTCATTTTTTCAACAGTCCAGGCTGGATACCAGACTAATTTGACCTCAGTATCAGTTACTTCTGGCACCTCTGTCATGGCATCATAAATCTGGTCCGTCAAAAGGTCAGCTAGGGGACATCCCATAGTTGTCAAAGTCATATCAATCTCTGTTTGCCCTGTGTCACCGTCAAAACGAATCTCGTAAATCAAACCAAGATTGACAATATCGATTCCCAACTCAGGGTCGATGACTTCTTCCAAGGCTGTTAAAATGCGTGTTTTAATGTTTTCGATTTGCTCTTCTGTATAAGCCATATTTTCCTCACTCTTAGTCTTCAATAAAATCACGAAGCGGTTTGCTGCGACTTGGTTGACGTAGTTTTCTCAAAGCTTTAGCCTCAATCTGACGGATACGCTCACGAGTCACGTTAAAGACTTTACCAACATCTTCAAGGGTGCGCATTTTACCATCATCTAGTCCAAAACGCAGACGCAGAACATTTTCTTCACGGTCTGTAAGAGTATCCAAGACCTCATCCAATTGCTCACGCAAAACGATACGAGTTGTGTAGTCCACTGGATTTTCAATCACTTCATCTTCGATAAAGTCCCCAAGGTGACTATCATCCTCTTCACCGATTGGCGTTTCAAGAGATACTGGTTCTTGAGCAATCTTCAAGATTTCACGAACCTTGTCTGGAGTCATATCCATACGTTCAGCGATTTGTTCTGGCGTTGGATCTTGTCCCAATTCTTGAAGGAGATTACGCTGTTCACGAACCAATTTATTGATGGTTTCAACCATGTGAACAGGGATACGGATGGTACGAGCTTGGTCCGCAATAGCACGAGTGATAGCCTGACGAATCCACCAAGTTGCGTAAGTTGAGAACTTAAATCCTTTAGAATAGTCAAACTTATCAACCGCCTTCATCAAGCCCATGTTCCCTTCTTGAATCAAGTCAAGGAACTGCATACCACGGCCCACATAACGCTTGGCAATGGAAACAACCAAACGAAGGTTGGCTTCCGCAAGACGTTGTTTGGCTTCGATATCACCAGCTTCAACAGCCAGTGCCAATTCTTTTTCCTCTTCATTGGTCAAAAGAGGTACGACCCCGATTTCTTTCAAGTACATACGGACAGGGTCATTGACCTTAGCCGAAGTTGATCCAATCAAATCCTCATCGCTGAGTTCTGGCTCTTCTTCATTGCTAAGAACACGTGCACTTGGGTTCCCTTCATTATCTGTGATTGAAATCCCTGCATCCTGAATCCGTTGCAAGAGATCTTCAATTCCATCAGCATCCAAGGTAAAAGGAAGGACTAGACTTGCATTGATTTCATCGTCTGTTGCTGTCCCTTTTTGTTTATGATTACGGATAAATTCTGCTACTTGTACGTCAAATGTTGTTACTTCTTTTTGTTTTGTTGCCATTATTACTCCATTCTTCTCTTTTGGGAAATTAAACGTTCCAATTCTTCTAGGGCTGTGTCTGTATCTCCTACATGGCTAGCTTCCTGCACCTTCTTTTTGATTCTCATATTGTCCTGATTCAAGAGAGCCTTATTAAGAGTCATTTCTACTTCATTTAGTTCCTGCGGAGACATCTCAGCAGGCAAATCCTGAGCTAAGACTTGGTACCAAGCTCTTTCAACTTCCTCTGTCTGTTCTGCTAAAACTTCTGGAGGAAGATTGCCATACTGGCCAAGCAAATCATATAAAACCTGAAATTCAGGTGTGTCAAATGCAAAATCTTCTCGCAAACGGTAATCATTCAAAACAAGAGGGGATTCCATCATTCGATAAAGTAGATGGGCTTCTGCCCTCATAATAGCCGATAACTGCTTGGTGACAGGCATGGTGATTGGCGTCGGTCTGGAAATTCCTTCCATGCGATTCTGCCTTTGTGCCTGTCGACTCTCATTAACAATCTGCTCAATCTGGGCATAATCAAAGGATGCCAGACTGTCAGCTAAAATATGAATATAGCTGTTTTGAGCAGTGATAGACTTTTCTTGAACAATCAAGGGAGCTATTTTTTCAATAAACTCAATCTGAGCCTGCAGATTTTCACTATTTTCAGGCTTGTACTGGTGAATGTAGAACTCAATCGGACTAATACGAGTTTTCGTTAATAGATAGGCCAAGTCTTCTGGTCCATTTTTTTGTAGATACTCATCTGGATCCAAGTTATCAGGCATACTAACGATTTGCACAGGCATATCGCCAATTTCATCTAAGGCTTTCAATGTCGCAGCTTGCCCAGCCTTATCGCCATCGTAAACAAGAACCAACTTCTTGGTTAACCTTTTCAGATGCTCAACATGCTCACGACTCAAGGCCGTTCCCATAGACGCCACAGCATTTTCGATTCCAGCCCGATAGCCTGCAATGACATCCATGAACCCTTCCATGAGGTAAATCTCACTGGCTTTACCAGAAGATTTTTTTGCCCTATCCATATGATATAATTCGTAACTTTTGTTAAAAATTGCAGTCGATCGGCTATTTTTATACTTAGAAGTTTGTGAATCCGTTTTCTGCCAGATACGACCTGAAAAGGCAATGACCTTCCCCTGATCATTTGTAAGGGGAAACATAATGCGATTGTGAAAGGTGTCTACAAATTGATTGGCATCCGAGAGATAAAACAGTCCTGAATCTAGAAAATCCTCTTCACGATACTGACCAGACAAACGTTGATAGAGATAGTTTCGTTCTGGAGGTGCTAAACCAATCCGAAAATGCTTGAGCACTTCATCTGTCAAACCACGCTGATAGAGGTAATTTCTGGCCTCTTCCCCCATAGTCGTTGTCATGAGAATAGCATGATAAAATTTGGCAGCATCTTCGTGCATATCATAAAGAGCTTGGTGGGGTGAAGATGGCTTCTGTTCACTATAAAGCGGTTTTTCAACCTCAATCCCAACACGCTGACCTAAGATTTGGACAGCCTCCATAAAGGGAACCCCTTGGTACTCCTCTATGAACTTAAAGACATCACCTGAGCGCCCACAACCAAAACAGTGGTAAAACTGCTTGTCCTCTACAACGTTGAAAGAAGGTGTTTTTTCACCATGAAAAGGACAGAGCCCTAGATAGTTCCGTCCTGCCTTTTGTAAAGAAATCACATCTCCTATGACTTCCACAATGTTGGCATTGTTTTTGATTTCTTCAATGACTTGTTTGTCAACCATACACAATACCTCCATGTTATCATAGTTTACTTTATATAGTATACTTTATTTCAGAAAAAAAGTAAACCATTTCACTCATTTTCCCTACTTTATTCAAAGAGTTGATAATAATCAGAGATTTTCATTTTTGCTTTTTCTTCTTGGTTCAAATCTTGGATAATCCGTCCTTCTTTCATGACAATCAGACGATTACCATATTTGAGAGCATCTTCCATATGGTGGGTAATCATAAGCGCTGTCAGCTGATCTTTCTTGACAAACTCATCCGTCAATTCCATGAGTGCGACACTGGTCTTTGGATCCAGGGCTGCAGTATGCTCATCTAGCAAGAGTAATTCAGGACGCTTCAAGGTTGCCATCAAGAGACTCAAGGCCTGTCTTTGTCCACCTGATAAAAACTCAATCGGTGTATTCAAGTGTTTCTCAAGACCATTTCCCACTTTTTCTATGGTTGCCTGGAATTCATCCTTATAGCTAGCCAGACGTCTCGGAAAGAGTCCACGTTTTTCACCACGGAACTTAGCAATCAAAAGATTTTCAGCCACTGTCATACGGGGAGCTGTCCCCATCTTTGGATCTTGGAAAACACGAGACAGATACTTGGCACGCTTCTCAGGTGAAAATTTGGTAACATCTTCACCCAAGATACGAATTGTCCCACTGGTTAGTGATAAGGTTCCCGCAATAGTGTTAAATAGAGTTGATTTACCAGCGCCATTTCCACCCAAAATCGTGATAAAATCCTGTTCAAAAATTTCTAATGAAACATCATTTAAAATAATCTTTTCTTCATCAAAGCCATTTTTAACGACTTTGGTTGCATTTTTTAATTCTACAATTGCTGTCATTTGCTTAGTTTGGCTCCTTTCAAGATTGTTTGCTTAAATGTTGGAATCATGAGACAGACTGCTAAAATCACGGCGCTGTACAAACGAAGGTAACTTGTATTAAATCCAAGCGCGATAACTGCCCATACTAAGAATTGATAGGCAATAGAACCTACAACGATTGTAATCAAACGTTCTGCCAAGCTCAAACTCTTGAAAATAACTTCCCCAATAATCAAACTTGCAAGCCCCACAACGATAACCCCGATTCCTCGAGAAACATCAGCATAGCCTTCTTGCTGGGCAATGAGGGCACCTGCAAGGGCAATCACCCCATTTGATAAGACCAAGCCCATGAGCTCCATGCGTCCAGTATGAATTCCGAAACTTCTAGCCATATCAGGATTGTCACCTGTAGCAATATAGGCTTGTCCTAGTTTGGTGTCCAAGAAAAAGAGCATGAGAGCAATGACAAGACTAACAAAGATAAGACCTGTCAAGAGTTGGTTCAAATCCGAATCAAAAGGTAAAACATCCTGAATTTGCTTTGTTCCAAGCAAACCTAAATTGGCACGTCCCATAATCAAGAGCATGATAGAGTGACAAGAAGTCATCACCAAAATCCCTGAAAGTAAAGTCGGAATCTTCCCTTTTGTATAAAGAAGCCCTGCTGCCATTCCAGCCAAACAACCTGCTCCTACAGCAACGAGTGTCGCTAAAAAGGGATTTACACCTTTGGTTATCAGAGTGACAGCAACAGCTCCCCCAAGAGGAAAGGAACCTTCTGTCGTCATATCAGGAAAGTTTAAAATCCTAAATGTCATAAAGATTCCCAGACCTAGAATAGCCCAGACAAATCCTTGAGAAATAATAGATAATATCATCTGTTTATTAACCTTTTCTATATGATTTTTATTGTAAAAAATTGGAGGAGATGTCCCCAACTCCTCCATTACAGATTATTCAATCACTTGTCCTGCTTCTTTGAGAACAGATTCAGGAATAGTAATACCTAACTCTTGTACCAATTTTTTATTGATTACTGATTTACCAGTTGAAAAGACATTGACTGGTGTATCGGCTGGTTTTGCACCTTTCAAAACTTGAGCAATCATTTTACCTGTTGCCACACCAAGATCATGTTGGTCAACTACAACTGATGCCAAACCACCTGCTTCTACCATGGCAGTTGCACTTGGATAGATTGGTTTTTTAGCTGATTGGTTGCTTGATACAACTGTTGAGAAGGCTGAAGCAATAGTGTTATCAATTGGAACCCAGATAGCATCGACCTTGCTAGTCATGACGTTGACTGTTGAAGCAATTTCATTTGTTGAAGGAACCGCAAATGTTTCTACTGTCAAACCTGCTTTTTCAGCATAAGCTTTAAATTCTTCTACCTGTGTTTTTGAATTGTCTTCACTGCTTGAGTAAAGAGCTCCGATAGTTTTCACATTTGGTGTCAAAGCCTTGATGAGTTCAACTTGTTGTTGAGCTGGGTTGTGGTCAGATACCCCTGTAATGTTGCCACCTGGTTTTTTCAAATCTTTAACCAAGTTGGCACCGATTGGGTCTGTAATAGCAGCCATGATAACAGGTAGATCCTTTGTTGCACTAGCCAAACCTTGAGCAGCTGGTGTTGCGATACCAACAACCAAGTCATTGCCATTTGCAACCAATTGTTTACTCATGGTCGCAACCTTACTTTGGTCGCCTTCTGAGTTCATAAAGTCAATTTTCAACTGATCATCTTTATAACCTTCTTCTGCAAGTCCATCTTGAATCCCTTTATAAATCAAGTCAAGAGATGGATGGCTCACAAACTGAAGAACACCAACTTTGGCAACTTTCTTTTCATTCTTAGCTTCTGGTTTATTCATTGAAGAGTAAATCAAGCTTCCTGCTACTAAGACTGCTAATGCAACGATAATTCCAATTAAACGTTTATTTTTCATTCTATTTCTCCTTTTTTATTACTTTAAAATACTTCACTTATCTAAACAAGCGACGCCATCGTTTTCTTTCCATACTAACCTCCATCAAAAAAGTCCTCACACAAAAAACTTGTGTGAGGACGTCGATGCGCGGTACCACCTCAATTATAGGGATTTTCCCTATCGCTCTGTCTCGCAATAACGAGATGCACTGTAAGGTGTGCTCACCGAATTTTTATGATTTCAAATTCTAAATAACATTCAGCCCAATTTTCATCATCATCACTTATCTGTTTTCAGCTGCCACAGACTCTCTAAAAAGTTTGAATGATTACTTTTCTGAATGGTTAAATTATATCATTTTTTAACTACTTGTCAAGACTCTTTGAGAATTTTTTTGAAATATTCAAAAACTTCCCCTATAGATAAGAGGAAGCTTGATAGGTATCAGCCAGAATTACGCAATCCTGTCGCAATTCCGTTGATGGTTGTATGGATTAATTTTTCTTGGTCGCTTGATAATTCTCCTTGGCGTTGACGTTTAATCAACTCCAACTGGATATAGTTAAGGATATTAAAGTATGGCATACGGTAATCCAAACTTGCTTTTAGATATGGATTTTCCGCCAAGAGTTCATCGTAACCTTCGATAGCCAAGATGACTTCCTTGGTAACTTGCCATTCATTTAGAATAGTCTCATAAATTGCTTTTACTTGATCATCTTCACAAAGTTTGGCATATTCAAAAGCAATATTCATATTTGATTTTGACAAGACCATGTCAACATTTGAAAGAAGTGACTGGAAGAAAGGCCAATTTTGGTACATATCTCGTAGAATAGCGATATTCTCTGGATTTTTATCAATAAATTCTTTGAAGCTTGATCCGACACCATACCAGCCAGGGAACATGACACGGCTTTGTGACCATGAGAAGACCCAAGGGATAGCACGCAAACCACCGATTTCAGTAATGGTCTTACGAGCAGCTGGACGAGAACCAATATTAAAGCTTGAAATAGCCTTGATTGGACTTGACTCAAAGAAATAATCATAGAAATGGTCATTACCAAAGACCAAATCACGGTAGATATCGTAACTACGGTCCACTACTTGGTCCATGATGGCTTCATAACGATTGGATGTATTGGTATCGCTCTTCTTCTGCGTAATCATACGGTTAATGGCTGCAGATACTAGCATTTCAAGGTTATAGTAGGCAGCATCCTTGTTACCGTATTTATTTCCAATTACTTCACCCTGCTCCGTCAAACGGATACGATCCTTGATAGACTTAAGCGGTTGAGACGTGATAGCTTCATAGGTTGGGCCACCACCACGACCAACAGTACCACCACGGCCATGGAAGAAGGTAACCTTAACGCCAAATTCATCTCCAATAGCAGTCAATTGTTGTTGAGCCTTGTAGAGGGTCCAACATGATGAAAGGTAACCACCATCTTTATTACTATCAGAGTAGCCAAGCATGATTTCTTGGTAGTTATTGCGCGAAGCAATCCATTTCTTAGCAAGAGGAAGAGAAAGGTATTCTCTCATAGTTTCTTCTGAGTGGTCCAAGTCCTCAATTGTCTCAAAGAGAGGAACGATTTGGACACGGGCTCTTTCTTTATCAACTAACCCTACTTCTTTTAACAAGATAGCCAATTCCAACATGTCTGATACGCTGGTTGCATGTGAAATGATAGTCTGACGAATAACATCATCACCCAACTTATCTTTCAAATTACGAGCAGCCTTAAAGATAGCCAATTCTTTTTCAAGTAACTCTGATTTTTCAACATGAGTAGCAGAAAGAATGCGTGGATCTTCTTCTAATTCTTTCAAGAGAAGCTGGCATTTTTCTTCTTCACTTAGTTCACTATAACGAGAATGAATTCCTGCTGATTTCAAAAGTTCAGCTACACAGGCCTCGTGAACACTAGAATCTTGACGCATGTCAATAGAAGCCAAATAGAAACCAAAAATTTCAACTGCTTGAATTAACTCAACAAAATCACCAGAAATTAGTGCTTCACCCTTGTTTTCCAAGAGGGAATCACGGATGGTAATTAAATCCTTATAAAAATCATTGGCTGTTTCATAACGAGCTCCAACTTCCTTATCCTCAATCAGATAAGCTTTTGTTGCTTGGATTTTTGATTGAATATCAAACAAGGCACGACGATACAGCTCTTTTTCACGATAAATCGAGTTATCCTTAGATTGACGAGCCATTTCTCTGACTTGCTTGCTGACATTGACAATACTTGTTGAGAGAGAGAACTCACGATAAAGCTGGTAAATCTTTTCATCATAGTAGTTCATGATGACTTCACACTGGGTCATGGCAGATTGTTTCAAGGTATCTGCTGTAACAAAAGGATTCCCATCACGGTCTCCACCAATCCACATTCCCATAGTAATTGGTTTAGGATGTTTCAACTCTAAGCCATGTTTTTTGGCCAGACGCTTGTACTCAGCAGTCAAATGAGGAACAGCTTTCAGGAATGAACTATTGTAGTATTCCATAACATTCGTGATTTCATTGGTAACTTTCAATTTCTTTTCACGAATCATATCTGTCTGCATGATAATCTCAATGTAACGACGGAGATCATTATGCCATTTTTCCTTATTAATCAAGCCTAATTTCACATCACGGTACTTACGCAAGAGGGTATGGATATGGTTAGTCAAATCTAGCATACTCTTACGTTGCACTTGTGTTGGATGGGCAGTCAAAACAGGGACAACATTCAAATGTTCTAGAATTTCAACCGCATTTTCTTTTTCTGCAACCATTTTGATAGTTGCTGATAACTTACCAAGATAATCTTGATCGATATTATTTTGGTGGTTGATTTCATAGGCCAAATCCACGTCTTCTGAAATATTAATCAAGAGGGGCAAGATAGAGAAATAGCGTGAAATATAAGCCATTTCATCATTTGTAAGGCTAGTAACCAATTGGTTCAAGCCTTGATAATCTTCTTGAGTTGACAATTCTTTCAACTGCATGATTTTTTCAAAAGTCTCTGGGGCAAGCATATTTTTAGTAATATCTTCTAACAATTCTGTTAAAATCAATACTTCTTCTTGCACGACAGCTTTATTACTATAGTTTTCTAATTTTTGAAGAGACATAGGTAATCCTTTCCACTCTCAGCTCTACATATAGTTTGATGAGCGAGCTTCTAACTCCTCATACAATTGAGCACGCTTTTCACTTGCATCAATATTTAAGACAAAGGCGATGGCTACAGACAAGACCAGAAGACTATTCCCTCCTTGAGATAAGAAAGGAAAGGTTACTCCTGTAGAAGGAATAATTCCAGAAATTCCACCGATATTGACAAACACCTGGATCAACATCATCCCCCCAACCCCAATCGCCATCATGGAATTAAAGGGATTCTTAGCACGAATTCCGACTAGGATGATTCGTAAAATAAGGAAAAAGACAAGGGCTAAAATCAAGCTGGCTCCTACAAATCCAAATTCTTCGATGACAATTGAAAATACAAAATCTGTATGGGCCTCTGGTAAATAGCCACGTTTTTCAATTGAATTTCCTAAACCTAGACCAAACCAACCACCATTTACCATGGCAAAGTAGGAATTTGCGAGTTGGTGGCCTGCTCCTGCCAAATCGGCAAAGGGATTAAAGTAGGCACTGAAACGCTTGGCCACATAACCAAATACTGGAATTTTTGAAAATTTATCAACCCCTATAAAAGAAATCAGTGATAAGGATAGGGCAGAAACTCCCACCAAAATTCCCAAAAAGGCAATAAACCATCTATAAGCGATACCACTAATCGTATACATAATCAAGGCAACCAAAGCTAAAATAGAAGCATTCCCCAAATCTGGGAAAATAGCAAGGCTCCCAATCAGTACCAAGAGAACAAAGCGCCAGTCATTAAACGCACGAGGAAGCCACTGATTCTGTGTCAAAACTTGAAAATCATAAATAGCTATATCCTCTTGTTGTTTGGAAAATTTATTTGCTAGATACCAAATAATAATAATTTTCAAATATTCGGCTGGCTGAATGGTCAAAGGTCCTACAGAAATCCAGCCATAGGCTCCATTGACAGGAATACCAATCAAACGAGCCAAAGCCAATAGAATCAGCTCAACAAACATAACAATAAATAAAAGACGTTCATTTCTTAAAAAATTCAGTCTCAACTTATATATCAAGGCAATCAGTATCAAACTAAATATCCAAAATAGTCCCTGACTTCGGACCAATTGCAGTGCACTTTGGCCTTCTTGAATTAAAATAGCACTGGTTGTCGAATAAACCACAATCAAGCCCAAAATAGATAAAAGTAAGTAAGGGACTAGAATAGAATAATTTAATAGGTGCCTTTTACTAATCTTCATAGTATCACCAATCTAATGAGAACAACACAATTGCTTCCCAAATTCCGTTTGTTTTCTAGTTTTGATTGCTATTATACCATTTTTTCCGAAAGAAAAAAACTCTTATCCATCAGATAGACCATTTTTGTCATAAGAAAAAGAGCACTTGGCTCTTTTCTGTTTTATTCTTTTGAAGAACTGCTTGAGCTTGAATCTCCACCACCGATATATTGAGTGAAGATATTTTGGAAGGCTTGGTCTTTAACCTTGATATTGGCTGCTTGCAATTCTTTTCCGATAATGCTTTGAACAAATGTTGAATCATTTTGTTTTTGAGTCAAGATAACAGTTTTTAATTTTTCTTTGTAGTCATCAAGATTAGATGATTTTTCTGTTTTCTTAGTGAGTTTTACAATGTAATATTGGCTACTGTAGGCTTGCGTACCAGCGGCTGTAATCACATCAGAAACGCCATTTACATCTAGAGCAAATGCCGCTTTCTTAACTTGTTCTGGCACTTCTGTTGAAGCAGAATCAAAGGTGATTTCTCCACCGTTCGCTTTGGTTTTCTCATCAGTTGAGTTATCTTTAGCTAATTGAGCAAAGTCTGCATCACTAGCCTTAGCTTTTTCAAGAATTTCTTTAGCCTTGTCTTCATTGTCCAAACGGATAATTTGAGCCGTTACATCTGGAGTGTATTCGTCAAAGGCTTTCTTATAGGCATCATCTGTCAATTCAGCTTCTGCTGCTTTCTTAACTGCCAACTCAACTAATTTACTTGTACGAATTTGAGCTTTACGTGTTTCAAGCGTCATTCCTGCTTGTGACAAGACACGTTGGTAGTTCTCACCATATTGTTTTTCTTCTTCGGCAATAGTGTCATTGACTTCTTTGTCATCTACTTCTGAACCGTATTGTTTCTCAAATACTTTTTGAATGGTTAAATTCAACAACACTTGTTGGGCTGAAGGGTTGCTTTTCACTTGCTCATAAAATTGATGTTCTGTGATGACATCCCCTTTCATGCTGATAAGGTCTGCCCCTTCTGAACCTTTCGAACAAGCTGCTAAAGTTGCTACTGATAATAATGTAATGGCACCTGCCAATAGTTTTTTCTTCATGTCTACTCCTTTAAGATAAGTGTTACCCTATCTATTTTACTATATTTTCTTAAATTTTTCTGAAAATTATTCGCTGTCAGGCAATTGAACATCTGCTACATTTTTACGAAGCATGAGAATGCCGTCTCCCAGAGGGACTAATGTTGCGGTGAGTCCTGGATTGTCTAAGGTTGCGTCAAATAGTCTTTGAAGTCCTCTGTAAATAGTTCGCTGACCTCGACGAACTTCCATAATGTCCTTGGCAACATCACCACCTTGGAAAATATCATCCAAGATAACCACACCACCAACTTCCAAATGTTTGAGGATTTCTGGCAGAAAGACGATGTATTTAGACTTAGCAGAATCCATAAAGACGAAATCATAGGACTCTGTCAGGGTTGATAAGACATCTACCGCATCTCCTTCTAGGAGAGTAATTTGCTTGCGACTGTCAAACTTAGCAAAATTTTCCTTGGCAAATCCAATCATTTCTGGATTGCGGTCAATGGTTGTAATCTTAGCATCTGGCGCATGTTCCGCCATCAAGAGAGCTGAAAAACCGATAGCCGTCCCAATTTCCAGAATGTTTTTAGGTTGCATGGTTTCCATGATAAAACAGAAATAAGCAACCGTTTCATGGGGAATGATGGGAATATTTTCCTTACGAGCAAAGTTTTCCAATTCTTTCAGGGAACCTGTGACTTGCTTTTGACGCTGGCGCATCAAGTCTACAATTTCTTCCTTAACAACAGGACGACGCATGTTATGGTTAGCATTTTTACTATACGATTCAACCATCTTATGCCAATCCCAATTTTTCAACAAGGGCTTCAAACTCATTTAAACGGCGTTCAAAGACTGCAAAGGCATCGTTGAGGTAGTCTTCCTTCTCCATATCAACACCAGCTTTTCTCATGACATTAAGTGGATAGTCAGACTTACCTGCCTTGAGGTAGTCGATATAACGGTCACGGTCTTCTTGACTACCATGAACAATCTTTTCAGCCAAGGCTGAGGCTGCTGCAAAACCAGTTGAATATTGATATACATAGTAGTTATAGTAGAAGTGTGGAATACGTGCCCACTCGTATTGGATTTCAGGATTGTCTTCCTTGCTCAATCCATAATACTCTTGGTTCAAGTCTGCGTAGAGTTTATTTAGGAAATCGCTGGTCAAGACTTCCCCATTTTGATCCGCTTGGTGGATAGCGTGTTCAAACTCAGCAAATTGAGTTTGGCGGAAAACTGTTCCACGGAAACCATCTAGGAAGTTATTGAGAATAGCAAAGCGCGTTGCGTCATCTTCCACTTCTTCCAATAATTTCTCCGTCAAGATATTTTCATTGGTAGTTGAGGCAATCTCAGCCAAGAAGATAGAATAATCTCCGTAAACATAAGGCTGCGTTTCACGAGTATAGCTTGAATGCATACTATGACCTGTTTCATGAACAAGGGTAAAGAGATTGTCTAGATTGTCCTGCCAGTTAAGAAGCATAAAGGCATTGGTATCGTAAGAACCACCAGAATAGGCACCTGAACGCTTGCCTTGGTTTTCGTAAACATCAATCCAACGCTCACTGAAGGCACGTTTAACACGGCTCAAATAATCCTCACCCAAGACTGCCAAGGCATCTTCTGCCTTTTTCAAGGCTTCTTGGTAGGTAAAACTATATTCAACAGACGAAAGCGGTGTGTAGACATCGTACATCTTGAGGTCTGAAATCCCCAAAATCTTTGAACGAAGCTCTAGGTAACGATGCAAGAGTGGCAAATGCTTGCGAACTGCTGCTACCAAATTGTCATAAACACTCTCTGGAACAAAATTGGCCGCTAGGGCTGCATGACGAGCACTCTTGTAGTTGCGAACTTTGGCACGGTAGTTTTGCACCTTAACATTGGTTTGCAAGGTTTTGGCATAGGTGTGTTGGAATTGTTCGTAAGTCGCATAAAGGGCTTGATAGGCACCACGGCGCACCTCACGATTTTTAGACTCCATCAAACGTGTGTAAGTCCCATGAGAGAGCTGAACTTCCTTACCATCATCGTCGAGGACATAAGGGAAAACAATATCCGCATTGTCCAAGATAGCGAAGGTTTCACTAGCCGAACCAAAGATTTCTCCAGCTCCAGCCAATAATTCTTCTTCACGTTGTGATAAAACGTGATCCTTGCCTTGCAAAAGCTTGTCAAAATAGTGTTGATAAACCTGAAATTTTGGTTGAGTCTCTAAAAAGTCAGCATACTGCTCTTCACTAATTTCCATAAATTCAGGTTCATAGAATGAAAAGGCTTGGTCTAGTTGGCTGTAGAGAGTCATTGCCTTGGCGTAGTACTCTTGGTACTTGGCTTCACGTGTATCTTGGTCATTTTTCATATGAGCATAAACGTAAAGCTTCTCCATTTGGCGTTCCATTTCAAGAGAAAATTCAGTGATTTCAAGTAGGCTATCCGCACTATCCAAGAGATGGCCTTCATACTGGTCTACTGTCTCCAGTTGTTCTGTTAACTCTTTTAAGGCTTCTTCCCAAGCCTGGTCAGTTGGGTAAATCGTTGATAGATCCCATGTATCTTTTTCATTTATTTCATGTCTTTGTAATACCATTAGATTCCTCCATCCTTTCTATTCTACCATATTTTTTAAGAAATATTGCTGATAAAAGGCTGGTGGATAAAGCTTTTGCCAATCATTTTGAGGATTTTCTTGGTAATAGGTGTAAAAGTGCTGATAATAGCTACTCAAGTCTTGTTCAATCTGGAAAAATTTGCCCACTATTGGCCGAATTTGTGGATACCATTCTTTTAGTCCATAAGTTAGGAGATTTTTTCCCTTTTGATAGGCTTCGGCTTGTTCTTTCATCCAAAAGGGATTTTGGTAATAGAGTTGTTGCCGGATATAACGACAGATGTCCTTATCCTGAGAAACTGTAAAATGAGATATTTTTTGTTTCTTATAGGGGAAACGTAATATTTCCAATAAACTGCCTTGACCATAGGGAAATTCCTTAATCTGATAATGGAGTTTACCACGTAGGTCTTGATGAATCAGGTATTTGAGTCTTAAAACTTGTTTTTCTTTGTCTAATTCCCAAACATAAAAGCCCATGTTGTGACTGAAATAGAGAAAACCTTGTTGCAGACGAGTCAAGCGGTCCTTGAGCCACAGTTTTTGACCCAGCAACCACAGTACTTGGTAACCCTGACTACGATAGCCCTCACTGCGCTCTTTAAGAACTTTTTGAGGCAAGGGACTACACTGAACTTCTAGAGCTAAATCGCCATTTACAAACACATCCGCAATCTGTTTAAGCTCTGGAAGAGGGTATTCTAATTGAACCTCTGCCTCTTTTTTTAACCAGTGGTAGAGGAATTCCTTGTTAACCAGATGTTCTGGACTTTCATTTTCAAAGGAATAATCACAATCTTTTAGGGATTTATGGGCAAAATGGGTCCGTACACTTAGCCCTTGACGCAAACGGAGTTGACCTCCACAAGCTGGGCAGGTGTATGCTTGCTTCTCGAGCTTATCCTCTAGCACATTTACCAACTCTCCCCTAGCATCTCTCGCGACAAACATGATTTCCCTCCTTTTCTATATTATTCGTAAAAAAGAAAAAAAGATCAGGAAAATTCCTAATCTTAATCATTCTATAATATTAGAGTTGCAAGCGACTTTCAAGAGCTTGTGTCAACACTTCAGAATAGTTCACTTTCTCACGATCTGCAAGTCTGACTAGCCACTCTGGAACCGTAACATTTTTTCGAATCGCCTTATTATTCTTTACGAAAGGCAAGGGATTGACCTGAATTAAAGTCACAAATCCATCAGGAGCTTTCAACTTAGAAATGTCACTAGGAGTAGGCAAAGTCAGTTCTTCATCAATATAAGAAGCTAAAACACTCTCAAGCATTTCCCGAGCATTTTTCATTGCAAGTTCAATCGTTGCTCCCTCTGTCCCGCCTCCAAATTCAGGAAATTCAACCCAGTATCCAGTGCCTTCTCTATGAAAAATAGCAGGATAAGATTTTAGCATAATACACCTCCACAATTTCCAAATCAACTAAAGTCCCAAATCTTTTACTATTTTTCTCTCTAAACCTTTTCCTAAATCCTCATTACCGTGAACTGGAATAGTGACAAGATAGGGAACTCCTTCTTTCTTAAAATGATGATGACTTCCTCTCTTACGAACTTCAATCCATCCATTTGCAAGAGCTAATTTTACCATTTCCTTACCTGTGATTGGCATTTATAGTCACCTTTCTATCTGAAATTATACTCATAATGCGTATTTTTGTCAATTCTTCTATCTTATCTATTCGTAAAAAAGAAAAAAGATCAGGAAAATTCCTAATCTTCATGTGTGTTTATTTGATTTTCTTAGCTAGCATGGTCGCAAAGCGTAGTTGAATACGATTGCCATTCTCATCGCGACGGTGCAAATAGCCTGGATTTTCATTGTACTTGACCAATTCCCAGTCCTTGTAGTAGTTTGCCAGTTCCTCTTCTTTAAATGTGAATGGGAAGTTAACCGAGCAAGGATAATCCTCCGTATCCATGGCACAAACGATAAGATTATAACCACCGACCGTGGTATGTTCCTGCATATTTTTGATAATTGCAGGAATGCAGTCTGCTTGCAAAAACATCAAAACAACTGTCGATACGATGAAATCATAATCTTGCCCAATGCTAGCTGAATTGATATCGTAGAGACCAACAGGCATGTCCAGGTCTTCTTGCTCCACAATGCTTTGCAAGATTTCAAGGGCCAGTTCATTTTGATCTACAGCTGTCACATCAAAACTTTGCTGGGCTAGAAAAAGTGCATTACGGCCTTGACCACAGCCCAAATCCAAGGCTTTCCCTGGTTTTACTGTCTGCATGGCCTCTAGGACCTCTGAATGAACAGGATTGGTATTGTATTTTTTAGGGAAATAATCCTCAGGTTTACAATAAAATTCCAAGTACCATTCCACATCGTCTGTTACAGCCTCCACTCGGTGCCAGGCTTGTGGTTGCGCCATTGGATTGTCAGCCCCCGCTTCAAAGAGATGCTCAGCTAGAACCTCGCCATCCTCTGTCAATTCAATAAACTTGAGAGTTCCTTTTAGAACAGTAATCTTGCCCCAAGTCCCAACCTTGGTATTGTGTTTTTGCTGAACAGCCTCTGGCATGGTTTCTTTAGTCCACAAAGGCATACGTTTATAGGCAACTAATTTTTCCATCTTCATTCCTCTTTTTATCGCTGATTAACAGCTTTCATCACGCGCGCAATGTCGCGATTCTGCTCACGACGTTTGATTGACTCCCGTTTATCATAGTCATGCTTCCCTTTAGCTAAACCTAAAAGGAGCTTGGCATAACCATCTTTGATATAGACTTTAAGAGGAACCAGGGTCATTCCTGTCCCTTTAGTCTCTTGTTCTAATTTTTGGATTTGTTTCTTATGGAGCAGGAGTTTACGACGACGTTCTGGTTCTTGGTTCCAGATATTGCCCTCTTCGTAAGGAGCGATATGAACATTGCTCAACCAGACTTCTCCATTTTTTACTTGGGCAAAGCCATCCTTGAGATTGATTCGAGCTGCTCGTACACTCTTGATTTCAGTTCCAGTCAGGACCATTCCTGCCTCTAGCGTATCTACGATTGTATAGTCGTGACGCGCCTTTTTATTTTGTGCGACGACCTTTCCCTCGCCTTTTGCCATGCTTGACTCCTTTCTTAGCTACTTCCTTGTAAAAAGGTTTCTTACCTTTTTTCTTCTTGTCTTTTTGTGAATGCTTGCGCTTATCATTTGCGCGTCCTGATTTTCTCTTGTCTTCCTTCTTATCTGAACGACGATTTGAGCCACGCCCTCTGTCACTACGACTAGATTGTTTCAAGCCTTTTTCAATCACATCAAATTCACTTGGGATATAAGAGAAATCAATTTCACCTGTCATCTTATCAGCTCTTTCAACCCGAATGCGAATCTGCTGTCCTACACGGAAGGTTGTACCCGATTTTTCCCCACGAAGGGTCAAATCACGTTCGTTGAAATGATAAAATTCAGGTAGATTAGTGATGTGAATCAAGCCTTCAACTGTGTTTGGCAATTCAACAAAGAGACCGAATTTAACAATACTTGATACAACTGCATCATACTCTTCACCCACGTATTCTTCCATGTACTCAGCCTTTTTCATGGCTTCGACTTCACGCTCCGCCTCGATGGCACGACGCTCACGATTGGAAGACTGGGTCGCAATCTCTGGAATCACTTGCTCAAAATGCTCGGCTATTTCCTTAGAACGACCATAGTCACGAATCATACGGTGAACAAGGAGGTCCGGATAACGGCGAATCGGGCTGGTAAAGTGAGTGTAATAGTCAGCCGCTAATCCATAGTGGCCGTGATTATGCTCCGAATAGCGAGCCTGCTGCATGGAACGGAGAAGCATCATAGACAATACATCCGCATAAGGTTCTCCCTCAACAGTACGCATGATGTCTTGGAGGGCCTCCTGGCTAATCTCACTAGCAGTCCCATAAATGCGCAAGCCAAAACTCGAAGCATAATCAATAAACTTCTGAACCTTTTCAGCCTTTGGCTCCTCGTGAATTCGATAGATAAAAGGCAAATCCAACTTGCTGAAATGCTCGGCAACTGTTTCGTTGGCCATCAACATAAAGGACTCAATCATGCGCTCGGCAACACCACGCTGACGAAGAACGATATCAACAGGCTTACCCTGTTTATCCACTAAAATCTTCGCTTCATTGGTATCGAAATTGAGGGCTCCACGTTTCACACGCATGTTTTCTAAAGTTTCATGGAGCTTAGCCATAAGTTCAATACTTGGAACAATTTTATGATATTCTTTTCTCTTTTCCTTGTCTCCAGCTAGGATATCATTGACATCGCTATAGGTCATACGAAAACTGGTCTTGATAACTGTTTGTGTAATGGTGTAATTGACCACACGACCATGTTTATCAATTTCCATAATGGCAGATTGGGTCAGACGGTCAACTTGAGGATTGAGGGAACAGATGCCATTTGACAGTCGTTCTGGAAGCATTGACACCACTCGGTCTGTCACATAGACAGAAGTCGCGCGGTTAAGGGCTTCCTTGTCAAGGGCCGAACCCTCGGTCACATAGTAGGAAACATCTGCGATGTGAACACCAAGCTCCAGATTTCCATTTTTCAAGGCCTTGATATACACCGCATCGTCCAAGTCCTTTGCATCCGCGCCATCAATGGTGAAGGTAATCTCATCTCTCAGGTCCAGACGGCCTTCCATATCCTTTTGAGACGGAACATCAGGCACACTTTCTGCTTCCTTGACAACAGCTTCTGGAAACTCGGATACAATGTCCATTGATTCCAAGACCTCAAGAACATCAATTCCGACATCTGTTGAGTGCCCCACCACATCGAGGACACTAGCGACAAAGAAATCATGTTTCTTGCTTGGGTATTTATCGATAAAGACCTTGAGAACTTCGGTTCCCTCGAGTTTAAGGGCTGGTTTCTTAACATAGATGGGTTGGCTGATTTTCTGATTTTTCGAACGGATGTAGCCAGCATACTTAGGCTTTTCCTGATCCAGAACGATTTGACCGACAACGGTTGTCAAACTGTGTTCTAGGATATCAATAATTTTGGCTTCTGCTGCTGTTCCCTTATTGCGGTCAGCGACTTTCTTGATGACGACCTCAACGGTATCACCATCAATAGCATAGTTGACATCGTTTTTCCCTACAAAAAGGTCGTCCTCCTCTCCTTCCAGACTGACAAAGCCAAAGCCATTTTTATGGGCATGAAAAATCCCCTTGAGAGTAATCTCGTGTTTTTTCTTGACTTCCAAAGTCAAAGTTCCATCTTCTTCAAAGCGAATCTGGTGCTTTCTTTCCATTAGGGACAAGGTTTTAATCAACTCACGAAAATCCTTGGAACCATCTTTTTCCAAAGCCTGAGCCAAGTCATTGACAGTCACCTTTCCCTTAGCTTGTAAATATTCTTTTATTCTATCTTTCATATTTTCTTTCTAGATTTTTAATTTTCTTTTACTGTAAAACCTTCTCAAATATCTTTTAAAAATAAAAAGAGGCAAAGACCCAGTCCTGCCCATTATTTTCTTATCTACTTGATAATACCGTCAATGCTAAGGCAATGGCTAGCCAGAAAAAGACTAAAATCCCTGTCAAACGCTGCATTACAGCTTCAAAACCGCGTGCTTTACTGCGTTCAAACAAATCACCTGAGCTGGCATCAAATACATTGCTGGATTGGTTTTTAGTTGGTTGCATGAAAATCGCAATCACAATCACAACAGATAATACTAATAAAATGGTTAATAATAGGTTATACATATCAAACTCCTTAAAATCCTTATTATTTTACCATAAAATCTACTTAGATTCAAGATGTAGGGTTACTTTTCTTTCCTTGGGACAATACTTTAAAACCTCAATCTTGTCTGGATGGGTTTTGGAATTTTTACTGGTTAGGTAATTGATACTGCCACAAGAGGAGCATTTGAGATTAATTTTTACTCGCACTAGATTTCCTTTACTTTTAATAATGTTCGAAATTGAAGCAGGTTAAAGAGACAACTAAAGGCAACACAAAGGCTTGTCGCATAAAAGACAGCATGGTAGCCAAATTGACCTGCTACTGCAGAACCTGCCATGGGACCAACGACACCTCCCAGATAAAAGAATACCTGATTAAAGGCAAAGACCCTCGAAATACCAGCTTTGGGCGTCATCTTGCTGAGAAGGGCATTGACCCCAGGTATCAGCGCACCGGTTCCCAAGCCAAAGAGGAATCGATAGAGTCCTAGTTGAAGCGGACTAGAGGCATTGGCACAGAGGAGATAGATGATAACTGAATAAAACTGAGCTACAACCAAGAGACGATGGTTGCCCACCTTGTCACCTAGCTTTCCCATGACTCCTGCACTCATCATACTGGAAAAGCCCATACTGGACACAATCAAACCAGAGACAAAAAGAAGATTCTCTGTCTGGCCTAAGTCGCGTACATACAGAGCTAAGATAGGGCCGATTGATTGGGCTGAAAATTGGATGACAAAACTGGTCAGAAAGAGGTTGACCAAAAGATAGGGATATTTAACTGATGTAAACAATTCCTTTGTTGGGATGGCCTTTTCTTTTGCTACTGGTTGAAAATTTTCCTTGATAAAGCAAATAGTCAAAACAGCAGCTAAGAATAGAAAACTACCAACCAGTAAAAAAACTGTACGAATACCAAATAATTCTGCAATAAATCCCCCAATAAAGGGACCCGTTAGAGTACCTGCAACTACGCCTGTAGACAAAGTACCTAAGGCAGAGCCTGATTTCTCCTTGGGAACCTGACTGGCTATCAAGGCCGTTGCATTGGGAACAAAACCCGCAAATACACCGTTTAGTAAACGAAGAAAAATTAACCAATAGATATTTGGCACAAAGGCCAAGCCTCCCATAGTGATAGTCATGGCCATGCCAGCCCGAATCATCATAGGTTTTCGACCATATTTGTCAGCAAGGATGCCCCAGATAGGAGAAAAGAGCGCCGCGGAAATAGCAGAGACAGAAATTGCTAAACCTGCATAAAAAGCGACTTGCTCGCTCCCTACACCTAGATTTTCCACAAAGATGGGCATAAAAGGCACAACCAAGGAAATACTGGCTCCTGTCAGAAAATTACCAAACCAGGCAATGCGCAGATTATCGTTCCAGTTAATCTCTGTCATCTTGCCTACCTCCCTCAAGAAGGATACGCACTTGATTAAGAAGCTGGTCCAGATTTCTATTGTTGTCTAGAACATGGTTGGCCAAATCTTTCTTTTTCTCTAAAGGCCACTGGGCAGCCAGACGAGATTCAGCCTCAACTTTGGACAACTGGTCTCTTCTCATTAATCGTTCTACTTGGATATTTCGGTCCACATAGACCAACCACGTCTCATCAAACCAAGCGCTGTAGTCTTGTTCAAAAAGCAGGGGTATATCCATGAAAAAGATAGCTTCTGTCTGGGCTAACTGACCTCTCAAAGTAGCCAACTCTTCACGAATAATCTCCCCTTGAATTATCCTAGACCACTCTCGTTCTTCAGGATTTGAAAAGATAAGACTAGCTAGGAGAGGACGATTGAGTTCTCCATTTTCTAAGATGATTTCTTTCCCGAAATGCTGGACTAGAGCCTGAAACAGACGACCACCAGATTTCTGTAGTTGGTGAACAAGAGCATCGGCATCCACCACTTGAAAATCTTGCTGTCTTAGAAAATTTGTAACAGTTGACTTACCAGAGGCAATTCCTCCTGTGATTCCAATGATTTTTCCCATCAGCCCCTCCTTTGGCACTGAGGACAAAAATGGATGCCTCGTCCGCCTAGTTGGATTTTCTCAATTACAGTTCCACAACGTGCACATTCTTGACCAGCCTTGTCATAGACCTGATGAAAATCCTGCATGGTTCCGTCTTCCCCAAAAGCATTGGTATAGGTCCGAATGGTGGAACCACCTTTTTCAACAGCCTGTCCCAAAACAGCAATGGTCTGGTCATGAATGGCTGACGCTTCTGCTACTGTCAAAGTTTGCGAAGGTCTAGCTGGATGAACATGAGCTCGCCAGAGAACCTCATCCACATAGATATTGCCAAGACCAGCTACCAAGGTCTGGTCTAAAAGGTGGGATTTGATAGGCTTTTTAGACTTGGCTAGGGCAGCTTGAAAGACCTGCAAATCAAAGTCTTCTTCGCTTGGCTCAGGACCTAGTTTTTTAGAAATAAAGTAGGCATCCAAAAGATCAGGAGCCAAGAGTTCCATGGTTCCAAACTTGCGTACATCCTCATAGACAAGCGTTCCACCGTCCTCAAACTGGAAGAAAACATGGGCATGCTTGCGTTCAGGAACCTGGTCTGGATAGTAAAAATACTTACCCTCCATGCGCAAATGGGAAATCAAGACCTTGTCTGTCAAGTAAAAAAGCAAGTATTTTCCACGCCGTCCCATTGACTCAACAACTTGACCAGGCACTTCCTTTTGAAATTGGTCCAAATCCGTTTTAATCATCTTGGGATAGCGAATTTCTATACTCGAAATTTTCTTACCTAGAATCAATTTTTCTAAGCCACGACGAACCGTTTCAACCTCAGGTAATTCAGGCATAAGTCCTCCTTCTGTAAAAACAAGAAGCAGGCATGAGCCCACCTCTACTTAATATTCTTTTTCATTATAGCCAAAGTCAGCCAAATCTAGTTTTTTATCACGCCAGTTTTTCTTAACCTTGACCCATGTTTCTAGGAAGACCTTGTCCCCTAGCATAAGTTCGATATCACGACGGGCCATACTACCAATTTTCTTAAGCATAGCGCCACCTTTTCCGATGATGATCCCTTTCTGACTATCACGCTCTACCATGATGGTTGCACGGATGTGGACCTTGTCTGTCTCTTCATCTCGCTTCATAGAATCAACTACAACAGCAACTGAGTGAGGAATCTCTTCGCGAGTTAGGTGCAAGACTTTCTCACGAACCATTTCTGAAACCAAGAAACGTTCTGGATGGTCTGTGATTTGATCAGACGGGAAATATTGGAAACCTTCGTCCAGATTTTCACTCAAAATATCCACTAGACGAGACACGTTATTTCCCTGAAGGGCTGAGATTGGAACGATTTCCTTGAAGTCCATCTGATTTCGGAAATCATCAATCTGAGACAAAAGCTGGTCTGGATGAACCTTGTCAATCTTGTTCACCACCAGAATCACAGGAACCTTAGCAGCCTTGAGACGCTCGATAATCATGTCGTCCCCCTTACCACGCGCCTCATCCGCAGGCACCATAAAAAGAACGGTGTCCACTTCACGAAGAGTGCTATAGGCAGATTCTACCATGAAATCTCCAAGGGCCGTTTTAGGCTTGTGAATCCCTGGTGTGTCGATAAAGACAATCTGCTCCTTATCGGTCGTGTAAATTCCCATGATTTTGTTGCGCGTTGTCTGCGCCTTGTCACTCATGATGGCAATCTTTTGCCCCATAACGTGATTTAAAAAAGTTGACTTCCCAACATTGGGACGTCCTAAAATGGCTACAAAACCTGATTTAAAAGTCATAATTTCCTCTTACTGTTTAAAATATTAAATCCCAGATTCGTGGGAGAAAAATCAATGCACCTGTTAAGGCTGCGAAAAGAGAGACCACTAATACCGCGCCAGCCGCCATATCCTTGGCATTTTTAGCCAGCATGGAAAAGTGATAGTGACTGGCCAAATCCACCACATTTTCAATAGCAGAGTTGATAATTTCAAAGGCTACTACCAAGAAAATGCTCAATAGGAGAAAGAGCCATTCGATTCGTGACACCTGAAAAATAAAACCTGCAAGGATGACCACGAGAGCCGTCACTGCATGTTTTCGCATATTGCGTTCTTCCTTGATAGCAGTAAAAATCCCTGTGAGGGCAAATTCTAAACTGGATATCAGGTCACGATTTTTCCATTTTCGTTTATTGTCTTGTGAGTCCATAGGCTGTCAAAATTTCTTCTTGTAAACCGAACATCTCCGATTCTTCTTCCGGAGTGTAGTGATCATAGCCGTTGATATGTAAAAAGCCGTGTACTGCCAAGAAGCCCATCTCACGCTCAAAGCTGTGACCATATTCCTCAGCCTGCTCATGGGCCTTATCGATAGAGATGAACAGTTCTCCAATATAGGTATCAAACTCAGACATCATCTCTGCCAATTCCGGATTTTCAAGTAAATCTTCTTCGTCAAAGGCAATTTCCAACTCTGGCTTATACTCAAGACTGATGACATCTGTCGGACGGTCGGTGTCACGGTACTCCAAATTCAGTTCATGACTACGCTCATTGGTCACAAAAGTGACTGCCATCTCCTTGTCTTCTTTTCCTATTTTTTGGGCTGCAAATTCCAAAATTTCTTGGGTTTGTTGCAACATTTCTTTTGAAACTTGACCAGTTTCATCTACCATTTCAATATACATGTGCTTCTCATTTCTCTTTACTTGGCTTTATTATACCACATTTCCATGATTTTATTCTACCTTTTTGATATAATACTATGGAATACAATCACAAGGAGAGAACGATGTCATTTGACGGATTTTTTTTACACCACATGGTTGAGGAATTGCAAAGAGAGTTAGTGAACGGTCGCATTCAGAAAATCAATCAGCCTTTTGAACAAGAGTTGGTCTTGCAAATCCGCAGCAATCGCCAAAGCCATCGCCTGCTCCTTTCTGCCCATCCTGTTTTTGGACGCATTCAACTGACCCAAACGACTTTTGAAAATCCAGCCCAACCTTCCACCTTTATCATGGTTTTGAGAAAGTATTTGCAGGGGGCCCTGATTGAGTCGATTGAGCAAGTGGAAAATGACCGTATTGTGGAAATCACGGTTTCCAATAAAAACGAAATTGGAGACCATATCCAGGCTACCTTGATTATCGAAATTATGGGTAAACACAGTAACATTCTACTGGTCGATAAAAGCAGTCATAAAATCCTCGAAGTTATCAAACACGTCGGCTTTTCACAAAATAGCTACCGCACTTTACTTCCTGGATCAACCTATATCGCTCCGCCAAGCACGGAAGCGCTCAATCCTTTCACGGTCAAGGACGAGAAACTCTTTGAAATCCTGCAAACACAGGAAACGACAGCTAAAAATCTTCAAAACCTCTTTCAAGGTCTGGGACGCGATACGGCAAATGAATTGGAAAACATTCTGGTTAGTGATAAACTGTCTACTTTCCGTAACTTTTTCAGTCAAGAAACCAAGCCTTGCTTGACAGAGACTTCCTTCAGTCCAGTTCCTTTTACAAATCAGGTGGGAGAGCCTTTTACCAGTCTTTCTGATTTGCTGGATACCTACTATAAGGACAAGGCAGAACGCGACCGCGTCAAACAGCAAGCCAGTGAACTCATTCGCCGTGTTGAAAATGAACTTCAAAAAAATCGCCATAAGCTGAAAAAACAAGAAAAAGAGTTACTAGCGACAGACAATGCGGAGGAGTTTCGCCAAAAAGGAGAATTGCTGACAACCTTCCTCCACCAAGTGCCTAACGACCAAGACCAGGTTATCCTAGACAACTACTATACTAACCAACCTATCACCATTGCGCTTGATAAGGCCTTGACTCCCAGCCAGAATGCCCAACGCTATTTTAAACGTTACCAGAAACTCAAAGAAGCTGTCAAATACTTGACTGAGCTGATTGAAGAAACCAAGGCAACCATTCTCTATCTGGAAAGTGTGGAGACCGTCCTCAACCAAGCTGGACTAGAAGAAATCGCTGAAATTCGTGAAGAATTGATCCAAACCGGCTTTATCCGCAGAAGACAGCGTGAGAAAATCCAGAAACGCAAGAAACCAGAACAGTATCTGGCCAGCGATGGCAAGACAATCATCTATGTCGGACGCAATAACCTGCAAAATGAGGAGCTTACCTTTAAAATGGCTCGTAAGGAAGAACTTTGGTTCCATGCCAAGGACATTCCTGGAAGCCACGTTGTCATCTCAGGCAATCTTGACCCATCTGATGAAGTCAAGACAGACGCAGCAGAGCTGGCCGCCTACTTCTCTCAAGGTCGCCTGTCAAATCTGGTTCAGGTGGATATGATTGAAGTCAAGAAACTCAACAAACCAACTGGTGGAAAACCCGGCTTTGTCACTTACACAGGACAAAAAACCCTCCGTGTCACACCAGACCCCGAAAAAATCGCATCTATGAAAAAATCCTGATTCGACTTGAAATCAGGATTTTTAGCTTATACTCTTCGAAAATCATATCCAATTATAGGACTAATCTTTGCCACCTAGTTTCTCATTGATTTTCATCATCACACTAGCAATTTTTTCGCCCCAATAAGGGTCTGAGGCATATTCCACATTCATACCAGATGCCTTATTTCCAAGGAAGATTCTGCCCCTATCGATATAATTTTCCTTAATCCACTTGGTTGCACCTAAAATTCCCTTATCCACATCGTCAAATGTCTTGGCAGAAAGGTAAGGGGTCCTATCATAGGCTGTAATTCCAAAGAAATTATTCTTATCTTTGGCAATCTTACTTCGTCCCCAATCACTTTCTAAAGCACTATGGGCAAGGAGATAGAGGGCATTGATATGGAAATGTTCTTCGGCTTCCTTAAAGGTAGCTCCCTTGTTCTCCAAGAGGCTATTATTAATATTTAGCAGACTAAATATCTTATCCAATTCTTCAGCACTGTAGTTTGTAGTCTCTGTTAAATCTTTGAAAAGGAAGGGATTTTCAAGCTTAAAACCTTCAAAATGCAATCCATCTGCCGAATAATATTTCTTGCCTACTTCCATATCAGAAAGATGAGGAGCTACTGGGATACTAGCATTCTGAGCCACATAGTGATAAAAACGGTGGCCATCACTTTCATAATAAGGGATAAAATCCTTACTAGCATCTAGTGCTTGTAAATCTTCTGTTTTCATATAGCCTGACAAACCAGAAATAGTAATAGCCAGGCGCTTGTCATCACTTTTTCTATCCTTATCTAGCCATACGACACTACCTTGCGATATATAGGAGAGCTTTTCACCATCTGCATCATAAACATTTGCAGTCACTGGAAGGACCTGATAATAATCAGAGCTAGTCTTGGACTCCTTATGCCACTTTCCATCGTTTCCAAGCTGATGACCATCAATAGTCTCGTTTTTTGCCATGTAACCGCCGGATTTGAAGTAGTACCAGGCTTGACTATGAGAATCATATACCCACTCTTTTTCAGCCATTTTACCATCAGATTTGAGGTAAAACCATGACTCTTTATCCCAAATCCATTCATTGGCTGCCATATAACCACCGGATTTTAGATAATAATAGTGACCATTATCAAAAATCCATTCTTTATCAGCATGATTTCCATTTTCTTTAATGTAAAACCAAGATTGGTATTGTTTATCAAAAAGCCAACCTTGCTGTACTTTGGCACCACTAGCATTCACATAAGCCTGGTCAATCCACTGACTTGTCAGTAGATAACCACCGGATTTGAAATAATAGTCCTTCCCTTTGATTTGGAGCCATTCTTTCTCTGCGTGCTGTCCATCTGCTTTGATATAAAACCAAGCGTCGTATTGAGAATCATAGACCCAATCTTCTATTACTTTAGCACCTGTTGCACCAACATAGGAAGTTCCTACCCAAGCATTTCTTTTCATCTTTCCATTTTGGTCAAGATAATAGAAAACTCCCTTGTCTTCTACCCATTCTGACTTGGCCATATAGCCACCAGATTTGAGGTAAAAGTAGTCGTCACCTTGCTTTAGCCATTCATTTTCAGCATAGTTAGCATCTGATTTTATATAAAACCAAGATTGATAGTGAACATCAAAAACCCACTCATTCGCTGCTTGACTGCCGTCTGCTTTCAGGTATTGTTTTCCTTGCCAAGTACCATCACTAGCCATTGCACTCTCTGGTCTGGCTAAGAAAAATAGCAGGGCTAAAAAAATAAATCTCAATTTCTTCATTAATTTACTTCCTCTGTTCTTACTCATTTCATTATATCAAAATTCTCTATAATCAACATTACAAACTAATAAAAAATCAAGAACAGGTTGATTGCAGTTTACCTCAAAGACTCTTTTACTTCTTTGCGTAGATCTTCTAGACTACTAATGCCGTATTTATCCATGACTTTTGGTAAATTTTCGATGATATCAGGGCAGGCATAGAGATTGGTAAAGTTGGCTGTTCCAACTCCGATAGCAGAGGCTCCAGCCAGATACATTTCTAGGGCAGCTTCAGCCGAATCCACTCCTCCCATTCCAATAATGGGCAGGTCTGTTGTTTGAGCTACTTGGCGGATGAGTTTGAGAGCGACTGGAAAGACTGCTGGACCTGACATTCCACCCGTTCCATTAGCCAAGATTGGTTTGCGAGTTTTGAGGTCAAAGCGCATACCGACTAGAGTATTAATCATGGTCAAGCCACTTGCTCCTGCATCCTCTGCTGCCTTTGCGACAGTAACGATATCGGTCACACTAGGGGTTAGTTTGACATAAACTGGTACATCAGAAGCCTCTACAGCTGCCTTTACTACATCATAAGCTAAATCTGGGTCTTGACCAATCAAAAGTCCGTGATTACAGTGATCTACGTTAGGGCAAGAAATATTGAGCTCAATAGCCTTCACATTAGCTGCCTTGGAAATACCACGAGAAACGGCTGCATACTCTTGTTTTGAAAAACCAGCTACATTGGCAATAATAGGAAGATTTGGATATTCTCTTTCCAGCCAAGGAAGTTTTTCAGCCAAAACAACTTCCAAACCAGGATTTTGAAGGCCAATTGCATTGAGCATACCAGCAGGTGTCTCTGCAACCCTTGGAGTAGGATTGCCAAAACGCGGTTCAAGGGTCGTTGCCTTAATCATAATTGAACCTAAAAGATCTAAATCATAATACTTGGCATACTCCTGACCAAAACCAAAACAGCCTGATGCTGGAATAATCGGATTTTTCAAGTCTAATCCAGGCAGAGAAACTTGTAAACGATTTGTAGTCATAATTTTCTCCTTATAATACAACTGTTCCTGTGCGGAAAACAGGGCCATCTTCACAGACGCGTTGGCTGACCGTCTCGCTTTCTGGCACTTTTAGGACGCAGGCATAGCAAGCCCCCATCCCACAAGCCATACGAGATTCCAAAGATAGATAGGCTCTAGGATGGTCATAAAAGGTTTGATTGATATACTTCATCATTCCAGGCGCCCCACACGAGTAAACAGCATCAAACTGACTATCTAAATCATTGATGACAACAGAAACATTCCCCTTAATGCCATAAGAACCATCATCTGTCGTTACAAAGACCTGCCCATATTGGGCTAATTCCGTCTCTAAAATAACAGCATCCTTAGTCGCAAAACCGAGAACTGTCACTACTTTCACACCACGCGCATGCAATTCCTTGGCCACTTCAAGCAAGGGCGGAACACCAATCCCCCCACCAACAAGGAGAACCTGGCTCTGATCATCAAGGTCAGACAAGTCAAAACCATTTCCCTGAGGTCCCATCACATCAAGAGTGTCTCCCTGACTTAAGGTTGAGAAAATAGCTGTCCCAGCCCCCTCAATCCGATAAATGAGATGACACTGCTTGTTTGCCTTGTCAATAGACGAAATTGAAATAGGGCGACGCAAGAGATGGGCGTCATCAGGCACACGCAGATGAAGAAATTGGCCTGCTCGCATGGCTTCAACCATTTCTCCTTCTAGGACTAATTCAAAGATTGCTGGCGCGATTTCCTCTTGTGCAACCACCTTCATGGTTTCCAAACGAATGGCACCTAAGCGTTTCTTACATGTGGGATTCATGACTTTTCCTCCTTAAATTTTAAGGGGACCAGATAAAGAAAAGACCTTGCGATTGCAAGGCCTCAGTTAAAATCGTACAAAACAAGAGAGCACACTCAAAAAGTCTCCTCTAGAAAATTGTACTATTCTTTTATCTGACACCTTGTGAGTCTCTCTGGACTCCCCTTAAAGGTTAAATTTTTATTAGTATACTCTTTCAGCTAAAAAAAGTCAAGTAGAAAACGAACATTCTACTTGACTTCACGAGATTATTTTTCACGAATGACTTCAACCTTGTAGCCATCAGGGTCTTTGACAAAGTAATAGTTAGGTGCAGTTCCTGGTAGACCATTTGGCTGAGTCACTTCATAGCCTTTTGCACTGTGCTCTTGATGAAGAGCTTCAAGATCAGGTGTACTGAGGGCGATGTGGGCAAATCCATCTCCAACCACATAAGGACCGTGATCGTAGTTATAAGTCAACTCCAACTCATAGTCGTCACCCTCAAGACCTAGATAAACAATCGTGAAGGCATGATCTGGAAAATCTCTGCGACGCAATTCTTTAAATCCAAAAGCATCTTGATAAAATGCGATTGATTTTTCAAGATTTTCTACTCGCAAGCAAGTGTGTAGCATTTTTGAAGCCATATTTTTCTCCTTTATTTTCAAAAAGACTGGGACAATCCTGTTCCAGTCTTATCTGTTATTATTTACCAAGTTTTGCTTTAGCTGCATCTGCAAGAGCTGTGAAAGCTGCTGCATCGTTAACAGCCAAGTCAGCAAGCATTTTACGGTTAACTTCAATCTCAGCTAATTTCAAACCATGCATCAATTGTGAGTATGAAAGTCCGTTCATACGAGCTGCCGCATTGATACGAGTGATCCACAATTTGCGGAAGTCACGTTTTTTCTGACGACGGTCACGGTATGCATAGTAGTAAGAGTTCATTACTTGTTCTTTTGCAGTACGGAACAAGATGTGTTTAGCTCCATAGTAACCTTTTGCTAATTTAAGAATACGTTTACGACGTTTGCGTGATACAACGCCACCTTTAACACGTGCCATGTTTTATTTCCTCCAAATATTTCCTAGAATTGTTTACTTACAGTCAAACTATTATTTCAAGCGAGTAAGCATTGCTTTGATACGTTTGTAATCTCCTGAATGCACCATAGATGCTTTACGAAGATGACGACGTTGTTTCTTAGTTTTTCCGTGGAAACGGTGAGAAGTGTAAGCACGGAAACGTTTAAGTCCACCAGAACCTGTACGTTTGAAACGTTTAGCTGATGCGCGGTGTGTTTTTTGTTTTGGCATGATTTTTTCTCCTTTATTTAACTTTCTGACAATTATTTTTTGTCAGTCGCTGGCGCCAATTGCATGAACATTTGACGTCCATCCATTTTAGCACGTTGTTCGATGATGGCAATATCTTGAGTTGCTTCAGCAAACTCGGCTAAAACTTTTGCACCAATCTCTTTATGGGTAATCATACGACCCTTAAAGCGAATAGATACCTTAACTTTATTTCCTTTTTCAAGGAATTTGCGTGCATTGCGAAGTTTTGTATCAAAGTCACCCTTGTCAATAGTTGGACTTAGACGAACTTCTTTCACAGTAACAACACTTTGTTTTTTACGTTGTTCTTTTTGCTTCTTCTGGTACTCAAATTTGAACTTACCGTAGTCCATAATTTTTGCAACAGGCGGTTTGGCTTGGGGTTGAATCAATACTAGGTCAACATTAGCGTTATCAGCCAAAGCTTGCGCTTCACTGAGTGGCTTGATGCCTAGCTGTTCTCCTTCAAGACCAATCAAGCGAACTTCACGTACACGAATCTCATCATTGATGAATAAGTCTTGCTTTGCTATGGTTTTCACCTCTTTTGTTTTATTAGAGAAAAACAATAACGGACTCGTAATAATACAAGCCCGCACGTTATGATAGCGTTTCTTAGAAACTTTTCATCCGTAGGGCCAGGCAACTTAATGTCACAAGGCGAGAAGCTCTCACTTCTGCTTTTCTCAACTTTTATATGATACCAAGTTTTCTAGCCCTTGTCAAGATAAAAAGTTATTTTTTTGAAAAGTTTGTGCTCATTAACCAACCGTTTCAATCTTCCAACTATTCCACCCTTTAAAGCGTATAGCTCCATGCTGGTCAGTTCGGTAAACTTTACTATTGATACCTTCCAGTCGTGTCAAGGTTTCCTGATGGGGGAGTTTCGTTCGATTGTTCTTTCCAACTGAAATGAGTGTAATCTCTGGTTTGAGTTTTTCTAGGAAAACTGGATTTGTTGAATTTTTAGAGCCATGTTGGCCAGCTTTCAAAACATCTACTTTCAAGTCTGGATAGTTCTTCAGCAAATCCTTCTCTCCTTTTTCATCCAAATTTCCAGTAAAGAGAAAGTGCTTATCCAAAAGTTTCCCATACAGAACCAAGGAATCTTCATGACCCCCATCTCCAATTTTCCTTGGAGATAGAACTTCTAACTGACTTCCAAAAATTGGCAAGTTCTCTCCTACTGTCACACTAAGCACTTTAGTTTGAGTCGCCTGTAGTTCTGCTACAAATTCCTTCTGTTTCAAACTGCCTTTTGACACTAAAATTTCGCCTACATGGAAAGCCTTGGTCACCTCCAACAAATCTCCAACATGCTCCTTGTCTGTATTGGTCAAAATCAGCTGGTCAATCTTGGCCACTCCTCGACTTTTAAGATAGGGTATCAAGCTTCTCTGTGCATTGCTGGTCGTCATCTTTTCTTGCCATTTTTCAATTTTCTTATCAGACTCTGCCTTGCCACCTACATCTATGAGAATGGTCTTCCCAGTTACATCCCTTAGGAAAATACTTTCCCCTTGCCCAACATCCAGCATGGTAATTTCATTTTCCAGTGGATGCTTGGTTAAGCAAAAGAGACCTACAATCAATAAGCTCAATACTGCTAGACTTTTAATGTTTTTCCTCAAATCATAGACCAAAGCCAAAGAAATCAACAGTAGTATCAACAGCCATGCATTGGGTTGTCCAAAGACCAGAGGTCTACTTGCCACCTGTGATACTAATCGAATAATCCCCTCCAACCACTCAAAGAGAAAATTAAGCTGAATGACTGGATAGAGAAAGGAAAGGGAAAATAAGATAGACAAGAGAGGTAAGAAGACTAAGTCAAATAGAAAGGAAAAGACAAAGGTCAAAAGGATAGACCAAGGCTGAAATTCTGCAAAATAGAAGGATAAAATGGGTAATATTCCCAAGGAAATGACTAAACTTTCTCTAGCAACATCCTTGAGGCCCTCCCCTTCTTTGCTGGTCATGGTTAAGATAAAAGCATAAGCGCAGGACAAGACTCCTCCTGCAGTCAGGAAAAAGTTGGGCATGACGATAAAGAGAACAAGAACCGTTAAGGCAAAATTATCCAATCCCTTAACCCCATGCTGAGCCAGTAGCTTCTGCAAGAGACTGCGAATGACCGATGCCGAAAATCCTGTCAGACCAGCATAGATAAGGGAAAAGGGATAGGTCAGCCATTTCAACTTTTCTTGGGTCAAGCCCAATCGCAAAAGTAGTTTCTTAAAGCCATCCATGAAAAATCCTACTTGCATACCCGACAAGGCAAAAAGATGGATAATTCCTAGACTGGAATAAAGCTCATTCATCTCCTCAAAATCTGTGTCCAGATGTCCTAGCAAGAGCCCCGTCATGTAGTTGCGCATAGGGTCTGGAAAGTGCGTCTTGATCCAAACCACAGCCTTTCGACGTAAACTGGATAGATTTTCTCCTATATCCCAACTGCCAATCTTTTGAAGTGAATGGATTTTTTTGATATTGAGAGTTTGGTAAATTCCCTGAGTCTTCAGATAGGCTTGGTAGTCAAAGCCTCCAAAATTTCTCTGCCCTTCTGGCTCCGAAAGTTTTCCTTCAAGTTCTATCTCATGAAGGTCTGTTAAGGTTTGAAAGGCTTCTTTTTCATTCTCGGACTGAAGCTTGTAATAGACTTGAAAAATTCGTCCATCAGACTTACCACGAAAAGATAGGCTATCTCCATTGACCTTAATAGTTTCAGGCAAAATCCGTACCCTTTCAACAAAATCCGCTAGGTTTTGACTCGCTTGGCTCTGTTGCCAAGTTTGAAAAACAAACCAGAAACCAAAGATTCCACAAATCACTAGAACTTTTCTAACAGACTTCCACGGAAATTGGATAAAGAGACAGATCAGCAGAAAAACGAAGCCTAACAGTGCGATATATGATGCTGAGAAAATGGCGTAATAAAGCCAGAGCAATAGAAAACTCAGATAGATTAGGGGAATTGGGAAATTCTTAGTCCACTGTAACATAGTCTTTTAGCTTTTCTATGGTTTTAGCACCAATACCAGAAACCTTCTTGAGTTCATCAACCGACTTGAACTTGCCATTTGCCTCACGATGGTCGATAATATCCTGAGCTCGTTTGCCACCTAATCCCTTGACCTGCTTGAGCTCTTCCAGGCTGGCCTTGTTGAGATTGACCTTTTTTTCCTTGCTCGTTGAAGAAGCCGTTCCAGAACCAGTCTGTTGACTAGTCACTTCTTCTCCCTTAGTTGGAACGTAAACCAGAGCTTCATCACTAACTTTCCGAGCTAGATTGAGCGATTTGCTGTCTGCTTGCTCTGTCAAGCCACCCGCCTTTTGAACAGCATCATTGACCCGACTACCTACTGGCAAGTCGTAAATACCCGGCGATTTGACAGCACCTTTCACATCTACTGTGATCAAATCTTGTTCAAGGGGTTCGTCCTTTTCTTCCTTCTTTACTTCCTTTTCCGATACCGAATCCTTGGAAACTGCTGCAACTTCAGCCTGCAAATTCGGTTCTTTTACAGGTGTTTGTGGAGCTGGTTTTAGCAGGAAAAATCCTCCTACAAGCAAGCCCAGACCAGTGCAAATGACGATGATTTTATACTCTTTGATTTTCTCGATAATTACTTCCATATTTTCTCCTCTCTTAGATTATTCGTAAGAGGAAGAAAAAACAGTTGAAAATTTCTTCTCAACTGCTTATTTATTTGCAAAATAGTCTTCCTTGGTGAGGATATAATGAACTCTTGTAACGATTCTGCCTTCTTCATGCTGGTCCATACAAGCATATGGTTCTGCATGAGAAAAACGCATGCCTGATTTCTCCATGACTTTGCCAGATGCGGGATTATCCTTATCGTGAAGGGCGGTCAACTTGTTCATTCCAATCTTCTCAAAAGCCAGCTCAATCACGGCACGATTGGCTTCTGTCGTCAAACCTTGATTCCAATACTTTTTATTGATAATGTAGCCAATAGCTGCCTTCTTAAGAACAGGATCAATCTTGTGCAAGTCAATGGTTCCAATAAACTGACCATTGCTTTTTAGTTCTATTCCCCAGCGTCCCAAGGGATTGGCCAAGTAGAACTGAGCAATGTTATTCTTGGTTTCTTCCAAGCTTTGATTTGTTGGAAAAGTGTAGCGCGTATTTTCTCTGTCTGAGGCATACTCAAACATAGCTTCCGCATCATCCAAGGTTACAGGTCTAAGCAATAAGCGCTCTGTTTCTATAGACGGATACTGGGCAAGTTTTACAAAAATTGATTCCATAGGATTCCACCACTTGAAAAGTTTCTAACTAAGATAAGGATATTGAATGAAATAGTTAAAAAGCAAATTTATACTTAGCATTGAGATAACTTTAATTACAAAAGAACTATCCTTCAGACAGAGGTTGAGACTCTAATTCTTCACTCTCTTCATTCTTGACCGGTGCTGGTTCATAAGCTCGGATAATCTGAGCGACAACTGGATGGCGAACCACATCCTTAGCTGAAAAATGAACAAAGTCGATTTGGTGAATGTTCTTGAGTTTCTCCTGGGCATCAATCAAACCGGACTTGACATTACGTGGCAAGTCAATCTGACTAATATCTCCATTGACAATCATTTTAGAATTAAAGCCTAAACGAGTCAAGAACATCTTCATCTGCATGATGGTCGTATTTTGCGCCTCATCAAGAATGACAAAGGCATCATCCAAGGTTCGTCCACGCATATAGGCAAGGGGAGCAATCTCGATAATTTCACGCTCCATGAGACGAGTCGTTTGGTCTTTCCCCAGAATCTGGTACAAGGCATCATAAACAGGTCTAAGGTAAGGATCCACCTTCTCCTTAAGATCACCCGGAAGAAAACCTAGACTCTCTCCTGCTTCCACTGCTGGACGAGTTAGGATAATTCGCTTGACCTGCCCACGTTTAAGGGCAGTCACTGCCAAGGTCACTGCAAGAAAGGTCTTCCCTGTCCCTGCTGGTCCGATTCCAAAGGTCACATCGTGCTGTTTAACACTGTCCACATAAAGTTTTTGACCCAGTGTTTTGACACGTATAGGCTTCCCAGTATTATCCTTGATGATTTCTTCTTCATAAAGAGCGACAAACTTGTCGATTTCATCGTTTTTGACCATACTAATCGCAGTCACCACATCTGGCGTACCAACGGTTATCCCACGATTTACCAAGACCATCAAAGCCTGAATAACCTGACGGGCTTCCTCACAGGCAGACTCTTCTCCCAAAACCTGCACAATCTCCGTACGAGCATGGATCACCACATCGAGCTCTTCTTCCATCAAACGAAGATGGCGCTCATTGGAACCAAAAAGATGAAACAGGTCATCTGGATGACTCAGTTGAATGTCTATTGAATGTTCCTTCAAATAAAGAACCTCTCTAATCCTTTTATTTCTTTTTATTATAGCAAAGAGACTGAAAAATTGCTACTCAATCTCATTTTATTTAGTGTTCTAGATATTCCTGCCAAACGCTATCAAAGTCACTTAAATTAAAGGAAAAACTGGCATGTTCCTCCAAAAAACGACTGACCTCATCAAAATCATCTGTGTGTTTTGGAAAAGCTGACTCTTCAAAAGCGAGGTCTGCCAAGATAGCCTTAGGACTGTTACTTTTAGGATTACGCTCAGTCATGAGCCAAGTGTAAAATGATTTTCTCATATACCACCCTAAATCAATTCTGTCCCAAACTGGTCTTGCTTGATTTTACCAGCCTTCATCAAGCCACCAAGTGCTTTCTTGAACTGACCTTTAGAAATACCAAAGGTTGCCTTGATGTCGTCTGGAGATGACTTATCATTTAAGGTCATGAAACCGCCATTGCTTTCCAAGTAGGTCAAAATCATCTGAGCATCGTTTTCCAACATTTCAAAGGAACGTGGTTTGAGAGAGAGGTTCAAAGTACGATCCACTTCACGGAAACCAATGACACGCGCATCTAGGACTTGCCCCAAACGTGGTTCTGCATAACGCTCACTTGGGTGAATAAAACCAAGCATATTATTTTCTGGTAGGTAAACAAAAGTTCCTGACAGCTTGAGGCGGTATACAATGGCTGGCCAGTTTTGGTTCTGCATATTGTTGTAGGCAGGACGAGCCAGACGTTGGAAGTCTTCTTGATAGGCCAAAACTCCCCAGATACGGTCTTTCTTGTCCACTTCAAGACGGATGTAGAGTTGGTCGCCTTTCTTAGGCCAGAGTTCCTTGAGCTCAGGGAGAATATCAAGTGACACAACGATTTCCTTGTCAGGAAGACCTGTATCTACAAAGATACCCAAGTCCTTACGAACCTCTGTGACACGTCCCCAACCAAATTGATCCTGAGTGGCAGTTACTTCTAGAGTGGTCAAGCGGAGCTTTTGCTTCATATCTGTATAGGCGAAACCTTTGACTGTATCACCTACTGTATGCTGACCTTCTTCCTTGGCAAGCGCATAGGTCTGGCCATCCTTTTGCACAAAGTAAAAACGGTCATTTTCATCGATGATAAGTCCAACGATAAAACTTGCAAGATTTGTATTCATATTTCCTTCTTTCGAATAAAACTCAGCCAGCAATGCCAACTGAGTTTTTCTGTTTATTTTTAGACTTCCAAGAGTTCTTTTTCTTTGTTGGCAGTCATGTCGTCGATGTGTTTAACAGCATCGTCTGTTACTTTTTGAATATCTTTTTCAAGAGTCTTCAATTCGTCTTCAGTGATTTCTTTTGCTTTTTCTTGTTTCTTAGCTTCGTCCATAGCATCGCGACGGATATTGCGGACAGCCACTTTAGCATTTTCGCCGACCTTCTTCACTTCTTTAGCAAGGTCACGACGAGTTTCTTCTGTAAGAGCTGGGATAACCAAGCGAATCACAGAACCATCGTTAGCTGGTGTGATACCAAGATCAGAAGCATTCAAGGCACGTTCGATATCTTTCAATGAAGATTTGTCAAATGGTGTTACCAACAAAACACGCGCTTCTGGAATCGTAATTGAAGCGATTTGGTTAAGGGGAGTTTCTACTCCATAGTATTCTACATGTACACGGTCAAGCAAGCTTGCATTGGCACGTCCAGCACGGATACCACCAAATTCACGAGCAAGTGATTGGTGAGACTGGGTCATTCTCTCTTTAGCTTTTTCAATAATTGCGTTAGCCATAATCTTTCTTATTCCTTTTCTTCGATATTATTTGAAACTGTTGTTCCGATATTTTCACCAAATACGACACGTTTGATGTTGCCTGGTTGGTTCATGTTGAAGACAACCAAGTCAATGTCGTTGTCCATTGAGAGGGTTGAAGCTGTTGAGTCCATGATACGAAGACCTTTATTGATAACGTCACGGTGAGTCAATTCTTCAAACTTAACGGCTGTCTTGTCCTTCTTAGGATCGGCATTATAAACACCGTCGACACCATTTTTAGCCATAAGGATGGCATCTGCTTCGATTTCAGCTGCACGAAGAGCCGCTGTTGTATCTGTCGAGAAGTATGGTGAACCAATTCCGGCACCAAAGATAACGATACGGCCTTTTTCAAGGTGACGAAGGGCACGTCCACGTACGTAAGGCTCTGCCACTTGTTGCATAGCAATGGCTGTTTGAACACGCGTATCAACACCAACTTGTTGCAATGAATCTGCCATCACAAGAGCATTCATAACAGTCCCAAGCATTCCTGTGTAATCTGCCTGAACGCGGTCCATTCCTGCTTCTGCAGCAGGTTCTCCACGCCAGAGATTTCCTCCACCGATAACAAGGGCAATTTCGATACCTAAGCTATGAACTTCTTGAATCTCTTTTGCGATTGTTTGAACTGTTTGGATATCAATCCCTACGCCACGTTCACCGGCAAGGGCTTCACCTGATAACTTGATTAAAATACGTTTATACTTGGGATTCGCCATTTTCACTCTCCTTTTTTTATCCTACCTATTTTATCACAATTTCTAAGATTTTTATAGTATCATGAGCAATTCTTTGAAAAAAATTAGACCGTTAAAAATTCCTCTAAGTCGGCAAGGGCACGCTCTGCAATTTTTTCATAACGAGCCTTCTTATCACGGATACGCTCGCCTTCCAACTCCTTGATAATTCCGAAGTTGACATTCATTGGTTGGAAATGTTTGCTATCAGCGTGAGTGATATAATGAGCCAGACTTCCAATCGCTGTGGTCTCTGGGAAGATAGCTTCACTTTCACCCTTGAAGAGACGAGCCGCGTTAATCCCCGCAACTAAGCCTGATGCTGCTGACTCAACATAGCCTTCTACACCCGTCATCTGACCAGCAAAGAAGAGGTTTGGCTGTTTCTTAGAACGATAGGTCTGCTCAAGAAGATTTGGTGAATCCATGTAAGAATTGCGGTGCATGACACCATAGCGAACAAACTCCGCATTTTCAAGACCTGGAATCATTTGGAAAACACGCTTTTGTTCTCCCCATTTGAGGTGGGTCTGGAAACCAACGATATTATAGAGACTACCAGCCGCATTGTCCTGACGAAGTTGAACAACTGCGTAAGGTGTTTTGAACTCTCCATCACGAGGTCCTGTATAGTCGTCTGGATACTCCAAACCAACTGGTTTCATAGGGCCATAAAGCATGGTTTTAATACCACGTTTGGCCATGACTTCGATAGGCATACAACCTTCAAAGTACTTTTCTTTTTCAAAGGAATTCAGCGGTGCTTCTTCCGCATTAACCAAGGCTTCATGGAAATCCATAAACTCTTGCTTGGTCATGGGAGCATTGAGGTAGGCAGCTTCTCCCTTGTCATAACGAGACTTGAGATAAACCTTGCTCATATCAATGGTGTTGACATCGATAATAGGTGCTGCCGCGTCGTAGAAATAGAAACCATCACCGTCATTGAGGGCATGAATCTTTTCAGCCAGGGCATCGCTAGTCAAAGGACCAGTCGCGACAACCGTTATAACGTCAGTCGGCAATTCTGTAATTTCATCACGCACCACTTCAATCAAGGGGTGATTGGCCACTTTTTCAGTCACCATTTGGGAGAAACCATCACGGTCCACCGCAAGGGCACCACCCGCAGGAACACGTGTAGCCTCAGCAGATTCTAAGATAACAGAACCCAAGCGACGCATTTCTTCCTTAAGAAGCCCTACGGCGTTTGTCAGAGCATCCCCACGTAGGGAATTGGAACAAACCAACTCAGCAAAATTGTCTGTTTTGTGCTGAGGTGTTGACTTGACCCCACGCATTTCATAAAGTTTAACTGGAATACCACGTTCTGCGATTTGGTAGGCTGCTTCAGAACCTGCCAAACCAGCACCGATAACATTGATATAAGATTGAGACACGACACTAATACCTCTTTGGGTGGGACCTAAGTCCATATCAAAACAAGCTACTAGACTATTTGACACCCACAAATCTTTCTATTTTTTTCTTCTACTAGTATAACAAAAAAAGGGAAGAAGGCAAACTTCCCTGTTTAGTCATTTTCTTCCCAATCGTGGTAGGCAGCGTAAAGCTGGCTTTTATTCCACTGGTAAATTTTAGCGACTTCCTTGATAGCTTGATTTTTCTTCATACCTTGCTGTATACGGGTTTGAATTTCTAAGAACAAATCTTCCTCGTCTTTTTCCTCCACTTCCTGACTAGCACCTTCAACGATGAGAAGGCATTCTCCCTTGAGTGGCGTTTCTGCAATGCTTTCTAGCAATTCAGAGATCTTTCCTCGTTGGTATTCTTCATAAATTTTGGTCAATTCTCTAACCAAAACTACCGATCGGTCACCGTAGACTTCTAACATATTTTCCAATGTATCTGCCACACGATGAGGCGATTCATAGAAAATCTGAGTTTCAGGATAGTCTTTTTTTGAGTCGAAAAATTGTTTTTGCTGGCCTGATTTTCTCGGTAAAAAGCCGTAAAAGATATGTGGCTGTGGCGCTAAACCACTGGCAATCAAGGCAGAAATTCCTGCAGAAGCTCCTGGAACAGTGACAACCGCAATTTCTTCCTCAATAGCTGCCTTAACCAAATCATGACCAGGATCTGAGATACTAGGCAAACCCGCATCGGATACCTGAGCAATACTTTTCCCCGCTTTCAAAAACTCAATCAAATCAGGAATCTTTTCCTTGGCATTGTGCTCGTGAAAACTGATCTGTTTTGTCGAAATGTCAAAATGCTTGAGCAAAAGACCTGTATTGCGCGTGTCCTCAGCTGCAATCCAGTCAGCTTCTTTCAAGGTCTGGATAGCACGAAAGGTCATATCATCTAGATTGCCAATCGGCGTTGCCACTAGATACAGCTTGCCATAGGGAGACTGCCCCTTAAAACTTTTTTGAATCTGCATGCTTACTCCCTGTATAACAACTCGTCACAGAACATACATTCCTCGTCCTGCTCTCGACGTTGTCCATAAAAATCATTACATACGTGAAATCCATCACGGTAAATGCGACGGACACTTTCGCGAACATGCTTGGCCTTGACAGGAGTATCTGCTTCTACCTCGCCCAAGCGTTCGCGCAACTTACTATTTTCCAAGCGAAGAGCTGTATTTTCCTCTACCAGGCTCTTGAGATTTTTCTTGATAGCTTCCACATCCGCCAAGGTCACCAATAACTGTTGGGAAAAATCATCTAGCGCGTCAAATAATTCTTTTTTATCCATAAAACAGCCCTTTCCTTTCTTTATCGTTCATTTTTGAATTTACATTTCTTTCAAGACCAGATATTCCATGGCATTTTGAAAACTAACATTAGCCTGCCACATTTTTCTGGCTTCTAACAAATCTTGTAGAATCACTCTTACTCTTGCTTGTAGGATATCTTGTCCACAGAGAACTTCAAGAATCCGTAAGACCTGATCTTGTTTTTCCTTGTCGTCTGCCAAGTTGGCTAATTTAGCAACTTGCAGATAACTTTCTTTTTTCCTAGCTAATAACCAGGTCAGCAGGCGTTCACTTTCATCGACCAAAGTCCAAAAACTTGCCTGATTAGCCAACTTTTCTGCTTCAGCTCGCGATTGACTAAACTGAGCTAAAAGAGTCGCTTTTTTCTTAACAAGTCCCATTTGTTCTAAGAGCAAGATGAGCTTTTCTTCTTGCTTTTTAAAGTGGAAAATCTGGGTCCGACTACGGATGGTCGGCAACATCTTTTCCTCATCGCTGGTCAAGAAGAAAATATAAACCTCACTCTGGGGTTCTTCGATGACCTTGAGCAGAGAATTAGCTGCGTTGGGATGCATTTTCTCAGCTTGCTCGATAATAAAAATCTGTTGTTGGCTTTCAATCCCTGCTTGGGAAAACTGACCTACCAATTCCCGAATGCGTTCTGTCTTGATGACCTGATTGACTGGCTTAATCAAGGTGACATCGGGAAACTCTTCCTGTTCAATCAGCTTGCAGTTTCGGCATTTCTCACACGGTAAAACGCCTACTTTATCCGTACAAAAGAGGCTCTTAGCTAAAAATTGCGCCATTTCCAAACTTCCAAAGAATCCTGAAAAAAGATAGGCGTGATTGAGCTGGTCTTGTTCTAGGATACGGACAAAGCGGTCAAACTGATCTGGCTGCCAAGCCTTTAATTCTTCTTGTTTCATTTAGCCAAGCCCATTCTGTCAAATAAGACATCCTTGGTCGTTTCCACAACCTCCTCCAATGGGAGACTCGCATCAATCTTGACAATGCGATTTCCTTCTTTGTCAAGAAGAGAAAGATAGCCTTGACGAACTTTTTTGTGCAAGTCCAACCCTTCCAAGTCCAAGCGATTGACCTCACGGTCACTATTAGCAGCAATGCGAGCCAGTCCCTCTTCCACCTCAATATCAAAATAGAGTGTCAAATCGGGTTTAAGGCCATCTGTCGCAAACTGATTGAGCCAGTCAATAGCTTCAATGTCCAAACCACGACCAAATCCCTGATAGGCAATAGAACTATCGATGAAGCGGTCCATAATGACCAACTTGCCAGCTTCAAGGGCAGGGAGAACTTTTTCCACTAAGTGCTGTCTGCGACTGGCAATATAGAGAAGGAGTTCTGTCTTAGCATCCATCTGAGTATGACTTGGGTCCAAAATCACTTCCCGAATCTTCTCCCCAATCAAGACTCCGCCTGGCTCACGGGTCGTCAGCACCTCTACTCCTTTTTCCTCTAAAATTGGGAGCAGAGCCTCTAAAACACTGGTCTTTCCTGCTCCCTCTGGTCCCTCAAGAGAGACTAAAAATCCTTTTGACATGTCTAACTCATTTCTTTTTTACTACTTCTATTCTATCAAAAAAATGGGGGTTTGTGACAATCTTTTTGTCTTCTCATTTCATACTCAATGAAAATCAAAGAGCAAACTAGGAAGCTAGCCGCAGGTTGCTCAAAACACTGTTTTGAGGTTGCAGATGGAAGCTGACGCAGTTTGAAGAGATTTTCGAAGAGTATCAACCACCATAAAAGAGGTAGTCAAAGCCACCTCTTATTTACCTAGTTCTTGTGTTCGTTTATAGGCTTGACCAACTGCATCCATGACTGTGCCTCGAAAAGCATGCGCTTCTAAGCTCGCTACTCCAGCGATAGTCGAACCGCCTGGGCTACAAACTTGGTCTTTCAAGACCCCAGGATGCTCTTGGCTTTCTAAGACCAATTGTCCAGCTCCTACCACAGTTTGAGCCGCCATTTTCAATGCCGTTTCTCTTGGCAATCCAGTCTGAACACCTGCATCTGCCAAGGCCTCAATAAAGAGATAGACAAAGGCTGGCCCACAACCTGCAAGACCTGTCGCTGCATCGATTAATCCTTCACCTAGTTCAACCAAGAGGCCAGCCTTGGCTAAAAGCTGACAAAATAACTCACTGTCCTCATCTCTGCAATTAGAAGACAAGGCATAACTAATCACTCCTTGCCCGATAGAAGCAGGGGTATTTGGCATCATACGAATAATTCGGTGTTGACTCGGGATAAGACTTGCTAGTTTTTCTAAAGTCAATCCAGCTGCCATGGAAATCAAAAGAAGACTCTCTCGTTTTTCAAGGATGGTCTGGTATTGAGAAAGCAGTTCAGAAAACTGAGCTGGCTTAACACCTAGAAAAATCACATCTGCTTCTGCAAATATTTCTTCGTTGCTAGAAGCTAGACCACCGAAGTTGGCGATGAAAGCATCCACCTTGGCTTGACTGCGATTGGCAAGGAGAATCTGAGCACCCGTCTTGGTCTGCAAAACAGCCTTAGCCAGACTAGCCCCCATATTCCCCAAACCGATAAATCCAATCTTCATCTCTTACTCCCTTATCTGTCCGTCACCAGTAACCACATACTTGTAGCTGCTCAACTCTTTCAAGCCCATTGGACCACGCGCGTGCAGTTTTTGAGTAGAAATCCCCATTTCACAGCCAAGGCCAAATTGACCACCATCGGTAAAACGAGTTGAGGCATTGACATAAACCGCTGCAGAGTCAACTTGATCTGTAAAGTAAGCTGCAGCTTCAGCATTTTCCGTCACAATGGCATCCGAATGATGAGTACTGTGGGCTTCAATATGCGCAACCGCTTCTTCTAAACTGCTCACAACCTTAACCGCTAGGACATAGTCTAAAAACTCGGTGTCAAAGTCTTGAGCCTCAGCTGCTTGACCTGAAACGAACTGACTTGCTTTACTATCCAAGCGGAATTGAATTGGTTCCAGTTCAGCTTCTTTTCGATCTGCAACTAGCACTTGCTCCAAACGAGGAAGGAAGCTTGCTGCCTTGTCATCATGAACGAGAAGGACTTCCATGGCATTGCAGACAGAAGGACGACTGGTTTTGGCATTGTTGATGATAGATAGAGCCTTGTCCTCATCGGCATCCTTATCCACATAAACATGGACAATGCCTGTTCCTGTCTCGATAACTGGTACAATAGCATTTTCAACCACGGCATTAATCAAACCAGCCCCTCCACGAGGAATGAGAAGGTCTAGATAGCCCTTGGCCTTCATCATAGCATAGCTACTTTCACGGCTAGTATCTTCCACCAGTTGAATCACATCTGGATGAATGGTCGTTGTCTCCAAGCCCTTCTTCAAGGCTGTGACAATTGCATGAGCTGTTTGATAGGCATCCTTCCCACTACGAAGAACAACTGCATTTCCACTCTTGAGAGCCAAAGCAGCCGCGTCAGACGTCACATTTGGACGGCTTTCATAGATAATACCAATAACCCCCATAGCCACCCGTTTCTTGGTAATAATCAAGCCATTTTCAAGCTGACTCGTTTCTAAAACCTCACCGATTGGATCTGGTAAAGCAACCACTTCACGAATCCCAGTTGCCATCGCTTCTATACGCCCTGCATCCAAGTAAAGACGATCCAGCATAACATCTGAAATTTTCCCCTTAGCCACCGCCATATCGAGGGCATTGGCCGCTAAAATTTCCTCAGTAGCAGCCACTAAGTGATCAGCCAGAGCTAGCAAGGCTTGGTTTTTCACCTCTTCACTAGCTGTGTTGATCGATTTTTTAACAGCCTGTACCTGTTCAAATTGTTCTTGTGTACTTACCATAGTTTACCTCTAAAATTCTGTAAAGAGTAGTTGGATTTCAGGAGTAATGGAAATCCAGTCATCACGGTGAATCAAGACACCCTTGGCTTTTTGAGAACGTAACATATCCTCCAAAGCAGAGGCCCCAAATTGCACGCGTCCTTTTCCAAGTGATTTTCCACTTTCCTTGTCAAATACTGTCACGATATCACCGTAAGAAAAGGCACCTTCTGCGTCAACTACACCAGATAGGAGAAGACTCTTTCCATGTTGAGAGAGAGCTTCAGTAGCCCCTTTATCAACCCAAATAGAACCCTGACTCTGAGCATAGAAAGCCAGCCATTGTTTCTGGGTACGAAGTCCCTTCTCTTGCGCAACAAAGTAGGAACCATCCTTGGTATCCTCAGCCGCCTCCATCATGGCATCTGCCTTCAAGGATGAGCAGATATAAACAGGAACTCCTGATTCTGTCGCAATAGTTGCAGCTTTGATTTTGGTTAACATGCCACCTGTTCCGTTTGAAGAACCTGCTCCACCGGCCATATCAATAATCTCACGATTGATAGTCTCGATTCTCTCCAAGCGTTTGGCTCTTGGATCCGAATTAGGATTTCCAGTATAAAGACCGTCGACGTCTGTCAAGAGAACCAAAAGGTCTGCTTGGACCACGGCTGCCACCTGGGCACTCAGAGTATCATTGTCCCCAACCTTGAGCTCATCAATAACGACACTGTCATTCTCATTGATGATAGGAATCGCCCCGCGGCTAAGTAGAACCGACAAAGCCTGATGGGCATTTTTATAACGGCGCTTATCCACAAAGTCGTCCTGAGTCAGTAAAATTTGTGCAGAAACGATTTGGCGCAAGAGAAGATTGGTCGTGTATTCTTCCAACAAAAGTCCTTGTCCTACCGCTGCTGAAGCCTGTTTATCAGCAATCTTAGTCGGACGTTTTTTAAATCCTAAGGCCCCAAAACCTGCAGCAATAGCACCCGACGATACCAAAATCAATTCATGACCAGCCTCGTGCAACATCGCCAACTGCTGGGTAATAGCCTTTACCTTACTACGTGATAAACTTCCATCCTCATTCGTCAGAGAAGAAGTCCCCACCTTAAAGACAATCCGTTTGTATTTCATAGTCTCACTCCGATTCTTCATATTTATCCATTATAACATGAATAACAGGAAATAGAAAAGAGTTGATAGGAAAAAGAAGGCTCTAAAACCTTCTTTTTTACTGCTGTTCTGATTCCGATTTGTTTGCACTCGTTTCAGAGCTTTGTGAAGTTGAAGAAGTCAAATCTTGACTAGTTGAAGAACTTGTAACACTTTCATGTTGACTCGTTTCTCTATTTTCAAGATCTTTTTTCACTACTTCACTGGATTCTTTTGTCTCTGAATGACTTGTAACTTTAGTTGTAGCGGATTTCTCTACAGGAACATCCACTAACCAGGCACCACTTGAATCAACAGTATAGCCTTCTGGTGTCTTGCCATTTACAAGTAATTGACCATTGTCTTTCAAGAAGTACCATTTATCCTTGTCCTTGATCCAACCCACGGCTCGTGAACCATCTTCCTTGTAGAAATACCAATTGTTTGCCTTTTTAAGCCAACCTTGCTTCATAGCTCCTGAATCTTCTAGGTAATAATGGTTACCAGCAACTTCTATCTCACCTGTCTTCATGATACCAGCAGAATCCATATAGTACCAGGTTTCTTTATCTTTTACCCAACCCGTTTTCATTTCTCCTGATTGGGCAAAATAATACCATTGACCCTTATATTGAAGCCAACCTGTTTGCAGCGAACCATCCTTGGATAAATAATAATTCTGACCTCCAGTATTTATCCAACCAATTTCCATCTGGTTTTCTTTGTTGAAATAATACCAGCTTCCATCGATTTTCTTCCAATTTTTTGCAGCAGCACCAGAGTCTGTCAAATAAAACCAACGATTGTTCCATTTTTTCCACTGATTCTGTAACAAGATACCCGTTTGGTTGAAGTAATACCATTCACCTTCGATTTCATTCCAACCGACAGCATATTCTCCTGTAGAGTCAGGCGCTTGATACCACCAATTTCCATATGCACTCTTATGCCAACCAGCTTGAAAACTTGGAATCGGCTTGTAGGAAGTTGAAATGTTGACAAATCCGTCTTGTCGAATATCAAAAACTGTCGCATCATAGTCTTTGCTGGCTGCATTGATTCTCTCAATTCCTCTTTCTTTGAGCCAATTGACATACTCACTATCAACACCATTTTTCCAAGGTAGACTATCTGAAGTTTGAACAATCAAACTCGGACTCAAATTTTTAATAAAATTCTTTGTGTTTGATTTGTTGGTATCATCGTGATGATTAAACTTCATCAAATCAACTTTTCCAATAAGAGGACCATACTTATCTTCCGCTCCATGAACATTATCTAAGTCGCCCCCAAGGTAAATTTTCTTGCCATTGACTTTGACTACACTAATCAGGGAATTGGAATTGTCATCCCAAATTTTCTTTAATTCACCTGAGGAATCAGTTTCATTTTCATAGTTATAGAGTTGAATATCCATGTCTCCAAACTGAAAATGAGCATCTCCCTGTGTGATGTTTTGAATAACTGAAACACCTTTTTCGGCGGCAGTCTGTAAAACCTTATCATAACCGTACAGATTATCCCATAAACGTTCAGAATTAGTAATACGATTATCACTATATTTTTTAAGATAGACTCGGTCAACTGGATAGGTAGACAGTAATTCATCAACATTTCCAATATGGTCACTGTGAGTATGGGTTACCAAAATAAAATCAAGTTTTTGAACACCCAATTCCTTCAAACGACGAAAGACACGGTCTGTTAAAACATGCTTATAAGACGTTTCAATTCCTTCTCTCCATGGATAACGAGAATCACTTCCATCAGGAAAATCATAATCTTCCCCTGTATCCACCATGGCAAAATGTCCATTGCTTTCAAGAATAATCGCATCACTGCCACCTTCTTGAACATTGATAAAGTGAATTTTATTTCCTGAACTTTCTTGAGCTTGAACATTTCCATACCATGACAAACCTAAAAAAGCGCCTGTAAGTACTAAACTAGTTAATTTCTTTTTCATTCTTACTTTCTCAATCTCTCCAATGTTTCCTTAAAAATCTCTGGGATATCTGCTGTAAATTCCAAGGTCTCACCTGTTCTCGGATGAGTAAAACCTAGAGTCTTGGCATGAAGAAATTGTCCATGCCCTTTCAGAGTCTTGCGAGGACCATAGACTTCATCACCAGCGACTGGATGACCAATATAAGCCATGTGGACACGGATTTGGTGGGTACGTCCTGTCTCCAGTTGCAACTCCACTAAGCTGTAATCACCAAAGCGTTCCAAAACGTGGAAACGGGTAACTGCAGGCTTGCCTTTAGCAGTCACAGCCTGTTTCTTACGGTCTTTTTCACTCCGGCCAATCGGCGCTTCAATTACACCGCGATCATTGGGTAGATTTCCATGAACAATCGCCCAATATTTACGAAGAGACTTTTTATCCTTCAGTTCTTGGGCAAGTGCTAGATGCGCCTCATCATTTTTAGCAATCATGAGAAGACCTGACGTATCCTTATCAATACGGTGAACAATTCCCGGACGCAGAACCCCATTGATACCCGACAAGTCCTTAATATGATACATGAGAGCATTTACTAGGGTTCCACTGGTATGACCAGCACTCGGATGTACCACCATCCCTTGAGGCTTGTTGATGACGGCCACATCCTCATCTTGGTAGATGATGTCTAGCGGAAGATCCTCAGCCGCATACTCTAAAACCTCTGGTTCTGGCACATGATAAGTGAGCACATCGCCCTCTTGGACAGTATATTTAGCTTTCTTGACTTGGCCATTGACCAAGACCTGGCCTGATTTGATTTGTTCATTTGCGAGACTACGTGATAATTCTGTCAAATCCGACAAAGCCTTATCCAAACGCAGGCCACCAGTTTCAATTTTAATTTCCATTTATTTCCTCTTTTAGCATTGCAATCAATAAAATAATCACTCCAACAGTCAAATAGCTATCTGCCACATTGAAAATTGCAAAATTAATAAAGTCAAGGTGGAACATATCCACAACAAATCCCTGACTGATCCTGTCAATAAAGTTTCCAAGACCACCCGCAATAATCAAAGTCAAACCTAAGACCATCCAGAGTGAGTCCTCCATGTGTTTATGTAGATACCAAATGGCACCTACCATAACTACCAATGTAATAATAGCAAATAACCACTGCTGGTCTTGTAAGATAGAAAAGGCTGCCCCTCGATTTTGCAGGTAGGTCAAGCTAACGAGATTGGGAATCCAAGAGCGAACTTCACCCAGTGGAATCTGCCATACGATATAGGATTTGACTAACTGATCCAGCGCAATCAAAAGCAGTACAATGACTGCCACTATTCCTCTTTTTTTCATGATTTCCTCTTCTGATCAAAATATTCTTGCATGACTTCTACGAAAAGAGTTCCAGCCTGACTAAGTTCCACTTCCTCACGTTTAACATAGACCATGCGATTATCCAAATTATCCTTGAGACGAATCACTGTGATGCCATTAACACTATCACTATCTAAAAATCCAGAACCAGTCGCATAGGCATCCGTCCGCTCCAAAATACCATTCAAAGTAGCACGGTCTGTCACATTAAACATCTGTGAACTAGCACTGGTATCGACAAAGTTCTCTGAATAATAAAGGTACTCGTCTTTCTCTTGAGTGAAACGAACCGTTGGTAGATCCGCTAAATCCTCCATGACCAATTCCTCTTTCTGGGCTAAAGGATGCCCCTCTCGGAGATAAATGTGGGTATGGAAGGGAATCAATTCAATGACTTCAAGACCTAGCTTTTCAACCCGTTGCATAATCCCCTTTTTATTTTGATTGTTGAGGTAGATAATGCCAATCTCACTATGCCCTTGCGCTACTTCATCTAAGATTTGAACAGTAGTCGATTCAAAAATACGGAAGTTCTTGTAGTCAGGATAGCGCTCTGAAAAAGCCGTAATGGTTGGTGGCAAGAAGTCATAGTGCTGGCTAGCAATGGAAAATTCATCCTTTTCTTCTTCAGGATTGGCATACTGATTTTGAAAAATATCAAATCCCTTGACCAATTCTTGCGCTTTTTCATAAAATTCCATACCACGACGGGTCAAGAAAGTTCCTGAGCTGGTCCGACGAAAAATCTTAAAGCCCAATTCTTTTTCCAAATCGCGCACAGAAATAGACAGACTCGGCTGGCTTACATACATCTTTTCAGCAGCTTCACGGAAAGTACCACTATTGGCAATGGCAACAACATAGCGTAATTGTTGAATGTTCATCTTCTACCCCCAACTTCTTTATCTTTTCATTATACCATATTTTAGAAGTTTTCCAAAAAGGAAAAAAGTCAGGAAATTTTCAAGTCTCAATAAAGATTCTAACATTCCAATGCAAGAATTAAAATAATGTCTTTTTTTCTCATTTGATTTCGAGAAAATAAAAACAGCAAATCTTTTTGATTTACCGTTTAAAATATGATGCAAGAGAATCCTCTAACATTTTCTTTTGCTATATAAATCAACTAGAAAAAGCCTCTTCAATCCTATAAGCTATATCTGGATTTACTTCCCAAATACCAGCATAAGGTTGTTCAATATACTGTTTTTCCTTCATAGTATATAGATAGGCTATACTATCATTTTCTTCATTCTGATGAGTGAATTTGATAATGATGTAATCTTTAACATTTGTCGGTTGATCATTTACACTCTCTAAAGTTGTAGATTTTGATTGTTTGTGTATCTCCTTAATCAATTCTGAAATTTCTTCTCTCTTACTTATTGTTTTAATTTCTCCAGAGATACTTTTCTGCAGGGAAATTACAGAAATCCTTTCAGATTCAGGAAGAATGATTTTTTTGTTATTGTCACAAGCAGATAGAACAAGAAAAGAGATTGAACAGACTATTATGATGAATATCTTTTTCATACAGGGTCACATCCTTTCATTCTTCTTACTTCTTCTTTTAGATACAATTATAATATCAAAGCTTAGCAATTTTTACAATATCTTATTACCTTATAAAATTCATTACTGAAAAATTTTTACATCATGCTATTTTTTAATTGTAAAATAAAGTAACCGACAAATTCACTTCTTACATTGGTTTTTAAAATATGGGTATCAGCGTGGGTATCAAAATAAAAAAATAGGCTCTCCGAAAACTCGGAAAGCCTTATTTAATGCTACTTAGAGCGATTATTTAGCGATTGGGTAAACAGAAACTTGTTTTTTATCGCGTCCTTTACGTTCAAAGCGTACTACGCCTTCAACTTTAGCGAACAAAGTATCGTCTCCACCACGTCCAACGTTTACACCTGGGTAGATGTGTGTACCACGTTGACGGTAAAGGATTGATCCACCTGTTACAGTTTGTCCGTCAGCTGCTTTAGCTCCAAGACGTTTTGCTTGTGAATCGCGTCCGTTTGATGTAGAACCTCCACCTTTTTTGTGGGCGAAAAGTTGCAAGTTGTTAAGAGTCATTTTTAACATAATGTTTTCCTCCGTGTTAGTTTTCTGTGATAACTCTGGTTTGGACGAACTCGGAAGAGTTCTCCGATAAGTTTGCCATACCTAAGAAAAATGATTCAAAGAATAACTGGGTCATTTCTCTCTGGTGTGAAGGAAGATCTTTTGGAATCTCAACCATCAGATAGCCACCTTCATCTTCGTTTAATTCTAGGATTGGTTCATAGCCTGCAAATTTTTCAATAGAATTGATAAAGTTAATGGCAAGCGTAGAAACCGATGCACACACGACATCTAAGCCGTATTCGCCACTCTCGGCGTGTCCAGTAATTTCCGCACTCCTCAGCTCGCCATCTTCGGCTCTCTCAAAGACTGCTTGTATCATGTGTTCTCCTTAAAATTAAGCGTTGATTGCGTTGATGACAACTTTTGTATATGGTTGACGGTGACCTTGTTTACGGTGGCTACCTTTTTTAGGTTTGTACTTGTAAGTAACAACTTTCTTTTGTTTTCCTTGTTTTTCAACAGTTCCAACTACAGTAGCTCCAGCAACAAGTGGAGTTCCGACAACAGTGTTTTCACCACCAACAAGAACAACTTCGTTAAAAGTAACTTCTTGACCAGCTTCAACGTTCAATTTTTCAACGTAAACTGCTTGACCAACTTCAACTTTAACTTGTTTTCCGCCAGTTTTGATAATTGCGTATGTGCTCATTATGCACCTCCTATGATTTTTATGGGTTTCCCCGAATTTTTTGTGAAGACTCGCCTAGCATCGTGGGACGAACCACTTAAAAGAAGAGCTCTAAGTATAACAAAGAATAAACTAGGAATTGAGCCGAAGGCATAACTTATGTTAGGCAAGGCGACAATGACGAAGTTTAAATTTGTTATACGACGAGCAACGATGTTCGTGCGGTTGCACAGGATCGTGCATAGTCAACTCTTCAAGTATAGCATATCTTCTATTCTCTTACAAGTAATAACACCTAAAATCAAGCTTTTTCTTTTACTTTTTTCTGCCATGAAGCAAAAAGCATACTGAGGTAAAAAATGCTCATCATAATAGGAACACCAAGAATGGTCTTTTCCTGATAAAAAATCGTCAAATAGGCCGAAAAGACAACGCCAAGGACAAAACTGCTAAGCAGGCTAACAAATATGAAGCCTTCACGCAAAAAAGGAGTGTGCTTGGTCCGGAAATAATCTCCAAAAGCTAGCATGGTCCGTTTAATATTTCCTGTCATAAAAGCATTATTATAGGCAATACCCGATACTTCACCAAAGGCAGTTGTCACCAATCCCATACAAAAGGCCAAGGGCGGTACTAGATAGATATTCTCTACAGTTTGTGGTACAAATCCAATAATGATTGATAGGATTGCCAAAGGAATCAATGATAAAATAGGTTTTTTCACAATTCTCAATTTTTCCTTATAAATCGTTAGTAAAAAGACTCCCATCATAAAAGCTAGTAAGGTCATTACTTTGGCACTAGCATCTGACACATTATGTTGAATGAGCCCCACTGATAGAAAGACGACATTCCCAGTTTGTCCAGCTACAAGAGTGCTCCCTCGCACAATAAAAGTATAGGCATCTACATATCCTGCACAAAAAGTCAAAAAAAGCGCTAGCCTCTTAGACTGACGTGATATTTTTCTTATAGGTAGTAACCTCATTTCCCCTCCCATTTCATTTACTCATCTCATTATTGTACCACTTTCTTTGGGAAAGTCCTAGTAGCTTATTTGAAATTTTTTACCCCCTGTTGGATAGTCACGTCTATCTATGTTATAATGAAGGAAGGATTTGAAATCGGAAAAGGAGTCACTATGCTTAAATTAGCTGTCATCGGAACAGGCGCTATAAGCCATCACTTCATAGAAGCAGCCCATACCAGTGGAGAATACCATCTGGTCGCAGTCTATTCTAGAAAACTAGAAACTGCAGCAACCTTTGCTTCTCGCTATCAGGATATCCAACTCTTTGATCAATTAGAAGACTTCTTCAGCTCTTCCTTTGATGTAGTCTATATTGCTAGCCCAAACTCCTTGCATTTTGCTCAGGCAAAAGCTGCCTTGACTGCTGGTAAACACGTCATTCTTGAAAAGCCAGCTGTCACGCAACCACAAGAATGGCTGAATTTGATTCAAACAGCTGAAAAAAATAATTGTTTTATCTTTGAAGCAGCTCGTAATTATCACGAGAAAGCTTTCACTACTATCAAAAACTTTTTGGCAGACAAGCAAATCTTAGGAGCTGATTTCAATTATGCCAAATATTCTTCCAAGATGCCAGATTTGTTGGCTGGGGAGACACCAAATGTCTTTTCAGACCGTTTTGCTGGTGGAGCCCTTATGGATTTGGGGATTTATCCTCTCTATGCTGCCGTTCGTCTTTTTGGAAAAGCTAATGACGCAACTTACCATGCTCAACAGCTTGACAATAGCATTGACCTAAATGGAGATGGTATCCTCTTCTACCCCGAATTTCAAGTTCACATCAAGGCTGGGAAAAACATCACTTCCAATCTTCCTTGTGAGATTTACACAGCAGATGGTACCTTGACCCTCAACACCATCGAACATGTAAGCTCAGCTATTTTTACTGACCACCAAGGAAATCAAGCCCAACTCCCTATCCAACAGGCTCCTCATACGATGACTGAGGAAGTCGCTGCATTTGCACAGATGATTCAGCAACCAGACCAGACACTTTACCAAAATTGGCTGGATGATGCATTCTCTGTTCATGAGCTACTATATACCATGCGCCAGACTGCTGGCATTAGATTTGAGGCAGAAAAATGAAAACTAAACTACCGACTGAATGGCAAGAACTGAGCGACCAACTCGGTTTCCAAGAATTTACCCCCATTCAAACTCAACTATTTGAGCCCATTCTTGCAGGAGAAAATCTACTGGGAGTTAGCCCAACAGGAACAGGCAAGACACTAGCTTACCTCCTACCAAGCCTTCTCAGACTACAAAAGAAAAAAGCCCAGCAACTCTTGATTCTAGCACCAAATACGGAACTTGCTGGACAGATTTTTGACGTATGTAAAACGTGGGCAGAAGCTATCGGTTTGACAGCACAACTATTCTTATCAGGTTCAAGTCAGAAACGCCAAATTGAACGACTCAAAAAAGGACCAGAAATTCTGATTGGAACCCCTGGCCGTATCTTTGAGTTGATTAAATTGAAAAAAATCAAGATGATGAATGTAGAAACCATCATCCTGGATGAATTTGATCAATTGCTAGATGATTCTCAGATTCACTTTATCGAGAAAATCACCCACTACGCACCTCGTAACCACCAACTCATCTACATGAGTGCGACAACCAAGTTTGACCAAGAAAAGATTGCGCCTAATACACGTACCATTGACCTCTCTGACCAAAAATTGGACAACATTCAACATTTCTACATGCAGGTAGACCAACGTCATCGAGTAGACATGCTACGAAAACTAGCTCATGTAGAGGATTTCCGCGGACTAGTCTTTTTTAACAGCCTATCAGACCTTGGCAGTGCGGAAGAAAAATTACAATATCGTGATATCTTGGCTGTTTCCCTCGCTAGTGATGTTAATGTTAAATTTAGAAAAGTCATCTTAGAAAAGTTTAAAGATAAGCAACTAACCCTACTCCTTGCAACTGACCTTTTGGCTCGTGGAATTGATATCGATAGCCTAGAATGTGTCGTAAACTTTGATGTTCCTAGAGACAACGAAACCTACACTCATCGTGCTGGACGTACAGGTCGCATGGGTAAAGAAGGCTATGTTATCACTCTCGTCACTCATCCAGAAGAAATCAAAAAACTCAAAAAGTTTGCAAGCGTACGTGAAATTGTCTTAAAAAATCAAGAACTCTATATCAAATAATCTTCATTGCTCTATGCACATCAAGTGTATGGAGCTTTTTTATAAGCAATTCTTTAATTTTAGTTCAATATTTGAAAAAAGAACCTTGCAAAGCAAGATTCTTTTAGTGTCTGACTTAAATAATTGTTCTTCTGGGAACTAAATCGAATTAAGCTTCGATTTCTGTAACCATACCTGAACCAACAGTACGTCCACCCTCACGGATAGAGAATGTAGTACCTTGTTCTACGGCGATTGGGTGGATCAACTCAACGTCGATTGTCACGTTATCACCAGGCATTACCATTTCAGTACCTGCTGGAAGTTCGATTGAACCTGTAACGTCAGTAGTACGGAAGTAGAATTGTGGACGGTAGTTGTTGAAGAATGGAGTGTGACGTCCACCTTCTTCTTTAGTAAGGATGTAAACTTCACCTTTGAATTTAGTGTGTGGGTTGATTGAACCTGGTTTAGCGATAACTTGTCCACGTTCGATTTCATCACGTTGAACACCACGAAGAAGGACACCTACGTTATCTCCGGCAAGACCTTCGTCAAGTTGTTTACGGAACATTTCAACACCAGTAACAACTGCTTTTTGAGTTTCTTCTTTGATACCAACGATTTCGATTTCGTCGTTGACTTTAACGATACCACGGTCGATACGTCCTGAAGCAACTGTACCACGTCCAGTGATTGAGAATACGTCTTCGACTGGAAGAAGCAATGGTTTGTCAGTGTCACGTTCTGGTTCTGGGATGTACTCATCAACTGTGTTCATCAATTCCATAACGATGTCTTCGTATTTAGTGTCACCTTCAAGGGCTTTAAGAGCTGAACCTTGGATAACTGGAAGATCGTCACCTGGGAAGTCGTATTCTGACAATAGGTCACGGATTTCCATTTCAACCAATTCAAGCAATTCTTCGTCGTCAACCAAGTCAACTTTGTTCATGAAGACGATAAGGTGTTTAACACCAACCTGACGTGAAAGAAGGATGTGCTCACGAGTTTGTGGCATTGGTCCGTCAGTTGAAGCTACTACAAGGATAGCTCCGTCCATTTGAGCGGCACCAGTGATCATGTTTTTAACGTAGTCCGCGTGTCCTGGAGCGTCGATGTGAGCGTAGTGACGTTTTTCAGTTTCGTACTCAACGTGCGCGGTGTTGATTGTGATACCGCGTTCGCGTTCTTCTGGAGCAGCATCGATAGACGCATAGTCTTTAGGTTGGTTAACTGATGAAGGCAAGCGACGTGCCAAAACAGTTGTGATAGCTGCAGTTAGGGTAGTTTTACCGTGGTCAACGTGTCCGATAGTACCAATGTTAACGTGTGGTTTACTACGATCGTATTTTTCTTTTGCCATTTGAGTAAAAGCCTCCAATAAAATATATTTTATAGATAGACAGTAGGCAATACAGTCTAACTTTCCTTACTATTTTATCAAATTTCAGCTAAATTGCAAGTGTTTTACAAAGTTTTTGTGAATTATTCTTAATCTACTAATCTAAACGGTACTTCCACTCCTATCACTTGCCTAAATAAAAAGAAAAATCAGGAATTTCCTGACTTTTACTTGGCTAATTCTCTTTCTCGTTCTTTCATTATTTTATGATTTTCATACAAGCGAGATAAGAACTTAGAAATTTCTTTCAAGATAGAATAGGTTGGTACAGCGACAATCATACCAATGACACCATAGATATTACTTGATAACAAAAGTAATACTAAAATCGTAATTGGATGAACTTTCATCACGCCACCAACGATTCTAGGGTAGAGGATATTTCCATCCACTTGTTGAATGATTAGCATGTAAACAACTGCAATCAGCATTCTATGAGGATCAGTAAAGACATTGGCAATAATCATCGGAATCAAGCCAATGCTTGGTCCCACATAAGGAATGAGATTGGCCAATCCTGAAAAGATGGCAAAGACCAAAGCGTATTTCAAACCAATCACGCTATATCCGATAAAGGCCAAACAACCGATAATAATGGCATCAATTGCGACTCCACTAATATAGCGAGCAATTGTCGCATTCAAATTCTTTAAGAGACCTGCAATATGCAACTTATCTCTCTTTAAAACAGTGCGCTCAAGCATCGGTAAAAATTTGTTACCATCTAACAAAAAATAGACCAAAAACACAGGAGTCATAATAATAATCAAAACGGTACTAAAGAGAGCTGATATAACACTTCCAACACTATTGGTAACACTGTTTAGAATATTTTGTAGAATATCTACATAGGACAGATTTAATTGTTGAATTGTCGCCTGAATATCTAAATTTTGAAAGGCTGGATAAGTAGATAAATCTACAATCAAATTTTGCAAACGACTATAGATAGTCTGGCTAGTCGCAATCAAGCTGGTCAACTGATTGACCAAAATCGGTAACAGATAGACTACCCCAATGACAAGACCCCAAACCAAGGCACACAAGGTTAGTAGAATACCAATGATACGATTAATTTTGAAATACTTTTGTAAAAAATTTACAATAGGATTGGTCAAATAATATAAAAAGCCACCTAGAAGAAAAGGAATCATGATGGTGTTTGCGACGCTTACAAAAGGTGTGATAATCGCCCCCATCTCTCTCCATAAATAAAAAATGATTGTTAATAATAAAATCTCACTGGTCCAAAAAAATAATTTATTCTTACGAAACATGAGCTACCTCCATTCATCTATTTTACCATACTTTCAAAAAAGCTTCTTTCTTCTATCATGAAACTGGGAATATTTTTTTCTTTATGTTAGAATAAACTTACTATGAAAAAAATCATTTTAACTCTCTTAAGTCTATCCGTAATTGGGTCAGCGTCTACTGTTGCTGCCCAAGATTTTACCATTGCTGCTAAACATGCGATTGCTGTTGAGGCCAATACTGGTAAAATTCTCTATGAGAAAGATGCAACTCAACCTGTCGAAATTGCTTCTATTACAAAGCTACTTACAGTTTATCTTGTCTATGAGGCTCTAGAAAATGGAAGTATCACACTATCCACCCCAGTAGATATTTCTGATTATCCTTATCAATTAACGACAAATTCCGAAGCCAGTAATGTTCCCATGGAGGCCCGTAATTATACTGTCGAAGAGTTGCTTGAAGCAACCCTGGTATCTAGTGCCAACAGTGCCGCTATTGCCTTAGCTGAGAAAATTGCTGGCTCAGAGAAAGACTTCGTCGATATGATGCGTGCCAAACTCTTGGAATGGGGAATCAAAGATGCCACTGTTGTCAATACAACTGGTCTTAACAACGAAACTCTCGGAGATAACATTTACCCAGGGTCTAATAAAGATGATGAAAATAAGCTCAGTGCTTATGATGTTGCTATCGTTGCTCGTAACCTCATCAAAAAATACCCACAAGTCTTGGAAATAACGAAAAAACCTTCTTCTACTTTTGCTGGGATGACAATCACTTCGACCAACTACATGTTAGAAGGCATGCCTGCTCATCGAGGTGGTTTTGACGGACTCAAGACAGGAACAACAGACAAAGCTGGTGAATCTTTTGTTGGTACTACTGTCGAAAAAGGCATGAGAGTTATTACAGTCGTTTTGAATGCAGACCATCAGGACAATAATCCTTACGCTCGCTTCACAGCTACATCCTCACTAATGGATTATATTTCTTCTACATTCACACTTCGCAAAATCGTTCAAAAAGGCGATGCCTACCAAAATAGCAAAGCTCCTGTACAAGATGGAAAAGAAGATACGGTCACTGCAGTGGCCCCAGAGGATATCTATCTAATTGAACGTGGTGGGAATCAATCTTCCCAATCTATTCAATTCACACCTGATTCCAAAGCAATCCCAACACCACTTGAAGCTGGAACAGTGGTTGGCCATTTGAATTATGAAGACAAGGACTTGATTGGTCAAGGTTACATTACCACAGAACGTCCTAGTTTCGAAATGGTAGCGGAAAAGAAAGTTGAAAAAGCCTTCTTCTTAAAAGTTTGGTGGAATCAGTTTATCCGATTTATCAACGAAAAATTATAAAAAAATCGCGATTTAAACCGCGATTTTTTTGCGCTCTATAATATTTGTAGTGGGTAAATCCCCTATAGATATTATGGAGCCTATTTTGTGTAGAAAAAAAGTCCCACATGACCTATAATGAAAAGCGACAAAACAACTCATTAGAAAGATTCATATGGAACAATTACATTTTATCACAAAACTGCTCGATATCAAAGACCCTAATGTCCAAATTATGGATGTTGTTA
>CAJNBP010000003.1 GCA_905221035.1 bacterium | reverse complement strand
CGCTCAACCAATTGGAACAAGCCATTGTAGACTATATTGATTACTACAACAATAAACGAATTAAGGTAAAACTAAAAGGACTCAGTCCTGTGCAATACAGAACTAAATCCTTCGGATAAATTAATTGTCTAACTTTTTGGGGTCAGTACATTTCCCGGTATCGCTTTATTATGATAGCCATTATTTTTACATAGTAGCTTATAATTTAGTTTTTGATTCATATATGACCTTAAAATTAGATAGAATTCTTAGTTGGGTAGAAATTAAAGAAAAGAAACCTTCTCTCTCATATGGAAGAAAATTTCGTGATGGAGAAATTCGTAATAAGCGTGTAGATCCATTCATAGGAAAAGAGTTAAATATTAGAGTCCTATTCGTCAATGATCCAACAATTATTGTTGATCAATTTCCTACAGCAAAAATTATTGAAAAAACATCAAATGGTAATATTATTGAATTTGTGAGTCAAGATACACCAGGGCTGAAGAGATGGCTGTTGAGTCAAGCGGAATCCTTAAGGGTATTGTCTCCAAAGTCGTTAATTGATGATATGAAAACTCTTATTAAGAGAATGGAAGAAAATTATATTGATTAAATATTTAAGGGCGAATGAGAGAAATTTTTGTTTGCTTAAAAAGGATACTATGAATTTCATAAACTAAAGGAGTAAAAAATGAGTAGAGTTATATATAGAACTCGTCCATTTAGCCCCTATGCTAATTATAGCAAGTATTGGAACGAATACATTCAAGAGGGTGATGAGATTATTAAGTACGTTTTTAATAAAGTTAAATTTCCCGACCGAGAATTAAGAAATGAAATATACTCCGATGAGAAACAAAGATGGACTATAGGTGATATTGATTTTCCTGATTGGTTATATGGATATGTGGTCGACTCTGATTTATCTGACAGTGGTAAAAAAATAGTCAAACAGTGGAGATTAGAGAAGTATATTTCTGATTTAAATAATTTCAAAGAAAAAGGCTATTTCATTGATGACGAAAAGAAAATTGTCATAACGGATCGAGAAATATTAATGTTCCGAGAAGACTCAGAAGTACCTTATTGGGATAAAATCACTTCCTTAGTCAAAGAAGCTTATAATCGTATTCGTATTACGCCTCAAATGATAGAGTTGGTAAAAAAAGATTTTGAGACTCAAACAGTGGATTATGAAATACTTTGTGAAATGGCTGAACAAAATAGGAAGAAAAACGAAGAGAAAGAAAAAGAATTTTTAGCCAAGCAGCAAGAATTACAAGAGAAAAAAGATTACGAAGTAGCTATTCAATTGTTTCTAAGACTACAAAAAAATTTAGATGATATAAAGCCGAAGTTAAGTGAAGAAGGAAGAAAAGAAATCGATAATCTTCTTAACTTAATCAATGAATCAGAAATAAGTCGTGCTAGATATGATATTTTACATCAAGCGGGAGTCGAAATAATTTTGAAAGAAAAAAGTAAGAGAGGCTAATTTGAATGGATTATGTTGCAAGAATACACTTAAAAAGAAATGATAACATTAGGCAAGAGTTAATTGGCTTCTGTTTAAATAATTCTGAACAGTATCTTGCACTTGGTTGGAGTCGCTTAAGTAGCGATATTAGTGAAGATGACTTTAATGAATACTATAGACGAATAAAAAAAGAAAGAGGTAGAGCGAATCCGGCAATAAATGTTTTTAAGGATGCTAAGATAGATGACTTATTCTGGACACGAGATTTAAATGGAAATTATTGGATATGTAAAGCGAAATCTTCTGCTAAAGTAGTCTGTGACACTAATTTAGATATTGGTTCAATCATATCTGTTGATGCATTTAATGTTGGAATGCAAGTTCCTGGACAGATTAAATCTTCCTTTAATAGGCCACGTGGTAGTACGATTGAAAGAATTTGGGATAAGAGTATAATAGAATACTCAAAATTGTTGTTTAATATATTTTCGAAAAATAATTATTTTGAGATAACTCCATTTAGAGGAGGACTTCTTAATAATCTGCCTGAATTTGATTTAGAAGAACTCGTTATCTCATATCTTCAAATTAAGGAGAATTATTATGTACTTTCTAATTCAATTGCAAAGAAGTCTACAACCATAAAAATTGAATGTGAGATGATCTCAAGAGACATCAATAATCCAAGAAAAGCAGTAGTTCAAGTAAAAGGGAAGAAGGCAAATGAACTTGATGCTTTAGAATTTAAACAATATGTAGATGATGGCTGTCTAGTTTATTTGTATGGTCCAAAAATAATTAATTTAGATCAAATTGAAAATGTAATTAAAATAGAGGATAGTGATTTATTAGCTTTCTACGAGGAGAATAAAACGATTCTTCCAACATCTATTACACAGTGGGAAGATCTATTTGTAGGTAAATAGATACTTTAATATAGGCTCACTAGAAATTTATATACAAAGGATAAGACCACTGAATATTAAGGCGTTACAGACAAAATAAAATGTTTAAAAGCTACAGAGAAACATGGTATAATGTAACTAAAGGAGGTAGCATATGTCCTTAGATATAGATAAAGAAAAGATGACAATCATGGGAGTAGCTTTTGAAAACCGCTCCGTTTTTAAGAGTGTTTGGTATGCTTTAAGTACAAATATGATTGAAGGATGGCGACCTACGGTTAGTGATGTTGAAAAATTACGAGATGAAGCTCTTGCTCTGGGGATGGCTTAATGAAGCGTAAATGTTAGGATTCTTATGACTATATTGATCTGAATAATTTATATAACTATCCAGATTCTTCAGTTCTAAGAAATAAGTAGGAAGGAAAAAAGCACGCGAGCTTGAATATCGTATGATTGCTAGTAAGAGTTTGAAATTATTTATCAATCCTATCTTAGTTAATAGTTTAAAAGTAGTTTGTTTCACAACTACATAAGCTTAGAAAAGTTGAAAAGTGATAACTCTTTAATAACATCTTGATTTGTTAAAAGATATTTTGTCCACTACATTTTTTCAATTGACTATTATTTGTCATAGATATAACAGATAGAACATTGCATTCAGAATAATGAAAAACGCATCAAAAATGGTGCGTTCTGTTTTTATGCTACAATAAAAGGAGGGAAACAAATTGAAAATTTTTAAGGGAGAGTTTTATAGAATCTCTGTATTAACAGACAAGCTAGTGAGGTTAGAATATTCTCAAACTGGAAGTTTTGAGGATAGAACAACACAACTTATCTATAATAGAGATTTTGGCCAAGTTTCGTTAGATTATATCGAGACATCAAACGTACTAGATATTATGACGGACTATTTTCATTTGCACTTTAATAAAGGAGAATTTAACGCCGAAAATTTATTTATAGAATTAAAAGGAAATTTTGCCGTATATGGTAGTCGCTGGTATTTTGGTGAATCTATTGAAACGTTAAAAGGAACAGCTCGGACTCTGGATAAGGCAGATGGCGCAATCCCGTTAGAAGATGGAATTATTAGTCGAAATGGGATTGCCTTGTTGGATGATTCTCAAGGATTTATTTGGGATGAAGAGTCTGGTTATATTGAGAGAGAAAATCAAATTGACCTCTATTTCTTTGCCTATGGGCATGATTATAGAGGAGCAATCAGAGACTTTTACCATTTGACTGGTTCGACACCCTTGTTGCCACGATATGCTTTAGGTAATTGGTGGAGTAGATATTGGCCTTATACGTCGGATGAATACTTGAATTTAATAGACAGATTTAAAACAGAGAAAATTCCATTATCTATCGGTGTGTTAGATATGGATTGGCATATAACTGACATTCCATCCCGTTTTGGAAGTGGTTGGACAGGCTATAGTTGGAATAGAAACTTAATACCAAATCCAGAACAGTTATTGCAACAACTTCATGATAGAAAGTTAAAACTCTCCTTAAATGTCCATCCTGCTGATGGTATACGGGCTTATGAGGAAGCTTATCCTCGAGTCGCCAAACGATTGGGGTTAAATGTAGAACTTGAAGAACCTGCTATTTTTGATTTTTTTAATCCATCTTTTAGAGAATCCTACTTTAAAGATGTTCATTATGAGCTAGAAAAGCAGGGAGTAGATTTTTGGTGGATTGACTGGCAACAAGGGACTCAAGGCATGTTGGATCCACTGTGGCTTTTAAACCATTATCACTATCAAGATAGTTGTAAAAATGCAGAAGGTGGTTTGATTTTATCAAGATATGCAGGTCCTGGTAGTCATCGCTACCCTGTTGGTTTTTCAGGGGATACTATTATTAGTTGGAATTCCTTAAGATTTCAACCTTATTTTACAGCGACAGCATCTAATATCGGTTATAGTTGGTGGAGTCATGATATCGGTGGACACATGCTGGGAGATTATGACGAAGAGCTACAAACTAGATGGCTACAGTTTGGCGTTTTTAGTCCGATAACTCGATTACATAGTTCTAGAAGTCCCTTCAATAGTAAAGAACCTTGGTTTTTTTCAGAAACAACATCTAAGATTATGAAGAAATACCTTCGTTTGAGACATCAGATGATTCCATATCTATATACCATGAATGTAAAGACACATGAGGAAGGCGCCCCATTAATCAGCCCAATGTATTATTTCTACCCAGAGAATGATGAGAGCTATAATGTTCCAAATCAATACTTTTTTGGAACAGAATTGATGGTGGCTCCCGTTGTAGAAAAGATGGATTTGGCATTTCAATCTGCAAAAGTAGATGTATGGTTCCCTGAAGGTGAATGGTATGACTTCTTTTCAGAGAAAAAATACACAGGTGGTGTGAACTTAAGTGTTTATAGGGACATTTCGACTATTCCTGTGTTTGCCCAAAGTGGTGCAATCATTCCATTGGTTGGTTCTGAGATAGATATGGGTGTTGATTTACCTGAAGTTGTAGATTGGTATGTATTCCCAGGAAAACAACATTCTTTTGAAATGATTGAAGATCAAAATGGTCAAAGATATAAAACAAGATTATCAATCGACTGGGAAATGGGAATGGTAGAGTTAACATTACAAGGCGATTCTAGTATCGTTCCAAGCAATAGAAGGCATAGAATTCATTTTAAAGGAACGAATGTGTCTATCATTGAATTGCCAAATAAGAATACTACAGCTAGATTTGAATGTAAAGATAATAAAACAACATCTCTAAATGATGAAGTTTTTAGACTACTAAAGACGGCTTCTCTTCCATATGAATTAAAAGATAGATTGTTAAATCAATTCAGCAATGCCAAAAATTCTCATGAGTTAATGAATATCTTGCATCATCAGGATAAGGAATTGAGAGGCCGTTTGTTGGAAATGATATTTACTAGTCAAAACTAATTGAGACATTTTGTACACAATTTCTATTCTTTAAGTGCTAATTATTTATTTTTTAATGTGTAATAGTTTTACATCTCTATGCTTATTAGCTTGTATTTTAGTAATTACAAGTTTGGCATAGGGATGTTTTTATGATTTTAAAGACTTTTTGCCCAGCTTCTTTTCAACTAAATAAGAGCAAATTTTTAGAGGTAATTTTTCAAAGTAACTTCCACTTGCCTGACCAAAGTGGAATTTAGTATGAGACGTGTGATTTTTCAGAAAATTTTCTAAAAGAAACAGAATTCATTTGACATTTGTTTGAAAATTCTGTAAAATGAATTATTATATCGTTTAAGGAGAATATATATGGAAAAACAGAAAACATTTTTTGGACATCCTATGGGCTTGTCTACCCTCTTCTTTACAGAGATGTGGGAGCGCTTTTCTTACTATGGGATGCGAGCTATCCTACTTTTCTATATGTACTATAGTGTGCAAGATGGTGGGTTGGGGATGGATAAGACCACAGCTGCATCGGTTATGGCGATTTATGGCTCGCTGGTATTTTTATCCTCGGTTGTCGGTGGGTTTGTCAGTGACCGTATTTTAGGAAGCCGTAAGACCGTCTTTTACGGTGGGATTCTGATTATGCTAGGGCATATTGCTTTGGCAACACCTTTTGGACAAGTGGCTCTCTATCTTTCTATTGCATTGATTATCTTTGGTACTGGATTTTTAAAACCCAATATCTCAGATATGGTTGGGGGAATTTATGAGAAAGAGGATGATAGACGGGATGCAGGATTTAGTATCTTTGTCTTTGGTATTAACTTAGGTGCCTTCGTTGCCCCTTATCTAGTGGGTTATCTAGGTCAGGAAGTCAATTTCCATCTAGGTTTCTCATTAGCTGCCATTGGGATGTTCTTTGGTCTGGTGAAGTATGTTTTAGATGGGAAGAAATACCTGCCTGAATCAAGCCTTTACCCTACTGATCCCCTTTCACAGAAGGAGCAGCAGACCTTGATTAAACGCTTGCTGATTACACTTGTCATGGTTGTTCTGGTGGTTCTAGGTTTAGTCTTTACTCACCAGTTTAACGTGGATATGATTGTTAATATCTTTACAATAATTGCGGTAATCATTCCAATCTACTATTTCTTCAAAATTTTATCTAGTCAGAAAATAACTGCTACTGAGAGATCCCGAGTATTTGCCTATATTCCTCTATTTATCGCTGGAGTCCTCTTCTGGTCTATTGAGGAGCAGGGTTCTGTTGTTCTTGCTCTATTTGCGGATGATCAGACTCGACTTTACTTTAATGTATTTGGAAATCAAATTCATTTCCCATCTAGCTTTTTCCAAAGTATCAATCCACTTTTCATTATGATTTATGTGCCGATTTTTGCGTGGTTGTGGGGGAAAATGGGTAATAAGCAACCGTCCTCTTCTAAGAAATTTGCTTACGGTTTATTTGCGGCAGGTTTATCCTTCTTGTGGATGATGTTACCGGGGATGCTTTTTGGAACAGATGTTAAGGTCAGTCCTTTCTGGTTGATTATGAGTTGGGCTATTGTGATTGTGGGGGAAATGTTGATTTCGCCTATTGGTCTATCAGTCACTACTAAGCTAGCACCAAAATCCTTCCAAGCACAAATGATGTCTATCTGGTTCTTGAGTAATGCTGCTGCCCAAGCTATCAATGCTCAAATTGTAAAATTTTATACAAGCGAAACTGAAGTCGCTTACTATGGAATTGTTGGAGGAATTACGATTGTATTCAGTATTATCTTACTCTTCTACGTTCCACGTATTGAAAAACTAATGTCTGGTATCAAATAGAGAAAAAGTAGAATTTCTGTACGGATTTTGAAAGTTAGAGCAATTATTTATTCAAAGGATTTAGTTCTGTATTGTACAGGGCTAAGTCTTTTTAGTTTGATTAAAATTCACGATGTTTCTGATATTCCTAGTGGACATTTGTCCACTTTTTTTATATAATAAAACTAAACCAAAATGGTTGAGTTATGAAAATGTAAGTTCAACCATCGAGTAGTCTTTCTAAGGGAGATGTTCTCCATTGAAGCATATAATAGGAGGTGAATTATGTATCAGCCAGCGAAACTCAAGGCTCGGAGGAAAGAGTTAAAATTGACACAGAAGGAAATTGCAGAGCAACTTGGGATTAGTTTTCAGGCTTACTCGGCTTGGGAACGTGGGATTAAGGAACCATCCCAGGAGAAAGTTGCTCAACTAGAGAACATTTTAAAAGTAGCAAAAGGTTATTTCACTCAGATCGAGATTGTCCGTCTCTACAATAGCCTCTCCAAGCAAGGAAAGGAAAAGGTTGTTCTTTATGCTCGCAATCTGGCTCAAGAGGAACAAACTCAGAAGGTGGCGACCATGCCAGAGAGACTCTACGAGTATCGTGTCTACGAACGCATGTCAGCAGGTATTGGAGCTTCGGTCTACGATGATCAGAATTTTGATACTGTTTACTTTAATGAGGAGTTGGCCCATGATTTTGCGTCTTGGGTGTCTGGGGACTCCATGGAACCTAAATATCAAAATGGTTCGGTAGCTCTGATTCGAGAGACAGGATTTGACTATGATGGGGCAGTTTATGCAGTGGTTTGCAACAACCAGACCTATATCAAACGGGTTTATCGGGAGGAAGATGGTCTGCGTCTGGTCTCTATCAATCCCAAATATAAGGACATTTTCATCTCCTATGAGGAAGATCCTCGGATTGTAGGAATTATCGTTGGGAATTTTGTGCCGATGGAGGGTTAGCCTATGGGCTATTTTGATTATTCCAGAGAGCCCAAAAGTGACATTGCCTTTGTCGATATGAAATCCTTTTATGCCAGCGTTGAGTGTGTGAAGAGGGGCTTGCATCCGCTGAAGACCTCGCTTTGTGTTATGAGTCGAGCGGATAATTCAACTGGTCTTATCCTAGCTTCCTCCCCCATGTTTAAGAAGATTTTTGGCAAGTCCAATGTTGGTCGGGCCTATGACCTGCCTTTTGATATCAAAACGCGCAAATTTTCCTATTACAATGCTCGAAAACAAGGGCTACCGACTGACTCGGATTATGTTCGTTACATCGAAGATTGGGCTCAAGTGACCTTGATTGTGCCTCCTCGGATGGATGAATACATAGCGGTCAATATGGAAATCCAGCGAATCTTTCAAAATTATGGCAGTCCAGATGATATTTATCCCTACTCTATCGATGAGGGCTTTATCGATCTGACTAGTTCGCTCAACTATTTCATCCCTGACAAGAGTCTCTCTCGCAAAGACAAGCTGGATCTGCTTTCTGCCCGCGTTCAGAGGGATATTTGGAGGCAGACAGGTGTTTACTCTACAGTGGGCATGTCCAATGCCAATCCCTTACTGGCAAAGTTGGCTCTGGATAATGAGGCCAAGCACACTCCGACCATGAGGGCCAACTGGTCTTACCAGGATGTGGAAGAGAAAGTCTGGGCCATTTCTAAGATGACGGACTTTTGGGGAATTGGCAGGCGGATGGAGAAACGCTTGAATGCTTTGGGGATTTTTTCCATCAAAGAATTGGCTATCAGCAATCCAGACCATTTACAGAAAGTTCTCGGTCAGGCTGGCCTGCGTTTGTGGTTTCATGCTAATGGGATTGATGAGAGCAATGTTCATAAGCCCTATAAAGCCAAGTCCCGAGGGTTGGGAAATTCTCAAATCCTACCTAGAGACTATGTGAGGCTACGAGATATCGAAATTATTCTTCGAGAAATGGCTGAGCAGGTGGCTATTAGACTGAGAAGGGCGGGCAAGAAAACAACCCTTGTTTCTATCTATCTTGGTTTTTCTAAACAGGAAGTCAGGCCCTCTATTCACACACAAATGAAGGTCGAACCGACCAATAATACAGCTATTTTAACAGACCATGTTTTGAAGCTATTTCATAATAAATACACTTCTGGAGCGATCAGAAGTGTCGGAGTAAACTATTCAGGATTTGTGGATGAGTCCTTTGGTTTGATTTCCCTCTTTGATGATGTTGACAAGTTAGAAAAAGAAGAAAGGCTCCAGACGGCTATTGACTCTATTCGGGAAAAGTTTGGTTTCACCTCCCTTTTAAAAGCCAATGCACTGGAAGAAGCCTCTAGGAGCCTTGCTAGAAGCAAGCTGATTGGGGGTCATTCTGCTGGAGGTTTAGATGGATTAAAATGATTGATCGTTCTTATTTACCCTTTCAATCCGCGCGAGATTATCAAGATCCAGGTATGCAGAAGTGGATGGGGTTTTACCTCTCAGAACATACCAGTTCGCTCAGTGAAGAAAAAAGCCGTGTTGATTTTTCGACAGATTTGACTCTAGATGAGAAACTACACTTGCTTTCCCAGCTTTATGTTGGCCAACTGAAGGGAAGTTTTGTGGTCAAGGAAAGGAAGCAGAAAGTCACTATCATCGGTAAGGTGAGAGAGTTATCCTCTAAATCATTATCTATTAGAACAAGCGAGGGTTATAGGCTGATAGAGCTTGTAGATATCCTAGAAATTAGACTGTGGGAGGAGGGAGTTTATGACTAGAAAAGAGTTGTATGAAAATAAACTACAGATGGATTATTTTTCAGATTCTTATATTCGTTTTGAAGAGGATTTTCAAAAATACTCTGCTATGAATGTACCACTGACTTTTTTGATCGATGACATCCTACGTACTATGGCCTTGAATCAGAAAAATTACTTTGTCTTAAACAAGGAAAATGCTAAGGATGGGAGGGAGCATCGCTTTTATTTTAGGGTAGTAACGGAAAAAGAGTGTCCCAGAAATAGAACCTATGAATATGCTGGGGTTAAAAATAGTAGTCAGTAGAGGGTTGTCTGCTGTAAAATGTATCATTTTTATAACACTTCATGTTTCATATCATGGGGTGTTTTTCTTTTTAAGTCAAAGTTAATTAAAAATCCCACTATTCATTAGGCTAAAGGAGACCTAATCATAGTGAGATTGTGAAATTATAGTAGGTTTTGTATAGCCTCTTCAATTTGTTTTGGGTCTGTTTTGGAAGAGAAACGTTCAAATACCTGTCCATCTCGACCGATGAGAAACTTAGCGAAATTCCATTCGATTCGTTTTCCTAGTGGGCCAGATTTCTGGTCTTTCAACCAAACGAAGAGAGGGTCTGCTTCCTTACCGTTGACCTTGATCTTGGCAAAGCGTGGGAAAGTGGTTTGATAGTTTAGGCTACAGAAGTTGTTGATTTCCTCTGCACTACCTGGTGCTTGTCCCATAAACTGATTGCAAGGGAAGTCTAAAATCTCAAATCCCTGATCTTGATAGCGGTCATAGAGTTCTTGGAGTCCTTGGTACTGGGGCGTTAAACCACATCCGGTAGCAGTATTGACAACCAAGAGAACCTTGCCACGATAGGCATCTAGGGGAGTCGTTTGGTTATCTTGGTTCGAGACTAAAAAATCGTAGATTGAGGTCATTGTTTGCTTTTCTCTTTCTGCTTGGTATTTTTAGGAGTTTTTTCCTCCTGTAAGGATAGAAATCCGTAGGTCAGCGTTCCAAAAATGCTACCGATAATCAGGCCATACATCAGTAAAGGAACACTTTTATCGAATTGCATGAGTAACTTCACAAAATCTGGAAGTGACATCTGCTGAACGAAGACTTTATGAAAGATGAGTAGGATAAAGAGGCCAATCTGAAGACCGATAAACACCACCCAGCTTCGGAATTTGATTTGGCTCTTGCTGTAGGTTTTTAGGATGATTTCTGACTTGTCATCTTTTTCCAGATGGAGTTCTTTGACGTTTCTTTGGGTTTTTAAGGTAATGAAATATATAAGGCCAAAGAATATGTAGGGCATGGCATAGCGAACGGCCTCTATGAAGCGTCCAAATAACAGATAAAACAAGAAGAGAAGGAAGGAAGAATAAACGATTTGGACCATGGAACGGGCACAAGCCTTGTAGATAATCTCTTGCCGGCATTCATCAAAAGGGCCTTGGATATGAAAGAGATTTCGGAGTAGGCGAGTGGTGAAGTCTTCTTTTTTCATGCTAGTAACCTCCTAAGTGAGCGGTTTTACTGACTTTCTTTTACGAATTGATAGAGATAATAAAGATAAGTGATAGAAGAAAGGCTAGCGATAGTGAGCAGTAAATAATATTTCCAATCGCTTGAGATGAGCATCAGTTGTGAAAAAGATAGGATCATAAAGCATAGTGCTAAGTTGAGTATACGTGTTTTTGGGGAGTCAATCTTTAGATAGGTCAGTCCTTTGTTAAGTGCTGGAATAAAGACTAGCACGAGGAATATCTCTCTGATTGGCAAGTTCCCTGAAATGATGATGAAGGTGAGCAGAGAACTGAACAAAAGATGATAGGTAAGTAAAGTTAGTAGTGATTTCATAAGGTACCTCCTAATTCTGGTCTTTTTTATCTCTTGCAATACGAAGTGAGTCGACAATATGCATCATCACTCCGAAAAAGAAAGCTCCTAGTATAGTTTTAAAAATATGTTTTGTATTTAGAAGAGAACTGATAAAATTTGGATTTTCACTTGTTAGGGTATCACTGAGTGGAATTATAAAAAACATCCATAGACCAAAGAACAAACCTGCTTTCAGACCAGGATAACGTGACTGTTTCTTTTCTTTTTTCATAGGGCACCTCCTAATCCTCATCTTGATTTTTCTTGGCTTTTGCAATGCGACGGGAGATGAGGAACTGTATGCTCGCTCCGAAGAAAATAGAACCGAGAATGCTTGATACACCATTTCTTATAGTGAGAAGAGAATGAAAATAGTCCTGACCTTCACCTATGAGTATGCCGAGAAGAGGAGTTATAAAAAACATCCATAGACCAAAGAACAAACCTGCTTTCAGACCTGGGTAGTGTAGTTGCTTACTTTCTTTCTCACTCAGCATATCTGGTTCAATAGTTGTAATCCCTGTTTTTTGCATTTGGTATGTGAGATATCCAGCAACGATGAGGGCAATCACTAAAATCAGAGGAGGATAGATTAGAGCCACTTCTTGAGGGTATTTATAGGCCAGAAGGAGTGTAATAAGATTTCCGAAAATCATCAGATAAAAGAGGATGATAAAGACTTGGTTACCTATACGGTCGGCCTCGCGCCGTTTGTATTCGTCAAGTGGATCAGAAATACCGTATGTGCGCTTGATGAGTTTTTCAGTGAAGGTTTCTTTTTTCATGTGTTGACTCCTTTTTTAAAAATCATCCTCCCAAAAGAGACTGTTGAGGTCAGTTTGGAGGCTGCGGGCGAGATTGAGACAGAGTTCCAGAGTTGGATTGTACTTGTCGTTCTCAATCATGTTGATGGTTTGTCTCGAGACACCGATATCCTTGGCGAGCTCGAGCTGGGAAATGCCCAGTTTCTTGCGAAATTCTTTCACACGGTTCATCTGTTCTCCTTTCTGATTTGTGTCGTATATATTTGACCATATTATATTCTTCTATAGAGCGAATGTCAAGCATATTTGACATATTTCTTAAAGAAATTCTTACTTGTTTTTCGCCTATTTGTCTGACTAGTGCAAGCTAGTCGGATTTATGGTAAAATAGATAAGATATGACAAAAGAATTTCATCATGTAACGGTCTTACTCCACGAAACGATTGATATGCTTGACGTAAAGCCTGACGGTATCTACGTTGATGCGACTTTGGGTGGAGCGGGCCATAGCGAATATTTATTAAGTAAATTAAGTGAAAAGGGCCATCTCTATGCCTTTGATCAGGATCAGAATGCCATTGACAACGCACAAAAACGCTTGGCTCCTTACATTGAAAAGGGAATGGTGACTTTTATAAAGGATAACTTCCGTCATTTACAGGCACGTTTGCGCGAAGCTGGTGTTCAGGAAATTGATGGAATTTGTTATGACTTGGGAGTGTCTAGTCCTCAGCTGGACCAGCGTGAGCGTGGTTTTTCTTATAAAAAGGACGCGCCATTGGACATGCGGATGAATCAGGATGCTAGTCTGACAGCCTATGAAGTGGTAAACCACTATGACTATCATGACTTGGTTCGTATTTTCTTCAAGTATGGTGAGGACAAATTCTCTAAACAGATTGCGCGTAAGATTGAACAAGCACGTGAAGTGAAGCCAATTGAGACAACGACTGAGTTGGCTGAGATTATCAAGTCTGCTAAACCTGCCAAGGAACTCAAGAAAAAGGGCCATCCTGCCAAGCAGATTTTCCAGGCTATTCGAATTGAAGTTAACGATGAACTGGGAGCGGCAGATGAATCTATCCAGCAGGCTATGGAGATGTTGGCTCTAGATGGTAGAATCTCAGTGATCACCTTTCATTCATTAGAAGACCGCTTGACCAAGCAATTGTTCAAGGAAGCTTCAACGGTGGAAGTTCCAAAAGGCTTGCCCTTCATCCCAGATGATCTTAAGCCCAAGATGGAATTGGTGTCCCGTAAGCCAATCTTGCCAAGTGCAGAAGAATTAGAAGCCAATAACCGCTCGCACTCAGCTAAGTTGCGCGTGGCCAGAAAAATTCACAAATAAGAGGGAAAAATGGTAGATAAGAAAGAAACAACCAGTCAATTCTTACAGAGTCGTATAAAAAAATTCTCCCGTGTGGAGAAGGCTTTTTATCTTTCCATTGCGTTTACAGCTCTCGTTTTGGCGCTTAGTATTATCTTTATGCAGACTCGACTCCTACAAGTACAAAATGATCTGACAAGAATCAATGCGCAGATAGAGGAGAAAAAGACAGAGTTGGATGATGCCAAACAAGAGGTAAATGAATTGTTGAGGGCAGAACGCTTGAAAGAAATCGCAAATTCTAAGGACTTAAAATTGAATAACGAGAATATTCGATCAGCGGAGTAAGATATGAAGTGGACAAAAAGAATAACCCGATTTGCGATTAGAAACCGTAAATCTCCAGCAGAAAACCGTAAAATAGTGGGGAAGTACATCAGCTTGTTAGCTGTCGTACTTTTCGCTGTCTTTTTGGTCAATTTTGCTGTTATTATCGGGAGTGGTAGTAAATTTGGAACGGATCTAGTCAAAGAGGCCAAGAAAGTTCACCAAATAACCCGTACAGTCCCTGCCAAACGTGGGACTATTTATGACCGAAATGGAGTCCCGATTGCTGAGGACGCAACCTCCTATAATGTCTATGCTGTTATTGATAAAAAATACAAATCAGCAACTGGTAAAATTCTTTATGTAGAAGATGCCCAGTTTAATAAGGTAGCAGAGGTTTTCCATAAGTATCTGGATATGGACGAGGCTTATGTTAAAGAACAATTGTCTCAACCGAATCTGACTCAAGTTTCTTTTGGTGCCAAAGGAAATGGGATTACCTATGCCAATATGATGGCTATTAAAAAGGATTTGAAAGACGCTAGTGTTGAAGGAATTGACTTCACAACTAGCCCTAATAGAAGCTATCCAAATGGACAATTCGCTTCTAGTTTTATTGGTTTGGCCCAACTCCATGAAAATGAGGATGGTAGCAAGAGTTTGCTGGGAACTTCTGGGATGGAGAGTTCCTTGAACAGTATTCTTGCAGGGAAAGACGGTATTATTACCTATGAAAAAGATCGTCTGGGTAATATTGTTCCTGGAACTGAACAAGTGTCTCAGCAAACGGTAGATGGTAAGGATGTTTATACGACTATTTCTAGCACCCTTCAGTCCTTCATGGAAACACAGATGAATGTTTTTCAAGAAAAAGTAAAAGGCAAGTATATGACGGCTACCTTGGTTAGTGCTAAAACGGGGGAAATTCTTGCAACGACGCAGAGACCAACCTTTGATGCCGATACTAAGGAAGGACTTACCAAGGACTTTGTTTGGCGTGATATCCTTTATCAAAGTAACTATGAGCCAGGGTCAACCATGAAGGTCATGACGCTCGCTGCTGCTATTGACAATAATACTTTCCCAGGAGGAGAAGTCTTCAATAGTAGTGAATTAAAAATAGCAGATGTGACGATTCGAGATTGGGACGTTAATGAAGGTTTGACTGGCGGTGGTATGATGACCTTCTTGCAAGGTTTTGCTCACTCAAGTAACGTTGGGATGACGCTTCTTGAGCAAAAGATGGGGGACACTACTTGGCTAGATTACCTCAATCGTTTCAAATTTGGAGTGCCGACTCGTTTTGGTATGAGTGATGAGTATGCTGGGCAATTACCTGAGGACAATATCGTTAATATTGCCATGAGTTCCTTCGGTCAAGGTATTTCAGTGACACAGACGCAAATGATTCGTGCCTTCACGGCTATTGCCAACGATGGAGTCATGCTAGAACCTAAATTTATCAGTGCCTTATATGACCCAAATGACCAATCTGTTCGGAAATCTCAAAAAGAGATTGTAGGAAATCCTGTTTCCAAAGATGCAGCCAGTCTAACTCGAACCAACATGGTTTTGGTAGGAACGGATCCAGTTTATGGAACCATGCATAACCACAGCACAGGCAAGCCAACTGTAACTGTTCCTGGTCAAAATGTAGCTCTCAAGTCTGGTACAGCCCAGATTGCCGATGAGAAAAATGGAGGTTACTTGGTTGGTACGACCAATTACATTTTTTCAGCAGTATCGATGAACCCTGCTGAAAATCCTGATTTTATCCTCTATGTGACGGTTCAACAGCCTGAGCATTATTCAGGTATTCAGTTGGGGGAATTTGCCAATCCTATCTTGGAAAGAGCAGTGGCTATGAAAGATTCCCTTAACCTCCAATCTACCGCTAAAACGTTAGAACAGGTAACCAATCAAAGCGCTTATGCCATGCCTAGCATCAAGGATATTTCACCTGGTGATTTGGCGGAAGCCTTACGTCGCAATATTGTGCAACCAATCGTTGTAGGAACAGGAACAAAGATTAAAGAATCATCTGTAGAAGAAGGGACTAATCTTGCACCTAACCAGCAAGTCCTCCTCTTATCTGATAAAGCAGAGGAAGTTCCAGATATGTATGGTTGGACAAAAGCAACCGCAGAAGCTTTTTCTAAGTGGTTAAATATAGAACTTGAATTTGAAGGTTCGGGTTCCGTCGTTCAGAAGCAGGATGTTCGGACTAATACAGCTATCAAAAACATCAAAAAAATTAAATTAACTTTAGGAGACTAATATGTTTATTTCCATCAGTGCTGGAATTGTGACATTTTTACTAACTTTAGTAGGAATTCCGGCCTTTATTCAATTTTATCGAAAGGCGCAAATTACAGGCCAGCAGATGCATGAGGATGTCAAACAGCATCAGGCAAAAGCTGGCACGCCAACTATGGGGGGACTTGTTTTCCTCATTGTTGCAGTTGTGGTAAGTTTCCTTGTTGCTCTTTTTTCAAAACAATTGACCAATAATGTGGGAATGATTTTGTTCATCTTGGTTCTTTATGGTTTAATCGGATTTTTAGATGACTTCCTCAAGGTCTTCCGTAAGATCAATGAGGGGCTGAATCCTAAGCAGAAATTGGCTCTTCAGCTTCTAGGTGGAGTTATCTTCTATCTTTTCTATGAGCGTGGGGGCGATATGCTTTCTGTCTTTGGTTACCAAGTGCATCTAGGGATTTTCTATATTCTTTTCGCCCTTTTCTGGCTAGTCGGTTTTTCAAACGCAGTCAACTTGACAGATGGTATTGATGGTCTAGCTAGTATTTCAGTGGTGATTAGCTTATCTGCTTATGGAGTTATTGCCTATGTACAAGGTCAGATGGATATTCTTCTGGTGATTCTAGCCATGATTGGTGGCTTGCTCGGTTTCTTTGTCTTTAACCATAAGCCTGCTAAAGTCTTTATGGGAGATGTGGGAAGTTTGGCTCTCGGTGGAATGCTGGCAGCTATCTCTATGGCTCTCCACCAAGAATGGACTCTCTTGATTATCGGAATTGTTTATGTTTTTGAAACAACTTCGGTCATGATGCAAGTCAGTTACTTCAAAATGACTGGTGGCAAACGTATTTTCCGTATGACACCTGTGCATCACCATTTTGAGCTTGGAGGATTGTCTGGTAAAGGAAATCCTTGGAGTGAGTGGAAGGTCGACTTCTTCTTTTGGGGAGTGGGACTTCTAGCAAGTCTTCTGACCCTAGCAATTTTATATTTGATGTAAGAATGGCACCCTGACGTTTCAGGGTGTTTTTGCATTCTAAAAAATATTGGTCAATTAAAGTCAAAATCCTTGACCTTTTCTGACCAATGTAGTATATTATGAACGTAAGGTAAATGAAAGCCTTACTCGAACACTTATACTCAATGAAAATCAAAGAGCAAACTAGGAAGCTAGTCGCAGGTTACTCAAAACACTGTTTTGAGATTGCAGATAGAGCTGACGTGGTTTGAAGAGATTTTCGAAGAGTATTATTTAAAGTAAAATAGAAAGAGGTGTGTCTATGTTTAATCTAGAAATCTTCAGAAGTAAAGATAGTCTACTCCTGCTTGAAAAAGAAAAACCAGAAATAGTACCTAGAGTAGCGATTTAGCTAGTCTAAATTTTTTAAAACAAAGGTCAAAGATAGTCAATATCAGTAATCATAACTAAGTAAACAAAAAGAGGTAAAGAATATGAACAACAACTTTAATAATTTTAACAACATGGATGATTTATTTAACCAATTGATGGGTGGTATGCGAGGATACAGTTCTGAAAACCGTCGCTACTTGATTAATGGACGTGAAGTCACACCTGAGGAATTTGCTCATTATCGTGCAACGGGTCAATTGCCAGGAAATGCAGAATCTGATGGACAAATGCAACAACAGGCTTCAGGTATGAAACAAGATGGTGTCCTTGCTAAACTAGGCCGAAACTTGACTGCAGAAGCGCGTGAGGGCAAGCTGGATCCTGTTATCGGACGAAACAAGGAAATTCAAGAAACATCTGAAATTCTTTCACGCCGTACCAAGAACAATCCTGTACTTGTCGGAGATGCAGGTGTTGGTAAGACAGCCGTTGTCGAAGGCCTAGCACAAGCCATTGTGAATGGCGATGTTCCAGCTGCCATTAAGAACAAGGAAATTATTTCTATTGATATCTCAGGCCTTGAGGCTGGTACTCAATACCGTGGTAGCTTTGAAGAAAACGTCCAAAACCTAGTCAATGAAGTGAAAGAAGCAGGGAATATTATCCTCTTCTTTGATGAAATTCATCAAATTCTCGGTGCTGGTAGCACTGGTGGTGACAGTGGTTCTAAAGGTCTCGCGGACATTCTCAAGCCAGCTCTCTCTCGTGGTGAGTTGACAGTGATTGGGGCAACAACTCAAGACGAATACCGTAACACTATTTTGAAGAATGCTGCTCTTGCTCGTCGTTTCAACGAAGTCAAGGTCAATGCTCCTTCAGCAGAGGATACTTTTAAAATCCTTCAAGGAATTCGTGATCTCTATCAACAACACCACAATGTCATCTTGCCAGATGAAGTCTTGAAAGCAGCGGTGGATTATTCTGTTCAATACATTCCTCAACGTAGCTTGCCAGATAAGGCTATTGATCTTGTAGACGTAACGGCAGCTCACTTGGCAGCTCAGCATCCAGTAACAGATGTTCATGCTGTTGAACGTGAAATTGAAGCGGAAAAAGACAAGCAAGAAAAAGCGGTTGAGGCAGAAGATTTTGAAGCTGCTCTAAACTATAAAACACGCATTGCAAAATTGGAAAAGAAAATCGAAAACCACACAGAAGATATGAAAGTGACTGCAAGCGTCAACGATGTAGCTGAATCTGTAGAACGAATGACGGGTATCCCAGTGTCACAAATGGGAGCATCAGACATCGAACGTTTGAAAGATATGGCTCATCGCTTGGAACACAAGGTGATCGGCCAAGATAAGGCAGTTGAAGCTGTAGCTCGTGCCATCCGTCGTAACCGTGCTGGTTTCGATGAAGGCAATCGCCCAATCGGTAGCTTCCTCTTTGTAGGTCCAACTGGAGTTGGTAAGACTGAACTTGCTAAACAATTGGCGCTTGATATGTTTGGAACTAAGGACGCAATCATCCGTTTGGATATGTCTGAATACAGTGATCGCACAGCCGTTTCTAAGCTAATTGGTACAACAGCAGGCTATGTGGGTTATGATGACAATAGCAATACCTTAACAGAATGTGTTCGTCGCAATCCTTACTCTATCATTCTCTTGGATGAAATTGAAAAGGCTGATCCTCAAGTAATCACCCTACTCCTTCAGGTCTTGGATGACGGTCGTTTGACAGATGGTCAAGGAAATACGGTGAATTTCAAGAATACTGTCATTATCGCGACCTCAAATGCTGGATTTGGCTATGAAGCCAACTTGACAGAAGATGCGGATAAACCAGAGTTGATGGATCGTTTGAAACCATTCTTCCGTCCAGAATTCCTTAACCGCTTCAACGCAGTTATCGAGTTCTCACACTTGACCAAGGAAGACCTTTCTATGATTGTGGATTTAATGTTGGCTGAAGTCAACCAAACCTTGGCTAAGAAAGACATTGATTTGGTAGTCAGTCAAGCGGCTAAAGACTATATTACAGAAGAAGGCTATGACGAAGTCATGGGTGTTCGTCCACTCCGTCGCGTGGTTGAACAAGAAATTCGTGATAAGGTGACAGATTTCCACTTGGATCATCTAGATGCAAAACATCTGGAAGCAGATATGGAAGACGGTGGTTTGGTCATTCGTGAAAAAGCCTAATACTCTTCGAAAATCTCTTCAAACCACGTCAACTCTATCTGCAACCTCAAAACAGTGTTTTGAGCAACCTGCGGCTAGTTTCCTAGTTTGCTCTTTGATTTTCATTGAGTATAAGACAAAATTTTGAGAATAAAAAAGAAGGAGCCAGATGAAAAACTGGTTCCTTTTTTGTGGTACGACGGGCATGTCGTATATCTGAGGTGTAAGTCCTCGGTGGGCACCTGCTACCGGTGAACCCAATAGCGATTCCCAAGCCTGACTATCGTGAGGTAGCGGGGAGAGGAAGGGATAGCGAAATCGTGGCTCTACGAACAGGAACGTGATAGTAAGGCGTATATAGCGGATAAGGGGCCCTCAAACTCTAAAGTCCAAAAAGGTAGTCGTAACCTATATGCGTAAATCACGAGAGTAAACGAGGAAAGATGTACGACTTATCCCGTGAGGTCTCATGAGCGCTGAAAGCGTAGTAACAACGAATCATGAGAAGTCAGCCGAACCCATAGTAGTGATGAAGCTTCTGTAATGGAAGTGGAGCGAAGGGGTGACCAACTAATCGAAGTAATCCTACTTCACTTGTGTCTGTAAACGAGCGGTCTGATAGAACTGGACTCTGTCACGTATTGACTGGGTGAAGGTTCACCAATATAAGATGTCCCTCAGGCACCAAAACAAGAAAGGAATACGCACATGTCAAAATTGCTAGATAAGATATTATCACGCGAAAATATGCTTAAAGCCTACAATCAAGTAAAATCCAATAAGGGCTCAGCTGGGATTGATGGAATTACTATCGAAGAGATGGATAATTATCTCAGACAAAACTGGCGCCTGACTAAGGAACTGATAAAACAGAGAAAATATAAGTCTCAACCAGTTCTCAGAGTTGAGATTCCCAAACCAAACGGAGGCATCCGTCAACTAGGAATTCCAACAGTTATGGATAGAATGATTCAACAGGCCATTGTCCAAGTCATTAGCCCCATTTGTGAACCCCATTTCTCAGATATGAGCTATGGATTCAGACCAAGTAGGTCATGTGAAAAAGCCATCATGAAGCTCTTAGAGTACTTAAATGACGGCTATGAGTGGACAGTGGATATAGACCTAGAGAAATTTTTCGATACGGTTCCTCAAGATAGATTGATGTCCTTAGTACATAATATTATCGAAGACGGAGATACGGAATCATTGATTCGTAAGTATCTTCATTCAGGTGTTATCATTAATGGCCAGTGTCATAAAACGCTAGTTGGCACACCACAGGGAGGAAATTTATCTCCTCTCTTATCCAATATCATGCTTAATGAATTGGACAAGGAATTAGAAAAGAGGGGACTTCGATTTGTGCGCTACGCAGATGATTGTGTGATTACGGTCGGAAGCGAGGCCTCCGCTAAGCGTGTGATGTATTCAGTCAGTCGTTTTATTGAGAAACGACTAGGTTTGAAAGTAAATATGACCAAGACTAAGATTACCAGACCAAGAGAGTTGAAATATCTAGGTTTTGGATTCTGGAAATCATCAGACGGTTGGAAAAGTCGTCCCCATCAAGATAGTGTTCGGAGATTTAAGCTTAGATTGAAGAAACTAACACAGAGGAGATGGAGTATAGACCTAACAAGACGTATTGAGCAACTGAATTTATCTATTCGAGGATGGATAAACTATTTCTCATTGGGAAATATGAAAAGTATAGTCACCAGCATAGATGAGCGCTTGCGTACTCGTCTACGAGTGATTATCTGGAAGCAATGGAAGAAGAAATCTAGACGATTATGGGGATTGCTTAAGTTAGGAGTTCCTAAATGGATAGCAGATAAGGTATCTGGCTGGGGCGACCACTATCAATTAGTAGCTCAGAAGTCGGTACTTAAACGTGCTATATCAAAACCAGTCCTTGAAAAACGTGGACTGGTTTCGTGTTTGGATTATTACCTTGAACGACATGCGTTAAAAGTTAGTTGAACCGCCGTATGCCGAACGGCATGTACGGTGGTGTGAGAGGGGCTAGAGATTATCCCCTACTCGATTTTAGATGACATGACGCTCAAAGGCATCATCTGAAATCCCTTGTTCTAGAATGAGTTTTGCCCATTCTTTAGCAGAAAAGAGGCTGTGGTCTTTGTAGTTTCCGCAAGATTCGATGGTTGTTCCTGGGACATCTTCCCAAGTAGTTGTTTCAGCGATTTCCTTGAGCGAATCCTTGATAACGGCTGCAATTTCAGCGCTGGTATGACGTCCCCACATAATCATGTGGAAGCCTGTACGACAACCAAATGGTGAACAGTCAATCATGCCGTCAATGCGGGTACGGATGAGTTTTGCCAAGAGGTGTTCGATAGTGTGAAGACCTGCAGTAGGGATAGAGTCTTCGTTTGGTTGCACCAAGCGAATATCATAATTGGAGATGATGTCTCCTTTTGGCCCTGTTTCTTCCCCAATCAAGCGAACATAAGGCGCTTTAACAATGGTATGGTCAAGTTCAAAACTTTCAACAATAACTTCTTTTGACATGGTAAATCCTTTCAGTTTTCTTCTTTCATTATAACATAAAGCTGGCTCCTGAGACAGAGAGAAAACCTCTCCGAGGGTGGAGAGGTTGCAATCTTTACTTACGATATAAACGGTCGTATTGGTAGTAAGGGTCAAAGGTTACATTGATACCCAATTTACGAAGGACATTCTTGTCTTCATCAGTCAAGATGATGGTAGAGTGGGCTTCGCTTCCTTTGAGGTTGCCAAGCTCTTCCATAGCACGAGCAGCATCAGGATTTTCCGTAGCCGTGATGGCAAGTGCAATCAGGATTTCATTTGAATGAAGGCGTGGATTGCGGCTACCTAGATGATCGATTTTAAGACCTTGGATTGGTTTGACAAGTTCAGGTTCGATGAGTTTTACTTCTTTAGCAATGTCAGCTGATTTCTTGATGGCGTTGATAAGAGTAGCGGCTGTTGGGCCAAAGAGCTCTGAGTTCTTACCAGTGACAATTTCTCCACTTGGCAATTCAAGAGCTAGGGCTGGTCCGCCAGTTTCTTCTGCTTTTTGACGGGCAACAACAGCTACCTTACGGTCTGCAGGTGTGATGCCGAGGTCGTTCATGAGCAACTCGATTTTCTTAACAGCAGATTCGCTAACTTTTTCGGCTTTAAAATCAAGAACAGTTTGATAGTAGCGGCGGATGATTTCTTGTTTAGAAGCTTCGACAGCAGCCTCGTCATCTGTAATAGCGAAACCAACCATGTTGACACCCATATCTGTCGGTGAAGCGTATGGAGACTCTCCTAGGATACGTTCCAACATGCGCTTGAGCACAGGGAAGATTTCGATGTCACGGTTGTAGTTGACAGTGGTTTCTCCATAGGTTTGAAGATGGAAAGGGTCAATCATGTTGACATCGTCAAGGTCTGCAGTTGCAGCCTCGTAGGCCAAATTGACTGGGTGATGAAGGGGAAGATTCCAAACTGGGAAGGTTTCAAATTTAGCGTAACCAGACTTGATACCATTGATTTGGTCGTGGTACATATTGGACATACAGGTTGCCAATTTTCCAGAACCAGGTCCAGGAGCTGTTACGACAATCAAGTTGCGACTGGTTTTGATGTAGTCGTTTTTCCCCATACCTTCTGGAGAAATGATATGATCCATATCTGTCGGATATCCTTTGATTGGATAATGAAGATAAGAATCAATTCCGTTTTTATCTAACTGGTTGCGGAAGGCATCTGCAGCTGGTTGGCCAGCGTATTGTGTAATGACAACGGAGCCAACAAAAATCCCTAATTCATTGAATTTGTCAATCAAACGAAGAACTTCTTGGTCATAAGAAATGCCCAAGTCGCCACGTGCTTTGGAATGCTCAATGTTGTTAGCGTTAATAGCAATCACAACCTCAACCTGCTCTTTCAATTCTTGCAAGAGCTTAATTTTATTGTCAGGCTCATAACCAGGAAGGACACGAGCAGCGTGGAAATCTTCTAACATTTTTCCACCAAACTCCAAGTAGAGCTTGCCGTCAAATTGATTAATGCGCTCCAAAATGTGGTCGCGTTGTAGATTCAAATATTGTTCAGAACTAAAAGCTTGTTTTTTCATTTTTTTACCTCTGACCTCTATTATAATAAAAAATTGGAAGTTAGGAAACTATGGAGTTAAAAAAGGAATCAAAAAGATTAGGCAAACGCTTGCACAAAATTCCCAAAAGCGCTATCATAGACTATAGATTATGAAAATAATGAGGTAAGAAGATGCAAGAAAAATGGTGGCACAATGCCGTAGTCTATCAAGTTTATCCCAAGAGTTTTATGGACAGTAACGGAGATGGAATTGGCGATTTGCCAGGAATTACCAGTAAGTTAGATTATCTAGCCAAGTTAGGAATCACAGCGATTTGGCTTTCTCCTGTTTATGACAGCCCTATGGATGATAATGGCTACGATATTGCTGATTATCAAGCGATTGCAGCTATTTTCGGAACCATGGAGGATATGGATCAACTGATCGCGGAAGCCAAGAAGCGCGATATTCGTATCATCATGGACTTGGTGGTCAATCATACCTCAGATGAACATGCTTGGTTTGTCGAAGCCTGTGAAAATCCTGATAGCCCCGAGCGAGACTACTATATCTGGCGAGATGAGCCTAATGATTTGGAGTCTATCTTTAGTGGCTCTGCTTGGAAATACGATGAAAAATCAGGCCAATATTATCTCCACTTTTTCAGCAAGAAACAGCCTGATCTCAACTGGGAAAATGAAAAACTTCGCCAGAAAATTTATGAAATGATGAACTTCTGGATTGATAAAGGGATTGGTGGTTTCCGCATGGATGTTATTGATATGATTGGTAAAATTCCTGATGAGAAAGTAGTCAATAATGGTCCTATGCTCCACCCTTATCTCAAGGAAATGAATCAGGCGACTTTTGGAGATAAGAATCTCTTGACAGTGGGAGAGACCTGGGGAGCGACGCCAGAAATCGCTAAACTTTACTCTGATCCAAAGGGACAAGAATTGTCTATGGTCTTCCAGTTTGAACACATCTGTCTTCAGTATCAGGAAGGGCAACCTAAATGGCATTATCAAAAAGAGCTGAATATCGCTAAGTTAAAAGAGATTTTCAACAAATGGCAGACAGAGTTAGGAGTTGATGACGGTTGGAATTCGCTCTTCTGGAATAACCATGACCTCCCTCGTATCGTCTCTATCTGGGGAAATGACCAAGAATACCGTGAAAAATCTGCCAAAGCCTTTGCGATTTTACTTCATTTGATGAGAGGGACACCTTATATCTACCAAGGTGAGGAGATTGGGATGACCAACTATCCGTTTGCAACGCTGGACCAAGTAGAAGATATTGAATCCCTCAATTATGCGCGTGAAGCTCTTGAAAAAGGCGTTCCGATGGAAGAAATCATGGATAGTATCCGTGTCATTGGTCGTGACAATGCCCGTACTCCAATGCAATGGGATGAAAGTAAAAATGCTGGTTTCTCAACAGGTCATCCGTGGTTGGCAGTTAATCCAAACTACGAAGGAATCAACGTTCAAGAAGCACTGGCAAATCCAGATTCAATTTTCTATACTTATCAAAAACTCGTCCAAATCCGTAAGGAGAACAGCTGGCTGATTCGAGCTGACTTTGAATTGCTTGATACGGCTGATAAGGTCTTTGCTTATATCCGTAAAGATGGCGACCGTCGTTTCTTAGTTGTGGCCAACTTGTCCAATGAAGAACAAGACTTGGCAGTAGAAGGAAAAGTTAAATCAGTCTTGATTGAAAATACTGTGGCGCAAGAAGCAGTTGAGAAACAAATCTTGGCTCCATGGGATACTTTCTGTGTTGAATTACTATAAATATTTTTTACAGAAAAATTTAAAAATGAAATCGTATAAAAACAAGGGAGGACTGTATGAAAGACAGAAATCCTTTGTTTTTTTATGACGAAAGTTTATAAACTTCCATTCTCAAAATTCAATTAACTTTACAAATTTCCTATATTTTGGTAAAATAAACTTGTGTTACAAAAACTAACATAAAGGAGAAAGAAGATGAATACAAAAAAGCGTGTCCTTAGTGCAGGCCTGACCTTTGCGGCTGCTTTGCTTTTAGCTGCTTGCGGACAATCAGGTTCAGATACAAAAACTTACTCATCAACCTTTAGTGGAAATCCAACTACATTTAACTATTTATTAGACTACTACGCTGATAATACATCGATTATAACCAACCTAGTTGATGGCTTGCTTGAAAATGACAACCACGGAAACCTAGTTCCATCTTTGGCAGAAGACTGGTCTGTTTCAAGCGACGGTCTGACTTATACCTATAAATTGAGAAAAGATGCCAAATGGTTCACAGCTGACGGTGAAGAGTACGCCCCAGTCAAGGCACAAGATTTTGTGACGGGTATCAAGTATGCAGTGGATAATAAATCACAGGCCATTGACTTGATTCAAAACTCAATCAAGGGATTGAATGATTATATTACAGGAGTGGATTCTGACTTTTCTAAGGTTGGGGTGAAAGCCATCGACGACCAGACTGTTGAGTATACTTTGGCACGCCCAGAGCCTTACTGGAACTCAAAAACAACCAATAGTATTCTTTTCCCAGTAAATGAAGAGTTTTTAAACTCAAAAGGGAAAGATTTTGGTACCCTGTCTCCGGATAGCATTCTCTACAGTGGACCTTATTTGTTAAAAGATTTCACATCAAAATCATCGATCGAATATGTGAAAAATCCTCATTACTACGATCATGACAAAGTATCGATTGAACACGTGAAATTGGCTTACTTTGATGGTTCAGACCAAGAATTGACTATCCGTAATTTTGAAAGTGGAGCCTATTCGATCGCTGGGGTTTATCCAAATAGTTCTAACTTTGCTAAGACCAAGGAAAAATATAAGGATAATATCGTCTATAGCTTGCAGGACAAGACTTCTTGGTATTTCAATTTTAACGTCAATCGTAAGGCCTACAACCACACATCTAAAACGACAGATGAGCAGAAGAAATCAACTGAGACAGCTGTCTTGAACAAGAACTTCCGTCAAGCGGTGAACTTCGCCTTAGATCGCACAGCCTATTCTGCTCAGTCAAATGGGGAAGAAGCGGCTAGCAAGACCCTTCGTAACACTCTAGTGCCTCCAACATTTGTCCAAGTGGGAGACAAGACTTTTGGAGAAGTAGTCGCTTCTAAATTAGTCAACTATGGAAAAGAATGGTCGGGTATTAACTTGGCAGATGCTCAGGATGCCTATTTTAACAAAGAAAAGGCCCAAGCAAAATTTGCGGAAGCTAAAAAAGAATTGGCCAGTCAAGGTGTGACTTTCCCAATTCACTTGGATGTGGCTGTTGATCAAACAAGTAAAAATGCTGTGACAGGCATGAACTCTGTTAAGCAGACCCTTGAGTCAGTTTTAGGTGCTGATAACATTGTCATTGATGTTCAGCAACTGTCAACAGATGATTTTAATAATGTAGCCTTCTTAGCACCAACACCAGCTGATCGAGACTACGATTTGAACTTTGATGGTTGGGTAGGTGACTACCAAGATCCATCAACTTATCTCAATCCTTTCAATGCAGAGGACGGATTCTATCTTAAAATCTTTGGTCTAGATGCTCAGGAAGATAAAGCTAAGATTGCTAGCTTGGGGCTTGATACCTACACTAAGATGCTCAAAGATGCAGATAGTGAAAATAAAGATGTAGCCAAACGCTATGAAAAATATGCTGAAGCACAGGCTTGGATGATTGACAATTCTCTGATTATGTCAGCTATGTCAAGTGGTGGAACAGCATCTGTAACCAAAGTAACGCCATTTACAAGAGGTTATTCATTGGTCGGCATCAAGGGTGACGGCAATAACTACAAGTACATGAAACTGCAAAAAGATACTGTGACAACCAAACAGTTTGAAGAAGCCAAGACCAAATGGGAGCAAGAAAGCAAAAAAGCAATCGAAAAAGCTCAAAAAGAAGCAGAAAATCATGTGAAATAATGAGAAATAGCTTTTTCAAGGAAAATCATAAAGACAAACATCAGTTTTGGTGCTTGTCTTTTTAAATCACTCGGCTATGGAAAACTGAGAAATGATTTGTTTTGTGCTAAAATAGATTGAAACCAATACTCAATGAAAATCAAAGAGTAACTGGGAAGCTAGCTCAAAGTACAGCTTTGATGAGGTGGTAGATAGAACTGACGAAGTCAGCTCAAAATACTGTTTTGAGGTTGCAGATGGACGCTGACGTGGTTTGAAGAGATTTTCGAAGAGTATAAGTGCTTATGATGTCCAAATAACCTATATCTAAGAATTTTTATAGACTCGCTAAATGTAGAATTTATCTTTAGAAAGTGATACAATAGTAATATTAAATGTATAGGTGTTATCATGAGTAGACGTTTTAAAAAATCACGTTCACAGAAAGTGAAGCGAAGTGTTAGTATAGTTTTGTTGACTATTTATTTATTGTTGGCTAGTTTTTTATTGTTTTTAATCTTTAAGTACAATATACTTGCTTTCAGGCACGTTAATATAGTGGTCGCAGTTTTTGCCTTGATGGTTGCTGTGATTGCCGTACTATTAATAATCTATAAAAAAGCAGAAAAGTTCACGATTTTCTTTTTGACACTAGCTGTTTTAGTGAGTTCAGTTTCTTTATTTACTCTGCAGCAATTTATAGGCTTTACAAGTCATATTAATGCAACTTCAAATTATTCAGAGTATTCTCTCAGCGTCGTCGTTTTAAAGGATAGCGATATCAATAATGTTGCCCAATTATCTAGTGTTATGGGACCAACAGGTACGGATAAGGATAATATTCAACAGTTGATGAATGATCTGAAAACTAGTCAAAATAAGGAATTGACAGTTGAAGAAAGTAGCTCCTATCTTGCAGCCTATAAGAGTTTATTGGCTGGAGATACGAAAGCGATTATATTAAATAGTGTCTTTGAAAATATTATCGAATCGGAATATCCTGACTATGCTTCAAAAATTAAGAAAATTTATACTAAAAAAATGACCAAGGATGTTGAGATCCCTAAGGTATCTAAAGATCGCTTCTTTAATATCTATGTCAGTGGTATTGATACTTACGGTGCCATTAGTTCAGTTTCGCGCTCAGATGTCAATATCTTGATGACGGTCAATAGGGATACGAAGAGAATCCTTCTTACAACAACTCCACGAGATTCATATGTTCCTATTGCTGATGGTGGAAATAATCAAAAGGATAAATTAACTCATGCTGGTATATATGGAGTTGATTCATCTATTCATACCCTAGAGAACCTTTATGGTGTAGATATTAATTATTATGTTCGTTTGAATTTTACATCATTTTTGAAATTGATTGACCTGTTGGGAGGGGTAGATGTTTATAACGATCAAGAATTTACAGCTCTACATGGGAAGTTCCATTTTCCGGTGGGAAATGTTCATCTAGACTCTGAGCAAGCTCTAGGTTTTGTACGTGAACGCTACTCACTAGCTGATGGAGACCGTGACCGTGGTCGCAACCAACAGAAGGTCATTGTAGCAATTATTCAGAAGTTAACTTCCACAGAGGCCTTGAAAAACTATAGTAGTATTCTTCAAGGATTGCAGGATTCCCTTCAAACAAATATGCCGATTGAGACTATGATGGATTTAGTGAATACTCAATTGGAAAGTGGAGGGAATTATAAAGTAAATTCTCAAGATTTAAAAGGGACAGGTCGGATGGATCTTCCTTCTTATGCAATGCCAGACAGTAGTCTCTATATGATGGAAATAGATGAGAGTAGTTTAGCTACAGTCAAAGCAGCTATACAGGATGTGATGGAGGGTAGATGAAATGATAGATATCCATTCGCATATCGTTTTTGATGTAGATGATGGGCCAAAGTCGATAGAGGATAGCAAGGCGCTTTTAAGAGAAGCTTATAATCAAGGAGTTCGAATGATTGTGTCTACTTCGCATCGTCGAAAAGGGATGTTTGAGACTCCAGAAGAAAAAATTGCAACAAATTTTATTAAGGTTCGTGAAATTGCAAAAGAAGTAGCAGATGATTTAGTCATTGCTTATGGCGCAGAGATATACTATACTCTGGATGTTCTAGAAAAGCTAGAAAGAAAAGAAATTCCCACTCTTAATGATAGCCGTTATGCTTTGATTGAGTTTAGCATGCATACTCCCTATCGTGAGATTCATACGGGATTGAGCAATATTTTGATGTTGGGAATAACACCAGTAATTGCTCATATTGAACGTTATGATGCTTTAGAGAATAATGAAAAACGAGTTCGCGAACTGATTGATATGGGTTGCTATACTCAGATAAATAGTTATCATGTTTTAAAACCTAAGCTCTTTGGTGAAAGATATAAATTCATGAAAAAGAGAGCTCGGTATTTTTTGGAACGTGATTTAGTTCATGTAGTTGCAAGTGACATGCACAATTTAGACAGTAGACCTCCATATATGGAACAGGCATACGATATCATTGCTAAGAAATATGGAGCGAAAAAAGCGAAAGAACTTTTTGTAGAAAACCCCAGAAAAATTATAATGGATCAATTAATTTAGGAGAAAATATGAAAGATCAAAACACTTTGGAAATCGATGTATTTCAACTATTCAGAGCTTTATGGAAAAGAAAGTTAGTCATTTTATTAGTGGCAATTATAACTTCTTCAGTTGCTTTTGCTTACAGTACTTTTGTTATCAAACCTGAGTTTACTAGTACGACTCGGATTTATGTAGTTAACCGTAATCAAGGAGAGAAGTCTGGTTTAACCAATCAAGACTTGCAGGCAGGGTCATACTTGGTTAAAGACTATCGTGAAATTATCCTATCGCAGGATGTTTTGGAGAAAGTTGTTTCTGATTTGAAACTAGATTGGACGCCGAAAGGTTTAGCTAATAAAATCAAGGTCAAAGTTCCGGTTGATACCCGTATCGTATCCATTTCAGTTAATGATCGAGTTCCTGAAGAGGCAAGCCTTATCGCTAACTCTTTGAGAGAAGTAGCTGCTCAAAAAATTATCAGTATTACTCGTGTTTCTGATGTGACAACACTGGAAGAAGCAAGACCAGCGATATCACCGTCTTCGCCAAATATTAAACGCAATACACTAATTGGTTTTTTTGTCGGGTTGATTGCCATAAGTGTTACAGTCCTTCTTCTTGAACTTGTGGACACTCGTGTGAAACGTCCAGAAGATATCGAAGATGCACTGCAGATGACACTTTTGGGAGTTGTACCAAACTTGGATAAGTTGAAATAGGAGAGAGAGATGCCGACATTAGAAATAGCACAAAAAAAACTGGAGTTCATTAAGAAGACAGAAGAATATTACAATGCCTTGTGTACAAATATACAGTTGAGTGGAGATAAACTAAAAGTAATTTCCGTTACTTCTGTTAACCCTGGGGAAGGAAAATCAACTACTTCCATAAATATAGCATGGTCTTTTGCGCGTGCAGGCTATAAAACTCTTTTGATCGATGGCGATATTCGAAATTCAGTTATGTCAGGAGTTTTTAAATCTCGTGAAAAAATTACAGGGCTGACAGAATTTTTATCTGGGACAACTGATTTATCTCACGGGTTATGTGATACAAATATTGAAAATCTATTTGTAGTTCAATCGGGATCTGTATCACCAAACCCTACAGCCTTGTTACAAAGTAAAAATTTTAATGATATGATTGAAACATTGCGTAAATATTTTGATTATATCATTGTTGATACAGCACCTATTGGATTTGTTATTGATGCAGCAATTATCACTCAAAAGTGTGATGCGTCCATCTTAGTTGTAGAAGCCGGAGTTGCAAAACGAAGAGAAGTGCAAAAAGCTAAAGGCCAGCTAGATCAAACAGGGAAACCATTTTTAGGTGTCGTTCTCAATAAATTTGATGTTCAACGCGAAAAATATGGTTCTTACGGTGGTTATGGTAATTACGGTAATTACGGGAAAAAATAGAATGAAGTTAGAGAGTCTGGCATGGAAAGGGGTCTACAATATAACCCTCCCAATCTTATAGAATGTACCTGTTGGTTTACTAACTTATATATTGATTGAAATTTTAGAAAACGATATTCTTTAAAAAATATTCGGTTTGTTTGGAAGTACAACTGAACTAAACCTTCTAATCCACTATTGAGAAGTCATATATTACTGAAGCAAATAAATTTTGTTTAGGATGAAGAAAATTTTTAGTTGTTATAGCGGATAAAATGATTACATTCTTATAAAATCATTGAATTGCCAAATATATATTGAGTTTTTGTGGTCTAACGGGTTGATATATTTGATTTGATAAATGGAAATAAGATGAACTTTGAATTTATAGTGAGAGATAGTTTATGTATAGTATATTAAAACGATTAGGAGATATATCTATATCTTTAATAGCGATAACGTTATTTTGTCCATTTTTTATCCTAATTGCAATTTCGATTAAGTTTGATTCAAAAGGACCGGTAATATTTAAACAAAAACGTTTTGGAATTCATAAAAAAACTTTTTATATTTTTAAATTTCGGACTATGAAAGTGGAGACACCAAAATATGTAGCAACTCGAGATTTACAAAATCCAGAGCAGTGGATCACTAGAGTGGGAGCTTTCTTAAGGAAAACATCTCTAGATGAATTACCTCAATTATGTAATATTCTTGTTGGTGATATGAGTATTGTGGGTCCTCGGCCAGTAGTGGTAAGTGAACGTGATGTAATAGAGGCAAGAGAGAAATACGGTGCAAACGATGTTTTACCCGGACTAACTGGATGGGCGCAAATCAATGGTCGTGATAATCTATCAACAGATATGAAAGCTGAATTGGATGGATACTATGTGACACATAAATCGTTGCTAATGGACATTAGATGCATAGTAAGAACAATACCTTATGTGCTGAAACGTAAAGAAATTGTAGAGGGAAGTCAAAAAGAGAGTTAAGTTGTACGATGAAAATTTTATTTGTTAGTCAACATTATAGACCAGAACCTTTTAGATTATCAGATATTTGTGAGGATCTTGTTGAGAGAGGTCATGAAGTTACTGTTTTGACAGGAATTCCTAATTATCCTGAAGGTAAAACATATGCGGATTATCGGAATAACAAAAATAGACGAGAGACTATAGAAGGAGTTACTGTTTTTCGTTCATATACAATTCCGAGGGGAAAAAGTATTTCACATAGGATATTAAATTATTTTAGTTTTGCTATCAGTTCATCGATAGGGGTTCTACTGGGACAGTATAAAGCAAAAGATGGATCAGAATTTGATTGTGTTTTTGTAAATCAATCGTCTCCAGTTATGATGGCATGGGCTGGCATGGCTTATAAAAATAAGTACAAGAAGCCTCTGTTTCTATATTGTATGGATGTTTGGCCAGATAGTTTAACTGTAGGGGGAGTGAAACAAGATGGCTTGATTTTCAAGTTGTTTAAATTTATCTCAAAACAAGTTTATCGAGCTAGTGATTATATATTTGTAACTAGTCCATCATTTAAGAATTATTTTGTGAAACAATTTGACATATTAGAACAAAAGATTACTTATTTGCCACAATATGCAGAAGATCTTTTTATTCCTGATGAATCGAAAGTTAATAAAGAAAGTGTTGACTTAACTTTTGCTGGTAATATTGGTAAAGCACAAAATTTGGAAACTATTTTGAAAGCTGCCAGCTTGATAGAAAAGAATACCGATTTACCCAAGAAAATTCATTTTCATTTTGTTGGAGATGGTACGGAATTGTTAAGTATGAAAGCATTAGCTTATGAATTGGACTTGAAGAATGTTTCCTTTTATGGAAGACGTTCTTTGGAAGAAATGCCTACCTTCTATAAAAAATCAGATGCTATGTTAGTTTCTCTAATAGGAGACTCGATAGTTTCTCGTACTATACCTGGGAAGGTACAATCTTACATGGCGGCAGGGAAACCAATTATAGGTGCAATTTCAGGAGATACTAAAACAATTCTAGAAGATGCAAAGTGTGGTTTTGTCAGTCCTGAAAAAGATGTGGAACAATTGGCACAAAATATTTGTAAATTTAGTATGTTGTCTACGGAAGAACAAAGAGAGTTAGGAAAGCAAGCTCGTTGTTACTATGAGAAGCACTTTTCTAAAGAGCAGTTTATGACACAGTTAGAAAATTATTTGAGAGAGGGATTTTCCTCATGAGAATTTTTATGATTAATACTGTTTGTGGTATTAGGAGTATAGATACTTTGTTAAAGAAATTTGCTGAGATTTGGCGTTTCAATTTATAGGATTTGAAAGTTTAGTAAGTAAATTTAAGTATTTTCTGTAAGTTAATAAGTTCTTAATAACTTATTAACTATTGTATAATAGCTGTAATTCCAAATAAAAGTACATAGGTACTGACATGTTGACGATAGTAAGGAGGAGGAATGGAATCCCGAAAGAAATTTGTTTGTTTTCCCAATAGTAGTTTGCGTTTTTATATTTTGCAGGCAGCGATTGCCTTATCTATTTTATCGCAGACTCCCTATATCTGGAAGTTTAGTGGGATACCTACACAACTTCTGATTATGCCTTTCTGGATCCTGTTGGGAGTAGTGTCTATTTTTTCTAGAATTGACATGGAACGATCATTCCTATTTTTTTTATTAACAATAGGTTATTTAATTAGCACTATTGCTTTGTTAGATATAGTTACGGGAGTATCTTATGTCTTTAATGGTTTGTCTCAGCAACTCTATTTGGCTGTGGGAATTCTAGTTTTAGGCTACTGGAATGCTGATGTGATTGTTCATTATTGGAAAATCATCACCATGACTTTTTTGGGAGCATGTTTGCTGATTTCAGTGGATATTTATTATCACTACTTTCAAGGACATAGTTTTTCAAATATTGATTATGTTTATCGAGCTAAGAATTCAGCGGCATCTATCTTTTTATCGGCAGTTATTCTCAACTTGTCTCTATATAATCGCAAGTGGGCACTGTGGAGAAAAGTATTGTTATTAGCTAGTAGCGGACTGCTGATTTACATGTGCATCCTTATGCGGTCACGAGCAGTTCTGTTAGCAGCTGCAGCACTTCCACTAGTCTATATATGGTTTCAGGAGACATCTTTGGGTCATAAGGTTGGACGTACATTAGGAGTTTCAACAGTAGTAGGTGCGTTTTTCCTCAATTCAGCTATTTATGATTTTTTTATCAATAATCTATTTTTAAGGGTCACATCTGAATATCGACCATCTAGTCTGACTTTGGACTACGTTTCCTCCAACCGTTTTGTGTATTTTGAGATTTTTGCTAAAGAAATTTCAGGACATGAACTAACAGGGATTGGTTATTATTATATGGATAATTTTTTTCTAGAGAGTTTTCTCAATTATGGTTATATAGTAGGGACTGCTTTTGTTTTAATAGCCCTGTCTCCCATGGTTTATGCCCTCTTGCAACGTTCTTCTTCTCATCGTTTCCGCATGCTTTTTTTAGCCCTTGCTTTTTCTTATACTGTCAATGCCTTATTTGAAGGTTACGCGCCATTTGGTCCTGGTGCCAAGAGTTTTATTCTTTGGTTAGTTTTTGGTTGCCTTCTGAACACACGAATTGGAAAGGTTGGTGAACATTCTGAAACAAGCTAGTCTAAAGTGGAACTATGTGTTTAACCTTGCCAATAAACTGACCTCTTTGCTCATTCCACTTATTGTTACTCCTTATATTACTAGAGTATTTTCTTCAGATAGGTTAGGGATTTATACATATACCAATACGGTAGCTTCTTATTTTGTTACATTTACCCTGATGGGGATTAGTATGTATGGAAGCAAGCAAATTTCTCTCAAAAGGCATGACAATATAGAGTCTAATGATGAGTACGCTACCTTGTTGACTGTACAACTACTCAATGCAGGCCTAGCTATGTTAGCATACTTTTTATACGTGACTTTCTTTGTAGGTAGTAATCAGGATATATATTGGATCCAGATGTTGTATGTAATTTCTGCTGGTTTTGATATGACTTGGTTTTTGTCAGGATTAGAACGTTTTCGTGAAATTGCTGTTCGAAATATCATTGTAAATGTCTTATCAGCCCTCATGATTTTTTTCTTTGTGCATACGGAGGCTGATTTGGCTATCTATACCTTAATAAAGGTAGGGACAATTTTTGTCAGTCAGTTGATAATATTTGTTCCAGTTTTTCTGAAACAGCAGTTTTATCTTGTAAATATCAAGCAGATTAAACTTGCTTATCAAGGTTTATTCTTATTATTTATTCCTGTTTTGGCAGATACCCTTTTTCAAACCATGGATAAGGTTATGTTGGGGATTTATGCATCCTATACTGCTGTGGGTTTGTATTACTCAAGTAGGATGGTTACTGACATCCCGCAAACTGTCATTACTTCTCTCAATATAATCTTATTCCCGCGAATAACACATCTTTTAAGTCAGAATAAAAGAGCCGAATCTAATAAACTTTTTTATCAGTCTTTTATCTTAATTATTGCTTTATCTCTAGCTACAGCTTTTGGAGTTAGTGCTATTGCTAGGGATTTTGTAGGTATTTTTTTTGGAGCTTCATATGGTGCGGTAGCAGATTATGTGCCTAGTTTATCGCTCTATATCTGCCTTGCTGCCTGGAGTGGAACGATACGTTACCAATATCTGATTCCTCATTCACTTGAGAGAGTCTATGTAGTAGCGATTATTTTGGGAAGTGGGATCAATCTAGTTTTAAACTCTCTCTTAATTCCTTCTTTGGGAGTGTACGGTTCCATTTTAGCTACTATTATATCAGAATTAGTGATTTGTGTTTACCAGACATATCCTATTCGAAAGGAAATTCCTCTTAAAGGATTGTTAGGATATGTGATCATTTTTGCAGGCTTGTCTTTTCTTATGTATCTATCTCTTGGTTGGCTACGATTGTTATTGCTAGGACGCCTATCCACAGTATTGCTATTGGCAAGTGAAATAATAGTTGGTGTCCTTGTTTTTACTATCGCAACTATAACCTATATTTATCTAGGTAACCCAATTTTATGGCAAGCTATTAAAAAATATATAGAAAGTAGGAAAAACGCATGATCTCTATCATTATGCCAGCTTATAATGAAGAAAAAAATATCGGAGCAGCTATTGCCAGTATTCAACAGCAAACCTATACGGACTTTCAGTTGATTATCGTCAATGATGGATCTACAGATGATACGGCAGCTATTGTACAGGAAAAAATCATGGGAGATGAGCGAATTGTCTTTTTGAATCCTGGAAAGATTGGCAAGGTACCAGCTTATAACTTGGCTTCACAGTATGTAAAAGGAGACTGGATATATTTTATGGGAGCGGATGACCAGTTGCCATTGGATGCCTTTGAAAAGTGGAACAAGGAGGCTCAAAAGTGGAATCCTGCTGAAAAGGTGGCTTTAAGAGCTCGCATGCGGATGGTTTCTGACTCTCACAAGTATGATGGATTGGTATTACCAAAGAAAAATACAGTTCGCAATTTTAGTGGACCTCTTACCTTGCTTTCAAAAGCCATGCACCGTTTTATCCTTCCTATACCTGAGGCCTATCCGAACGAAGATATTTGGTGGGGGCTATGTATTGAGTATTTCGGAGATCGTGTTTCGTTGATTGAGGATGTTGTGGTTTATTATCGTGTTCATGAGGGGAATTCTATATCCCGAACTTCAACTTTTGAACTTTTTAACGAGAAATATCATATCCGTCAGATTATCCGTCGTGATTTTTTAGAGAGATTTAGCAATCACTTAACAGCAGACCAGAAGACTAAACTTCAGCGTGAATTGAAACTAGAAGAAGCACGCTATAAAGGAAATAGATTGCCAATTCTTCTGATGCCAGGTATTTCTGCAGTACACAGACTTCGATTACTCTTTTTATCGGGTAGGCGTTCATATGCACTTAAAGTCAAATTGGATCGCTTTTTCTTAGGACATTAGAAAGAAGGAACAGATGTCAAAGAAAAAAATTTCTTATGTTACAAATAATATTGCTCCTTTTAGGGTTATGTTATTAGATGAGTTAGCCAAGCATGCAGAAGTGACTCTTTTTTATGTGCACGAAATTGAGGCGGGGGTAAAGGCTGAGTATGTCAAGCTACGACCTGTTCGTACCAAGCTCCAATCAATCACAGAACTAGGTTTATTTCAGACGTTTCAAATGTTGAAAGAGATGGATATGGTCTTCTTTGATGGTTATACTGGGTGGAAAAAGATGTTCTTGATGAGCAGTATGTGGCTAACAAGACGGCAGTACGCTATTTCTGTTGATGGTATAATAAATCATAGTAATATCTCACTTAAGCAGAAACTGTTGGATTTTATTAAGTCTGTTGCTCTAAGCAAAGCGGAGTTTGTGCTTAGCACCAATACCCCAACAGATGCTTATATACAGCAATTAGCTCCTAAGGCAAAGATTAAACGACACATATTTTCAACTCTTTCACAAGATGATTTCAAAAACATGATAGAGGTTGCCTCGGATACGGTTTTCACAAGATATAGTATTCGAAAATCTGAGAAAAATCTGCTTTTTGTGGGACAGTTTATCAATAGAAAAGGAGTCGATGAGCTTTTGGCTTTTATGAAAGAGCAGGAAGCTGATACTTCGTTGCAGTTAATTATGGTCGGAGGTACAAGAGAAGAATTGTCAGTTTTTGAAACAGAGATTCCTTCTAATATACATATAATTCCTTTTCTAGAAAAAACTGATATCCTAGAGTTGATGCGGGTGGCAGATGTCTTTGTTTTGCCCACTCGAGAAGATACTTGGGGACTGGTTATTATAGAGGCGCTATCAATGGGCATTCCTATTGTTTCTACGGATCGTTGTAACGCAGCCTTGGAATTTGTTAGGGATGGCGAAAATGGTTATCTGATGCAGGAAGTGACTGCGGTAGAATTGGCTAACAAGCTGAAGGCTACCTTTAAACTAGATGCTGAGCATGTTGCTCGCTATGATCAAAACCTGATGCAAGACTACAATCTGGAAGGTTCAGCAAAAAATATTATGGACATCTTGGAGGGAAGTCATGTTTAATTCATCTTGTGCTTTATTTATTGTTAGTTGCGAGACTAATCAGCAGGTAGTAAATCTCCTCATCCAGTCCATGCGTCAGCAGATTTCTCATACGGTATCCATTTATGTATCATCAGATGGTCCATTGTTAATCACGGATCCTAGCGTAAAGGTTTTGATTGGTCAGGAAGAAGTTTTTGGAGATCGTATTGCAACTGCTTTGAAACAAGTTACTGAAGAGCGAGTCATTGTTTTTTGTGATGACTTTATCGTAGAAAAACCAGCTAAAATTGAAGAATTAGAAGAACTACTGTCTCTGATGGAAGAGGATACAAGTATTGCTAGTATTGCCCTATCACAAATATCTGGAGGGAATACACCTGAGCGTATTGCTGAGCATTATATAAGACGCACGAAATATGCCCCCTATAAGACAACTCTTCAATGCGCTATTTGGAAGAAGTCTAGTTTGATTCAATTCATGAAGGGTAGTCCCTCTCCTTGGGAATTTGAGATTTATCATAACTTTAAAACTTACCTGACGAAAGAGAAATTTTATGCTTTAGAGGATGATATGTTCCAACCTATCCCTTATAATAGAGGAAAGTTGATTATTCGAGGTAAAGTTGTTAAACCTGAAAAAGAACGTTTGGAGGAACTTTTGGGTTATTCATTAGATTTATCGGATTTCCCAGAAACGGAGTCTTTTGTCCAGGGGGAAAATCTTACTGTAGGCTATCGGTTGAAGAGAAAGATTAAATTGTTAGAAAAAGAAATTATTTATCGTTTGAAAACTAAAATAAAGAATAAGAAAGAATAGTAAAAAAGAAAGTTTATAATATTTGGTGGATGCAAAAGATTTAAAGATTGAGTTATCTTTATTTCTACACCTTTAAAAAAAATATAGCTTTTCTTTTGGATAAGGTGTATGTTGAAAGTATCACCAATATTATCAGTCAGAAAAATATTGTAGTGCGTTATTTTTCATGTTGTTAAGCTTTAAATTTATTTAAAAAGCATTATGTTGAACATCATTATAGATAGGAGGAATAACTATGTTTACAAAGAAAACTCTCCTTATTACAGGGGGGACAGGTTCATTCGGGAATGCAGTTCTCAAACGATTTTTGGGAACAGATATTTCGGAGGTACGTATCTTTTCAAGAGATGAGAAGAAACAGGATGATATGCGTCATGAATTTCAAGCAAAAATGCCAGAAGTAGCTGATAAGATACGTTTTTACTTAGGAGATGTGCGTGATTTAGCTTCTGTTAAAAATGCTATGATCGGTGTGGATTACGTATTTCATGCTGCTGCATTAAAACAAGTCCCTTCTTGTGAATTTTTCCCTGTGGAAGCAGTCAAAACTAACGTTCTAGGAACTGAAAATATTCTCACTGCAGCTATAGAAGCTGGAGTAAAACAAGTCATCTGCCTTTCTACAGATAAGGCAGCCTATCCTGTTAATGCGATGGGAACCTCTAAGGCTATGATGGAAAAGATTGCTGTTGCTAAGTCAAGGACGGTAAAAGAAGATCAGACAAAAGTCTGTGTAACTCGCTACGGCAATGTTCTATGTAGTCGTGGTTCTGTGATTCCCCTATGGATTGATCAAATAAAGCAAGGGAATCCTATAACGATTACGGAACCTAGTATGACTCGTTTTATTATGTCCTTAGAAGAAGCGGTAGACCTAGTTCTGTTTGCTTTTGAAAAAGGAAAAACAGGAGATATCCTGGTACAGAAAGCACCAGCATGTACCATTGAAGTGTTGGCGCAAGCTGTTACGGAACTTTTTGCACCTAATCAAGATATTAAAGTAATCGGGATTCGCCACGGTGAAAAGATGTATGAAACGTTGTTGACTAATGAAGAATGTACGAATGCCATTGATTTAGGTGGCTTTTATCGTGTGCCTAGCGATAATCGAGATCTTAACTATGATAAGTATTTCAACGAAGGGGATGCCAAACGCAATCCCTTAACAGAGTTTAACAGTAGTAATACAGAACTCTGGAATGTCGAGCAGGTCAAGGAAAAACTCTTACTTTTGCCCTATATTAGGAAAGAATTAGCATCTTTAAATCAGTGAGGTATCCTATGAAAATAGCAGTAGCAGGGACAGGTTATGTGGGTTTATCTATTGCAATTCTATTAGCGCAATATCATAAGGTTATAGCGGTAGATGTTATTCCTGAAAAAGTAGAGCTTATCAATCGTCGCCAATCTCCCATTAAGGATGATGATATTGAAACTTATTTAGTGGAAAAGGAATTAGACCTAGTTGCAACATTAGATTGTAATGAAGCTTATCGAGATGCTGACTTTATCATAATTGCTGTTCCAACTAACTATGACAGTAAAAAAAATTATTTTGATACATCTGTTGTGGAAGCAGTTATTGAGCAGATTATTGCGGTTAATTTGAAGGCGACCATTGTCATAAAATCCACAATTCCTGTGGGATATACAGAAAGTCTCCGAACACGTTTTGGGCAAGTTAAGATTCTCTTTAGTCCTGAATTTTTACGGGAGTCTAAAGCACTTTATGATAATCTCTATCCTAGTCGAATCATCGTTGGAGCAGATTTGAGAGATACGGAGCAGGTAGTTCAGGCTGAGCGGTTTGCGACTCTTTTGCAGGAAGGTTCACTTAAACCTGATGTTGAGACCTTAATTATGGGTGTAACAGAGGCAGAAGCAGTCAAACTATTTGCTAACACCTATTTGGCTTTGCGGGTTTCTTACTTTAACGAATTGGATACCTATGCGGAGATGAAGGGATTGGATACTAAATCCATCATTGACGGAGTAGGGTTAGATCCACGAATTGGTAGCCATTATAACAATCCGTCATTTGGTTATGGAGGTTATTGTCTTCCCAAAGATAGTAAGCAGTTGCTGGCGAATTATCATGATGTACCACAAAATATGATGACAGCTATTGTAGAAAGTAACCGTACTCGCAAGTATTTTATTGCCGATCGTATTTTGAAAAAGGCGTTGGAGCTTTCAGACGGTAATCAAACAATCATAATAGGTGTTTACCGCTTAACTATGAAGAGTGGTTCGGATAATTTCCGTCAATCATCAATCCAAGGTGTTATAAAATGTTTAAAGGCCAAAGGTTTAGAAGTAATTATCTATGAACCAACTTTGGAGGATCATAGCTTTTTCTTTGGTAATCAGGTGATTAATGATTTGGAAGTTTTTAAGTCTAGCAGTCAAGTGATTGTTGCCAATCGGATGGAAAAATCTTTATATGATGTGCTAGAAAAAGTTTATACAAGAGATATTTTTCAGCGAGATTAAGTATATGGAGGGAAAAATATGCCATTAAATATTTTAGTGACTGGTTCTAAGGGATTTGTAGGAAAAAATCTTATCTGTACTCTGGAAGCTTTGAAAGATGGACGAGATAGAACTCGTCCTAATTTAGAGATTGGAGAGATTTTTCAGTATGATCGTGAGACAGATCCGATTTTATTAGAAGAATATTGTAAGAAGGCCGATTTTGTATTCCATTTAGCTGGTGTCAATCGTCCACAGAATCCTGATGAATTTATGGAGGGAAATTACGGTTTTTCAAGTAGATTATTAGAGATTTTAGAAAAGTATGAAAATACTTGTCCTGTTTTACTCTCGAGTTCTACTCAAGCTAGTTTAGAAGGTCGATTTTCGAACTCTGTATATGGACAATCTAAGCTAGCAGGGGAAGAACTCTTCTTCGAATATGGAAAGAAAACGGGAGCACCTGTCTTAGTTTACCGTTTCCCAAATCTTTATGGGAAGTGGTGTCGTCCTAACTATAATTCTGCTGTAGCAACTTTCTGTCATAATCTAGCTCACGATTTGCCTATTCAAGTAAATGATCCAAGTGTAGAATTGGAGTTGCTATATATTGATGATTTGATACAAGAGTGTCTAACTGCATTGGAAGGGAATCCTCATCGTTGTAATCTAGATGGATTACAAATCTTACCTAGCCCATCAGGAAACTACTGCTATGTACCAACGACTCATCGTGCAACCTTAGGAGAGATTGTCTCTCTATTAGAAACATTTAAAAAACAGCCTGATAGTTTAGTTATGCCTGAAATTCCTCAAGCATCGTTTGAAAAGAAATTGTATTCTACCTACCTATCTTATTTACCAGTAGATAAGTTTAAGTTTCCTCTAAAAATGAATATAGATGAACGAGGTAGTTTTACAGAACTATTAAAAACAGAAAATGCAGGTCAATTTTCTGTCAATATTTCTAAACCTGGCATTACCAAAGGGCAACATTGGCATCATTCTAAGTGGGAATTTTTCATGGTTGTTTCTGGTCGTGCTTTAATACAAGAGCGTAGGATAGGGCTGGATGAAAACGGACAAGAATATCCTATTCTGAACTTTGAAGTGTCGGGTGATAAGATTGAGGCAATACATATGATACCGGGCTATGCACATAATATTATTAATCTTTCCGATACAGAAAATCTAGTTACTGTAATGTGGGCTAATGAGTCATTTGATCCTAGCCATCCAGATACTTTTTTTGAACAAGTGGAGAAATAAATGAAAATTAAGACAGATTATAGTGATATTCGTTTTAAAGATAATGGCAAACTTAAGTTATTGATTATTGTGGGAACACGTCCAGAGATTATACGTCTAAGTAGTGTTATTACTAAATGTCGAAAGTATTTTGATGTTGTTTTGGCACATACTGGACAAAACTATGATTATAATTTAAATGGTATTTTCTTCGATGATTTAGGTTTAGACACTCCAGATGTATACATGGATGCTGTTGGAGATGATCTTGGTGCTACTGTAGGGAATATTATTAATACTTCATACAAATTGATGAATCAAATTAAACCAGATTCTTTATTGATTTTAGGGGATACAAATTCTTGTCTATCAGCTATTGCTGCCAAGCGTTTACATATTCCAATTTTTCATATGGAGGCTGGCAATCGCTGTAAGGATGAGTGTCTTCCGGAAGAAACTAATCGTCGAATTGTTGATATTATTTCAGATGTTAACTTAGCATACTCTGAACATGCTCGAAAGTATTTACATGAGTGTGGTTTACCTAAAGAGCGCACGTACGTAACTGGTTCTCCTATGGCAGAAGTGTTACATAAAAATTTATCTGCCATTGAGTCTTCAGATATCCATGAACGTTTGGGATTGAAAAAAGGAGGATATATCCTACTTTCAGCTCACCGTGAGGAAAATATTGATACAGATAAAAATTTTCTCTCTCTCTTCACAGCAATTAATAAATTAGCTGAAAAGTATAATATGCCAATCTTGTATTCTTGCCATCCTCGATCTAAGAAAAGATTAAAAGAGAGCAGTTTTGAATTAGATAAACGTGTGATTCAGCATGAGCCATTAGGATTCCATGATTATAATTGTTTACAGATGAATGCGTTTGTTGTAGTATCTGATTCGGGAACTTTACCAGAAGAAAGTAGTTTCTTTACTAGTCAAGGTTATCCTTTTCCTGCGGTATGTATTCGTACAAGTACAGAACGTCCTGAGTCCCTAGATAAGGCAGGATTTATTTTGGCAGGTATTGATGAAAATTCTCTTCTTCAAGCAGTTGAAACTGCTGTTAGCTTGGCAGAAGATGAGGATTTTGGATTACCGGTTCCAGATTATGTCGAGGAAAATGTCTCTACTAAAGTTGTTAAGATAATACAGAGCTATACAGGGATAGTGGATAAAATAGTTTGGCGGAAAAACTGAATTGTATATTTTTAATAAAATAATCAATTCTTAATAGAACAGGAATAAAATTGAATGAATTTGATAGAAATGGCTTTTTTGATAGTAGAGGGGATCGCCATTCTATCGGATTATGGCTTGTTTTTGCGCCTTACGTTTGATAGAATAAAGTAACAACACTTTAACAATTGCAGTGAGGTGATAATGATGGCAGTATTTTTTAAATATGTACTTATTGAAGAGAATACTGATGAAGAAAAACAACATATTTTATCTATTTTAAATGGTGAGTATGACTTATCTGATGATGTAAGTCGTAGATCACGACGACTGGATGAGGAAAGTAAACGCTTGGAAGTGTTTGTTAAGGAGACGCACTCACTTGTCTAGTTCGTATTCTGTTAATTAATTGAAATCAATAAGTATCTCATTGTCATTTTTTTTACGATATGGTGAAATTATGCCTCTTACACAGTTATTTGAAACATCCTTAGAAATTGATTTTTAATTGTATGCAAACAAAGTAGAATTCACTTATTTCATTTTATACTAAATGTAATATGAAATAAGTGAATTTTTATAGATAAAGAAGAGTTTACTAATTAAGATAGAATGATTTTCTAGTCTAATAAAAGAGGCAGATAATGAACTCCAAAGGAGCTTAATATGTACGATTATCTTGTTGTTGGTGCTGGCCTTTTTGGTGCAGTATTTGCCCATGAAGCAGCTTTAAAAGGAAAAAAAGTAAAAGTCATTGAAAAACGAAATCATATCGCGGGTAATATCTATACTCGTGAAGAGGAAGGAATTCAAGTTCATCAGTATGGTGCTCATATTTTCCATACTTCTGATAAGGAGATTTGGGATTACGTCAATCAGTTTGCAGAGTTTAACCGTTATACAAATTCTCCTGTCGCAAATTATAAGGGTGAGATTTATAACCTCCCTTTTAATATGAATACCTTCAATAAACTTTGGGGAGTTGTAACGCCAGCAGAAGCACAGGCTAAGATTGATGAGCAACGTGCTGTTTTAAATGGCAAAACTCCTGAAAATTTGGAAGAACAGGCGATTTCTCTTGTAGGTACAGACATCTACGAAAAATTAATCAAAGATTATACAGAGAAACAGTGGGGCAAGCCAACTACGGAACTTCCAGCCTTCATCATTCGCCGTTTGCCAGTACGCTTGACCTACGATAACAACTATTTTAATGACACCTATCAAGGTATTCCAATTGGTGGCTACACTCAAATAGTTGAAAAAATGTTGGATCATGAAAATATTGATGTAGAAACCAATGTTGATTTCTTCGCGAATAAAGATCAATATCTGAAAGATTTTTCTAAGCTTGTCTTTACGGGTATGATTGATGAATTCTTCGACTATGAGTTGGGAGAACTAGAGTACCGTAGTCTTCGTTTTGAAAACGAGACCTTGGATATGGAGAATTACCAAGGAAATGCAGTTGTCAACTATACAGATGCAGATACCCCATATACTCGCATTATTGAACACAAACATTTTGAGTTTGGAAATCAAGCAAAGACTATCATTACTAAAGAATATTCTAAAACATGGGAAAAAGGTGATGAGCCTTATTATCCAGTTAATAATGATCGTAATAATCATTTATATAAATCATATAAAAAATTGGCTGATGAGCAAGGCAATGTTATCTTTGGTGGTCGTTTAGGACACTATCGCTATTACGATATGCACCAGGTAATCGGAGCAGCTTTGCAGTGTGTAAGAAATGAGTTAGATTAAACAACTCAAACTGCTTACAGAAATATGATTAATCATTCCTTGACTACCTAATGTAGTTGAGGTTTTTGATATTATTCATATTTTCACAACCTTATTGTTTAAAAAATAATTTTCAAAAATTCTGAAAATTGTATTGACAGGACTTGAAAAAGAGTCTATAATGAATAAAAAAACGAAGGAGAAGACTATGAAAACAAGAAAAGTATTGGCTCTTGCGGGAGTGACTTTATTAGCAGCGGGTGTCTTAGCTGCTTGTTCTGGGGGCTCAGGCGCTAAAGGTGAGCAGACCTTTGCATTTACCTACGAGACCCACCCAGATAATCTCAACTACTTAACAACTGGTAAGGCAGCAACTGCTGACATTACTAGTAATGTGATTGATGGATTGCTTGAAAATGATAAATACGGGAACCTTATTCCCTCAATGGCAGAAGACTGGTCGGTTTCTAAGGATGGCTTGACTTACACTTATAAGATTCGTCAGGATGCTAAGTGGTACACATCTGAGGGAGAAGAGTATGCTCCTGTTAAGGCTCAGGACTTTGTGACAGGTCTTAAATATGCAACAGATAAGAAATCAGAAGCCCTTTACTTGGTGCAAGATTCAATTAAAGGTTTGGACGCATACGCTAAAGGGGAAAATAAAGATTTCTCTCAAGTTGGGATTAAAGCCCTTGACGATCAAACAGTTCAATACACGTTGAACAAACCTGAAAGTTTTTGGAATTCTAAAACAACAATGGGTGTCTTAGCACCAGTTAATGAAGAGTTTTTGAATTCAAAAGGGGATGATTTTGCCAAAGCAACAGATCCAAGTAGTATCTTGTACAATGGTCCTTATTTGTTGAAATCTATTGTAACCAAATCTGCTGTTGAATTTGCGAAAAATCCTAACTACTGGGATAAGGACAATGTCCATATTGACAAAGTTAAATTGTCATTCTGGGATGGTCAAGATACTAGTAAACCTGCAGAAAACTTTAAAGATGGTAGCCTTTCAGCAGCTCGTCTCTATCCAACGAGTGCAAGTTTCGCAGAGCTTGAGAAGAGTATGAAAGACAATATTGTCTATACTCAACAGGACTCTACAACTTATGTAGTGGGGACAAACATCGACCGTCAGTCCTATAAATACACTTCTAAGACTAGCGAAGAACAAAAGACATCTACTAAAAAGGCCCTCTTAAACAAAGATTTCCGTCAGGCTATTGCCTTTGGATTTGACCGTACAGCCTATGCCTCTCAACTGAATGGACAAACTGGAGCAAGCAAAATCTTGCGTAATATCTTTGTTCCACCAACATTTGTCCAAGCAGATGGTAAGAATTTTGGCGATATGGTCAAAGAAAAATTGGTGACTTATGGGGATGAATGGAAGGATATTAATCTTGCTGATGCACAAGATGGTCTTTACAATCCAGAAAAAGCCAAGTCAGAATTTGCTAAAGCCAAATCAGCCCTACAAGCTGAGGGAGTACAATTCCCAATTCACCTAGATATGCCTGTTGACCAAACAGCAACTACAAAAGTTCAGCGCGTCCAATCTATGAAACAATCCTTGGAAGCGACTTTAGGAACTGATAATGTCATTATTGATATCCAACAATTGCAAAAAGATGAAGTGCTTAATGTAACTTTATTTGCACAGACTGCTGCTGGTGAGGATTGGGATCTTTCTGATAACGTTGGATGGGGACCAGACTTCTCAGATCCATCAACTTATCTTGATATCATCAAGCCTTCTGTGGGGGAAAATACGAGAACTTACCTAGGATTTGATTCAGGAAAAGACAATGAAGCGGCTAAGAAAGTTGGGCTCAATGATTATGATAAAATGGTCAATGAAGCAGGGGAAGAAACTACAGACGTTACAAAACGTTATAACAAGTATGCCGAAGCTCAAGCTTGGTTGACAGATAGTGCCCTAGTCATTCCAACGACATCTCGTACAGGGCGTCCAATCTTGTCTAAGATGGTACCATTTACGATACCGTTTGCACTGGCAGGAAACAAGGGGACAAGCGAACCGCTCCGATACAAATACTTGGAACTTCAAGACAAGGCAGTTACTGCAGATGAATATCAAAAAGCTCAAGATAAATGGATGAAAGAAAAAGAAGAATCCAATAAAAAAGCGCAAGAAGACCTTGCAAAACATGTCAAATAAAGATAAGGGAGTTGGTTTGTAGCCGACTCCTTTATATTCTTCGAAAATCTATTCAAATCACGTTATACTTTTCTAAAATCTCTTCAAACCACGTCAGCGTCCATCTGTAACCTCAAAACACTGTTTTGAGTAACCTGCGGCTAGCTTCTTAGTTGGTTCTTTGGTTTTCATTGAGTATTAGCTATCTTGTAGTAAAAAATCCTGAGAATTTCTAACTCTCAGGATTTTTTTTACTGTTGTGGTTGTTGTTGAAATTGAGGAGTTTGTGGTGCTTGTTGTACAGGCTGTCCTTGATTTGGATCAGTTACTGGAGCACTGTTGGGTTGTTGTCCTACTGTGGTGTTTGCCTGTGTAGTTGAACTTTCAGCTGTTGTAGAGGGATTCTCTACTGACTGTGTTTGTTGGGTAGAAGGTGTAGTCCAAGCATTCTTGGCACCGTTCAAAAAGACGAACTCACCACTTCTGTATACTCCCTCAGGCATTGTCCAATCTCCAGGATGGTCATTTTGAGAGAGGGAAGTCATCATAGCACGATAGACTTTGGCAGCAACTGTGAGACCATCCCCTACAATTGGTGTGAGACGATTGGTGTAGCCTGTCCATACAGCCATTGAATATTTACGTGTATAACCTACAAACATTTCATCAGGTGCTACAAACTGAGTCGTCTTGATATGGTTTTCGATTTCTTCATCTGTATAGTTCGAGGTACCTGTTTTACCAGCTTGAGGAAGCCAAGGTAGGTAGGCACCGCGACCAGTTCCGTAAGTCAAGACTGTTTTCATCATCTCTGTCATCATGTAAGCAGTCGTTTCTTTCATGGCTCTTGTGCCAGGGTCAGAAAATTCTTTCTCGCTACCATCGCTAAAGACAACCTTATTGATATACATTGGTTTGTGGTAAATACCGCCGTTCGCGAATGCGGCATAGGCAGTGGCCATTTTTTCACTACTTGCCCCGTACTGTTTGCTAGATTCGGTAGTATTACTTGAAATAGCATTTGAGTAGTGAATACTTGGATAGTCGATTCCCAAACCGTTTAGGAAACTTTTGGCTTTATCTAAACCAACCTTGTTTAGTGTCTCAACGGCAGGTACGTTACGAGATTGTTGAAGGGCATATTGCAGAGTAATATTACCGAAATATGCTCGATCCCAGTTGTAGACAGGTGTGCTTGTTCCTGGATAGTTATAAGGAATATCATTAACCATAGTTGCAGTGGAATCATAAACACCGTATTCTATGGCAGGTGCATAATCGGTGATTGGTTTCATTGTTGAACCCCAGTCACGATTGGTTTCCACAGCTTGGTTGGTACCAAATGAAACGTTACTTGCTTGGTGACGAGCTCCAAGTTGGGCAATGACTTTACCATTTGAAACATCTACGACCGTGGATGCGACTTGCAAATCATCGTCAGGGTAAGAGACGTATTGATCGGAGTTGTAGATATCCCACAGATGTTTTTGAGCTTCTTGGTCTACATTTGTGTAAACATCCATCCCAGTAGTTAGAAGGTTATAGCCAGTTTCTTGTTCTACTTGGTCGATAACCTCTTTGAGATAATTGTCCATATATGCTGGATAGCTATTGACTGATTTCAAACTTTGGAGTCCATCAGTAATAGGGGTATTAATAGCCTTCTCATACTGTTCGGCAGAAATGTAGCCTTGACCTTTCATCTCTGAAAGTACCAAGTTACGACGGTCAAGGGCAGCTTCTGGATGAGAATAGGGATCGTATTGATTCGGAGCCTGTGGCATTCCTGCTAGTAGGGCAAGTTGAGGTAGTGATAGTTCTCTCAAATCTTTGCCGTAATAGTTTTGGGCAGCCGTCTGCATTCCATAGTTTCCGTTAGACATGTAAACTTTATTCACGTAGTAGGTCAGAATTTCTTGTTTTGTGGTTTTTTGCTCTAATTGAACAGCCAACCAAGCTTCCTGGGCTTTACGTGAAATGGTCTGATCAGAAGTGGAAGTTGAGAAATAGGTCAACTTAATTAATTGTTGGGTAAGGGTTGATCCTCCCTGGAGGGAGTTGTTTTGTAAGTTACGTAAAAAAGCTCCTATAATTCGGATGGTATCGACACCGCGATGATCGAAAAAACGATGGTCTTCGATCGATACGATAGCCTTGACCAAATCAGTAGGAATTTCGTTGGCCTGAGCGTTTACTCGGCGTTCAGAGCCCAGATCGGCAATCAGTTCGTTTTTACTATCGAAAATCTTACTAGACGTGGTTGCGACTAATTTGCTCTCAGATAGGGCTGGGGCTTTGCTGACGTAATAGAGAAATATGCCTCCTCCCAGCATAACTGCTGTGATAAATAAAGTTAAGAAGCAGATACTCACATACTTAGCTATTCGCAGGATAGTTTGTTTGTTCATCTTGTTTTACCACCTAATAAATGTTCTTTGATAACATTGAGATAGGGAATTTGAGGGAAGGCGCCAGCCTTGATTTCATATCCATATTCTCGAATATATCCAAGTGGCATTGATTTTTGTCCCTTATCTTGATGATAGAAGCGAATCAAATCGAATGCCGGCAATAAGTAGGTTTCTTGCAGAGAAGAAAAGTGAAGAAGGACAAAGCAGATTCCTTGTTGGGCAAGGACTTGTTCCATATGCTGAATCTGATGTGGATGGAAATTTCTCATCGGAATCGCACGTTTTTGTTTTGTTTCCTTGGCTTCAAAGTCGATGTAATATCCCTTATAAACGCCAGAATAGTCTGTCGTTGAAGCTTGTCGAAAATAGGCTTCAACAATCTTGGCACGACTTCGTTGTGGATAGTCCACTCGTACGATTTGAATAGGAGTTGGTTTCTTGTGTATAACAGCCAAGCCCTGAGACAAATAGTAGTCGTTAGTAGCATTGATCATCTTTTCAAAAGACATTCCTCGATTTGCGAAATTTTTAGGTTGAGAAAGAGATATTTGTCTTTTTTGTGATGAAATTTTATGAGGATAGTTGACCATAATTCTCCTTATTGGTACAATAACATCACTCTATTATATCATAAATTTGCACAGAAAGGGTTAAAAATGACTACAGCTTTGGTTTTGGGCTATTCTGCTTTTGATTTGGGTTTGTTTTCGGACAAGGATCCTCGTCTTAAATTGATTAAAAAAGCGATACGTAGGGATTTAGAAGCTATGGCAGAAGATGGGGTGACTTGGCTTGTATTTACAGGGGCTTTGGGCTTTGAATATTGGGTTCTAGAGGTTGCTCAGGAGATGAAGGCTGAATACGGTTTCCGGTTGGCCACCATTTTTGCTTTTGAAACCCATGGGGAAAATTGGAATGAAAGCAATCAGATGAAACTGAGCCACTTTAAGCAGGTAGACTTTGTCAAATATGCCTATCCTCGCTATGAACACAAGGGGCAGTTAAGAGATTACCAGCAGTTTTTACTGGAAAACACGAACAGCTCCTATCTTTTTTATGATGAGGAAAATGAAACGAAACTAGCTTATTTTTACCAAAAGATGAAAAATCAAGAGGACTATTTTATAAAGAGATTAACATTTGATCAGCTAAATGAACTTGCTGAAAATTTTTCCGAAAATTGAAGCTTTGACCTTGATTTTTGTTTGCCTTTTTTTATATAATAATACTAGCAAGCGAGAATGGAGAGAGACATGGCAAGTATTATTTTTTCAGCGAAAGATATTTTTGAACAAGAGTTTGGACGTGAAGTCCGTGGGTATAGCAAGGTAGAAGTTGATGAGTTTTTAGACGATGTCATTAAGGATTATGAAACCTATGCTGCCTTGGTCAAGTCACTTCGTCAGGAAATTGCGGATTTGAAGGAAGAACTAGCTCGTAAACCGAAACCTTCACCAGTTCAAGCAGAGCCTATTGAAGCGGCAACTACAAGTTCTATGACGAATTTTGATATTTTAAAACGCCTGAATCGTCTTGAAAAAGAAGTGTTTGGTAAACAAATTTTAGATAACTCAGATTTCTAAGTAGTTATTTGAGATGTGCAATTTTTGGATAATCGCGTGAGGAGAATTTCTTCTCATGAGGAAAGTCCATGCTAGCACAGGCTGTGATGCCTGTAGTGTTTGTGCTAGGCGAAACCATAAGCCTAGGGACGAGAAATCGTTACGGCAGTTGAAATGGCTAAGTCCTTGGATAGGTCAGAGTAGGCTTGAAAGTGCCACAGTGACGGAGTCTTTCTGGAAACAGAGAGAGTGGAACGCGGTAAACCCCTCAAGCTAGCAACCCAAATTTTGGTCGGGGCATGGAGTACGCGGAAACGAACGTAGTATTCTGACTGCTATCAGCTAGAGCTGTTAGTGGTAGACAGATGATTATCGAAGGAAGTGGTCCTAGTCACTTCTGGAACAAAACATGGCTTATAGAAAATTGCATATAGGTTGGGGCTGAGAAATTTTCTCAACCTCATTTTTTAAAGTGGACATATAGAAAGGTCTTATAAGACTGAAAATGAAAAAAGAATTTAATTTAATAGCGACTGTTGCAGCGGGTCTTGAGGCTGTCGTTGGTCGTGAAGTGCGAGAGTTGGGCTACGATTGTCAGGTTGAAAATGGTCGTGTTCGTTTTCAAGGAGACGTGAGAGCTATTATCGAAACCAACCTCTGGCTTCGGGCAGCAGATCGTATCAAAATTATCGTAGGAACTTTCCCAGCTAAGACTTTTGAAGAGCTGTTTCAGGGAGTTTTCGCTCTAGATTGGGAAAATTATTTACCACTTGGAGCTCGATTCCCGATTTCAAAAGCCAAGTGTGTTAAGTCCAAGCTTCACAATGAGCCAAGTGTGCAGGCTATTTCTAAGAAAGCTGTTGTTAAGAAATTGCAGAAACACTATGCTCGCCCAGAAGGTGTTCCTTTGATGGAAACTGGTCCGGAGTTCAAGATTGAGGTCTCTATTCTGAAAGATGTGGCAACTGTCATGATTGATACGACAGGCTCCAGTCTCTTTAAACGTGGCTATCGTACTGAAAAAGGTGGGGCTCCTATCAAGGAAAACATGGCGGCAGCTATTTTACAACTTTCTAACTGGTATCCAGACAAGCCTTTGATTGATCCGACCTGTGGTTCAGGAACTTTCTGTATCGAGGCAGTCATGATTGCTCGAAAGATGGCTCCAGGTCTACGTCGCTCTTTTGCTTTTGAGGAATGGAACTGGGTAAGCGATCGCTTGATCCAAGAAGTTCGCACAGAGGCAGCTAAGAAAGTAGATCGTGAACTGGAATTGGATATCATGGGCTGTGACATTGATGCACGTATGGTGGAAATTGCCAAGGCCAATGCTCAGGCTGCAGGAGTTGCAGGTGATATTACCTTTAAGCAGATGCGCGTGCAGGATTTACGTTCCGATAAAATTAATGGTGTGATTATCTCAAATCCACCTTATGGAGAACGTTTATCAGATGATGCAGGAGTTACCAAGCTCTATGCTGAGATGGGGCAAGTATTTGCACCGCTGAAAACTTGGAGCAAATTTATCCTAACCAGTGATGAAGCCTTTGAGGCCAAGTACGGTAGCCAAGCAGATAAGAAGCGTAAGTTATACAACGGAACCTTGAAAGTGGATCTGTATCAATATTTTGGTCAACGTGTTAAACGTCAAGAGTTAAAATAGAAAGGGATACTCATGAGTAAGAAAAGACGGAATCGTCATAAAAAAGAAAACCAAGAACCGCGATTTGATTTTGATGAAGCAAAAGAGTTAACAGTTGGTCAAGCGATTCGTAAAAATGAAGAAGTGGAAGCAGGAGTCTTGCCTGAAGATTCCATTTTGGACAAGTATGTCAAGCAACACAAAGATGAAATCGAAGCAGATAAGTTTGCGACTCGCCAATACAAAAAAGAGGAGTTAGTTGAAACTCAGAGTCTGGATGATTTAATTCAAGAAGTGCGTGAAGCTGTAGAGGAGTCGGAAGCCTCTTCAGAGGAAGTTCCATCTTCTGAAGACATCTTACCTCCCTTGCCTCTGGACGATGAGGATAAAGACTGGGATCCTATAGTGCTAGAGGATGAAAATTTAGCAGAAATGACTGAGGAAGTGGAAGAGGAGAAGAATTTTTCTCGTCTGGATCAAGAGGACTCAGAAGAGAAAAGTAAAAAAGGCTTTGTTTTGACCGCTTTGGCGCTTGTATCAGTGATTATCTGTGTCAGTGCTTATTATGTCTATCGTCAAGTGAATCGCTCGACCAAGGAAATTCAAACTGCTCAATCAACTACAGCCAATCAATCAGATGTGGATGATTTTAATACACTTTATGATGCCTTCTATACAGATAGCAATAAAACAGCTTTGAAAAATAGCCAGTTTGATAAGTTGAGCCAACTCAAGACCTTGCTTGATAAGCTAGAAGGTAGTCGTGAGCATACGCTTGCAAAATCTAAGTATGATAGTCTAGCAACGCAAATCAAGGCCATTCAAGATGTCAATGCACAATTTGAAAAACCAGCTATTGTGGATGGTGTCTTGGATACCAATGCAAAAGCTAAATCGAATGCTAAATTTACAGATATTAAAACTGGGAATACTGAGATTGACAAAGTGCTAGATAAGGCCATTAGTCTAGGTAAGAGCCAGCAAACAAGTGCTTCCAGCTCAAGTTCAAGTCAAACTAGCAGTTCAAGCTCTAGTCAAGCAAGCTCAAATACGACAAGTGAGACAAAACCAAGTAGTTCAAATCCGGCTTCAAATGAGACTAGAAGTACTCGTAGCGAAGTCAATATGGGCGTATCAAGTGCGGGTGTTTCTGTTCAAAGAAGTGCTAGTCGTGTTGCCTACAATCAGTCTGCTATTGATGATAGTAATAACTCTGCCTGGGATTTCGCGGATGGCGTCTTGGAACAAATTCTAGCGACTTCACGTTCACGTGGCTACATAACTGGAAATCAATACATCCTCGAACGTGTCAATATCGTTAATGGAAATGGTTATTACAACCTCTACAAGCCAGACGGAACCTATCTCTTTACCCTTAACTGTAAGACAGGATACTTTGTTGGAAATGGTTCTGGACATGCGGATGACTTGGACTACTAAGCAGTCGTTACAAAATTCTTTCTTTTCAAAAGTAAAAATGATAAAATAAAACAAATTAAACAAGAGGAGTGTCAAATGACAAAAGCTAACTTTGGTGTCGTAGGTATGGCCGTAATGGGTCGTAACCTTGCCCTTAATATTGAATCTCGTGGTTACACAGTTGCTATCTACAATCGTAGTAAAGAAAAAACTGAAGATGTAATTGCTTGCCATCCTGAAAAGAACTTTGTACCAAGCTATGACGTTGAAAGTTTTGTAAACTCAATCGAAAAACCTCGTCGTATCATGCTTATGGTTCAAGCTGGCCCTGGTACAGATGCTACTATCCAAGCCCTTCTTCCACACCTTGACAAGGGTGATATCTTGATTGATGGCGGAAACACTTTCTACAAAGATACTATCCGTCGTAATGAAGAATTGGCAAACTCAGGTATCAACTTTATCGGTACTGGGGTTTCTGGTGGTGAAAAAGGAGCCCTTGAAGGTCCTTCTATCATGCCAGGTGGACAAAAAGAAGCCTACGAATTGGTTGCAGATGTTCTTGAAGAAATCTCAGCTAAAGCACCAGAAGATGGCAAACCATGTGTGACTTACATCGGTCCTGATGGAGCTGGTCACTATGTGAAAATGGTTCACAACGGTATCGAGTATGGTGATATGCAATTGATCGCAGAAAGCTATGACTTGATGCAACACTTGCTAGGCCTTTCTGCAGAGGATATGGCTGAAATCTTTACTGAGTGGAACAAGGGTGAATTGGACAGCTACTTGATCGAAATCACAGCTGATATCTTGAGCCGTAAAGACGATGAAGACCAAGACGGACCAATCGTAGACTACATCCTTGATGCTGCAGGTAACAAGGGAACTGGTAAATGGACTAGCCAATCATCACTTGACCTTGGTGTGCCATTGTCACTCATCACTGAGTCAGTATTTGCACGTTACATCTCTACTTACAAAGAAGAACGTGTGCATGCTAGCAAGGTTCTTCCAAAACCAGCTGCCTTCAAATTTGAAGGAGACAAGGCTGAGTTGATTGAAAAAATCCGTCAAGCCCTTTACTTCTCAAAAATCATTTCATACGCACAAGGTTTTGCTCAATTGCGTGTAGCTTCTAAAGAAAACAACTGGAACTTGCCATTTGCAGACATCGCCTCTATCTGGCGTGATGGTTGTATCATCCGTTCTCGTTTCTTGCAAAAGATTACAGATGCTTACAACCGTGATGCAGACCTTGCTAACCTTCTTTTGGATGAGTACTTCTTGGATGTTACTGCTAAGTACCAACAAGCAGTGCGTGATATCGTAGCTCTTGCGGTTCAAGCTGGTGTACCAGTGCCAACTTTCTCAGCAGCTATTACTTACTATGATAGCTACCGTTCAGCTGACCTTCCAGCTAACTTGATCCAAGCGCAACGTGATTACTTTGGTGCCCACACTTACCAACGTAAAGACAAAGAAGGAACATTCCACTACTCTTGGTATGACGAAAAATAAGTAGGTCTGCCATGGGGAAACGGATTTTATTACTTGAGAAAGAACGAAATCTAGCTCATTTTTTAAGTTTGGAACTCCAAAAAGAGCAATACCGAGTTGATCAGGTTGAGGAGGGGCAAAAGGCCCTCTCCATGGCTCTTCAGACAGACTATGACTTGATTTTATTGAATGCTCAACTGGGGGATATGACAGCCCAGGATTTTGCAGATAGGCTGAGTCGGACTAAGCCAGCTTCAATCATCATGGTCTTGGACCATCGTGAAGAATTGCAAGACCAGCTTGAGACAATCCAACGCTTTGCCGTTTCTTACATCTATAAGCCAGTAATCATTGATAATCTGGTAGATCGTATTTCAGCGATTTTCCGAGGTCGGGATTTTATCGACCAACACTGTAGTCAGATGAAGGTTCCAACGTCTTACCGCAATCTGCGTATGGATGTAGAACATCATACTGTTTATCGTGGCGAGGAGATGATTGCTCTGACTCGTCGTGAGTATGATCTTTTGGCTACTCTTATGGGAAGCAAGAAAGTTCTGACTCGTGAGCAGTTGTTGGAAAGTGTCTGGAAGTATGAAAGTGCGACCGAAACCAATATCGTGGATGTCTATATCCGTTATCTACGTAGCAAGCTTGATGTAAAAGGTCAAAAAAGCTACATTAAAACCGTTCGTGGTGTCGGTTACACCATGCAAGAATAGAAAAGCAGTTGCAGTTATGTAACTGCTTTTTATCTAAGCTTTTTTATATGTTGACATACGGTTTTGTATTTGCTAAAATCAGTTATGGAGGATACTTCTAATGAAAATAGTAAAAAAATTGATGCCAATCGCATTAGCAGTCTTTTTCTTTAGCTTACTGGCAACAAGTGCAGTATTGGCGAATGATGCTGATTCAGAAGGTTGGAAATTTGTCCAAGAAAATGGTAGAACCTACTACAAGAAGGGGGACATCAAAGAAAAGGCTTGGCGAGTGATTGATGGCAAGTACTATTATTTTGATCATGTATCAGGAGAGATGGTTGTTGGATGGCAATATATCCCGTTTCCATCTAAAGGTAGTACAATTGGTCCTTACCCAAATGGTTTAAGATTAGAATCTATGCCAATGCCAAGATGGTATTACTTTAATCAAGATGGGGTACTACAAGAATTTGTTGGTAAGCAAGTTTTAGAAGCAAAAACTGCTGCAAATACCAACAAACATCATGGGGAACAATATGATAGTCCAGCAGAGAAACGAGTCTATTATTTTGAAGATCAGCGTAGCTATCACACTTTAAAAACTGGTTGGATTTCTGACGAAGGGCATTGGTATTATTTACAGGAGGATGGTAGCTTCGATGCTCGTATCGACAGTTTGACGGTTGGGGAGCTAGTGCGTGGCTGGACCAATGATAATTCAACTTGGTACTATCTAGATTCAGAAACTGGTATCATGCAAACTGGTTGGAAGCAACTTGGCAATAAGTGGTACTACCTCCGTTCCTCAGGAGCTATGACAACTGGCTGGTATCAGGAAGGCTCAACTTGGTATTATTTAGACCAGTCAAATGGAGATATGAAAACAGGCTGGCAATACCTTGGCAACAAGTGGTACTATCTTCGTTCATCAGGATCTATGGTCACTGGTTGGTTCCAGGTCGGTAGTAAATGGTACTATGCTTATAGCTCAGGTGCCTTGGCAGTGAATACGACCGTAGATGGCTATTCTGTCAATTATAATGGCGAATGGGTCCAATAGTGAAAGAAGCGATTGTGAATGGAAACAATCGCTTTTTTTGTGAAAATATAATAAAATAGATAGGAGAGAATCAATACTTGTATGAAAAATGAGACGGTCTTTCCGTCTAGCTAAAAGGATAACATGACAAAAAAAGTGGGTGTCGGTCAGGCACATAGTAAAATAATTTTAATAGGGGAGCATGCGGTCGTTTACGGGTATCCTGCCATTTCCCTGCCTCTTTTGGAGGTGGAGGTGACTTGTAAAGTAGTTCCTGCAGCGAGTCCTTGGCGTCTCTATGAGGAGGATACCTTGTCCATGGCAGTTTATGCTTCGCTGGAGTATTTGGATATCAAAGAAGCCTGTATTCGCTGTGAGATTGACTCGGCTATCCCTGAAAAACGGGGCATGGGTTCGTCAGCTGCTATCAGCATAGCGGCTATTCGTGCGGTTTTTGACTACTATCAGGCAGACCTGCCTCATGATGTATTGGAAATCTTGGTCAATCGGGCTGAGATGATTGCCCATATGAATCCTAGTGGTTTGGATGCTAAGACCTGTCTCAGTGACCAACCTATTCGCTTTATCAAGAACGTAGGATTTACAGAGCTTGAGATGAATCTATCTGCCTATTTGGTGATTGCAGATACAGGCGTTTATGGCCATACTCGTGAAGCAATCCAAGTAGTTCAAAGTAAGGGCAAGGCTGCCCTACCGTTTTTACATGCCTTGGGAGAATTGACCCAGCAGGCAGAGGATGCGATTTCACGAAAAGATGCTGAAGGACTGGGGCAAATCCTCAGTCAAGCGCATTTACACTTAAAAGAAATTGGTGTTAGTAGCCCTGAGGCAGACTCCCTCGTTGAAACGGCTCTTAACCATGGTGCTCTGGGTGCCAAGATAAGCGGTGGTGGGCTTGGAGGCTGTATCATAGCCTTGGCAGACAATTTGACACAAGCACAAGAACTAGCAGAAAGATTAGAAGAGAAAGGAGCTGTTCAGACATGGATAGAGAGCCTGTAACAGTACGTTCCTACGCAAATATTGCTATTATCAAATATTGGGGAAAGAAAAAAGAAAAAGAGATGGTACCTGCCACTAGCAGTATCTCTCTGACTTTGGAAAATATGTATACGGAGACGACCTTGTCGCTTTTACCAACGGATGCGACTTCTGATGCATTTTATATCAATGGTCAGTTACAAAATGAGGTTGAGCATGCCAAGATGAGTAAGATTATTGACCGCTACCGTCCAGCTGGAGAAGGTTTTGTCCGTATCGAAACTCAAAACAATATGCCTACCGCAGCGGGCCTGTCTTCAAGTTCTAGCGGTTTGTCCGCCCTGGTCAAGGCTTGTAATGCTTATTTCAAGCTTGGTTTGAATCGGAGCCAGTTGGCGCAGGAGGCTAAGTTTGCCTCAGGGTCGTCCTCTCGGAGTTTTTATGGGCCACTAGGTGCCTGGGATAAGGATAGTGGGGAAATTTACCCTGTAGAGACAGACTTGAAACTAGCTATGATTATGTTGGTGCTGGAGGACAAGAAAAAACCAATTTCTAGCCGCGACGGGATGAAACTCTGTGTGGAAACTTCGACGACTTTTGACGACTGGGTGCGCCAGTCTGAGAAAGACTACCAGGATATGCTGGTTTATCTCAAGGAAAATGATTTTGCCAAGGTTGGGGAATTAACGGAGGAAAATGCCCTGGCTATGCACGCTACGACCAAAACAGCATCACCAGCTTTTTCTTATCTGACGGATGCATCTTATGAGGCTATGGACTTTGTCCGCCAGCTTCGTCAGCAAGGAGAAGCCTGCTACTTTACCATGGATGCTGGTCCCAATGTCAAGGTCCTCTGTCAGGAGAAAGACTTGGAGCATTTATCTGGAATCTTCAGTCAACGTTATCGCTTGATTGTGTCAAAAACAAAGGATTTGAGCCAAGATGATTACTGTTAAAACTTGCGGAAAGCTCTATTGGGCAGGCGAATATGCTATTCTAGAGTCAGGACAGTTAGCTTTGATAAAGGCTATTCCCATCTATATGAGGGGAGAGATTGCCTTTTCTGACAGCTACCATATCTACTCAGATCTGTTTGATTTCGCAGTGAACTTGACGCCCAATCCTGCCTATAGCTTGATCCAAGAAACGATTGCTTTAGTGGAAGATTTCCTGACTTATAGAGGTCAGGATTTAATCCCCTTTTCTCTAGAAATCCGTGGGAAAATGGAACGGGAAGGTAAAAAGTTTGGTCTGGGTTCTAGCGGTAGCGTCGTTGTCTTGGTCATCAAGGCCCTGCTGGCTCTGTATGATATTACGGTTGATCAGGAACTCTTGTTCAAGCTGGCCAGCGCTGTCTTGCTCAAGAGAGGTGACAATGGCTCTATGGGAGACCTTGCCTGTATCGTGGCAGAGGATTTGGTTCTCTACCAGTCATTTGATCGCCAAAAGGTGGCAACTTGGTTGGAAGTGGAAAACTTGGCGACAGTTTTGGAGCGTGATTGGGGCTTTTCAATCTCACACGTACAACCTGCCCTAGAATGTGATTTCCTAGTGGGATGGACCAAGGAAGTGGCCGTATCTAGTGATATGGTCAAGCAAATCAAGCAAAATATCAATCAGAATTTTTTAAGTTCCTCAAAAGAAACAGTGGCTACTTTGGTAGAAGCCTTGGAGCAGGGGGACCCAGAAAAAATTCTCGAGCAAGTAGAAGTAGCCAGCAAGCTCTTAGAAGGCTTGAGCGCAGATATTTACACACCTTCTCTTAGACAGCTGAAAGAAGCGAGCCAAGATTTGCAGGCTGTTGCCAAGAGTAGCGGTGCTGGTGGTGGTGACTGTGGCATTGCCTTGAGTTTTGATGAGCAATCAACTGAAACCATAAAAAATCGTTGGGCCGATCTGGGGATTGAGCTCTTATACCAAGAAAGGATAGGACATGACGACAAATCGTAAGGACGAGCACATCCGCTATGCCCTTGAGCAGAAAAGTTCCTATAATAGCTTTGATGAGGTGGAGTTGATTCATTCTTCCTTACCTCTTTATGATTTAGATGAGATTGATCTGTCGACTGAATTTGCTGGTCGAAAGTGGGACTTTCCCTTTTATATCAATGCCATGACGGGTGGAAGCGATAAGGGTAAAGAAATCAATCAAAAGCTGGCTCAAGTGGCGGAAGCCTGTGGGATTTTGTTTGTGACGGGTTCTTATAGCGCAGCCCTCAAGGATCCTACAGATGATTCATTTTCTGTCAAAACCAGCCATCCAAATCTCCTTCTTGGAACCAATATTGGATTGGACAAGCCTGTTGAGTTAGGACTTCAGACTGTAGAAGAGATGAATCCTCTCCTCCTGCAAGCGCATGTCAATGTTATGCAGGAATTGCTCATGCCTGAAGGAGAAAGAAAGTTTCGAAGCTGGCAATCGCATCTGGCAGACTATAGCAAGCAAATCCCTGTTCCTATCGTTTTAAAGGAAGTAGGCTTTGGGATGGATGTAAAGACCATCGAGAGAGCCTATGAACTGGGCGTTCGAACCTTTGATCTGTCAGGTCGTGGTGGTACCAGCTTTGCTTATATCGAAAACCGTCGCAGTGGTCAGCGTGACTACCTCAATCAATGGGGGCAATCCACCATGCAAGCCCTTCTCAATGCCCAAGACTGGAAAGACAAGGTCGAACTTTTGGTTAGCGGAGGGGTTCGGAATCCGCTTGATATGATTAAGTGCTTGGTCTTTGGTGCCAAGGCTGTGGGACTGTCTCGAACGGTTCTGGAATTGGTTGAAACCTACACAGTTGAAGAAGTGATTGGTATTGTCCAAGGTTGGAAAGACGATCTGCGTTTGATTATGTGTGCCCTTAATTGTGCCACTATAGCAGATTTACAAAAAGTAGACTATCTTCTTTATGGTAAACTAAAAGAAGCAAATGATTAGATGAAAAAGGCGTAACCACCGCCTTTTTTCCATCTTCAGACCGAGGTGACTTTTTTGAAGTGTGATAAAATAGAAGGAGAGGATGCACCTATGAGAAAATTTAAAATCTTTTTATTTATCGAAGCCTGTCTTTTGACAGGAGCTCTGATTTTGATGGTTTCAGAGCATTTTTCACGTTTTCTGCTAATTCTATTCCTCTTTTTGCTTTTGATTCGCTATTACACCGGTAAAGAGGGAAATAACCTTCTTTTGGTGGTGGCAACCATTCTCTTCTTTTTCATCGTCATGCTCAATCCTTTTGTGATTTTAGCTATTTTTGTTGCGGTTATATACAGCCTCTTTCTTCTATATCCGATGATGAATCAAGAAAAGGAGCAGACCAATTTGGTGTTTGAAGAGGTGGTGACGGTTAAGAAGGAGAAAAATCGTTGGTTTGGGAATCTCCATCATTTTTCAAGTTACCAGACTTGCCAGTTTGATGATATCAATCTCTTTCGTCTTATGGGCAAGGACACCATTCATCTGGAGAGGGTGATTCTAACCAATCATGATAATGTTATTATCCTCAGAAAGATGGTAGGAACAACCAAAATCATTGTGCCTGTTGATGTGGAAGTCAGTCTCAGTGTTAACTGTCTCTATGGGGATTTGACTTTTTTTAATCAGCCAAAGAGAGCTCTACGTAATGAACACTATCATCAAGAAACAAGAGACTATCTCAAGAGTAACAAGAGCATCAAGATTCTCTTGACCACTATGATTGGCGATGTTGAGGTGGTTAGAGGATGAAAAAACAAGCCTATGTAATCATTGCCATCACCTCTGTCCTCTTTGTCTTATTTCTCTCCCACAGCTTACTAGAAATCCTTGATTTTGACTGGTCAATTTTCTTGCATGATGTCGAAAAAACAGAAAAATTTGTCTTTTTGTTGTTGGTATTCAGTATGTCCATGACCTGTCTCTTAGCCCTGTTTTGGCGAGGTGTGGAAGAGCTTTCTCTAAGAAAAATGCAGGCCAATCTTAAGCGTTTGTTGGCAGGGAAAGAAGTGGTTCAGGTTGCTGATCCAGATTTGGATGCCAGTTTCAAGTCCTTGTCAGGTAAACTTAACCTTTTGACAGAAGCTCTTCAAAAAGCTGAAAATCACAGCCTTGCTCAGGAAGAGGAAATCATCGAGAAAGAACGGAAGCGGATTGCTCGAGATTTGCATGATACCGTCAGTCAGGAATTGTTTGCGGCCCACATGATTTTGTCAGGTGTCAGTCAGCAGGCTTTGAAACTGGATAGAGAAAAGATGCAGACCCAGTTGCAGAGTGTTACAGCCATTTTAGAAACAGCCCAGAAGGATTTGCGGGTCTTGCTCCTGCACTTGCGACCAGTTGAACTGGAGCAGAAGAGTCTGGTTGAAGGGATTCAAATCCTTTTAAAAGAGCTTGAGGACAAGAGTGATCTCAAGGTTAGTCTCAAGCAGAATGTGTCTAAATTGCCCAAGAAGATTGAAGAGCATATCTTCCGTATCCTGCAAGAGTTAATCAGCAATACCCTCCGTCATGCCCAGGCCGCTTGTTTGGATGTCTATCTCTATCAGACGGATCTGGAATTGCAACTGAAGGTGGTGGATAATGGAATTGGTTTCCAACTGGGGAGTTTTGACGACTTGAGTTATGGACTTCGCAATATTAAGGAGCGGGTCGAAGATATGGCAGGGACGGTTCAGTTATTAACAGCTCCCAAGCAAGGGCTGGCAGTTGATATCCGTATTCCTCTGCTCGATAAGGAATGATAAAGGAGTAAAGATGAAAATTTTACTGGTAGATGACCATGAAATGGTCCGATTGGGGTTGAAAAGCTACTTTGACCTTCAAGACGATGTAGAAGTTGTGGGGGAGGCGGCAAACGGGTCTCAAGGTATTGACTTGGCCTTGGAATTACGTCCAGATGTCATTGTCATGGATATTGTTATGCCTGAGATGAATGGGATTGACGCGACCTTAGCCATCCTTAAAGAATGGCCTGAAGCCAAGATTTTGATTGTGACTTCTTACTTGGACAATGAAAAAATAATGCCGGTTTTGAATGCTGGGGCCAAAGGCTATATGCTCAAGACTTCTAGTGCAGACGAATTGCTCCATGCTGTCCGTAAGGTGGCTGCTGGCGAGCTGGCTATTGAACAAGAGGTCAGCAAGAAGGTCGAATACCACCGCAATCATATGGAACTTCATGAAGAATTGACTGCGCGTGAGCGAGATGTTCTCCAACTGATTGCCAAGGGATATGAAAATCAGCGCATCGCTGATGAACTTTTTATCTCTCTCAAGACGGTCAAAACCCATGTGTCTAACATTCTTGCCAAACTTGAGGTTAGCGATCGCACCCAGGCGGCAGTCTATGCCTTTCAGCACCACTTGGTGGGGCATGAAGAGTTTTAGTAGTTATATAAAATAATGCTGGAGAAATGACTTGATTTAGTATCAAAGAAGTGAGTAAGCACCTCTAGCGTGATAAAATAATTTTTTCACAATATTTTTATGTTATTTGTTGACATTCATTTTATAGGGGAGTAGAATAGAGTTATAAATAGATAAAATAATATACTGACTATAAAAAAGATTGATATAAACTCAAAAGGAGGTTAAAATCATGTCCTCGTAAATTATTAAAATAAGGTCACTAGAGCGTTAAGGAACTTTGAAGAAAGGATTTTTGTCATGAAAAAATATATTACTTATGCAGCTTTATTACTTACTTCAGGAGCTTTGTTATCAACTACTTATGTAGTTAGTGCAGAAACTACAACGTCTACCACTAAAGTGACTACATCACAAACAACTTCACAGTATGCAAGCGAGAAAGAAGCAATTGATCAACTTGTTAAAGAAGGTAAAATTAAGGTTGAAGATGCAGAACAAGTTAAGTTGGTAGGATTTTCTCCTAGAGAATTAACGCAAGTAGAAGGCAATCAAGAAAAAATAGCATTTAATCAAAATAGAGATGGTAAAGGAACCTGGATGATAACAGATGGCCGCTGGTGGTTCAAATATACTTCAGGTGGGTATGCTAAACATTGGGAATTGTTAGATGAGAAATGGTATTATTTTGATGATCAAGGTTGGATGAAATCAAATGAGTGGATTAACCCAGATGGTAATTGGTACTATCTTTCAAATGACGGTTCCATGCTAACTGATTATAATAGAGTTAATGGGAAACCTTATTTCTTCAGATCTAACGGTGTTTGCGTAGAAAATAAGGGGCAGGCAATTGCTGAATATGCAGAAACCTTTATAGGTTCATTACCTTATCAATATGGAGCAGCTACATTAAATAAGAGTATCGGTGCTGATTGTTCTGGATTCACTCAAGCAATTCATGCCTGCTTTGATATTTATATTAGGAGAACTTCTTACGAGCAAGCTGTAGGTGGAAGTTATGTATCTCATGGTAGTGAAGAAATTGGTGATTTAATGTTTTATAGTTATAATAAAACAAACGATCATGTAGGTATTTATGTCGGAAATGGCCGAATTGTGAATGAACCTGATGAAAAACAAATGGCGTCATATGCTAACTCATCTGCTATGCCATATTCAGTCAGTAGAAGATATTGGGAATAAGGACTTTATTTCATCTCTTTAAGAGTGTTATAAAAAGATGGTTAAACTAACTCTATCTCTCAGTTTCAATTCGTGGAGGAAATGGCTATGAAAAAATCTAAATTACTCACACTTGGTTTGCTTGCAGGTGCTGGTCTGCTTTTGTCAATCAATCAAGCACAAGCTGCAGATACTTGGGTTAAAAATGGTGCTGACTGGAATCTTTCACAAGATGGCAGTCTAGCTAAGGATAAATGGGTACAAAATGCTGGCTCATGGTATCACTTCGACAGCACTGGTAAAATGCAGACAGGCTGGCTCAAAGATGGGAATACATGGTACTCCCTAGCAGATAGTGGCGCTATGCGTACTGGCTGGTACAAGGAAGGCAACACATGGTACTCCCTAGCAGATAGTGGCGCTATGCGTACAGGTTGGTACAAAGAAGGATCTACATGGTATTACCTCAAAGGCAGTGGCGCTATGGCAACAGGATGGGCGACTCCAAATGGTAAATGGTCTTACTTTGAAAAATCAGGTGCTATGGTCGCAGATAGAGCTGTCCCAGCCAGTGATGGGGAAAGTTATGTAATTGGTAAGGATGGATATCTGTTAACCAAACTCCCAAGTCAGGTTGAACAATCTCAAGCGGATGATACAATTATCACAAATATTGTTACTTTGTCTGATGCTTATGATTATCACCTTATTTATACAAAAGATGGAGTCATTGTTGAAAAGAATGCCTGGTATATCAAACCAGAGTTTAAAAAGTTTTCTAATAAATATGGGGATCACGTTTCCAATACGACGTTAGCTTTAATAGATAATAAAGATCAAGGACAGGAAATTGATCCTAAAGCTGTTATAAAGAATTTTCAAAACTTACCAAACAGGTATTACTTTGGGGCAGATGGTCGTCGCGTAACAAATTTACCAGAAATGACCACCTATTCAGAGATTAAAAAAGTTGGCAATGATGTCTATTTAGAAAATCCAGGTGCACGACTTCGTCTTGGAGGTACCAGATTTACAATCAATAACAATAAACTATACCATTTAGAAAATGAGCAAGGTAAGCTCAAAACAGGTTACTTTGTATTAATTGATGATGGAGCAACCACTACTCACCAGCACATCCTAGCATATGCGGATCAATCTGGTGAAATTCTTAAAATGAAACGCTTGCCATCAAGATTTATAGATTATCGTGACAAAGAAATCGATGGTTTCTATGGTCAAAAAATTAAGATTACACAGCCAAATAAGTATGAATATTACAAGGTTCTTGTGGTTAAATAATACAAAACGAATCGCCTAACGAGGAATGTTTGGGCGATTCGTTTTTTACTGTAGTCAGCCATCACTAAACATCTTTTATAAAATTATATTCGAAACCTAAAGAAAACCAAGAAGAAACCGTACCTCCCCCATCATTGAAAAGCGCAGTCATTACTTGAAAAAAGTCGTCCATTTATGTTATAATAGACTGTATTTAAAAAATTTTAAGGAGAAATGACAGAATGTCTGTATCATTTGAAAACAAAGAAACAAACCGTGGTGTCTTGACTTTCACTATCTCTCAAGACCAAATCAAACCAGAATTGGACCGTGTCTTCAACTCAGTGAAGAAATCTCTTAATGTTCCAGGTTTCCGTAAAGGTCACCTTCCACGTCCTATCTTCGACAAAAAATTTGGTGAAGAGTCACTTTACCAAGACGTTATGAACGCTCTTTTGCCAAATGCTTATGAAGCAGCTGTAAAAGAAGCTGGTCTTGAAGTGGTTGCTCAACCAAAAATTGATGTAACTTCAATGGAAAAAGGACAAGACTGGGTTATCACTGCTGAAGTTGTTACAAAACCTGAAGTAAAATTGGGTGACTACAAAAACCTTGAAGTATCAGTTGATGTAGAAAAAGAAGTAACTGACGCTGACGTTGAAGAGCGTATCGAACGCGAACGCAACAACTTGGCTGAATTGGTTATCAAAGAAGCTGCTGCTGAAAACGGCGACACTGTTGTCATCGACTTCGTTGGTTCTATTGACGGTGTTGAATTTGACGGCGGAAAAGGTGAAAACTTCTCACTTGGACTTGGTTCAGGTCAATTCATCCCTGGTTTCGAAGACCAATTGGTAGGTCACTCAGCTGGCGAAACTGTTGATGTTATCGTAACATTCCCAGAAGACTACCAAGCAGAAGACCTTGCAGGTAAAGAAGCTAAATTCGTGACAACTATCCACGAAGTAAAAGCTAAAGAAGTTCCAGCTCTTGACGATGAGCTTGCAAAAGACATCGACGAAGAAGTTGAAACACTTGCTGAATTGAAAGAAAAATACCGCAACGAATTGGCTGCTGCTAAAGAAGAAGCTTACAAAGATGCCGTTGAAGGTGCAGCAATTGATAAAGCTGTAGAAAACGCTGAAATCGTAGAACTTCCAGAAGAAATGATCCACGAAGAAGTTCACCGTTCAGTTAATGAATTCCTTGGGAACTTGCAACGTCAAGGTATCAACCCTGACATGTACTTCCAAATCACTGGAACTACTCAAGAAGACCTTCACAATCAATACCAAGCAGAAGCTGAGTCACGTACTAAGACTAACCTTGTTATCGAAGCAGTTGCTAAAGCTGAAGGATTTGACGCTTCAGAAGAAGAAATCCAAAAAGAAGTTGAACAATTGGCAACAGACTACAACATGGAAGTTGCACAAGTACAAAGCTTGCTTTCAGCTGATATGTTGAAACACGATATCACAATCAAAAAAGCTGTTGAATTGATCACAAGCACAGCAACAGTTAAATAATCTTAATAAACAAAAATCCCACCTGAATTGGTGGGTTTTCTTGTGCACTATTTTCCAAAAATCTCTTTGAGATCTGCTTCTGTAATCCCAATCATGGCTGGAATGCTGTCCCAGTTTTCTTCGGTTAAGATGTAGGATTGCTCAGAGTCGGTTGATGGGGCAGTTTCGGAAACATCTTGTGTATTTTCTTCAACATTTTCAATTAAATCGCTGAATCGTTCAATCAGATAGGTTTTTCGGGCAGTTCCGATATGCTGGGTAGCATAGTCGAAGGCCTGTAATTCGCCTAGTAAGATAAGCTTGCTTTTGGCACGTGTAATGGCTGTGTAGATGAGATTTCTCTCCAGCATACGTCGGCTAGCACTGGTAATCGGTAGGATGACAACAGGAAACTCACTTCCCTGAGATTTATGAATACTCATGGCATAGGCGAGGCGAATCTTGTACCATTCGTTACGTGGGTATGAGACTTCATTGCCATCAAAATCAATCACAATTTCGTCCTGTTTCGACTCGGTATATTTACCAGGGATCAGGTCTGTGATGGCTCCCAAATCTCCATTAAAGACATTGATTTCAGCATCGTTGACCAAGTGAATGACCTTGTCTCCCTTACGATAGTGACACTGGGGAGCTTCAAAACTAAGTTGGTCTTTTTGTGGTGGGTTAAGGAGGTCTTGCATGAGTTGGTTGATGGCATCAATCCCTGCCGTCCCTCGGTACATGGGAGCCAGAACTTGGATATCACGGGCAGGGATGCCGCTTCTGAGGGCAGCGCCTAAGATTTTTTCAATGGTGGCAGGAATATGACCGCTAGCAATTTCAAAGTAGGAACGGTCTGCTTTTTTCTGGGTAAAGTCAGCTGGCAGGATACCCTGTCGAATCTGACTAGCTAGGGTGACGATGGTTGATTCTTCACTTTGTCGGTAAATTTTTTCCAAGCGAGTCTGAGGAATCAAAGGAATATGAAGCAGATCAGCTAGAACCTGTCCAGGACTGACAGAAGGCAACTGGTCGCTGTCACCCACGATGAGGATTTTACTGTTAGAAGAGATGTTGGAGAAGAGTTGATTGGCCAGCCAAGTGTCCACCATGGAGAATTCATCCACGATGATAAAGTCAGCATCCAGATAATCTTCCAGATGGCTGGTATCGTCGTCTCCCGTCATTCCCAAATGGCGGTGTATGGTTGCGCTAGGTAAGCCTGTCAATTCATTCATGCGCCGAGCGGCTCGACCGGTTGGAGCAGCCAGAAGAATTGGCAAGTTGCTTTTTTTCCTGAGGTCAAGTCCTTCTAAAAGGGCGTAAACAGCGATAATCCCATTGATAACAGTTGTCTTACCAGTACCAGGACCACCTGTAAGGATAAAGACCTTGTTCTGGATAGCATCACAGATAGCCTGTTTTTGAATACTATCATACTCAATCCCTAGTTCTTCCTCGACGGTAGAGATATGTTTTTGAATGGTTTCTAGATCCTGGCTCTTCTGTTTTCCTTTTTCAAGGATACGAACCAAGTGACTGCGGATGCCTTCCTCTGCGAAAAAGAGACTATTATCAAAGATTTTGGTATCAATTTGCTGAACCTTGTCTTCTTCGATCAGGTAGGAGAGCTCTTGAGCTACTTGGCTGGGATCCAGTTCCACGGGACGGGAAGACTCAAGGAGAGTAAGGGTTTGCTCCAGCAAATCTCGTGCTTCAACATAGGTATCCCCTGTTTCCATACAGGCCTGAAAAAGACTGTGAACTAGACCAGCACGGAAGCGTTCAGGAGCCTGACTTTCGATGCCTAGTTCTTCCGCTAGTTGGTCAGCGATGGTAAAGCCCAAGCCCTTGATATCCTCAACCAGCTGGTAGGGATAATTTTCAACCACATCAAGTGTTTCTTCTTTGTAAAAGTCTTGAATCTGAAAGGCTAGTTTATTGGGAATGCCGTAGTTGGCAAGTTTGGCTAAAACCATCTCTGTTCCGTAGTTGAGACGGAGGGTGGAGACGAAAGCCTCGCGATTTTTGGCAGAGAGACCTGCAATGCCTTCTAGCTTTTCTGGGTGTTGTAGAATTTCGTCAATGGTATTGTCACCATAGGTGTCCACGATTTTCTGAGCTGTCTTGAGACCAATTCCCTTGAAATGGCTACTGGAGAAGTATTTAACCAGCCCTTTGCTAGTTGGTTTTGCGCGTTCATACCGGCTGATTTGCAGTTGTTCCCCATACTTGGAATGCTGGACAATTTGCCCCCAAAAAGTGTAGTCTTCGCCCTCAATTACATCAGCCATGGTTCCTGTGACAATGATTTCAAAATCATCAAAATCCTCTGCGTCCGTATCTTCGATTTCTAGGAGGAGGATACGATAAAAATTGCTGGGATTTTCAAAAATAATCCGTTCAATGGTTCCTGAAAAATAAAATTCCATAAAATTCCTTTGCATGAATAGGTGAGAGTTGGGGTTGTTTTTATTTTATACTCTTCGAAAATCTCTTCAAACCGCAGAGGCTCTATCTGCAACCTCAAAACAATGTTTTGAGCAACCTGCGGCTAGATTCCTAGTCTGCTCTTTGATTTTCATTGAGTATTAGTCAACAACCAATTCCTTCTCACGATAGAAGAAGAGGCTGAGATTCTTGATTCTCGGCCTCTTCGATTTCTTAAAATGTTCCGATACGGGTGATTGGCCAGAAGCGGAATTTAGCTTCCCCTGTGATATCTTTTGCTTTAAAAGTACCTACGTGGCGGCTGTCGCTCGAAACCAAGCGGTCATCTCCGAGGAGAAGGTATTCTCCTTCTGGTACAGTAAAGCTGAAGTTGGTGTTGTAGTTGACATCAACTGTGAAGGCTTGGGCTTTTTGAGCGATACTTCTAAAGAAAGTTCCTTTATTTCCTTCAAAGCCCTTGCCTGAGTATGTGCTTTGGAGTTTGTCGTCCTTGAAGCGTTTGATGTAATCAGCTAGGTAAGGTTCATCTGTCTCTTTGTCATTGATGTAAAGTTTATCGTTTTCATAACGGATGGTGTCGCCAGGCATTCCAATCACGCGCTTGACGATGTCCTTATTTCCATCTTCCTCATGAGCCACCACGATATCAAAACGGTCAATAGGGAGGTGTTTGACAACAAAGAGGATTTCGCCATCCGCTAGGGTCGGATCCATGGAATGTCCTTCTACGCGGACGTTACTCCAAAAAAAGATACGGCTTAAAGCTAGTAATGACAGAATCAGGAGGAACAATCCCCACTCTTTTAGGAAATTTTTAAATGAATTCATAATTTACCTTTCTAAGCGTTTTTTCGCTTTTTCAGTATTTTTAAAGTGCAGTTTGGCGCAGAAGTTGAGTCCCTGCATACCATAGGCTTGCAAAATCTGGCTAGCCACCTTATCAGAAGCTGTTCCAGCTCCACTTGGAAGTTGATAGCCCAATTCTCGTCCCAGATTTTCAAGATTTTCCAGAAAGAGATCACGCGCAATGATAGAAGAAACTGCTACAGCCAAGTATTTGCCCTCGGCTTTTTCTTCTAGGCTAATAGGATTGCTGAAACGATTGGCCTCTTGTGCCAAGTACTTGTCATAATTTTTAGCACTGGTAAAGGCATCAATCACAATTTTCTCAGGCTGAACACCTTTTTGAAGGAGGAGATAGATAGCCTGATTATGGAGGGCAACCTTAACCGAAACAGCATTGTAGCGGTCTCCGATGACCTCGTTGTACTTGCTTGGTGAGAGAAGGAGTGCCTGGTGCTGGATTTTTTCCTTGAGGATAGGAGCAAGCTGACGGATCTTTTGGTCGGTCAGAGTCTTGGAATCCCCCACACCGAGTTTTCGTAAGAAGTCATGCTGGTCCGGTGTGACAAAGGAAGCCACGACAGCCAGCCCACCAAAGTAGGAACCATTTCCCACCTCATCTGTCCCAATTAAAGGGAAATTTTGTCCCCTGTTTTCCTCTACAACTTGATAGCCAAAGAAACTAGCATATTTCTCAGCTCCTTCACCCTGAAGCAAGACCTTTCCAGAAGTATAGATAGAAGCCGTTGCTTGAGGTAGTCGCAAAAAGTAGCGAATATAGGGATTCTTGCTGGGAGCTAGACTAGTTTGGTAGTGTTCAAGAAAAGTCTGAATCTCCTTTTCACTTGGTGTGAGTGTTATACTTGCCATAGTTTCTATTGTACCACAAAAGCAGGCAAATTTGTAAAAACTGACAAAGTTAGCGAATTTTGGTATAATATCGTGAGGTGAATTTTATGGCAAATCTAAATCGATTCAAATTTACATTCGGAAAAAAATCATTAACCTTGACAACCGAGCATGATAACCTTTTTATGGAGGAAATCGCTAAGGTTGCGACAGAAAAATACCAAGCAATTAAAGAACAAATGCCTAGTGCAGACGATGAAACAATCGCTCTTTTGTTGGCAGTCAACTGTTTGTCAACTCAGCTCAGCCGTGAGATTGAATTTGACGATAAGGAGCAAGAATTAGAAGAACTCCGTCACAAACTTGTGACTTGCAAGCAAGAACAGAGCAAAATTGAGGATTCCTTATGATTTCACTCCTTCTTCTATTGGTCTTGGCTTGGGGATTTTATATCGGCTATCGGAGAGGCTTGCTCTTGCAGGTGTATTACCTGATTGCAGCCATGGCATCGGCTTTTATGGCAGGCCAGTTTTACAAGGGGCTTGGTGAGCAGTTCCACTTATTGCTCCCTTATGCAAATCCGCAGGAAGGTCAGGGGACTTTCTTTTTCCCATCGGATCAACTCTTTCAGTTGGATAAGGTCTTTTACGCAGGTATCGGCTACTTGTTGGTATTTGGGGTTGTCTATAGTATCGGTCGTTTGCTTGGTCTCCTGTTACACTTGATTCCTAGTAAAAAGCTGGGTGGCAAGTTGTTCCAAGTTTTAGCAGGTATCTTGTCCATGTTGGTGACCTTATTTGTCTTGCAAATGGCCTTGACTATATTGGCAACCATTCCCATGGCAGCTATACAAAATCCTCTTGAAAAGAGTATCGTCGCAAAACACATCATCCAGAGCATACCAGTAACAACTAGTTGGCTTAAACAAATTTGGGTGACAAATTTAATCGGATAAAAAGGGCAGGAATTTTCCTAGCCCTTTGTTTACAGATTGACTAGAATCTATCAGAATGTAAAAAGCTACCACACCTAGACATTCAAAGACAAGGAAATAAAAATGAACAAGAAAATATTAGAAACATTAGAGTTCAATAAGGTTAAGGCCTTGTTTGAACCTCATTTGTTGACCGAGCAGGGCTTGGAGCAATTGAGACAGCTGGCTCCGACTGCCAAAGCAGATAAAATCAAACAGGCTTTTGCTGAGATGAAGGAAATGCAGGCTCTCTTTGTCGAGCAACCGCATTTTACTATTCTCGCAACTAAGGAAATCGCAGGAGTTTGCAAGCGTTTGGAGATGGGTGCAGACCTCAATATTGAGGAGTTCCTACTCTTGAAGCGCGTGCTTCTTTCTAGCCGAGAGCTGCAAAGTTTTTATGCCAATCTGGAAAATGTCAGCTTGGAAGAGTTAGCTCTTTGGTTTGAGAAGTTACACGATTTTCCTCAATTACAAGGAAATCTTCAGGCCTTTAATGAAGCAGGTTTCATTGAAAATTTCGCCAGTGAAGAATTGGCGCGAATCCGTCGAAAAATCCATGATAGCGAGAGTCAGGTACGCGATGTCTTGCAAGATTTGCTTAAGCAAAAAGCGCAGATGTTGACGGAAGGGATTGTTGCTAGCAGAAATGGACGTCAGGTTTTACCAGTCAAAAACACCTACCGCAACAAGATTGCAGGTGTCGTTCATGATATTTCTGCCAGCGGGAACACAGTCTATATCGAACCCCGTGAGGTGGTCAAACTGAGCGAAGAAATTGCTAGTCTGCGAGCAGATGAGCGTTATGAAATGCTTCGTATTCTCCAAGAAATCTCGGAGCGTGTTCGCCCTCATGCGGCTGAGATTGCTAATGATGCTTGGATTATCGGTCATCTAGACTTGATTCGTGCCAAGGTTCGCTTTATCCAAGAGAGGCAAGCAGTTGTCCCTCAGTTGTCAGAAAATCAGGAGATTCAACTGCTCCATGTCTGCCATCCTTTGGTCAAAAATGCTGTCGCAAATGATGTCCATTTTGGCCAAGATTTAACAGCCATTGTCATTACGGGTCCCAATACAGGTGGTAAGACCATCATGCTCAAAACTCTGGGCTTGACACAGGTTATGGCTCAGTCAGGATTGCCGATTTTAGCAGACAAGGGAAGTCGTGTGGGTATTTTTGAAGAAATCTTTGCTGATATTGGCGATGAACAGTCTATTGAGCAGAGTTTGTCTACCTTCTCTAGCCACATGACCAATATTGTGGATATTCTTGGCAAGGTCAACCAGCATTCGCTCTTGCTCTTGGATGAGTTGGGGGCAGGTACAGATCCCCAAGAGGGAGCCGCCCTTGCCATGGCTATTCTGGAGGACCTTCGCCTGCGTCAAGTCAAGACCATGGCGACGACCCACTATCCGGAACTAAAAGCCTATGGTATCGAGACAGCCTTTGTGCAAAATGCTAGCATGGAGTTTGATACTGCGACTCTTCGCCCGACTTATCGCTTTATGCAGGGCGTTCCTGGTCGCAGCAATGCCTTTGAAATTGCCAAACGTCTGGGCTTGTCAGATGTCATCGTAGGAGCTGCCAGCCAACAGGTTGATCAGGACAATGATATCAACCGCATCATTGAACAATTGGAAGAGCAAACGCTTGAAAGCCGTAAACGTTTGGACAATATCCGTGAGGTGGAGCAAGAAAATCTCAAGATGAACCGAGCGCTCAAAAAACTCTACAATGAGTTAAATCGTGAAAAGGAAACCGAGCTTAATAAGGCGCGTGAACAGGCTGCTGAGATTGTGGACATGGCTCTCAGTGAAAGTGACCAGATTCTCAAGAATCTCCATAGTAAATCTCAACTCAAACCCCATGAAATCATTGAAGCCAAGGCCAAGTTAAAAAAATTGGCTCCTGAAAAAGTAGATTTGTCTAAAAACAAGGTTCTTCAAAAGGCTAAGAAAAAACGAGCTCCAAAGGTGGGAGATGATATCGTAGTTCTTAGTTATGGCCAGCGTGGTACCTTGACCAGTCAACTTAAGGACGGCCGCTGGGAAGCCCAAGTTGGTTTAATCAAGATGACCTTGGAAGAAAAAGAGTTTGACCTTGTTCAATCCCAACAAGAAAAGCAAGTTAAGAAGAAACAGGTCAATGTCGTGAAACGAACTTCTGGGCGAGGACCTCAAGCCAGACTGGATCTTCGAGGCAAACGTTATGAAGAAGCCATGAATGAGCTAGATGCCTTTATTGACCAAGCCCTGCTTAACAATATGGCGCAAGTTGATATCATCCATGGTATTGGAACAGGTGTCATCCGTGAAGGAGTCACCAAATACCTACAAAGAAACAAACATGTCAAGAGTTTCGGCTATGCCCCACAAAATGCTGGAGGCAGCGGTGCGACTATTGTCACTTTTAAAGGATAAGAAGTATTTCGGAATTCATAAAGTAAAAATTGTCGAACTAATTTTTACTAATAAACACGTTGACAAAAGCCAATATTTTTTGTAAAATAAAAATCAATTAAATACCAACACCGAATGAAGTTTAATAGAAGTGGGGAATAGTTTGATTTTCCATGACTGTAAATGGACGGAACTCTGGAGAGACCGTAAAGGCACCGAAGGGGCAAGGCAGGCAACTGCTCAAACTCTCAGGTAAAAGGACAGAGCTAGGATAGACCGCTTTTTAGCATTTATCTAAGCATTCCAGAGTACATGTATCTTGCATGTGCTCTTTCTTTTGGGGTTGAAAAGATAGGAGAATAGAATGTTAGAATTGCTTAAATCAATTGATGCTTTTGCTTGGGGCCCTCCCCTCTTGATTTTATTGGTCGGAACAGGAATTTACCTAACTGCTCGTTTGGGGCTTTTACAGGTTTTGCGTTTGCCTAAGGCCTTCCAGCTTATTTTTACCAAGGATAAGGGGCATGGCGATGTATCCAGCTTTGCGGCACTGTGTACGGCCCTCGCAGCCACAGTGGGTACGGGAAATATTATCGGGGTGGCGACGGCTATCAAGGTTGGTGGACCAGGAGCCCTCTTTTGGATGTGGATGGCTGCTTTCTTTGGTATGGCTACCAAGTATGCGGAAGGACTCTTGGCGATCAAATACCGCACCAAGGACGACCATGGTGCAGTAGCGGGAGGCCCAATGCATTATATCCTTCTGGGTATGGGAGAAAAGTGGCGACCACTTGCTATCTTCTTTGCCCTGGCAGGTGTGCTAGTAGCCCTATTAGGGATTGGAACCTTTACTCAAGTCAACTCGATTACAGAATCTATTCAAAATACAACGACTATTTCGCCAGCTATCACAGCTCTCGTCTTGTCTGTATTTGTAGCAATTGCAGTTTTTGGCGGGCTCAAGTCCATCTCTAAGGTTTCAACTACCGTTGTTCCTTTTATGGCCATCATCTATATTTTGGGAACTCTCACAGTTATTTTCTTTAATATCGAGAAAATCCCAGCTACAATCGCTTTAATTTTGACATCAGCCTTTAGTCCTGTTGCTGCGGTAGGTGGCTTTGCCGGTGCCAGCATTCGGATGGCTATTCAAAATGGTGTTGCGCGTGGTGTTTTCTCAAACGAATCTGGTTTGGGTTCTGCTCCCATTGCAGCTGCGGCTGCTAAGACAAATGAACCAGTAGAGCAAGGCTTGATTTCCATGACAGGAACCTTTATTGATACACTCATTATCTGTACCTTGACTGGTTTGACCATCTTGGTAACTGGTGTTTGGAGTGGTGATTTGAATGGAGTTGCCTTGACTCAGTCAGCCTTCTCAACAGTCTTTTCACACTTTGGACCTGCCCTCCTGACCCTCTTCCTTGTACTCTTTGCCTTCACGACAATTCTTGGTTGGAACTATTATGGAGAGCGCTGTTTCGAGTTTCTCTTCGGTGTTCGTTTTATCTGGCTCTACCGTGTGATTTTTGTGCTCATGGTCTTGCTGGGAGGATTTATTGAGTTGGATATGGTCTGGATTATCGCAGATATTGTCAACGCCTTGATGGCTCTGCCAAACTTGATTGCCCTCTTAGTCTTGTCGCCAGTCGTTATCGCTGAAACTAAAAAGTATTTTAATAAATAATGAAATCACACATCTCGTGTGATTTTTTGATTTCATAAAAAATTTTTATCAGTGCAATTTAAAATATATATTATGCAAGGTATAGAATCTGTGATAGACTAGGTTTCAACAAAATGAAAAGAGGTTTTATGATGACAACATTTACAATTCATACAGTAGAATCAGCACCAGCAGAAGTGAAAGAAGTTCTTGAAACGGTGCAAAAAGATAACAATGGCTATATTCCCAACCTAATCGGTCTCTTAGCAAATGCGCCTACCGCCCTTGAAGCCTACCGAACTGTCGGAGCTATCAACCGTCGCAATAGCTTGACACCAGTTGAGCGTGAAGTGGTGCAAATCACGGCAGCCGTGACCAATGGTTGTGCCTTCTGCGTCGCAGGTCACACAGCTTTTTCAATCAAGCAAATCCAGATGAATGATGACCTTCTGCAAGCCCTTCGCAATCGCACTCCGATTGAAACAGATCCTAAATTGGACACCCTAGCTAAGTTTACCTTGGCAGTTATCAATACCAAGGGTCGTGTAGGAGATGAAGCCTTGTCTGAGTTTTTAGAAGCTGGCTACACGCAACAAAATGCCTTGGATGTGGTTCTTGGTGTCAGCCTAGCAAGCCTCTGTAACTATGCCAACAATCTAGCTAATACACCAATTAACCCAGAATTACAACCTTATGCATAAAAGGAGGAAAGACTATGGGATTTTTTTCAGAAGAATTTTTGAGCTGGTTGGACCAGCATGCTGATGAAATCGACAAACAGTCTTGTCAAGCTGGAGAGCAGCTGATTGAGAAAATTGCAGCAGAGGGAGCCTTTCGTGTAGGTGTTCCGGAATCTCTCGGAGGTTCAGGAGGAAGTGATCAAGATGTCATTGATATCCTTGCAGAACTTGCACAACATTCCTTAACAGCTTCTTTTATTTCATGGGGACAACGCACTTTAATAGATAATATTCTCCATACAGAAAATTCCTATTTTAAAGAAAGCTATCTGGAAAAACTCTTGTCTGGAGAATATGCAGGTGCTACTGCCTTGTCCAATGCCGTTAAGTATTTATCTGACCTAGAGGAACTGAATGTTCGAATTATTGAAGAAAATGGACAATTGTATCTGAAAGGGAGACTGCCATGGGTAACGAACGCTCGAAGAGATCGATTCTTAACTATTTTTGTGGCAGGCTTTACAGATGATCCAACTACAAGTTACGTGGTAGCTGTACCATCAGACGCAGAGAATTTTAGTCGTTCTGAAGACTTAGAATTTGTTTCTCTTCAAGGAGGAAACACGGCTGCTCTGACTTTTAATAAGGTCCTTTTGAAAGAGGAATGGATTTTATCAAAAGATGCTCATCAATTTTTGGCACAAAATCGTCCTGCTTTTTTAGGCTACCAATTTGGTCTAGCTTTTGGTTTAGCTGAACGTTCTCTCTCAGAAGTAGAAAAAGAATTGGGGAAACGCAGTGTATTAACAGATGAGTGGAAGCATCAGGTCGAGCAGTTAGAGGCTATTCGACAAGAGTTATATCGAGGTTTGTCTGACAGGTCTTATTTTGTTACCAATCCGCGTGAACTCTTTCAGTTAAGAATAGACATTGTGGATGTTGTTGCTCAGAGTCTTCTATTAGAGTTACAAGCAGGTGGTGGTAGAGGCTACTTTAGTAAATCGACATCTGGATTTATTCGTCGATGGAATGAAGGAGCATTTCTTCCAATTGTTTCTCCAAGCGCTGTTCAGTTGCGCCATATCTTAGCAACGAGTTAAAAAATAGTAAAATAAAAACGAAGTTTGAATTTTTGAACTTCGTTTTTTTAAGTCCTCACTTAAGCGCTTTTATGCTATACTGAAATTAACACGATTATTGGAGGTTAGGATGAAAAAACTCCCCTTAGTATTTTCTGGTTGTTTGCTAGGTTTGGCAGGAGCTGGGAATCTCGTTTTAGATACAGTGCCTGTTCTGTCACATCTACTGAGTATGTCAGGTTTGATTTTGTGGATATTCTTTCTGATTTTTCATTTGCTCAATTGGGAAGAAACCAAGCAAGAATTGGCCAAGCCCCCTCTTTTGTCAGGGATGGCCACTTTTCCTATGGCTGGGATGATTTTATCGACCTATGTCTTTCGTGTGTTTCCTCATTTTCCTATAGTAGCGCAAGGGCTCTGGTGGTTTTCATTTCTCTTGGATGTGGCCCTGATTGCTGGTTTTACCATCGAATTTGCCTGTCCTGGTAAGAGAGTTAATGCGACACCGAGCTGGACGGTTCTCTATGTGGGAATAGCAGTGGCAGCCTTGACTTATCCACTGGTAGGCATTATCGAGATTGCCTATGCGACCTTGAGTTTTGGTTTTCTCTTGACCTTCTATCTTTATCCCCTTATTTATAGTGATTTAAAGAAACATCCGCTCCCACTAGCCATGCTTGGACAAGAAGGAATCTACTGTGCTCCCTTCTCTCTACTCTTGGCTTCTCTAGTTCGAGTTGGAGGAGCCAGCCTACCGACTTGGCTCCTGATTGCCATGATTTTGGCGTCTCAATCCTTCTTTTTCTTTGTTTTAACTCGTCTGCCAAATATTTTAAAACAAGGCTTTCAACCAGCTTTTTCAGCCCTCACCTTCCCAACCATTATCACGGCTACCTCGCTCAAGATGGCTCAGGGAATCTTGAAACTCCCATTTCTGGATTATCTGGTAGTGGTTGAAACTGTTATATGCCTAACTATTTTATTCTTTGTATTAGGCTCTTATCTGATTTGGTTACGAAAAAAGGTCTAGCTAGAAATAGCTAAACCTTATTTTTTATGGTTTGATAACTTCAGCGCCACCCATATATGGACGAAGTGCTTCTGGAATGGTTACAGAACCATCTGCGTTTTGGTAGTTTTCAAGAATAGCAGCCACTGTACGTCCAACTGCAAGTCCAGAACCGTTCAAGGTGTGGAGCAATTTAACCTTGCCATCTGCTTCATCACGGTAACGGATTTGGGCACGACGGGCTTGGAAATCTTCTGTGTTTGAACAGCTTGAGATTTCACGATAAGTATTTTGCGCTGGAATCCAAACTTCTAAGTCGTAAGTTTTAGCAGCTGAGAAGCCCATATCTCCTGTAGAGAGAGCAACGACACGGTATGGAAGGTTCAGTTTTTGAAGGATATTTTCAGCGTTGGCTGTCATTTTTTCCAATTCTTCGTAAGATTCTTCTGGCTTGGCAAATTTAACCATTTCAACCTTGTGGAATTGGTGCAAACGAATCAAGCCACGAGTATCACGACCAGCAGAACCAGCCTCAGAACGGAATGATGGACTCATAGCAGTGAAGTAGATTGGCAGGTCTTTACCATCAAGGATTTCATCACGGTAGTAGTTTGTCAGAGGAACTTCAGCTGTAGGAATAAGGACATAATTGCTGTCGCTGAGTTCAAAAGTGTCTTCCTTGAATTTTGGATATTGACCCGTACCAAACATAGAGTCATGGTTAACCATATATGGTGTGATGACTTCAGTATAGCCTTCTTTGCCATGCTCATCCAACATAAAGTTGTAGATAGCACGTTCCAAACGAGCACCGAGGCCTTTATAGAAGAGAAAGCGAGCACCCGTTACCTTACCTCCACGTTCCCAGTCAAGGATACCCAAGTCTTCACCAAGATCCCAATGAGCTTTAGGTTCGAAGTCAAACTCGCGCGGAGTACCCCAACGGCGAACTTCCACATTGTCGTCTTCATCAGCCCCAATAGGAACACTGTCAGCTGGTATGTTTGGAAGAGTCGTTGTAAATTCTGTCAATTTAGCATCGATTTCTGTCAATTCGGCATCCAAGGCTTTGACTTCAGCAGATAGGGTTTGCATGGCAGCAATCTTGTCATCTGCATTTTCCTTGTTGCGTTTGGCTTGAGCAATCTCAGCTGAAACTGTGTTACGTTCTGCTTTTAAAGTTTCAACCTTGACCAAAATGTCACGACGTTTAGCATCGATTTCTTTCATCTCATTCAAGACAGCAGCATCTACACCACGTGTAGCCAATTTTTCTGCGACAGCATCAAAGTCTGTACGAATACGTTTGATATCTAACATAAGAACTCCTTTATGAAAAAAGCACACCTGACAAAGCGTTGGAGTGGCAGGGCCACGGTTCCATCCAACTTCACAGGTGTGCACTTGATTGTGTATGTAATTGTTACTAACGGTAGAATTTCACCTATCCCTCCTATCTGCTCGCATCACCCGCAGACTTTCTGAAAGAAGAAGATAACCTACTTATCCGTTGCTATGATTATACTAAAGTTTCTACTTTTTTGCAAATAGATTTTTAAATTTTTGACTAATTGTCTGAATCAGGGTAGGAAGTTTGACGACCTTGTCATTGCCCAGTTTTTCGCGTGCAATTTTAAGAATGGCACCTGAATCTTTTGAAGCGAAGAGGAATTTTCCTCTGTCTGTAAAGACTTCGAAGTGGCGACTGATTTTGCGACCAGAAACGTTAGCTCCAATTTGGTTGATATGGCTCCAAGGGATCTGGATAAATTGTTCAACATTGACATCTGGGTAAAATTCCAGAGCCTGATCTCCGACTAGGAATTTCCCAACTTTCCCAGCTATAGAGAGGTAGGAGGTGCCTGTTGTATTGAGGAGCACTGTTTTGTTAAGAGATTGGGCCATGTCTAGTCTTCCTTACTTTCACCGAAAAAGGCATTGTAGAGGGCTTTAATAGCTGCTTTTTCTTGGTCTTTATGAACAACAAACATGATAGAAACTTCACTAGAACCTTGAGACATCATCTGGATGTTGATCTTGTTTTCAGATAGAGCGCGTGTCGCAGTAGCAGTTACTCCGATGTGACTCTTCATCTTTTCGCCAACAATCATAATGATTGAAAGGTCGTGTTCGATTTCTGCATGGTCTACTTCAGCTTTTTGCACCAACTGACGAAGGATTTCTTCTTCCTTGATAGGAGTTAGTTCACGAGAACGGAGAATGATTGAAAGATCGTCGATACCTGTTGGCATATGTTCCCAACCGATGTTAAGATCTTCAAGGATTTGAAGAACCTTGCGTCCAAATCCAACCTCACGGTTCATGAGATATTTAGACATGTTGATGCTGACAAAGCCAGAGTCACCGGCAATTCCCACAACTGGGAACTTGTCACTACTATGTTTTAGAACGATACGAGTACCCGGATGATCAGGGTTGTTGGTATTCTTAATGACAAGAGGGATTTTTCCACGGTAGGCAGGTAAAAGGGCTTCGTCATGAAGAACTGAGAATCCTGCATAGGCCAATTCACGCATTTCACGGTAGGTCAACTCAGGGATCGAGTGTGGTTGGTGAATAATTCCTGGGTGAGCCGCAAAGATACCATCAACGTCCGTAAAGTTTTCATAAAGGTCAGCTTTAACCCCAGCAGCAATGATAGAACCAGTGATATCAGAGCCTCCACGTGAGAAAGTACAGATTTGATTTTCCTTAGTAACACCAAAGAAACCAGGAATGACAAGAACTTCATTGGCATTTGTCAATTCCTCAATCTTGTCATAACTTGATGGAATGATGCGAGCGTGACCAGGTTCACTTGTGACTACAATACCAGCTTCTCTAGGGTGCACATAGCGTGCATCGAGACCATTTTGGTTAAAATAGGCAGCAATCAATTTGGCATTGTTATTTTCACCGGCTGCTAGGAAGGTATCATAGAGAAATTCATTTTCTTCAATAGGAAGAGTGGCTAAGGCACGAATACTTTTAGAAATTTTTTCTAGAACAGCAGGTTTTAGTCCTAGTTCACTAACCATAGCAGCATAGCGGTCGATAATCCAGCTTTGACTTTTGCTAATATCGTTACCAGCAACATAGTCGCGGTAGTATTTAATCAAGGCATCCGTAACTTTAGTATCTTCAGCATTGCGTTTCCCAGGTGCAGAAACAACTACAAAACGGCGCTCAGAATCGCTTTTTACAATGTTTAAAACTTTTTCTAATTGACCAGCAGAGGCAAGAGAGCTACCTCCAAATTTAACAACTTTCATAAGAACTCCTAAAGTAAGTATTTTATACGATTATAGCAGAAAGAAAGCCTTTTTTCAATGAAGAAAATAAGATGCTTTCTAGGACAAAGTGAGTCTTTCTTATCGGCCGAGACACTTTCAGTTGATTTTTTCTTGCTTTCTGATTTCAAAAAAGATATACTTTGATAATAAAATAATTTAAATCGCTTATAAAATAAAAGGAGTCTTGATGGAACACATTATTTATCAGCTTGAAGAAGATTTGGCAATCCTTACCTTAAACCGTCCTGAGGTTGCGAATGGTTTCCATATCCCCATGTGTGAGGAGATTTTAGAAGCCTTGACTCTGGCGGAAGAGAATCCAGTTGTGCATTTTATCTTGATTAATGCGAATGGCAAAGTCTTCTCAGTTGGGGGAGATTTAGTAGAGATGAAGCGGGCAGTGGATGAGGATGATATTCCATCATTAACGAAAATCGCAGAATTGGTCAATACTATTTCTTATAAAATCAAGCAAATTGCCAAACCTGTCTTGATGGAAGTTGATGGAGCTGTTGCAGGTGCCGCAGCCAATATGGCTGTTGCCGCAGATTTCTGTTTGGCAACGGATAAGGCTAAGTTTATTCAAGCCTTTGTTGGAGTTGGTTTGGCTCCAGATGCAGGGGGGATTCACCTCTTGAGTCGAAGTATTGGTGTGACGCGTGCTGCTCAATTAGCCATGACAGGAGAGGCTTTAACAGTAGACAAAGCTTTAGAGTGGGGGCTGGTTTACCGCGTCTGTGAAGCTGATAAACTTGAAAAAACGAGAGAACAGCTTCTTAAAAAATTGAGACGAGGGTCAGCTAATTCATATGCTGCCATCAAGAAGTTGGTCTGGGAGAGCCAATTCAAAGATTGGCAGAATTATGCTGCTTTAGAATTGAATCTACAGGAATCCTTAGCCCAAACAGAGGATTTCAAAGAGGGAGTGCGGGCTCATTCGGAGAGAAGAAGACCGAAATTTACAGGAAAATAAGAAAATACTTGCACCATTCTTTGAAGTTTGATATAATTCTTTTGTCAAATGTTTTGATTGTGAAAGTTTTTTGAAAAGGAGGGAAAAGAGATTGGACTACCAACGAATTAATGAATATTTAACATCTATATTTAACAATGTCCTCGTTATCGAGGAAGTTAGCTTGAGGGGTAGTCGTTTCAAAGATATCTCCATCAAAGAAGTTCATACAATCGATGTAATTGGGAAATTTCCAGATGTGACACCAAGTCAAGTGTCGAAAGAGTTGATGGTGACTCTTGGGACGGTTACGACGAGTTTGAATAATCTTGAACGCAAGGGCTACATTGAACGCATTCGCTCAGAGCAGGATCGTCGTGTGGTACATCTGCATTTGACAAAGAAAGGTCGCTTGGTTCATAGACTTCATAAACGCTTCCATAAAGCTATGGTCGAAAATATTATTGACGGTATGAGCAAGGAAGAAACTGAAGTTATGAGCAAAGGTTTGACTAAGCTTTATCAATTTTTGGAGGATTTGAAATAATGGCTTTTGCAAAAATAAGCCAGGTTGCTCATTATGTTCCAGAGCAAGTGGTTACAAATCATGATTTGGCCCAGATTATGGATACCAATGATGAGTGGATTTCAAGTCGGACGGGAATACGACAAAGGCATATTTCAAGAACAGAATCTACTAGTGATTTGGCTACAGAGGTTGCGAAGAAACTGATGGAAAAAGCTGGAATCACAGGGGAAGAGCTGGATTTTATCATTCTAGCCACCATCACTCCAGATTCGATGATGCCCTCTACAGCTGCTCGTGTCCAAGCTAATATTGGTGCCAATAAGGCCTTTGCTTTTGACCTAACAGCTGCTTGTAGTGGATTTGTATTTGCCTTGTCAACTGCTGAAAAGTTTATCGCTTCTGGTCGCTTTCAAAAAGGTTTGGTGCTTGGTAGTGAAACCCTCTCTAAGGCAGTCGATTGGTCAGACCGATCAACAGCTGTATTGTTTGGAGATGGTGCTGGTGGCGTCTTGCTAGAAGCTAGCGAGCGAGAGCATTTCTTGGCTGAGAGTCTCAATAGTGATGGGAGTCGTAGTGAGTGTCTGACCTATGGACATTCAGGCTTGCATTCTCCATTTTCAGATCAAGAAAATGCAGATTCATTTTTGAAGATGGATGGACGCGCAGTCTTTGATTTTGCCATTCGGGATGTAGCCAAGTCTATCAAACAGACTATTGATGAGTCTCCTATAGAGGCGACAGACTTGGATTATCTGCTACTTCATCAGGCCAATGACCGTATCTTGGATAAGATGGCTAGAAAAATCGGTGTCGACCGAGATAAACTTCCAGCCAATATGATGGAATATGGCAATACTAGTGCAGCCAGTATCCCGATTTTACTTTCAGAGTGTGTAGAACAAGGTCTCATCCCTCTAGATGGTAGCCAAACTGTTCTTCTATCAGGCTTCGGTGGAGGCTTGACATGGGGCACGCTCATTCTTACAATTTAGGTAATCATGTGGTGAACACATTGTTATAAAAAACTATTTATTTTAAAGGAGTCCTATCATGGCAGTATTTGAAAAAGTACAAGAAATTATCGTTGAAGAACTTGGAAAAGACGCATCAGAAGTAACACTTGAATCAACTTTTGATGATTTGGACGCAGATTCATTGGACTTGTTCCAAGTAATCTCAGAAATCGAAGATGCTTTTGATATCCAAATCGAAGCAGAAGATGACTTGAAAACAGTTGGTGACTTGGTTGCCTACGTTGAAGAGCAAACAAAATAATACTCAATGAAAATCAAAGAGCAAACTAGGAAGCTAGCCGCAGGCTGTACTTGAGTACGGCAAGGTGACGCTGACGTGGTTTGAATTTGATTTTCGAAGAGTATAAGCAGAATATAAATAGAAGGAGTAGGGAAACCCGCTCCCTCTTGTTTAGGCAATAGTTTGATTTTCAAATTATGACAGTATCGAACTATTACGTAAGCAAGAAATGATGGAGGCACTATGAAAACGCGTATTACAGAATTATTGAACATTGATTATCCTATCTTTCAAGGAGGAATGGCCTGGGTTGCTGATGGTGATTTGGCAGGGGCTGTTTCCAAGGCTGGAGGGCTAGGCATTATCGGTGGGGGAAATGCCCCTAAAGAAGTTGTCAAGGCTAATATTGATAAAATCAAATTATTGACGGATAAACCCTTTGGTGTCAACATCATGCTCTTGTCTCCCTTTGTGGAAGATATTGTAGACCTCGTTATCGAGGAAGGTGTTAAGGTGGTTACAACAGGAGCAGGAAATCCTGGTAAATACATGGAACGCTTCCATGAAGCTGGCATTACAGTGATTCCTGTTGTGCCAAGTGTGGCTCTAGCTAAACGTATGGAAAAAATCGGTGCGGACGCTGTTATTGCAGAAGGAATGGAAGCTGGGGGGCATATCGGTAAATTAACAACCATGACCTTGGTGCGTCAGGTAGCTGCAGCTGTATCTATTCCTGTTATTGCTGCAGGAGGGATTGCGGATGGTGAAGGTGCTGCGGCTGGCTTTATGCTAGGTGCAGAGGCTGTTCAGGTTGGAACGCGTTTTGTCGTTGCAAAAGAGTCTAATGCCCATCCAAATTACAAGGCCAAGATTTTAAAAGCGAGAGATATTGATACTACGATTTCAGCCCAACACTTTGGCCATGCTGTTCGTGCTATTAAAAATCAATTGACTCGTGATTTTGAAAAGGCTGAGAAAGATGCCTTTAAACAGGAAAATCCTGATTTGGAAATCTTTGAACAAATGGGAGCAGGTGCCCTAGCCAAAGCAGTTGTTCACGGAGATGTGGATGGCGGATCTGTCATGGCAGGTCAAATTGCGGGGCTTGTTTCCAAAGAAGAAACAGCTGAAGAAATCCTAAAAGATTTGTACTACGGAGCTGCTAAGAAAATTCAAGAAGAGGCCTCTCGTTGGTCAGGAGTTGTAAGAAATGACTAAAACAGCCTTTTTATTTGCTGGTCAAGGTGCCCAGTATCTAGGGATGGGCCGTGATCTCTATGATCAGTATCCGATTGTCAAAGAAACGATTGATCAAGCCAGTCAGGTACTCGGTTATGATTTGCGTCATCTCATTGATACGGAAGAAGAAAAACTCAATCAGACCCGCTATACACAACCAGCTATTCTAGCGACTTCGGTTGCTATCTACCGTTTATTGCAAGAAAAAGGTTATCAGCCTGATATGGTTGCTGGTTTGTCTCTTGGAGAATATTCTGCCTTGGTGGCCAGTGGCGCCTTGGATTTTGAAGATGCCGTAGCCTTGGTAGCTAAGCGTGGAGCCTATATGGAAGAAGCGGCTCCTGCTGGATCTGGCAAGATGGTAGCAGTTCTCAATACGCCAGTAGAGGTCATTGAGGAAGCCTGTCAAAAAGCTTCTGAACTTGGAGTGGTTACCCCAGCCAACTATAACACACCTGCACAAATCGTCATTGGTGGAGAAGTGGTTGCGGTTGACAGAGCTGTTGAACTCTTGCAAGAAGTAGGTGCCAAACGCTTGATTCCTCTCAAGGTGTCAGGTCCCTTTCATACCGCTCTCCTTGAGCCTGCTAGCCAGAAACTAGCTGAAACTCTAGCTCAAGTAAGTTTTTCAGATTTTACTTGTCCCCTAGTCGGTAATACAGAAGCTACTGTGATGCAAAAAGAAGACATTGCTCAACTTTTGACGCGTCAGGTCAAGGAACCAGTTCGTTTCTATGAAAGTATTGCAGTTATGCAAGAAGCAGGCGTAACCAACTTTATCGAGATCGGACCGGGGAAAGTCTTGTCAGGTTTTGTCAAAAAAATTGATAAGACAGCTAAACTAGCCACTGTTGAAGATCAGGCTAGTTTGGAAACCTTGCTAGAAAACGAGGAATCCCTTCTTCCATAAATACAGGAGGAAACAGGAGAAAAGAATGCAACTAAAAAATAAAAATATCTTTATTACAGGTTCGAGTCGTGGAATTGGTCTTGCCATTGCCCACAAGTTTGCTCAGGCAGGGGCCAACATTGTCTTAAACAGTCGTGGGGCCATTTCAGAAGAATTGCTCGCTGAGTTTTCAAACTATGGTGTCAAGGTGGTTCCTATATCAGGAGACGTGTCAGATTTTGCAGACGCTAAGCGTATGGTTGATCAAGCTATTGCAGAGCTGGGTTCAGTAGATGTTTTGGTCAACAATGCAGGGATTACTCAAGACAGCCTCATGCTCAAGATGACAGAAGCAGATTTTGAAAAAGTTCTCAAGGTTAACCTGACTGGCGCCTTTAACATGACACAATCAGTCTTGAAACCGATGATGAAAGCCAGAGAAGGTGCTATCATTAATATGTCTAGTGTTGTTGGTTTGATGGGAAATATCGGTCAAGCTAACTATGCAGCTTCTAAGGCTGGTTTGATTGGTTTTACAAAGTCTGTGGCGCGTGAAGTGGCCAATCGCAATATCAGGGTTAATGCTATTGCACCTGGAATGATTGAGTCCGATATGACAGCTGTCCTATCGGACAAGGTAAAAGATGCCATGCTGGCGCAAATTCCTATGAAAGAATTTGGGAAAGCAGAGCAGGTTGCAGATTTGACAGTATTTTTAGCAGGCCAAGATTATCTAACTGGTCAAGTGGTTGCCATTGATGGTGGCTTAAGTATGTAGCAGAAGCTAGAGGTGAAAAAGATGAAACTAAATCGCGTAGTAGTAACAGGTTATGGAGTAACATCTCCAATCGGAAATACACCAGAAGAATTTTGGAATAGTTTGACAAGTGGAAAAATCGGAATTGGTCCAATTACAAAATTTGATCATAGTGACTTTGATGTGCATAATGCAGCAGAAATTCAAGATTTTCCTTTTGATAAATACTTTGTTAAGAAAGATACCAACCGTTTTGATAACTATTCTTTGTATGCCTTATATGCGGCCCAAGAGGCTGTCAACCACGCTAAGCTGGATGTAGAGGCTATTGACAAGGATCGTTTTGGTGTTATCGTTGCCTCTGGTATTGGTGGAATCAAAGAAATTGAAGATCAAGTACTTCGATTAAATGATAAAGGACCAAAACGTGTGAAACCATTGACCCTTCCAAAAGCCTTGCCAAATATGGCTTCAGGAAATGTTGCTATGCGTTTTGGAGCAAACGGTGTTTGTAAATCCATCAATACTGCCTGCGCTTCATCAAATGACGCGATTGGGGATGCCTTCCGCTCAATTAAATTTGGTTTCCAAGACGTTATGTTGGTAGGTGGTTCAGAAGCCTCTATCACACCTTTTGCTATTGCTGGTTTTCAAGCCCTAACAGCTCTCTCTACGACAGAGGATCCAAGTCGTGCTTCCATCCCATTTGATAAGGACCGCAATGGTTTTGTCATGGGTGAAGGTTCAGGGATGTTGGTTCTTGAAAGTCTTGAACACGCCGAAAAACGTGGGGCTACTATTCTTGCTGAAGTGGTTGGCTACGGAAATACCTGTGATGCCTACCATATGACTTCACCACATCCAGAAGGTCAAGGAGCTATCAAGGCCATCAAACTAGCCTTGGAAGAAGCTGAGATTTCTTCAGAGCAAGTCGCCTATGTCAATGCTCACGGAACGTCAACTCCTGCTAATGAAAAAGGAGAAAGTGGTGCTATCGTCGCTGTTCTTGGTAAGGAAGTACCTGTATCATCAACTAAGTCTTTCACAGGGCATTTGCTGGGAGCTGCAGGTGCAGTAGAAGCTATCGTCACAATCGAAGCTATGCGTCATAACTTTGTACCAATGACGGCTGGAACAAGTGAAGTATCAGATTATATCGAAGCCAATGTCGTTTATGGACAAGGCTTGGAGCAAGAAATTCCATACGCTATTTCAAATACCTTTGGTTTTGGTGGCCACAATGCGGTTCTTGCTTTCAAACGTTGGGAGAATAAATAAGTATGAATTTAAACGATATTAAAGACTTGATGGCTCAATTTGACCAGTCAAGTTTGAGAGAATTTTCTTATAAAAATGGGACGGATGAGTTACAGTTTAGTAAAAATGAAGCGAGACTTGTACCTGAAGTTGCAGCTCCAGTCGCACCAGCGCCTGCTCTAGCAACACCAAGTCCAGTAGCTCCTACATCTGCTCCAGCAGAGACTGTAGTGGAAGAAACTTCGGCACTAGCTGAAGCAAGTGTGGTTGCTGAGGGAGATGTTGTAGAGAGCCCACTTGTTGGGGTGGCTTACTTGGCTGCTGGTCCTGATAAACCTGCCTTCGTTACAGTTGGTGATACTGTCAAAAAAGGTCAAACATTGGTCATCATCGAAGCCATGAAAGTTATGAATGAAATTCCTGCACCTAAGGATGGTGTGGTAACGGAAATTCTTGTTTCTAACGAAGAAATGGTTGAGTTTGGTAAAGGATTGGTACGTATCAAATGATCGATATTCAAGGAATCAAAGAAGCTCTACCTCACCGCTATCCCATGCTCCTAGTGGATCGTGTCTTGGAAGTGAGCGAGGATACCATTGTTGCCATCAAAAATGTGACCATCAATGAGCCCTTCTTTAACGGCCATTTTCCTCAATATCCAGTTATGCCAGGTGTTCTGATCATGGAGGCCTTGGCGCAAACAGCGGGTGTCTTGGAGTTGTCTAAACCTGAAAATAAGGGGAAACTAGTCTTTTACGCTGGTATGGACAAGGTTAAGTTCAAGAAGCAAGTTGTACCAGGAGACCAATTGGTTATGACGGCGACTTTTGTAAAACGTCGTGGTACCATTGCCGTGGTTGAAGCAAAGGCTGAAGTGGATGGTAAGCTTGCAGCCAGTGGTACTCTTACCTTTGCAATTGGAAACTAAGGAGGTTCTCCATGTTTCGAAAAATTTTAATTGCCAATCGTGGTGAAATTGCGGTTCGTATTATCCGTGCGGCGCGTGAATTGGGCATTGCGACGGTGGCAGTTTATTCAACTGCTGATAAGGAAGCCCTTCATACGCTTTTGGCAGATGAGGCGGTTTGTATCGGCCCTGGTAAGGCAACTGAGTCTTATCTCAATATTAACGCGGTTCTATCAGCTGCAGTCTTGACTGAGGCAGAGGCCATTCACCCAGGTTTTGGTTTTCTCAGTGAAAATTCCAAATTTGCAACCATGTGTGAAGAGGTGGGAATCAAGTTTATCGGTCCATCTGGTCATGTCATGGATATGATGGGGGATAAAATCAATGCACGTGCTCAGATGATCAAAGCAGGTGTACCTGTCATTCCAGGTTCGGATGGAGAAGTGCATAACTCTGAGGAAGCTTTGATTGTTGCTGAAAAAATTGGCTATCCTGTTATGCTTAAGGCCTCAGCAGGTGGTGGTGGTAAAGGGATTCGTAAGGTTGAAAGACCAGAAGACCTTGTTTCAGCCTTTGAAACAGCCTCTAGTGAAGCCAAGGCCAATTATGGCAATGGTGCTATGTACATAGAACGGGTCATCTATCCAGCTCGCCACATCGAGGTTCAAATCCTAGGAGATGAACATGGAAATGTAATCCACTTGGGGGAACGGGATTGTTCTCTACAACGGAATAACCAAAAGGTTTTGGAAGAAAGCCCTTCGATTGCAATCGGAAAAACGTTGCGCCATGAAATTGGTTCTGCTGCTGTTCGAGCTGCAGAGTCTGTTGGTTATGAGAATGCAGGGACCATTGAGTTTCTTCTTGATGAAGCCAGTGGCAATTTCTACTTCATGGAGATGAATACTCGTGTACAAGTAGAACATCCAGTAACAGAGTTTGTGTCAGGTGTGGATATCGTTAAGGAACAGATTCGTATTGCAGCGGGTCAGCCCCTGTCTGTTAAGCAAGAAGATATTGTCCTACGTGGCCATGCTATCGAGTGTCGTATCAATGCAGAAAATCCAGGCTTTAACTTTGCTCCAAGTCCAGGTAAGATTACCAATCTCTATCTCCCAAGTGGAGGAGTCGGCTTGCGCGTGGATTCAGCAGTTTATCCAGGCTATACCATTCCGCCTTATTATGATAGTATGATTGCCAAAATTATCGTTCACGGCGAAAATCGTTTTGATGCCTTGATGAAAATGCAACGTGCCCTCTATGAACTAGAGATTGAAGGGGTGCAGACCAATGCAGATTTCCAGCTTGACCTCATTTCAGATCGCAATGTTATTGCTGGAGATTACGATACTTCCTTCTTGATGGAAACCTTCTTACCCAAATATCAAGAAAAAGAATAAAATGACTTTAAGAGTTTAAACCGAAAAGGGGAATCAATGGCTCTATTTAGTAAAAAAGATAAGTATATTCGAATTAATCCCAATCGTTCGGTTAGGGAAAAACCTCAAGCCAAGCCAGAGGTTCCAGATGAACTATTCTCCCAGTGTCCGGGTTGTAAGCATACCATCTATCAGAAGGATCTGGGAAGTGAGCGTATTTGTCCACACTGTAGCTATACCTTTCGTATTTCTGCCCAAGAACGCTTGGCTTTGACGATTGATATGGGAACCTTCAAGGAATTGTTTACAGGGATTGAAAGCAAGGATCCCTTGCATTTCCCTGGTTATCAACAGAAACTAGCAGCTATGCGTGAAAAGACAGGTCTGGATGAAGCTGTTGTGACAGGAACTGCACTTATTAAAGGTCAGGCTGTGGCTCTTGGAATTATGGATTCTAACTTTATCATGGCATCTATGGGTACGGTTGTAGGGGAAAAAATCACTCGATTATTTGAGTATGCGACTGTTGAACAATTGCCAGTTGTTCTCTTCACAGCCTCTGGTGGAGCCCGTATGCAGGAAGGAATCATGAGTCTCATGCAGATGGCTAAGATTTCTGCAGCGGTTAAACGCCATTCAAATGCTGGCCTCTTTTACCTGACTATTTTGACAGATCCAACGACTGGTGGTGTGACAGCTTCTTTCGCTATGGAAGGGGATATCATTCTGGCTGAACCACAGAGCTTGGTCGGTTTTGCTGGGCGTCGTGTCATTGAAAATACGGTTCGTGAAAGCTTGCCTGAGGATTTCCAAAAGGCAGAATTCTTATTGGAGCATGGCTTTGTGGATGCTATTGTCAAAAGAAGAGACTTGCCAGATACCATTGCTAGCCTAGTCAGATTGCACGGAGGGAGTCCTAGATGAATATTGCAAAAATAGTCAGAGAAGCGCGTGAGCAGAGTCGCTTGACAACCTTGGACTTTGCGACAGGCATTTTTGATGAATTTATCCAATTACACGGTGACCGTTCTTTTCGTGATGATGGTGCAGTTGTTGGTGGTATCGGCTGGCTTGGAGACCAAGCTGTAACAGTGGTTGGTATCCAAAAAGGTAAGAGCTTACAAGACAACCTCAAACGGAATTTTGGACAACCGCATCCAGAAGGCTACCGCAAGGCCCTACGGTTGATGAAACAGGCTGAAAAGTTTGGCCGTCCCGTTGTGACCTTTATCAATACTGCAGGTGCCTATCCTGGTGTGGGAGCGGAAGAACGTGGTCAAGGGGAAGCTATCGCTCGCAATCTCATGGAAATGAGTGATCTAAAAGTTCCGATTATCGCCATCATTATCGGTGAAGGTGGTTCAGGTGGGGCTTTGGCTCTAGCCGTTGCGGACCGTGTCTGGATGCTGGAAAATTCTATCTATGCCATTCTCAGCCCAGAAGGCTTTGCTTCCATTCTATGGAAGGATGGCAGTCGTGCTATGGAAGCAGCAGAACTGATGAAAATCACTTCGCATGAGCTGTTAGAAATGGAAGTGGTAGACAAGGTGATTTCTGAAGCAGGACGTTCTAGTAAAGAACTGATTAAGACTGTTAAACAAGAACTCCAAACTGAGTTAGCTAGACTTTCACAAAAACCGCTAGAAGAGTTGTTGGAAGAACGTTACCAACGATTTAGAAAATACTAATACTCTTCGAAAATCAAATTCAAACCACGTCAGCTTCACCTTGCCGTACTCAAGTACAGTCTGCGGCTAGCTTCCTAGTTTGCTCTTTGATTTTCATTGAGTATAATTCTTTAGAATATGCAAAAAACTAGAACTGGCAGTCAGTTCTAGTTTTTTGAGGTTCTTACTCTCTGTCGAGGACACAACAAAAAGTGCTTGGAAGACCAAACACCTTTTCGATTATTCATTTTCTTCTGTCACAAATTGACTAAGCAGTCCGTTGATAAAGCGGGCTGATTTTTGATCTGAAAAATTTTTAGCAAGTTCAATAGCTTCATTGACTGCTACCAGCTGAGGTGTATCAAATGATGTGATTTCAAAGATACCCAAGCGTAGTAAGTTTTTTTCGACCAAGGTCAAGCGTTCAACTGTCCAGCCTGACTTGAGGTGCTGGTTGATTTGTTTATCCAACTCGTCTTTTTGAGCTTGAACACCGGAAACCAAGTTTAGAAGAAAGGTAGGAATTTGCATATCTTCATCTTCACGGTCATGTGTGTAGGCAAAGCGACAAGCTGTTTCCATATCGGTGTCGAATTCAAGGCTCATAAGAGCTTGAAAAGCGCATTTACGAAGTTCGCGTCTGGATTCTAATAGTGGACTAGTCATTGAGGAAGTCCTCGTCAAACAGATCTTTTAACTCAGGTTTTGGTGTTTTGTCTGGAACGATTCCTGCAACATGAATGTTGACAGCAGCAAGTTCCACATCAGCCATGTTACGAACAGCGTCCTTAACAGCTTTTTGAATAGCAAGAGCAACTTTTGGTACTTTCACACCGTACTCTAGGTAGAGATAGATGTCAGCAGTTAGTTCTTCGTTGCTTTCTTTTAAGTAGACGCCGCGACCAAGAGAGAGTTTTGATAGGGTATCAGATACGGATTTATTTGAAAATGAGTGGACACCATCAACTTTAGCAGTTGCGATGGCAATGATTTTTTCAAGTACACGTGGAGCGATAACGATTTCGCCAAATTGTTCTTCAATTCCCATAGAATGACCTCTTTCTAGAGATTAGGCACGAGAAACGTAAGTTCCTTCTGCAGTGTTGATGATCAATTTTTGCCCAGCTTCGATGAAGTCTGGAACGTTGACAACAAGTCCAGTTTCCATAGTTGCTGGCTTACCAGAACCTGTAACAGTAGCACCTTTGATAGATGGTTGTGTTTCAGCAACTGTCAATTCAACAGTAGTTGGTACAGTTACACCAATTACTTCAGTTCCGTAGAATTGGATTTTCACATCAGAGTTTTCAAGGATGTAAAGCAATTCATTTTCAACGTTTACGACTGGGATTTCGTATTGGTCGTAAGTTTCAGTGTTCATGAAGTAGGCAGTTTCATCCATTTTGTACAAGTATTGAGCTGGAACAGTCTCGATAATAGCTTGTTCGAATTTTTCTTCTGGACGGTAGCTTGTGTCAAATGTAGAACCAGTACGGACATCACGCAATTTCATACGCATGATTGTGTTCCCTTTACCTGGTTTGTGGTGGCTAGCTTCCAAAACACGGATTAATTTTCCGTCTGCAGTTTCAAATGTCATACCAGCTTTCAATTTGCTTGCTTCAATCATGTTTTTACCTCTTTAATAAATATTATTACTCTTCATTTTACCATAAAATCTTCTGGAAATAAAGCCAAAATAGTTATTGGGATTTGGTAGGGGAGAAAAGAATATTGCCTAGTCAGGTGGCGCGCTTGATGTGAAAGAGCATCCACCACGTTTTTTTATTATATTCAAAAGGCCGAAGTGACCTTGCTCCGACCTGATTGTATTGTCTTAAAAAGATTGATTTTTTATTCTGGTTCTACCAAAATCTTGATTTGTGACTTGTCTTGAGTTAATTCGATAAAGCCTTCTTCCACGATATTTTCCAATTTAATTTTCTTAGTAACCAATTTTTCAGCAGAGAAGTAGCCTTGTTCCATCAATTCTAATACTTTAGGGAAGATGTGACGATAAGCAATAATTCCCTTTAGTGTCTTTTCTTGGATAGCAAATTCATTTGGATTGATATTAGCTTCTCGTTCCCAGATAGAGACAACCATACACTCACCTGCCTTATGTACAGCAGCTAGAGCCTGTCCCAAAACTACTGGTACACCAGTTACTTCATAAGAAACGTCTGCACCACCATTTGTCAAACGGTGTACAGCTTCAACAACGGTTTCTCCATCCTGTGGACGTACAACGATAGCTCCTAATTCCTCTGCTTTGGCTTGGCGTTCTGGTGATAATTCAACGGCATAAATCTTTGAAGCACCAGCTGCACGAAGAGCTTCTACAATTAACAGACCAATTGGGCCTAAACCAAAGACAACAGCTGTATCACCAGCTTTCAAAGAAGATTGACGAACAGCATAGACTGCAACAGCAGCGGGTTCGGTGAGGGCAGCTTGCTCATAGCTTAAGCTATCTGGAATAACATGTACTAAGTCGCCATCTAAAACGCAATATTTGGCAAATCCACCGTCTGCAGCCAAACCAACAAAGTTAAGGTTTGGGTCCAAGTTATAATCACCAACTAAGTTATTCTTAGCTAGAATTGGTTCTACAGCAACACGATCACCAACTTTCACACGAGTAACATCACTCCCAACTTCTACAATTTCACCAGAAAATTCATGTCCCAGTGTTACTGGTGCTTTTTGACCAGAATAGACATGTTCTTCTGTTGGGATGAAGATAGGGCCATCTAAAAATTCGTGGAGGTCAGTACCACAAATTCCTGTGAATTTAACAGCAACTTTTACTTGGTGCGGAAGTACTTCAGGAACTTCTACTTCTTGAATACGAACATCTTTCGCTGCATGCCAGCGAGCTGCTTTCATTGTAGCCATATGAATAACTCCTTATTGTTGCGATTTTTAGTTTTCTTTTTTAGAAACTTTACACGTAATATTGTAAACGCTTTCTATAAATTTGTCAAGAAAAAACCAACCTCAGGGCTGGTTTCTTTTACATATTAATCTTCTTTCAACTTCGCCAATTCTTGGGCAAGTAGTTTAAGGGCGACTTGTGGGTTGGCTTGGCCTTTGGTTGCTTTCATAAGGAAGCCTGTAAAGGCCTTGTCTGCGTTACGTTTACCTGACTTGAAGTCGGCAACTGCGGCTTCGTTATCCGCAAAGACTTGGTGGATGATTGGAATCAAGATATCTGGATCTGAGATTTGCACCATTCCTGCTTTTTCCACGTATTCACGCGCACCACCGCCATTTTTAGCCAGGTGGACAAAGACTTTCTTGGCAATCTTAGAAGAGATCGTGCCGTCTTCGATGATGGCAATCATTTCTACCAAGTTTTCTGGTGTTAATTCGATTTGTTCCAGTATCTTGCCTTCAGCGTTCAAGAACTGAGCGACTTCACCTTGGAGCCAGTTAGAGACTTGTTTGGCATCGCCACCGAGGGCAACAGCTTTTTCAAAGAAGTCAGAAGTGACCTTGTTTGCAGTCAACTGGCTAGCATCGTAGTCTGACAAGCCAAGGTCAGATACGTAGCGCGCACGGCGTTCTTTTGGAAACTCTGGCAATTCAGTACGCATTTCCTCAATCCACTCGTCTGAGATTTCAAAGAGTGGGAGGTCTGGTTCTGGGAAGTAGCGGTAGTCTGCAGCGCCTTCCTTAACACGCATGAGGATGGTTGCTTTGTTGGCTTCATCGTAACGGCGTGTTTCTTGGCGGATTTGACCACCTGAGCGTAGGATTTCAGCCTGACGTTGGACTTCGTATTCAAGACCTTTGCGAACATTTGAGAAGGAGTTGAGGTTCTTCAACTCAGTTTTGGTACCGAATTTTTCTTGACCATATGGACGAAGAGAGATATTGGCATCCACACGCATAGAACCTTCTTCCATCTTAACGTCAGAAATGCCAGCATACTGGATAACTTCCTTGAGGGCTGTTAAATAAGCATAAGCTTCCTCTGGTGAACGCATATCGGCTTCAGATACAATCTCAATCAAAGGTACCCCTTGGCGGTTGAGGTCAACATAAGAGTAGCCATCTGTACCGTGGGTGTTTTTACCAGCGTCTTCCTCTAGGTGGGCACGTTCGATACCGATTTTCTTAGTCGTACCGTCTTCTAGCTCGACTTCAATCCAGCCGTTATAACCGATTGGCTCATCAAACTGAGAAATTTGGTAGGCTTTTGGATTATCAGGGTAGAAGTAGTTTTTGCGGTCAAAGTGCATCTTTTTGTGGATGTCCATATTGAGGGCAAGAGCAGCCTTGATACCAGCATCGACAACACCTTTATTGAGAACTGGCAGAACTCCTGGGAAGGACCAGTCAATCACGTTAGTGTTGGCATTTTGGTCATTTCCGAAGTGGGCAGAAGTAGGTGAGAAGATTTTTGAATTGGTGTTGAGCTCTACGTGGACTTCAAGTCCAATGACTGTTTCAAAGTTCATTAGTTATCACCTCCAAAAATCACGGGTTGTTGTTTGTGGTAGTCTGTTGTTGCTTCGAAAGCAGCAGCAGCTTGGTAAATGGTTTCCTCAGAGTACTTAGGACCAATCAATTGCAGTCCGATAGGTAGACCTTGAGAGAATCCAGCTGGAATCGAAATTCCTGGGAGACCTGCCAAGTTGACGGGGATGGTCAAGAGGTCAGCCAAGTACATGGCAACTGGGTTGTGGTTGAGTGAATCCAAGTCATAGGCAACGCTTGGAGCAGTTGGGCCCAAAATCAAGTCGTAATCCGCGAAGACTTTTTCGAAATCTTGAATGATAAGGGTACGGACTTGACCAGCTTTCTTGTAGTAAGCATCGTAGTAACCTGATGAAAGGCTGAAAGTACCTAGCATGATACGACGTTTCACTTCTTCACCGAAACCTTGGCTACGGCTGTTTACATAGATTTCATCAAGATTAGTCGCATCCTCTGCGCGGTAGCCGTAACGGATACCGTCAAAACGTTGCAAGTTTGATGAAGCTTCAGATGAAGCGATGATGTAGTAAACGGCAACACCGTATTTAGAGTGAGGAAGGCTGACTTCTTCGACGATAGCACCGAGTTTTTCAAAGTGCTTAGCTGCGTTAAGAATGGTTTCCTTAACCTCTGGGTCAATTCCTTCACCGAGGTATTCCTTAGGTAAAGCAATTTTCATGCCCTTGATGTCTTGACCGATTTTTGAAGTAAAGTCGGCAATGCGGACAGGAGCAGAAGTAGAGTCTTTGGCATCTTCGCTGGCAATAGCGTTGAGCAAGAGGGCATTTTCCTTAACAGTAGGAGCAAAAGGTCCAATCTGGTCTAATGAGCTACCGAAGGCAATGAGACCGAAACGAGACACCGTTCCGTAGGTCGGTTTGAGACCAACGATTCCGTTGAAGGCAGCAGGTTGGCGGATAGAACCACCAGTATCAGAACCAAGTGACAAGCGGACTTGTCCAGAAGCTACCGCTGCGGCAGAACCACTGGATGACCCACCAGGAACCTTTGTCTGGTCCCAAGCATTTTTAGTGGCACCGTAGTGTGAAGTTTCACCTGAACCACCCATGGCAAACTCGTCCATGTTGGTTTTCCCTACGACAATCATGCCTTTAGCCTTTGCATTGGAAACGGCTGTCGCATCAAAGATAGGCTCGTAGTTGTAGAGCATTTTTGAGGCTGCAGTTGTGAGGATACCATCTGTAGAGATGTTATCCTTAACAGCAAGTGGAATTCCTGAAAGGACATTGTTAGCGTCAATTCCGGCCTCATCAATAGCCTTAGCTTGCGCAAGGGCTTGCTCCTCAGCGATTGTGACGAAAGCGTTGATAGCTGTCTCGCGAGATTGGATATCTTCAAGGGTTGCTTGGGTCAATTCAGTTGCAGAAATTTCCTTAGACACAAGGAGATTGTGCAAGTCTTCAATAGTTTTGTTATTAAAAGTCATTAGGCATCTCCTCCATCGTCTAGGATAGCTGGTACCTTGATATAGTAGTTGTCTTTTTCAGGTACGTTCTTAAACAGGCGGTCACGGTCTGTACCTTCTTCGGCCACATCAGGGCGGAGTACAGTTTTGCGGTCAGCCATGGTTGTAGTAGGTGCGACACCAGTAGTGTCAACTTCGCCCAGCAATTCAACCATGTCTACAATCTTAGACAAGGTAGTCGCAAAGGCAGCAGTTTCTTCTTCAGAGAATCTTAATTTTGAAAGATTGGCAACGTGTGTTACCTCTTCTTGCGTAATTTTCATCTTGCATCCTTTCGTGAAATGATGATTTTTAGTCTGTTCTATTTTACCATATTTTCCTATAAATAAGGGAGGGGGAAGTGAAAAGAAATAGAAATTGAAAAAAATGCTAAAATCCGATATAATGGAGTGTTGAAAGGAATGGTAAAATCCAATGTAGAAATCATTCTTAGATATCGAAACAAGAAAAATAGAGAATCAAAGAAAGAGAACTTATGAATATTCAAGAAGAAATTAAGAAACGTCGTACCTTTGCCATCATCTCTCACCCGGACGCGGGGAAAACTACTATTACTGAGCAGTTGCTCTACTTTGGGGGCGAGATTCGTGAGGCTGGTACGGTAAAAGGGAAGAAAACAGGGACTTTTGCCAAGTCTGACTGGATGGATATCGAGAAGCAGCGTGGGATTTCTGTTACTTCATCTGTTATGCAATTTGACTACGACGGCAAGCGCGTGAATATCCTAGATACACCAGGGCACGAGGACTTCTCAGAAGATACCTATCGTACCTTGATGGCGGTGGATGCTGCGGTCATGGTCGTGGACTCTGCCAAGGGTATCGAGGCCCAAACCAAGAAATTATTTGAGGTTGTGAAACATCGTGGCATTCCAGTCTTTACCTTTATGAACAAGCTGGACCGTGATGGTCGTGAGCCGCTGGACCTCTTGCAAGAATTGGAAGAAGTCTTGGGCATTGCTAGCTATCCGATGAACTGGCCAATCGGGATGGGGAAAGCCTTTGAAGGCTTGTATGACCTCTATAACCAACGCTTGGAGCTCTACAAAGGGGATGAACGTTTTGCCAGTCTAGAAGATGGAGACAAGCTTTTTGGAAGCAATCCTTTCTACGAGCAAGTCAAAGATGATATTGAGCTTTTAAATGAAGCTGGGAATGAGTTTTCAGAGGAAGCTATCCTTGCTGGAGAATTGACGCCTGTCTTCTTCGGTTCAGCCCTGACAAACTTTGGTGTGCAGACCTTCCTTGAAACCTTCCTCAAGTTTGCTCCAGAACCACATGGGCACAAGAAAACGGACGGTGAAATTGTGGATCCTTATGACAAGGATTTCTCAGGCTTTGTCTTTAAAATCCAAGCCAACATGGACCCTCGTCACCGTGACCGTATTGCCTTTGTCCGTATCGTATCAGGTGAATTTGAGCGCGGTATGAGTGTTAATCTACCTCGTACTGGTAAGGGAGCTAAATTATCGAATGTGACTCAGTTTATGGCGGAAAGCCGTGAAAATGTCACTAATGCCGTGGCAGGTGATATTATCGGGGTTTACGATACCGGTACTTATCAGGTTGGGGATACCTTGACGGTTGGTAAAAACAAGTTTGAATTTGAACCCCTGCCAACCTTTACTCCTGAAATTTTCATGAAAGTTTCTGCTAAGAATGTTATGAAGCAAAAATCCTTCCACAAGGGGATTGAACAATTGGTGCAAGAAGGAGCCATCCAGCTTTATAAGAATTACCAAACAGGCGAGTACATGCTAGGCGCTGTTGGTCAACTTCAGTTTGAAGTCTTTAAGCACCGTATGGAAGGCGAGTACAATGCGGAAGTGGTCATGAGCCCAATGGGTAAAAAGACCGTTCGTTGGATCAAGCCTGAGGATTTGGATGAACGGATGTCATCGAGTCGAAATATCTTGGCTAAAGACCGTTTTGACCAACCAGTCTTCCTCTTTGAAAATGACTTTGCCCTCCGCTGGTTTGCGGACAAGTACCCAGATGTAGAGTTGGAGGAGAAGATGTGACTCAGTACCAACAATTGGAACTAAAGTTCCTAATTGTTGGACGCTAGTCGCTATTTGGCGAACTAGCTAACTGCCTTACTAACTCATCGGCGAAAAATAATCGTTTTCGCCTCTTCGTGTCGTAAGGGCAAGGAAGCGAACTAGCTAACTGCCTCATTAACTTCGTTTGGCAAATAGAATCGATTTGCCAAACTCAGTGTCGTGGATAATGTGACAGTAAGGTATACTGTATCTTATCTCAATTTCCTATGGAAAAGATGCTAAATTATATAGCTTATTCGTCCTGTTACTAACCTTTATGGTACTAACCTATAAATAAAAGAAAACTTCAGATATTCACCTTTTGTGATTGGTCTGAAGTTTTCTTTTTTATACTCAATGAAAATCAAAGAGCAAACTAGGAAGCTAGCCGTAGGCTACTCAAAACACCGTTTTGAGGTTGTGGATAGAACTGACGAAGTCAGCTCAAAACACCGTTTTGAGGTTGTGGATAGAACTGACGAAGTCAGTAACCTATATACGGCAAGGCGACGCTGACGTAGTTTGAAGAGATTTTCGAAGAGTATTACTGTCCATATTTTTGGAAAAAATCAACTTTTACTTGGATGAAGGTTTTGGCTTCGCGTAGGAGTTGAAGAAGGGTGGCACGGGTTTCAAATTCTTCTCTTGTCTTGGGTAGACTGCGGTTTCGGAAGACTTCCAGATAACGTTCAATTTCATCTAGCAAATCAGAAGCAGGATTGGTCTGGCTCAGTTGCCCTGCAATTTTTGAAAAGAGTTGGGCCAAAATCAGACTTTCACTAGCAGCTAGGTGACAGGTGTTGATCTGCTGGGCCATGTTTCTCAGGATACGACTTTGACGCTGTCTCATCTCAAAGTAGTGGATATGGTAATCAGTCTGGTGAAAGAGGTGGTCAGAGTGATCTAAATAGACCAGTCTGAGGGCTTCTTCCAAAAGGGTGTCTAATTCTTCCACCAGCTGTGCTCGGTTGCGGCCGTCCCCTCTGGATAAGTAGTATTTGAAGCGTTGGAGGATATCTTTTAACTTTTCTTCGACTAGCGTGTGGTAGTGCTGGATTTTCTCTTCTCGTGAAGGCATGTAGAGATTGACAAGCAGGGCAAACCCTGTACCGATAGCAAAGAGAAGGAATTCATTGACTAGAAGGTCTGGAGAGGTTGATTCTTGTACCAAGAGATGGCTGACCAAAACAGTGCTTGGTGTGATGCCAATTTCCCAGCCCATCTTGTAGGCTATGGGTACATAAAGAGCCAGATAGAGGCCAAGGCTCCAGATATGAAATCCGCTCAAGTGAAAAGCTAAAACTCCAATAGCCAGAGCTAGAAGCATAGAAAAAAGACGATTGCGGGCCAGTTTTAAAGTACTTCTACGTGTATCAGATAGGCTTAGGAGAGCGATAATTCCGGCTGAAACTGCGGAAGAAAGATTGAGAAAATAAGCAAGAAGACAGGCAAGACAGGTGGCTAAGATGAGCTTGGTCGTACGTTGGCTAATAGACATAAGAATTTCCTGATAATACTCAATGAAAATCAAAGAGCAAACTAGGAAGCTAGCCGTAGGCAGTACTTGAGTACGGCAAGGCAAAGCTGACGTGGTTTGAATTTGATTTTCGAAGAGTATAAGTTAGAATAAAAGAGCAAAAGACAAAACCTGAGCAGGCTTGTCTTTATGGATTATTTTTTACGGGCTGCTGCGTATTCGGCAACGGCAGTAAAGAGGACGTCTGTAGACGAGTTGAGGGCTGTTTCACATGAGTCTTGGATGACCCCGATGACAAATCCAACTCCGACAACTTGCATGGCAATATCGTTAGAAATACCGAAAAGGCTACAAGCAACTGGGATAAGAAGGAGGGAACCTCCCGCAATACCAGAAGCACCACAGGCTGAAATAGCTGCTACCACACTGAGGACAAAGGCTGTCGCAAAGTCAACAGGGATTCCAAGAGTATTTACTGCAGCAAGAGTCAAAACGTTAATGGTAATCGCTGCCCCGGCCATGTTGATAGTAGAACCAAGTGGGATAGAAACAGAATAGGTATCTGGATCTAGTCCGAGGTCGTGGCAAAGTTTCATGTTGACAGGGATGTTAGCTGCAGAACTACGAGTGAAGAAGGCTGTCACACCGCTGACACGCAAACATTTCCAAACGAGGGGATAAGGATTTCTCTTCATAAAGAGGAAGGCAATCAATGGATTGACTACTAGGGCCACAAAGAACATAGTTGTCACCAAGAGGGCAAGCAAGATTCCGTAGTTGGCTAGGCTTCCGATTCCCTTATCGGAGATGGTTTTAAATACGAGTCCTAAGATCCCAAATGGAGCTAGGTTAATGATCCATTCGACAATTTTAGAAGTCACATCAGCCATAGTTTTGAGCAATTCTTTACTATTTTTGCTGGCCTCTCTCATGGCAATCCCGAAAACAACTGCCCATGATAGGATACCAATGTAGTTGGCTGTGACAAGGGCATTGACTGGATTGTCAACCAGTTTGAGCAAGAGGTTGCTGAGGACCTGTCCAATCCCATCTGGTGGAGCAATATCGGTATTAGCACTATTTAGGGTAATTTCAACAGGGACGATGAAACTTGCTAGTACAGCGATAAGGGCAGCGGCGAAGGTTCCTACCAAGTAAAGGAAGATAACCGTTTTCATATTGCTATCTTGTCCCTTTTGATGTTGGGATAGGGCGTTAGCAACGAGGGCAAAGACCAGAATCGGTGCGATGGCTTTGAGGCCACCAACAAAGAGATCTCCGAGCAGGCCAATTCCTGAAATGTTAGGAAGTGTCAGTCCTAGAGTTCCTCCAATAAGCATACCAATCAAGATGCGTTTGATCAGGCTTGCCTTATTCCAAGCATGAATGATTTTTTTCATAACAATCTCCTTTGTTGTGTAATGTTTATGATTATAGTATAAATATGAGCTAAAATCAAGAATTTTCTGTCTATTTTGGCTATTATTTTTGAATATTTATCACTTGTGAAATTATGGTATAATAAACGAAAGGAGTTTTATATGCAAGAATTTTTTCAAACCTACCTCAACAAGCTTGATATAACAACGATTATTGAGAATATCTTAACCAAGTTAATTTCTCTGTTATTCCTGTTTTTACTCTTTTATATAGCTAAGAAACTGCTTCATACCATGGTGCAGAGAATTGTCAAGCCTTCTCTAAAAATGTCTCACCATGATGTCGGGCGTCAGAAAACCATCTCACGTCTGCTAGAAAATGTGTTTAATTATACCCTTTATTTCTTTTTGCTTTACTGCATTTTGTCGATTTTAGGTTTGCCTGTTTCTAGTTTGCTGGCAGGTGCTGGAATTGCTGGGGTGGCTATTGGTATGGGAGCCCAAGGTTTTCTGTCTGATGTCATCAATGGCTTTTTCATCCTCTTTGAACGTCAACTGGATGTAGGAGATGAGGTTGTTCTGACAAATGGGCCTATTACTGTATCGGGAAAGGTCGTCAGCGTCGGTATTCGAACAACACAACTCCGAGGAGAAGACCAGGTTCTACACTTCGTTCCTAATCGCAATATCACCGTCGTCAGCAATTTCTCTCGGACAGACCAGGCCTGAAATTTTAGCAGATTTATGGTACAATAGAAAGAGTTTGGTAAAGGAGAGAAGATGTTTTTAGAAAAACAGTTGGGCAATGGCTGTACTTGGATTGACCTAGATTTGGACAAGTTGAAAAAACTAGAGGACCTTTCTGAAATCTACGGTTTGGACAAGGAAACCATTGAGTACGCACTGGATAGAAATGAGCGTGCCCACATGGATTATCACCGTGAAAATGGGACTGTGACCTTTATCTACAATGTCTTGAACTTGAAAAAGGACAAGGAATACTACGAAGCCTTTCCCATGACCTTTATCGTGGAGCATCGTCGCCTGATTACCATAAGTAATACCAAGAACGCTTATGTCATTGAACAAATGACCCGTTATCTGGAGAGTCATGACACGCTTTCGATTTACAAGTTTCTCTTTGCCAGTCTGGAAATCATCAGCAATGCCTACTATCCTGTCATCGAGCAGATGGACAAGAGTAAGGATGAGGTCAATGGCCTTTTGCGTCAGCGGACGACCAAGAAAAACCTCTTTGCCCTTTCCGACTTGGAGACTGGTATGGTTTATCTTACTGCGGCTGCCAAGCAAAATCGCATGTTGCTAGAACATATCCAAGGGCATGCCCTCTATCGCAGCTTTAACGAGATTGAGAGAGAACAGTTTGATGACGCCATGATTGAGGCTCATCAGCTGGTATCCATGACAGACTTGATTTCTCAAGTCCTCCAACAACTGTCAGCATCTTACAACAACATCCTAAATAACAATCTGAATGATAATTTGACAACCTTGACCATCATTTCAGTCTTGCTAGCCGTTCTGGCAGTCGTGACAGGCTTTTTCGGAATGAATGTTCCGCTACCTTTAACAGATGAGCCCCATGCTTGGCTCTACATCAGTTTGGCTAGTGCAGGTTTGTGGATTGTTTTGTCATTGTTATTAAGGAAAATTGCGAAAAAAAGTTAAGAAAAGGAGCCAGAATGGCGATTGAAAATTACATGCCAGATTTTGCTGTGCAAGCAGTTTATGATCTGACAGTCCCAAGTCTGCAGGCGCAGGGAATCAAGGCTGTTTTGGTCGATTTGGACAATACCCTCATTGCTTGGAACAACCCTGATGGGACGCCAGAGATGAAGCAATGGCTACATGATCTCCGTGATGCGGGTATTCGCATCATTGTGGTCTCAAATAATACCAAAAAACGAGTTCAACGCGCAGTTGAAAAATTTGGGATTGATTACGTTTATTGGGCCTTGAAGCCCTTCACATTTGGGATTGACCGTGCCATGAAGGAATTCCACTATGAGAAAAGTGAAGTGGTCATGGTTGGCGATCAGCTTATGACAGATATACGAGCAGCCCACCGTGCAGGCATTCGCTCAATCTTGGTCAAGCCCTTGGTCCAACATGACTCTATTAAGACGCAGATTAACCGAGCTCGTGAGCGTCGTGTTATGCGAAAAATCACTGAAAAGTACGGACCGATTACATATAAAAAAGGAATTTAACTATGGAAGAAATTCTCTGTATTGGTTGTGGAGCAACCATTCAGACGACAGACAAGGCTGGTTTAGGATTCACCCCCCAGTCGGCACTTGAAAAAGGTTTGGAGACTGGTGAAGTTTATTGCCAACGTTGTTTCCGTCTCCGCCACTACAATGAAATCACGGATGTCCAGTTGACGGACGATGATTTCCTCAAGCTCTTGCACGAGGTGGGAGACAGTGATGCCTTAGTGGTCAATGTCATTGACATCTTTGACTTTAATGGCTCTGTCATCCCAGGCTTGCCACGCTTTGTATCAGGCAATGATGTCCTCTTGGTCGGGAATAAAAAAGATATCCTGCCCAAGTCAGTTAAACCGGGCAAGATTAGCCAGTGGCTCATGGAGCGTGCCCACGAAGAAGGTCTTCGCCCAGTCGATGTCGTCCTGACTTCAGCACAGAATAAGCAGGCCATTAAGGAAGTCATTGACAAGATTGAACACTACCGTAAGGGCCGCGATGTCTACGTAGTTGGGGTAACCAACGTTGGAAAATCAACCCTCATCAACGCCATTATCCAAGAAATCACGGGTGATCAGAATGTCATTACGACTTCACGCTTCCCAGGGACAACCTTGGACAAGATTGAGATTCCACTCGATGATGGATCTTATATCTACGATACGCCGGGAATCATCCACCGTCATCAAATGGCCCACTACTTGACTGCCAAAAATCTCAAGTATGTCAGCCCTAAAAAGGAAATCAAGCCCAAAACCTATCAGCTTAATCCCGAGCAAACCCTGTTTCTAGGTGGTCTTGGACGCTTTGACTTCATTGCAGGTGAGAAGCAAGGATTCACAGCCTTCTTTGACAATGAACTCAAACTCCACCGTACCAAGCTTGAAGGCGCTAGTGCCTTTTACGACAAGCACCTCGGAACTCTTCTAACACCACCAAATACCAAGGAAAAAGAAGATTTTCCAAAACTCGTCCATCATGTCTTTACCATCAAGGATAAGACAGACCTAGTCATCTCAGGCCTAGGCTGGATCCGAGTAACAGGCACCGCCAAAGTCGCCGTCTGGGCACCAGAAGGCGTCGCCGTCGTCACACGAAAAGCAATTATTTAAAAGTATTATTACAAAATCGCTGAGCGAACAAAGTGAGCTCATATAGCGATAGTTATTGCCGTGGTGCGATTTCCAATCGATAGATTGGCAAAGGGCACAATTGAGACCAAGGCTCAATTGTGAGGTCAGGAAATCCATTTTTCAAAGATGAGATCTTTGGAAAATTAGTTCCGACCGTCCCTCACCACCTAAAATAACTATCAAAAAAACAAGGAAGAAATTATGTCATTAACATCAAAACAACGTGCCTTTCTCAACAGCCAGGCACACACCCTCAAACCCATCATCCAAATCGGAAAAAATGGACTCAACGACCAAATCAAAACCAGCGTCCGTCAAGCTCTTGACGCTCGTGAATTGATTAAAGTAACGCTCTTACAAAACACAGATGAAAACATCCACGAAGTAGCTGAAATCTTGGAAGAAGAAATCGGTGTGGACACAGTCCAAAAAATCGGACGCATCTTGATTTTGTATAAACAATCCAGCAAAAAAGAAAATCGCAAGATTTCTAAAAAAGTCAAAGAAATATAGAAAAACTACTCCAAACAACTGTTTTTACAGAGAAATAAAGGAGACTAGCCTATGGCAATCGAATTATTGACTCCCTTTACCAAGGTAGAGTTGGAGCCAGAAATCAAGGAGAAAAAACGCAAACAAGTCGGAATTTTAGGGGGAAATTTTAACCCTGTTCACAATGCCCATCTGATTGTTGCGGACCAAGTACGCCAGCAGTTGGGACTGGACCAAGTTCTGCTTATGCCTGAATACCAACCACCTCATGTAGATAAAAAGGAAACCATCCCCGAGCACCATCGTCTCAAGATGCTTGAATTGGCGATAGAGGGGATTGAAGGTCTGGACATTGAAACTATTGAGTTGGAGCGTAAGGGTATTTCCTACACCTACGATACCATGAAGATTTTGACCGAGCAACATCCAGATACGGATTATTACTTTATCATCGGTGCCGACATGGTGGACTATCTGCCTAAGTGGTATCGAATTGATGAACTGGTCGACATGGTTCAGTTTGTGGGGGTTCAGCGCCCACGCTACAAGGCAGGGACTTCCTATCCCGTTATCTGGGTGGATGTGCCTCTAATGGATATCTCGTCCAGTATGGTGCGGGACTTCCTTGCCCAAGGACGAAAACCTAACTTTCTCCTACCTCAGCCGGTGCTAGACTACATCGAGAAGGAGGGGCTCTACTGATGGCTTATCAAGACTATATCAACTGCTCTCGCGAGGCTTTGTTGGAAAAAATGGCAGAGCTTCTACCTGAAAAACGTTTAATCCATTGCTTGGGTGTGGAGCGTGCAGCCATAGAATTGGCTCAGCGCTTTGGAGTCGATGCCGAGAAGGCAGGATTAGCAGGCCTTCTTCATGACTATGCTAAAAAGCTGTCAGATCAGGAATTTCTAGACTTGATTGACCGTTATCAGTTAGACCCTGATCTCAAAAACTGGGGCAATAATGTCTGGCATGGCATGGTTGGCATCTACAAGATTCAGGAAGATTTGGATTTGCATGATCCAGAAATCCTGCAAGCTATTGAAATCCATACAGTCGGTGCTGACCAGATGACAGACCTAGATAAGGTCATCTATGTCGCAGATTATATCGAGCACAACCGCGCCTTTCCAGGGGTGGATGTGGCGCGTGAGATTGCTGTGCTATCGCTCAATAAAGCAGTGGCCTACGAAACAGCTCGTACCGTGGAGCATCTAGCTCACCAAGGGTTTCCCATCTATCCCCAAACCCTTGAAACCTATAACGCCTTTGTGTACTATTTGAAAGAGGACTAAATGAAGACGGCTTTTATAATCATTGATGTTCAGAATATTTTAGTGGAAACCGGTTTTCAGACAAATAGTCTATTGGACAAAATTTCTTATTTACAAAACCAGGCTAGAAGCAAGAATGTCGAAATTATTTATGTTCAACATATTGATGATTCTGAAGCTCAAACATCAGAAGATTGGCAGTTATCTGGGCTTTTAAATCGAAAACCTAATGAAAAGGTCTTTCAGAAGAAGTATAACAGTATCTTCAAAGAAACTGGTTTAAAAGAATACTTGGATAAACAGGGGATTGAAAAATTAGTTTTATGTGGTATGCAGACAGAATATTGTGTGGATACCTCTGTCAAGGTTGCCTTTGAATATGGCTATCAGCTTATTATTCCAGAAGGAACTTGCACAACGTTTGATGGGAAAGACATTCCAGCAGAAACGATAAATGAATTTTATGAGGGCATTTGGGAGGGGCGCTTTGCAGATGTCCTAGATTACAAACATATTTTCTAGAAAGAGGACTAAATGAACGAAAAAGAATTACTAGAACTAGTCGTGAAAGCGGCCGATGAGAAACGTGCGGAGGATATCCTCGCACTTGACGTACAAGATTTGACTAGCGTGACGGACTATTTTGTTATCACTAGCTCAATGAATAGCCGTCAGTTGGACGCTATCGCTGATAACATCCGTGAAAAAGTAGCTGAAGCAGGCTTTAAAGGTAGCCATGTTGAAGGTGATGCAACTGGAGGCTGGGTTTTGCTAGACCTTGGTGCTGTCGTTGTGCATATCTTCTCAGAAGAAATGCGTGCCCACTATAACCTAGAAAAGCTATGGCATGAGGCAGAGTCAGTAGATATTTCAGAAGCTCTTGCTTAGAAGACGAACTCAGTTGTAGTCAACTGGGTTTCTTTGCTTATTTTAGAAAAATTGATAGAAAGGTAAAGAGTGTTGTGTTTGATTCATTTCGAAACTGAACACGAACTAAATGCTGCGAGAAAAAGAGTAACTTTCTTTGTATCTGACGATAGGGCAGAAAGTTTCATAATTTCTCCTTGCTGTTAACGCTCTTGGTATCATGATTATGGCAACTTATGAAACCTTTGCGGCTGTTTACGATGCTGTGATGGATGATAGTTTATACGATAAATGGACGGATTTTTCGCTTCGTCATTTGCCTAAGACCAAGGAGAGAAAGAAACTCTTAGAATTGGCTTGTGGGACAGGCATCCAGTCTGTGCGCTTTTCTCAAGCTGGTTTTGATGTGACTGGACTTGACTTGAGCGCGGATATGTTGAAGATTGCCGAGAAGAGAGCAACTTCCGCCAAGCAAAAGATTGATTTTATTGAAGGCAATATGCTGGATTTGTCCAAGGCAGGTCAATATGATTTTGTAACTTGTTATTCGGACTCTATCTGTTACATGCAGGATGAGGTGGAGGTAGGGGACGTCTTTAAGGAAGTGTATAATGTCCTCAATGAAAATGGTGTCTTCATCTTTGATGTGCATTCGACCTACCAGACAGATGTAGTATTCCCAGGCTATTCTTACCATGAAAATGCTGAAGATTTCGCCATGCTTTGGGACACCTATGAGGACGAAGCTCCTCACTCCATCGTGCATGAGTTGACTTTCTTTATCAAGGAGGCGGACGGTTCCTTTAGTCGCCACGATGAAGTGCATGAGGAGCGAACCTATGAGGTCCTGACCTATGATATTTTGCTGGAACAGGCTGGATTCAAGTCCTTCAAACTCTATGCGGACTTTGAGGACAAGGAGCCAACAGAAACTAGCACCCGTTGGTTTTTTGTCGCGCAGAAGTAGGAGAGCATCATGATCATCACAGGTATTATCGCGGAGTTTAATCCTTTTCATAATGGCCACAAATATCTGCTGGAGCAGGCTGAGGGATTGAAAATCGTGGCTATGTCTGGGAATTTCATGCAGCGTGGGGAGCCTGCTATCGTTGACAAGTGGACACGGGCCCAGATGGCGCTGGAAAATGGAGCGGATCTGGTAGTGGAATTGCCCTTTTTAGTTAGTGTTCAGGCAGCAGATTTCTTTGGCCAAGGAGCTGTGGATATCTTGGCTCGGTTGGGGATTGATACCCTAGCTTTTGGGACGGAGGAAGTTCTGGATTACCAGAAAATCGCTGACTTATACACAGAACAAGGTGCTGATATGGAGAAATTTGTGGAAAATCTTCCTGATTCTCTTTCTTATCCCCAGAAAACCCAAGCTATGTGGAAGGAATTTGCAGGTCTTGATTTTTCTGGCAATACGCCCAATCATGTCCTTGCTCTGGCCTATGCCAAGGCAGTTGCTGGGTACAACATCAAACTGCATCCGATTCAGCGTCAGGGGGCAGGTTACCATTCTTTAGATAAAAATGTGGACTTTGCCTCGGCGACAGCTCTTCGTCAGCACCAGAAGGACCAAGATTTCCTAGAACGCTTTATGCCATCTGTTGCTTTCTTTGAGGAGGCGAGTAAGGCGAGCTGGGAAGACTATTTCCCTTTGCTCCGCTATCAAATCTTGTCAAATCCAGACCTAACAACCATCTATCAGGTCAATCAAGAAATGGCAGTGCGCATTAAAGAGGATATTAAAAGAGCCCAGTCTGTGGAAGAATTAGTCGAAGTGGTTGCGACCAAGCGGTACACCAAGGCACGTGTACGGCGCCTCTTGTCTTATATCTTGGTGCAGGCCAGAGAAAGTGACTTGCCAGAAGGGATTCATGTTCTTGGTTTTACCGAAAAAGGCAGACAACATCTCAAGTCTCTGAAAGGACAGGTCACTCTAGTCAGCCGAATTGGCAAAGAACCTTGGGATACCATGACCCAAAAGGCGGATCAGATTTACCAACTAGGAAATTCAAGTATAGAAGAGCAGAATTTTGGTAGAGTTCCGATTAGAATAGAAACAAACTAAGTCTACTTCGAAGTAGGCTTTTTCTCAAATCTCTACTAAAACTATGATTTCTAAGAAATAGAGATTGTACTAATAAATTATAGGTAATTAAACTCCAATTTCCCCAAAACATATTCTATTTTAGGTTTGTGAAAATCACTTTTTTATGGTAGAATGTAAAAGAATGTATGTCATTCGGAATAACAATAAAATGAGGTAAAAACATGGAAATCATGTCGCTTGCGATTGCTGTTTTTGCCGTCATCATTGGTTTAGTCATTGGATATGTCAGCATCTCAGCCAAGATGAAATCATCTCAGGAAGCTGCAGAGTTGATGCTTTTAAATGCTGAACAAGAAGCAACTAATTTACGTGGACAAGCTGAGCGTGAAGCGGATTTACTGGTTAATGAAGCTAAACGTGAAAGCAAGTCTCTTAAAAAAGAAGCACTATTGGAGGCCAAAGAAGAAGCCAGAAAATACCGTGAAGAAGTGGACGCTGAATTCAAATCAGAACGTCAAGAACTCAAACAAATCGAAAGTCGTTTGACCGAGAGAGCTACTAGTCTTGACCGTAAGGACGACAATTTGACGAGTAAAGAACAAACACTTGAACAAAAAGAACAAAGTATTTCTGATAGAGCGAAAAACCTTGATGCGCGTGAAGAGCAATTAGAGGAAGTCGAAAGACAAAAAGAAGCAGAGCTAGAACGTATTGGTGCCCTGTCTCAGGCAGAAGCGCGAGATATTATCTTGGCTCAGACAGAGGAAAACTTGACCAAGGAGATTGCCAGTCGTATTCGCGAAGCTGAGCAAGAGGTCAAGGAACGTTCTGACAAAATGGCCAAGGACATCCTGGTTCAAGCTATGCAACGTATTGCTGGTGAGTATGTGGCGGAGTCAACAAACTCAACGGTTCATCTACCAGATGATACCATGAAGGGACGCATTATTGGTCGTGAAGGTCGTAACATTCGTACCTTTGAAAGTTTGACAGGGGTCGATGTGATTATCGACGATACACCAGAAGTAGTAACCTTGTCAGGATTTGACCCAATTCGTCGCGAAATTGCCCGTATGACTATGGAAATGTTGCTCAAGGATGGTCGTATTCATCCAGCTCGTATCGAGGAGTTGGTTGAGAAAAACCGTCAGGAGATTGACAATAAAATCCGTGAATACGGTGAGGCTGCTGCCTATGAGATTGGTGCGCCAAACCTTCATCCAGACTTGATGAAAATCATGGGTCGCTTGCAGTTCCGTACTTCATATGGACAAAATGTCTTGCGTCATTCGATTGAGGTTGCTAAATTGGCTGGTATCATGGCCAGCGAGCTTGGCGAAAATGCGGCTCTGGCACGTCGTGCAGGGTTCCTTCACGATATTGGGAAAGCTATTGACCGTGAGGTTGAAGGTAGCCACGTTGAAATCGGTATGGAATTGGCCCGTAAGTACAAGGAACACCCAGTTGTGGTGAATACCATTGCTAGCCACCACGGCGATGTTGAGCCTGAGAGCGTGATTGCAGTGATTGTCGCTGCAGCAGATGCCTTGAGCGCGGCTCGTCCAGGTGCTCGTAGTGAGTCTCTTGAAAGCTATATCAAGCGTCTTCATGATTTGGAAGAAATTGCGAACGGCTTTGAAGGAGTGCAAACTAGCTTTGCCCTTCAAGCAGGACGTGAAATCCGCATCATGGTCAATCCAGGACAAATCAAGGACGACAAAGTCACAATCTTGGCTCACAAAGTTCGTGAGAAAATTGAAAATAATCTCGATTACCCAGGAAATATCAAGGTAACCGTGATTCGTGAGCTTCGTGCAGTAGATTATGCTAAATAAATAAGAAAGAGCAGTTGAAAAATTACTGCTTTTTTGTTACACTAGATAGAAAGACTGTAGAAGGATAGTTTGCACAAAATGCTACTATCTGAAGGGAAATCTTATTTTATTTTACAGACTGACTAAAAGGAGACACAATGGCAGACCGAGGCTTACTAATCGTTTTTTCTGGTCCTTCAGGGGTTGGAAAAGGAACGGTTAGAAGAGAGATTTTTGAGAGTTCTGAAAACCAATTTCAATACTCTGTATCGATGACGACACGCGCACAACGTCCTGGAGAAGTAGACGGTGTTGACTATTTCTTCCGTACTCGTGAAGAGTTTGAAGAGCTGATTCGTCAAGGACAGATGTTGGAATATGCAGAATATGTCGGCAACTACTATGGAACGCCTCTGACCTATGTCAATGAAACCTTGGACAAGGGAATCGATGTTTTCCTTGAAATTGAAGTTCAGGGCGCTCTTCAGGTCAAGAAAAAGGTTCCAGATGCTGTCTTTATCTTCCTGACACCACCAGATTTGGATGAATTACAAGATCGTTTGGTAGGACGTGGAACAGACAGTGCAGAAGTAATTGCCCAACGAATCGAAAAAGCCAAGGAAGAAATTGCCCTCATGCGTGAGTATGATTATGCGATTGTCAACGATCAGGTGCCCCTAGCTGCTGAGCGTGTCAAACGTGTTATCGAAGCAGAGCACTTCCGTGTGGATCGTGTCATTGGTCACTATCAGGAGATGTTACCAAAATCTCCAACTACCCGATAAAATTTAGAAAATAGGTACAAGCAAATGATGTTAAAACCCTCTATTGATACCTTGCTCGACAAGGTTCCTTCAAAATATTCACTCGTAATCTTGGAAGCAAAACGTGCCCACGAATTGGAAGCAGGTGCGCCAGCAACTCAAGGCTTCAAGTCTGAAAAATCAACTCTTCGCGCTTTAGAAGAAATCGAATCAGGAAACGTTACAATTCACCCAGATCCAGAAGGAAAACGTGAAGCAGTGCGTCGCCGTATCGAAGAAGAAAAACGCCGCAAAGAAGAAGAAGAAAAGAAAATCAAAGAGCAAATCGCTAAAGAAAAAGAAGATGGTGAAAAAATTTAAGGTTGGGGGGACTCAATCTTATTTTTTCTATTGCAAGAATATACTGACAAGGAGGAGGTGAGAAGATGGCCATGGCCAAGATTATCGTAGATGTGCCCTTGATGCAGACAGACCAGCCCTATAGTTACAGGATTCCTGAGGAATTTGAGGGAATGCTGGAAGTTGGGATGAGAGTCCATGTACCCTTTGGTAAGGGGAATCGCCTGATTCAAGGGATTGTTCTTGGTTTGGATTCTCAATCAGCTGAAGAAGAGATAGAGCAAGATTTAAAAGATGTTGCCGAGGTACTGGATTTTTCTCCTGTTCTCACGCAAGAACAACTCTGGCTGGCTGAGGAATTACGCAAGTCTGTCTTCTCCTACAAAATATCCATCCTCAAGGCCATGCTTCCAGGATTTTTGAATTCCAGCTATGACAAGATTCTCTATCCTCTGGAAGGTTTGAGTCAGGAAGACCGAGAGCGTCTGTTTGGTTCAGAAGATTCGCTTGCCTTTTCTTCACTAGACATCGCAAAGCAAGCCGAAATGATGCGTTTAACTAGAAAAGGCCTGCTTGGTCTGGAATATCAGGCAATTGATCAAAAGAAGGTCAAGACCCAGTCTTGGTATGAGGTTCATCTGGCTCAATTAGAAAGTGTAGAGATTTCTACACGCGCCAAGAAAAAGTTAGAACTGAGAGACTATCTACTGTCTCATCCAGAGAGCGCTTCTTTGGCTAGTTTGTTAGAGTCCTACTCGCGGGAGCAAATCAACTTCTTTGTGGAACAAGGTGCTGTTAGCATAGTCCAAAAGGAAGTGCAACGCTCGGCTGCTTATTTTGAAGGGATTGAAGCAAGTCAGCCTTTGGAATTGAATCCAGAGCAAAGACAGGCGCGTGATGCGGTTGTCAGTGCTATTGGTAGTCATCAGCCTCCCTTCCTCCTTCAAGGGATTACAGGAAGTGGGAAGACAGAGGTTTACTTGCAGATTATCCAAGGAGCCTTGGACAAGGGCAAGACAGCTATTTTGCTGGTTCCTGAGATTTCCTTGACTCCACAGATGACGGAGCGTTTTATAGCACGTTTTGGGGACAAGGTGGCTATTCTTCACTCGGGCTTGTCCAATGGTGAAAAGTATGATGAATGGCGCAAGGTGGAACGAGGCGATGCTCAAGTTGTTGTTGGCGCCAGATCGGCCATCTTTGCCCCCTTGAAAAATCTAGGTGCCATGATTATCGATGAGGAGCATGAAGCGACTTATAAGCAGGACAGTAACCCCCGTTACCATGCCAGAGAGGTGGCTATTTTACGGGCCCAATATAATCAAGCGGCCTTGGTCCTTGGTTCAGCGACACCTAGTTTGGAAAGCCGTGCGCGGGCTGGAAAAGGTGTTTATCAATACTTACGTTTGACCCAACGTGCCAATCCTTTGGCTACCATTCCCGAGGTTCAAGTGATTGATTTTCGGGACTATATCGGACAAAACGAGACGTCAAACTTTACTCCACCTTTGCTAGAAGCCATTCAGGATCGTCTGGCTAAAAAAGAACAGGTGGTTCTCATGCTCAATCGTCGTGGTTATTCTAGCTTTGTCATGTGTCGGGAGTGTGGAACGGTGGATACTTGTCCCAACTGTGATATTTCCTTGACCTTGCACATGGATACCAAGACTATGAACTGCCATTATTGTGGTTTTTCAAAGGATATTCCTCAGAGCTGTCCTAACTGTAAGAGCCGCAGTATTCGCTACTATGGGACAGGGACTCAAAAGGCTTATGACGAACTGGCAGAGCTTTTTCCTCAGGCACGTATTCTGCGGATGGATGTGGATACGACCCGTAAGAAAGGCAGTCATCAAGCTCTACTTGACCAGTTTGGACGAGGAGAGGCGGATATCTTGCTTGGGACTCAGATGATTGCCAAGGGCTTGGATTTTCCAAATGTGACTTTAGTTGGAGTTCTCAATGCGGATACGGCCTTGAATTTGCCTGATTTCCGTTCTTCTGAGAGAACCTTCCAGCTCTTGACTCAGGTGGCAGGTCGAGCAGGTCGGGCTGAAAAAGCTGGGCAGGTCTTGATACAGTCCTACAATCCGCAGCACTATGCTATTCGATTTGCCAAGGAACAGGATTACGAAGGCTTTTATGCTTATGAAATGGGAATTAGACGACAACTTGGCTATCCACCTTACTATTTCACGATTGGCATTACCCTTTCTCACAAGAAAGAAGAAGAGGTTGTCAAACGTGCTTATGAAGTTATGAACATTTTGCGGTCAGGCTTGTCAGATACCAGTAACATTCTCGGGCCGACACCCAAACCCATCGCCCGTACCCACAACCTCTATCATTACCAAATTTTGATTAAATACCGTTTAGAAGATGAGCTGGAGCCGACTCTAAATCGGGTTCTGGCCTTGACTCAAGAAAGGGAAAATAGTGAGCTCCGTCTCAGCATTGACCATGAGCCACAGCAATTTTTATAAGAAGGAGAAGATATGACAAAACTAATCTTTATGGGAACTCCCGACTTTTCAGCAACAGTCTTAAAAGGACTTTTGACAGATGATCGTTACGAAATTCTAGCCGTTGTGACCCAGCCAGACCGTGCTGTCGGCCGTAAAAAAGTGATCCAAGAGACACCAGTTAAGCAGGCTGCCAAAGAAGCAGGACTTCCTATCTACCAACCTGAAAAATTATCTGGAAGTCCAGAGATGGAAGCGATTATGAAGCTAGGAGCGGATGGAATTGTGACTGCTGCTTTTGGGCAGTTTCTTCCAAGTAAACTCCTTGATAGCATGGATTTTGCGGTCAATGTTCACGCTTCCCTCCTTCCAAAACACCGTGGTGGTGCGCCTATCCATTATGCCTTGATTCAAGGGGATGAGGAAGCTGGTGTGACCATTATGGAGATGGTTAAGGAAATGGATGCAGGAGATATGATTTCTCGTCGCAGCATCCCTATAACAGATGAGGACAATGTTGGTACCTTATTTGAGAAATTAGCGCTTGTTGGTCGTGATTTGCTTTTGGATACTTTGCCTGCCTATATTGCTGGGGAAATCAAACCTGAACCGCAGGATCCAAGTCGGGTCACTTTCTCGCCAAATATCAAGCCAGAGGAAGAAAAACTGGATTGGACTAAAACCAATCGCCAACTCTTTAACCAAATCCGTGGCATGAATCCGTGGCCTGTTGCCCATACTTTTCTAAAGGGCGACCGCTTTAAGATTTATGAAGCCCTACCAATAGAAGGTCAGGGAAATCCAGGTGAAATTCTCTCTATTGGCAAGAAAGAATTGATTGTTGCAACGGCAGAAGGTGCTCTATCTCTCAAACAAGTGCAACCAGCTGGCAAACCTAAAATGGACATTGCTTCCTTCCTCAACGGTGTTGGACGGACATTGACAGTAGGAGAACGATTTGGTGACTAAAGTAGAAACGGCTAGAAGTCTAGCTTTGGTAGTGCTAGAGGATGTCTTTATCAATCAAGCATACTCAAATATTGCCTTAAATAAGCATCTCAAGGGAAGCCAACTTTCGGCAACGGATAAGGGCTTGGTAACTGAGATTGTTTATGGAACGGTAGCCCGCAAACTGACTTTGGAATGGTACCTATCCCACTTTATTGAGGACAGAGACCAGTTAGACAGTTGGCTCTATGTCCTGCTTCTCATGAGTGCCTACCAATTTCGCTATTTGGACAAGATTCCAGACCATGCTGTGGTTAATGAAGCAGTGGAATTAGCTAAATTCCGTAAAAAAGGCAGTGAAAAATTGGTCAATGCTGTCTTACGTCGTATCTTGCGAGAAGGCTGGCCAGATATTGCCAGTATCAAACGAAAAAACAAGCGTGATTCCATTGCTTATTCTCTACCGGTTTGGCTGGTGTCTAAACTTAAGGAAGAATACGGTGAAGAGCGAGCGCAAGCCATCTTTGAAAGCCTCTTGGTGCGCAACAAAGCCAGTATTCGTGTGACCGATTTAAGTCGAAAAGAGGAAATCCAAGCCTTGTTGGAGGCTAGTGATTCACCTTTGTCTGTTTCTGGTCTCGTCAAGGAGCAAGGGCATTTTGCAGGTCATGATTTGTTTGCGGAGGGAGCCATTACTATCCAAGATGAGTCCAGTCAATTGGTTGCGCCGACGCTTGATCTACAAGGAAATGAGCAGGTTCTAGATGCCTGTGCGGCTCCGGGTGGGAAAACAGCCCATATTGCCTCTTATCTTACGACAGGTCAGGTTACTGCTCTGGACTTGTATGATCACAAGTTGGACTTAATCCAAGAAAATGCCCAACGTCTGGGAGTCGCAGATTGGGTTCAAACGCAAAAATTGGATGCCAGAAAAGTGCATGAGTTTTTTGGTCAGAATTCCTTTGATAAGGTTTTAGTAGATGCTCCCTGTTCAGGAATCGGTCTTTTGCGTCGCAAACCAGATATCAAATACAATAAAGAAACGGCAGATTTCGCGTCCTTACAGGAAATTCAGCTAGAAATATTAGGTAGTGTTTGTCAAACACTACGCAAAGGTGGTATAATAACTTATAGTACCTGTACTATTGTCTCAGAGGAGAATTTTCAAGTCGTTAAGGCGTTTTTAGAAAGTCATCCCGAGTTCGAGCAGGTAAAACTAGAACATGAATGTAAGGATATCATGAAAGACGGCTGTATCCTCATTACACCTGAATTGTATGGAAGTGATGGATTCTTCATCAGTCAATTTCGCAAGATATCGGATTAGGAAGGAACTGACACATGGAAATTTCATTATTAACAGATGTTGGTCAGAAACGAACAAATAACCAAGACTATGTCAACCACTATGTCAATAGAGCTGGGCGTACCATGATTATTTTAGCTGATGGGATGGGAGGTCATCGCGCAGGGAATATCGCTAGTGAAATGGCAGTAACAGACCTAGGTATAGCTTGGGTTGATACCCAGATCGATACAGTCAATGAAGTGCGTGAATGGTTCGCCCATTACTTAGAAATTGAAAATCAAAAGATTCATCAACTTGGACAAGATGATGCCTATAAAGGAATGGGAACAACTCTAGAAGCTGTTGCTATTATTGGCAATCAGGCTATCTATGCTCACATTGGAGATTCTCGTATCGGTTTGATTCGTGGGGAAGAATACCACCAGTTAACGAGCGACCATTCTTTGGTCAATGAATTGCTTAAGGCAGGTCAATTGACACCAGAAGAAGCAGCTAGCCATCCACAGAAAAATATTATTACTCAATCTATCGGTCAAAAAGATGAAGTTCAACCTGATTTTGGAATGATTACCCTTGAGCCAGGTGACTATCTCTTGCTAAATAGTGATGGTTTGACTAACATGATTTCAGGCAGTGAGATTTGTGATATTGTAACCAGTGATATTCCTTTGGCAGATAAAACAGCGACGCTCGTGCGTTTTGCTAACAATGCAGGAGGTTTAGACAACATTACGGTTGCCCTTGTTTCTATGAACGAGGAGGATGCAGAATGATCCAAATCGGCAAGATTTTTGCCGGACGCTATCGGATTGTGAAACAGATTGGCCGAGGAGGCATGGCAGATGTCTATTTGGCTAAGGATTTAATTCTAGACGGAGAAGAAGTGGCAGTGAAGGTCCTGAGGACCAACTACCAGACGGACCCGATAGCTGTAGCTCGTTTTCAGCGTGAAGCGAGAGCTATGGCAGATCTAGACCATCCTCATATCGTTCGGATAACAGATATTGGTGAGGAAGATGGTCAACAGTATCTTGCAATGGAGTATGTTGCTGGACTGGACCTTAAACGCTATATCAAGGAACACTATCCTCTTTCTAATGAAGAAGCCGTCCGTATCATGGGACAAATCCTATTGGCTATGCGTTTGGCCCATACCAGAGGAATTGTTCACAGGGACTTGAAACCGCAAAATATCCTCTTGACACCAGATGGGACTGCCAAGGTCACAGACTTTGGGATTGCGGTAGCCTTTGCAGAGACGAGTCTGACCCAGACTAACTCTATGCTGGGCTCAGTTCATTACTTGTCACCAGAGCAGGCGCGTGGTTCGAAGGCGACTGTACAGAGTGATATCTATGCCATGGGGATTATTTTCTATGAGATGTTGACTGGCCATATCCCTTATGACGGGGATAGCGCGGTGACCATTGCCCTTCAGCATTTCCAAAAACCACTGCCGTCAGTTATTGATGAAAATCCATCTGTGCCTCAGGCTTTGGAGAATGTTGTCATCAAGGCAACTGCCAAGAAATTGACAGATCGTTATCAGTCAGTTGCAGAGATGTATGTGGACTTGTCTAGTAGCTTGTCTTATAATCGTCGCAATGAGCCTAAACTGGTATTTAATGATACTACTAAGGCAGATACCAAGACTCTACCAAAAGTATCACAGAGTACCTTGACCTCGATTCCTAAGGTGCAAACACAAAGTCCGAAGCAACAGACTGCGAAGCCGAGTCAGCATGTTTCAGAAGAAAATTACGCAAGCAAGCCTGTTAAGAAACGGAAATTTAGAGTTCGTTATATGATTTTGTTGGCCAGCATTGTATTGGTGGCAGCCTCTCTGATTTGGATATTATCCAGAACTCCTGCAACCATTGCCATTCCAGATGTGGCAGGTCAGACAGTGGCGGAGGCCAAGGAGACGCTCAAGAAAGCCAATTTTGAGATTGGTGAGGAGAAATCAGAGGCTAGTGAAAAGGTGGAAGAAGGGCGGATTATCCGTACAGATCCTGAAGCTGGAAAGACTCGAAAAGAAGGTTCGAAAATCAATTTGATTGTCTCATCAGGCAAGCAATCCTTCCAATTGAGTAACTATATCGGCCGTAAATCGACAGATGTTATCGCAGAACTCAAGCAGAAGAAGGTTCCTGAAAATCTCATCAAGATTGAGGAAGAAGAATCAAGTGAGAGTGAAGCAGGAACTGTTCTCAGACAGAGTCCAGCTGCCGGAACAACCTATGATTTGAGCAAGGCCTCAACGATTACTTTAACCGTTGCTAAGAAAGTAACCAGCGTTGCCATGCCAAGTTATATAGGATCTAGTCTTGAATTTACTAAAAACAATCTCGTTCAAATTGTCGGTATTAAAGAAGCCAATATTGAAGTTGTAGAAGTGTCGACAGCTCCTGATGGAACTGCTGAGGGTACAGTCGTTGAACAGAGTCCAAAAGCGGGTGAAAAGGTTGATTTGACTAAGACGCGTGTCAAGATTTCAATCTACAAACCAAAAACACCGCCGTCAACGTCATCATCAACACCAGCTCAACGTGGAAACCAAGGTTCTACTACAACACCAAGTCAGGGGAACCAACAAGGAAATCAACGAGGGAATGCACCTGCTACGACTCAATCAAGTAGTGAAGGTAACCACGAAAATTCTCGTGATTAAACGAATCTTTGTCATGATTTCATGGCAAAGATTTTTTTTGAGTCCTGATTTGTGATAGAATAGAGGGAGTTGATAAAAGGAGGAAAGCATGGAAGAATCAAAAGAATTAAATGCCGTCATCGATGTGATTATGCTAGCGGGGACTATTCTCCTTAAAAGTGGCTCAGAAATCCATCGTGTAGAAGATACCATGATTCGAATCGCGCATTCGCAGGGGATTGTGGATTGCAATGTTCTTGCCATGCCTGCCGCTATTTTTTTCTCTATTGAAAATACCAATATTTCGCGCATGAAGCGCGTGACTTCCTCTTCTTATAATATTGAAAAAGTCTGTGATGTAAACCAGATTTCTCGTCAGCTGGTTGGGGGGCGCATTGATTTAGAAACAGCCTTCAAGCAATTGACGGCTTTGCAAGCCCAACCCCTTCCCTATACCAAGTTGCAAGTAACTTTGGCCGCGACCTTTAGTGCTCCTTTCTTTTCGGTTATGTTTAGTGGAAATATCTACGATGCACTCGGGGCAGGAGTGGCTACCTTATTTGGTTTTGCCTTTTCCCTTTATGTGGAGAAGTTTATCCGAATTCCCTTTGTGACGGCCTTTGCTGGAGCCTTTGTCTTTGGGATGATTGCCCAGTTTTGGGCTCGCTACACAGGCTTTCCCTCAACGGCAGATTTGATTATAGCTGGTGCGGTCATGCCTTTTGTACCAGGTATTGCCTTGACTAATGCGGTTCGTGATATTATGACCAACCACATAAACTCTGGTATGAGTAAGATGTTTGAATCCCTGCTCATTACCCTTGCTTTAGGGGCGGGAACTTCTGTCGCCTTGGTATTGATGAATTAATATGACACTAACAACCTTTTTATTACAAGCAGTAGCAAGTCTTCTTGCTATCATCACTTTTTTAATCGTACTTAATGTTCAACGGTCCATGCTCTTACCGGGAGGGATTTTGGGCATGGCTGTCTGGCTAATCTATCTCTTGCTCAAGGAACCAACCAATGTCATTGTAGCTACCTTCATTGCCGCTATTATTGGTTCTTGTGTCAGTCAGATTTTAAGTATTCTTTATAAGACACCTGCAGTGGTCTTTATCTTGGCCATTTTGGCACCCCTGGTTCCGGGATACCTTTCTTATCGGACAACTGCCTTTTTTGTGACAGGAGACTATAGTCACGCGATTGCTAGTGCAACTTTAGTTGTCATGTTGGCTCTGGTAATCTCTATTGGCATGGCTAGCGGAACAGTGATTCTCAGACTGTATCATTATATAAAAACACATTGAGTATTGGGGAATTTACAGAAATAAAAGAATTTTCTGAAAAATGAGATAAATACATTGACAACGCTTTCTCTATGTAGTATTCTATATAGAAAGGAGGAAAAAACATGAAAAAATTACTATTTTCCTTATTGTCTGTAAGTCTACTGACTTTGTTGTTTATCCCAGTCATGGTTTCTAGTTCAGGCTCAGAGTTTCAAAGTGGATTGCAAGAGCATCAGTTGATTGCTGAGAAGGTTAGTAAAACACTTGACAAGACATTTGATAAGAATATCAGAGAAATTCCGACCAGTCAATTTTATCAAGAATTTGTAGATGAGATGGGAAGGACTTACTCAGGAAATTTAATCCTCCAGGAACTGATAACTGAGAATGGGGCTTATAAAGCTACTTATGTTGGTGAACTCTATAGCAACTAATCATTATTTAAAACTATGACGAACAAGAGACTTGATTTGGTGAATCAAGTCTTTTTTCTCTCTTTTACTGCCATTTGTGATAAAATAGTATAGAACGATTTTTTACATGAATGATAAAACAGAGGTAAATATGACAATCGGTATTGATAAGATTGGTTTTGCGACCAGTCAATATGTCTTGAAATTACAAGACTTAGCAGAAGCGAGGGGTATTGACCCTGAAAAATTAAGCAAAGGACTCTTGCTCAAGGAATTGAGTATTGCACCCCTAACTGAGGATATCGTGACCTTGGCAGCCAGTGCTAGTGACTCTATTTTAACTGAGCAAGAGAGACAAGAAATTGATATGGTCATTGTGGCTACAGAGTCAGGAATTGACCAGAGTAAGGCTGCGGCCGTCTTTGTGCATGGCTTGCTGGGCATCCAGCCCTTTGCTCGTAGTTTCGAGATTAAAGAAGCCTGCTATGGAGCGACAGCTGCCCTTCATTATGCCAAATTGCATGTGGAAAATTCTCCAGAGTCTAAGGTCTTGGTCATTGCCAGTGACATTGCCAAATACGGTATTGAAACTCCAGGAGAACCAACTCAAGGTGCTGGCAGTGTGGCTATGTTGATTACACAAAATCCACGCATTATGGCCTTTAATAATGACAATGTGGCTCAAACCCGTGACATCATGGATTTTTGGCGTCCAAATTACTCAACAACTCCTTATGTAAATGGTGTCTATTCTACCCAACAATATTTGGATAGTTTGAAAACGACTTGGCTTGAATATCAAAAACGCTACCAGCTTACTTTAGATGATTTTGCGGCTGTTTGTTTCCACTTGCCTTATCCTAAATTAGCACTAAAAGGCTTGAAAAAAATCATGGATAAGAACCTGCCTCAAGAGAAAAAAGACCTCTTGCAAAAGCATTTTGACCAGTCTATTCTCTACAGTCAAAAAGTGGGGAATATCTATACAGGTTCTCTCTTTCTTGGACTTTTGTCTCTCTTGGAAAATACAGATAGCTTGAAGGCTGGGGATAAAATCGCCCTTTATAGTTACGGAAGTGGGGCTGTGGCTGAGTTCTTCAGTGGTGAATTGGTTGAAGGATATGAAGCTTATCTGGATAAAGACCGTTTGAACAAGCTCAACCAACGAACTGCCCTGTCTGTTGCAGACTATGAAAAAGTCTTCTTTGAGGAAGTGGACTTGGATGAAACAAACTCTGCCCAGTTTGCTGGATATGAAAATCAAGATTTTACCTTGGTTGAAATTGTGGACCACCAACGCCGTTATAGCAAGGTTGAAAAATAATGAAGATAAGTTGGAATGGATTTTCTAAAAAATCATACCAAGAGCGCCTCGAGCTGTTAAAAGCTCAGGCGCTCCTTAGTCCTGAGAAGCAAGTGAGTTTGGAGCAGGATGAACAGATTAGCGTGACTGTCGCAGACCAGCTGAGTGAGAATGTGGTGGGAACTTTTTCTCTGCCTTATTCGCTAGTTCCAGAGGTTCTCGTTAACGGTCAGGAATACACAGTTCCTTATGTGACGGAAGAGCCGTCCGTGGTTGCTGCGGCCAGCTATGCAAGTAAAATCATCAAGCGAGCAGGGGGCTTTACTGCACAAGTCCATGAGCGTCAGATGATTGGTCAGGTAGCCCTTTATCAAGTTGCTGATCAAGATTTAGCGCAAGAGAAGATTGTCAGTAAGAAAGCGGAGCTCTTGGAGCTTGCCAATCAAGCCTATCCTTCTATCGTTAAACGTGGAGGTGGGGCGCGTGATCTGCATGTCGAGCAGATAAAAGGCGAAACAGACTTTCTAGTCGTCTATCTTCATGTTGATACCCAGGAAGCCATGGGTGCCAATATGCTCAACACCATGCTGGAATCCTTGAAACCAGTCTTAGAAGAGCTCAGTCAGGGGCAGAGTCTCGTGGGAATCTTGTCCAACTACGCGACCGATTCTCTAGTTACTGTAAGCTGTCGCATCGCCTTTCGTTACTTGAGCCGCCAAAAGGATCAAGGACGAGAAATTGCGGAGAAGATAGCCTTGGCCAGCCAGTTTGCACAGGCTGATCCTTATCGAGCAGCTACCCACAATAAAGGGATTTTTAATGGTATTGATGCCATTTTAATTGCCACTGGTAATGACTGGCGTGCCATTGAGGCGGGGGCCCATGCCTTTGCTAGTCGAGACGGGCGCTATCAAGGTCTTAGTCAATGGACGCTGGACCTTGAAAGAGAAGAATTGGTGGGCCAGATGACCCTGCCCATACCTGTGGCGACCAAGGGTGGCTCTATCGGTCTCAATCCTCGTGTAGCCCTCAGTCATGAACTACTGGGAAATCCTTTTGCCAAAGAATTAGCCCAGCTTATCGTGTCCATCGGTCTTGCCCAAAACTTTGCGGCCCTCAAAGCCTTGGTGAGTACGGGAATTCAGCAAGGTCACATGAAATTGCAGGCCAAATCTTTAGCACTCCTAGCAGGTGCCAGTGAGTCAGAGGTAGCTCCCCTAGTCGAGCAACTTATCGCAGATAAAACCTTTAACCTAGAGACAGCCCAGCGCTATCTCGAAAATTTAAGATTATAAAAAACTCAGACGAATTGGTCTGAGTTTTCTTGTGCTTATACTCAATGAAAATCAAAGAGCAAACTAGGAAGCTAGCCGCAAGTTGCTCAAAGTACTGCTTTGAGGTTGTAGATAAGACTGACGAAGTCAGTTACATATATCTACGGTAAGGCGACGCTGACGTGATTTGAAGAGATTTTCGAAGAGTATTAAATACTTTTTCCTGGTAATAGGGTGACTGGTAAGAAGTAACCAGTTGTCGCAACTTCCTTGCCTTCGATCTTTTGTAAGAGGAGGTCAACAGTGAGTTGGGCAATCTCCTTCATAGGTTGCTTAATTGTTGTCAAATGAGGATAGTAATTCTCGATAAAGTAGGTCCCATCGTATCCGATGACCTTGAGCTCTTCTGGGACAGAAATGCCCAGTTCTTGAGCAATTTTAATGACCAGAATAGCTGTCAAATCATCCGAAGCAAAGATGGCATCAGGCTTTTGTCGGGTCAAGATATTCTTGATTTCCATTTCTTTTCTGACAGGAGAAAAGTCACTGGAAACATTGATAATAGGTGCTTTTGGTAGAACCGATGCAAAACCAGCGTGGCGCAGTCCGGTTGGCGAATTGGAATTGTCATTCCCTGTAATCATGATGATAGACTGGGCGCCTGTCTTAACCAAGGTCTGGGCAGCAAGAACCCCACCAGCATAGTTGTCAGAGGAAACGACAGGGATGTCTGGAGACAGGTTTCGGTCAAAGGAAATAATCGGCGCTGTCACGCGATTGTAGTCTTCAATTCCTAGGTTGTGACTACCAGAAATGATGCCGTCCACCTGATTGGCTTCCAACATTTCGATATATTCACGTTCCTTCTCAGAATCATGTTCACTGTTGCAGATGATGGTTTTGTAACCATTTTTGAAGAGTTGGTGTTCCAATTTATCAATCAATTCTGCATAGAAAACATTGGAAATATTTGGGAAAATCAAGCCGATTAACTTAGCTGATTTTCCTTGCAGACTACGAGCCAGGTTGTTGGGTTTATAGCCCAATTCTCGCATGGCTTCATTGACCTTTTGAATGGTTTTCTCAGATAGATAACCTTTTTTATTGATAACCCGAGAAACGGTAGTAGGGCTGACGCCTGCAAGTTTGGCGACATCAGTTAGTTTTGCGACCATAATCTAATTCATAGTAAGTTCCAGTTGGGTTTCCAGATTTGATGAGGATACCATTTTGGTCCGCATGTGGGAAGACACGACCAGAAAATACTTTTTCTCCTTTATTGATGAAAATTTCAAAGACAGAGTTATCGATGAAAATCGTAGCAGTAGTAGCCTGGTTATCGATAGGGCAAGAACGAGTTGTACCAAATTCTTGAGCGTACTGTTCACCAGCCTGGCTACGATCCACTGTCACTTGACCATTTACAAGGTCAAAGTTGATTGCAAGTCCCTTGCCTTCTTTGTCAGCAAGTAAGACAATCTCGCTCTGACTATTAGGTTTTAAGTTAAGTTCAAGTTCGTAGCTGTTATTGGTATGGGAACGGTTTGAGAAGGCTTCTTCAGAAACACGGAGATCCTTGATCGCTGCGACTGGGTATTGGTAGAGTTTGCCATCTTTGATAGTCAGTTCTTTGACCAATGAGAAGGTTCCTTGGTGGTCAAAACGGTCAGATGGGTAAGCAACATCTGGCAATCCAAGCCAGCTAACTGCTAGAGCACGTCCGTCAGGAGCGTTGAAGGCTTGAGTTGCATAGGCTTCGAAACCATAGTCCATGTTTTGAAGTTGAGACACATCTACCATTTTGGCATTTTCAGGGTCAAAGGAAGTCCCGATTTTGTACATATTTGGATAGATATTGTCGTAGTCTAGAACATCTTTATCCAATCCTTGTGGGCAGTAGAGAAGGACAGGTTGCTCTCCTACAAAGACCAGATTTGGGCATTCCATCATATAGGCAGTGCGATCGTTAGCAAAGTTAAGGTCGCCAACGGCTTGCCAGTTTGTGTAGTCGTTATCTACAGCCTTATAGAGACGAACGAAACCTTTTTTCTCCAAGTCTTGTCCGCCGACAATGGCATAATATTGACCCTTAAAGTTAAAAATTTGCGGATCGCGGAAGTGGTCGGTAGAGTCTGTAGGCTGATCGATCAAGATCTTGTCAATCTTCGTAATATTGCCATCCTTGTCCATCAAAGCCCCAATCTGGTAAGGGTGACGGATCCAGTTTTCATCACGGACATTTCCTGTATAGAATAGGAACAAGTTTTCACCAAATTGCATAGCAGAACCAGAGTAGGCGCCGTGGCTATCTAATGGAGTATCAGGCAAAACTTTGACTCCAGTTTCTGTGAAATGAACCAAGTCCTCGCTTTCCAATTGCACCCAAGATTTCAAACCGTGGGCTGCACCAAAAGGAAAGTTCTGATAAAAAACAATCCACTTTCCATCAAAGTAAGAAAAGCCATTTGGGTCGTTTAGGAGTCCTGTTTTTGGCTCAACGTGGTAATGAGTATGCCATGGAGATTGTGCCATATTTTCCTTAATATTCTTAATTTCTTCTTGCGTCCAGTCTTGATAAAGTCTGTAACGACGCTCAGTAGTCCATTTCATTCTTTCATTCCTCCAAAAATCTTATCACTTTTAATAGTAACCGTTTTCGGGAAAAAAAGCAAGCCTTTTATGTTAAAAAAGAGAAAAAACTGTCAAACGTTTGTCACAAAATAAATGCAGGAAATCAATCAAATTTTTAGGAAAATATGAAAGATAATGAAACAAAACCCTTTTAACCAAGATTTTAAACTTATTTTTTCAAGGAATATCTGATAAAGTAATCAATCTAAATCGTGCCCACTAAGTGGATAGAATATTTTTTCTGCAAAACGCTTGACATATTTCTAAAACATGATAAAATAATAGTCGTAAGGGCGAATAAAATCGCTTTCAAACAGTTTACAAAATTTTATATAAGGAGATTTTTGCAAATGAACAATCAGGAAATTGCAAAAAAAGTCATCGATGCCTTGGGCGGACGTGAAAATGTCAACAGTGTAGCTCACTGTGCGACTCGTCTTCGTGTCATGGTCAAAGATGAAGGAAAAATCAATAAAGAAGTGATTGAGAACTTGGAAAAAGTTCAAGGTGCTTTCTTTAACTCAGGTCAATACCAAATCATCTTTGGTACAGGTACAGTTAACAAAATGTACGATGAAGTTGTTGCACTTGGTTTGCCAACATCATCTAAAGCTGATATGAAAGCAGAAGCTGCTAAACAAGGGAACTGGTTCCAACGTGCTATCCGTACTTTCGGTGACGTTTTCGTTCCAATCATCCCAGTTATCGTAGCAACAGGTCTTTTCATGGGTGTGCGTGGTCTTTTCAATGCTCTTGAAATGCCACTTCCAGGAGACTTTGCAACTTACACACAAATCTTGACAGATACAGCCTTCATCATCTTGCCAGGTTTGGTTGTGTGGTCAACCTTCCGTGTATTCGGTGGAAATCCAGCCGTTGGTATCGTTCTTGGTATGATGCTTGTTTCTGGCTCACTTCCAAACGCTTGGGCTGTCGCTTCAGGTGGTGAAGTAACAGCTATGAACTTCTTTGGTTTCATACCTGTTGTTGGTTTGCAAGGTTCCGTTCTTCCAGCCTTCATCATCGGGGTTGTCGGAGCTAAATTTGAAAAACTTGTCCGCAAGGTCGTTCCAGATGTTATTGATCTCTTGGTAACGCCATTCGTGACACTTTTGGTTATGTCTATCCTTGGACTCTTTGTCATCGGGCCAGTTTTCCACGTTGTTGAAAACTACATCCTTATCGCTACAAAAGCGATCCTCAGCATGCCATTTGGTCTTGGTGGTTTCTTGATTGGTGGGGTTCACCAATTGATCGTCGTGTCAGGTGTGCACCATATCTTCAACTTGCTTGAAGTTCAATTGCTTGCTGCTGACCATGCTAACCCATTCAACGCTATCATCACAGCTGCTATGACAGCTCAAGGTGCTGCGACTGTTGCGGTTGGTGTTAAAACTAAAAATCCAAAACTAAAAACACTTGCTTTCCCAGCAGCTCTTTCTGCCTTCCTCGGTATTACAGAGCCTGCTATCTTCGGGGTGAACTTGCGCTTCCGTAAACCATTCTTCCTCTCATTGATTGCTGGTGCAATCGGTGGTGGATTGGCTTCTATCCTTGGACTTGCTGGTAATGGTAGTGGTATCACCATCATCCCTGGTACAATGCTTTATGTTGGTAACGGACAACTTGCCCAATACCTTCTTATGGTAGCTGTATCATTTGCACTTGGTTTTGCCCTTACTTACATGTTTGGTTATGAGGATGAAAAAGAAGTTGCTACTGAAGTAGAGACAGAACGTTTGGTCCAAGAAGAAACAACTGGTAACATTCCAGCAGCTCTTCAAAATGAAACACTTGTAACTCCTATCGTTGGTGATGTTGTTGCTCTTGCCGATGTCAATGACCCAGTCTTCTCAAGTGGAGCTATGGGACAAGGTATCGCTGTGAAACCAAGTCAAGGTGTGGTCTATGCACCAGCTGATGCTGAAGTTTCAATCGCCTTTGCAACTGGACATGCTTTCGGTTTGAAAACAACTAATGGAGCTGAAGTCTTGATCCACGTTGGTATCGACACTGTAACAATGAACGGTGAAGGTTTCGAACAAAAAGTTGCCCAAGGTGACAAGGTAAAAGCTGGCGATGTTCTTGGAACATTTGACTCAAACAAAATCGCTGCAGCTGGTCTTGATGATACAACAATGGTTATTGTTACAAACACAGCTGACTTCTCTTCAGTAGCTCCAATCGCAACAGGTTCAGTTGCGAAGGGTGATGCTCTTATCGAAGTGAAAGCCTAATCTTTCCTAGCTAAATGAAAACGAACAAATGACATGTTTGTTCGTTTTTGCTTGAATGGTAAGATTTACAGAGGAAAATCTAAAAAATTGAGAAACTTAGATTTTTAAAATATGCTATAATAAAGAAAATAAAAACAAGAGGTTTATCATGACAAAATTATATGGAAGCTTGGAAGCGGGCGGTACAAAATTTGTCTGTGCTGTCGGTGATGAAAACTTTAACGTTGTAGAAAAAACACAATTTCCAACAACAACTCCAATCGAAACAATCGATAAAACCATCGAGTTCTTCTCAAAATTCGATAACCTTGCTGGTCTTGCAGTTGGTTCATTTGGTCCTATTGATATTGACAAAAACTCAAAAACTTATGGCTTTATCACAACAACTCCAAAACCTCACTGGGCAAATGTGGACTTGCTTGGTGCCCTTCGTCGAGCCCTAAACGTGCCAATGTACTTTACTACAGACGTAAACAGCTCTGCCTACGGTGAAGTGGTTGCCCGTAACAATGCTGGTGGCCGTATCGAAAACTTAGTTTACTACACAATCGGTACAGGTATCGGTGCAGGTGTTATTCAACGTGGTGAGTTTATCGGTGGTGTGGGTCACCCTGAAATGGGGCACTACTATGTGGCTAAACACCCAATGGATATTGAAAAAGAATTTAACGGTGTTTGTCCATTCCACAAAGGATGTTTAGAAGGTTTTGCGGCTGGACCAAGTCTGGAAGCTCGTACAGGTATTCGTGGTGAAAATATTGAACTCAACAGCTCTGTCTGGGATGTTCAAGCCTACTACATCGCTCAAGCTGCGGTCAATGCTACAGTAACTTTCCGCCCAGACGTAATCGTCTTTGGTGGTGGGGTTATGGCTCAACAACACATGTTGGACCGTGTCCGTGAGAAATTTACAGCTCTTCTCAACGGCTACCTACCAGTACCAGATGTGCGTGACTATATCGTGACGCCAGCAGTCGCAGGAAATGGTTCTGCCACACTTGGAAACTTTGTTCTTGCAAAAGAAGTTTCACAATAAAGTAAAAAATCCGTTTGGTTTCCCAAGTGGATTTTTTATGTGTCAAAGCATTTGCCAGAAAAAGTCAATAATATAGGTCAGACCGTAGGTATAGATCACGAGGGTAAAGGGTTTGGTCAGAACGATGATGATCATATAACGCTTGAAGCTCATCTTGGTTAGGGCGGCCAGCATACAGAGAAAGTCAGCTGGACTAATGGGCCAAATCATCATAAAGATAAAGAAACGGTCAAAACGATTGCCCTTATCCAACCAGCCTATATACTTGTCATAGGTGCGCTTGCTGACGACGGATTGGACAAAGGCAGCTCCGTAGAGGCGCACCAGATAAAAGATAATGGCACAGCCAATCACGATGCCGATATAGTTGTAGATAGTCCCGATGATGTGCCCGTAGATAAAGACACCAGCCACCGAGGTCAAGGCCCCAGGAATGATAGGCACGACCGTCTGTAAAATCTGTAAAAAGATAAAGAGAGGTGGCCCCCAGATACCTGCCTGCTGGATAAAGGCAGAGAGGGTTTCCTTAGACTGTAAAATCCCAGCCTGATAAGCCCAAATACAGAAAATCAAACTCCCAACACCACCGACAATCGATGAGATGTTGATAACTTGCTGTAGAAGGGGAGACACAGCTTTCATTTGTTTATCCTGTGACATGTAAACTCCTAGTAGATAGTATAACTCTACTATACCATATTTTGGAGGAGAAAGGGGGAATGATTGCTTTTGCGATGGGAAGAGTGATGGAATTTGAGGCTAAACATGCTATAATAGACCTAGTATAAAATCTGGAAATTTCAGGATATGAATAGTTCAAATGAAGCGTAAGGAAGGTTTGCGATGGCAAGACGAAAAGATTTTTCTGAATTAACAAGAGTACAAATCCCAGCAGCTCTGCATTTGATGCGAATAGGTTATACCTATCTTTCTCGTAATAGTAAAGAAATTGAAGAAAGAGACCCAGATACCAATATTCTTGTATCTGTTTTTAAGGAGCAATTTTTAACATTTAATAACTACTTAACAGATGAAGATTTTGAAAGAGAATTGGCCAATATCAAGCTGGAACTGGATCAAAATGATTTAGGGCGCTCCTTCTTTAAAAGGATACAGGGACAAGAAGGTGCTGTTTATATCGATTGGGAAAATCCTGAAGCCAATACCTTCCATCTGGCGCTTGAAGTCACTTGTCAAAATGGGCAAGATGAATTTCGTCCGGATATAGTTGTGTTTATCAATGGACTTCCCCTTTCTTATATCGAAGTTAAACAACCCAATGCTATCCGTGATGGAAAGACAGGGATTCAGTCAGAACAGGACAGAACCAGATACCGTTTTGAAAATCGTAAGTTCCGTCGTTTTAACAATATTACCCAGTTGATAGCTCTATCTGATAATTTGCCTTATATCAGTGGCCAAGGTCAACAAAAACAGGGTTCTTACTATGCTTCAAATGCTTATTCAAAAACCAAGTTTAATGCTTTCAAGGAAGAAAGAGGAGTAGATTTTCGGCATTCAATTGTACCTTTAAGAGATGAAGAAATTGATTTCGTACTTGAGGATGTGAAGCGTTTTGCTCTCAAATCTCAACCAGAATTTACAACAAACTTACAGCCCGACACTCCCTGTAATACTTTCCTATCTTCTTTGTATCAAAAAGAACGCCTGCTTTTCATGCTTCACTTTGGGCTGGTCTATGTAGAAGAAGAAAGCAAGGAAGGGCAGATACAATTGCAGAAGCATGTTATGCGCTATCCGCAGTATTTTGCAACTCGTGCTATCGAAGAAACCATCGCAAAAGGTGTCAAAAAAGGTGTTATCTGGCATACACAGGGCTCAGGTAAGACTGCCCTGGCTTTCTTCAATATCCGCTATCTGACCAATTATTTTTCAAAACAGGGGATTGTTCCGCAGTTTTACTTTGTCGTTGATCGCTTGGATTTGGCAGACCAAGCCTTTAAGGAATTTACCAAAAGAGGTCTAAAAGTTAAGCGCATCAACAATCCTCGAGAACTCAATCAAAAACAAGATGGCTATGATGTGGCTGTGGTCAATATCCAGAAGTTTAAGGATGATTCAGACCTGACCGACCGCTCTGGCTATGATCTCAATCGTCAAAATATCTACTTTATCGATGAAGCCCACCGCTCTTATAACGAACGAGGTTCCTACCTGCCAAATCTCTATCAGGCAGATACCAATGCGATCAAGATTGCCTTGACTGGGACCCCCTTGATTACTTACAAGAAAGATGGCAAGACTAAGGAAAGTCATGCAACCACACGTGATATTTTTGGGGACTATATCCATAAATACTACTACAACCAGTCTATAGATGATGGTTTTACCTTGCGTCTCATTCGAGAAGATATCGAGACGTCCTATAAAGATAATCTCAGAGCTATCAATGAGGAAATCCAACGTGGAGATTTATCGAAAGAAGATATCTTTGCTCATCCGCACTATGTGGAACCTATGCTTGATTTTATCCTGGAGGACTTTAATCGTGCGCGTGATTTGGTTTTTGATGACCAGACCATTGGTGGCATGATTGTCTGTGATTCGTCCAAGCAGGCGCGTGAGCTTGAAAAGCAGTTAGAAGAACGACGCAAAGCTGGAACAACCAACTTGACCTCTGCTCTCATTCTCCATGATGAGGGAGATAAGGAGGAGAAAAAAGAAAAGGTGGATGCCTATAAGGAAGGTAAGATTGACCTCATCATCGTCTATTCGATGCTCCTGACAGGTTTTGATGCGCCCCGCCTCAAGCGTCTCTATCTAGGACGCAAGATTAAGGCTCATAACCTTCTCCAGACTTTGACTCGTGTGAATCGTCCTTACAAGGACTATCTCTTTGGATATGTAGTTGATTTTGCGGATATTTCCAAAGAGTTTGACAAGACTAATCGGGCTTATCTAGAAGAACTCAATCAAGAGTATGATACGACCCTGACTGGGGAAAATGGAGAGGATGTGTTTGGATCGCTCTTTGTGCCCGCGGAGGAAATTTCTCAGGAACTAAGCAAGACAGAGCGCATTCTCATGGACTATCCAACCTCTAATCTAGAGTTCTTTTCTCAATCAATTGATGATATCAAGGATAGAAAGCAACTAAATGAACTACGAAAAACCTTAGAATCGGTTAAGCAGTACTATAATATCGCCCGTCTCCTTGGATACGAAAACCTGCTCCAGCAGATTGATATCGGTCAGATTGCAACTCTGCTCAATGTCATCTCAAGACGTTTGCTGACCTTGTCACTGATAGATAAGCCAGATGATTTTTCTAGTCGCACCCTTTTAAATCTTGCCATGTCTGAGACCAGTTTTAGTTTTGTCAAGATTGCGGAGGAAGAACTTCGTCTAGCAGCCAATGACCTAGAAGATTTGAAGCGTCGAGTTGCTGGAGGCATCATAAAAGAGCGTGATGAGAAAGATCCTGAGTGGGTCTCTCTCTACGAAGAATTCCAGCGCATCATGAAAAAACACCTGATTCATGGGCAAGAAGGCTACACTATGGAAAACATCAAAGAAATTCAAAAAGAGTACGAAAACCTCTTTAAGTCAGTGGAAGATTATCATACTCATATGAGACGTTTGACGATGAATTTTGACGGAGATGAAATGGCAGCACGTTCCTATAAACACGTAACCAATTCGACTATGGTCAGTGATTTTCCTGCTATTTACCATGTTATCAAGGAATCGAAAATCAGACTAGACCGTAAAATCGGTCAAAATCAAGGAGTACTAGATAACGAGGACTTTCTCAAGAAAATGATTCGAGAAGAAGCTCGGATTGAAATGAAAACCAACCAATCTGCAAGTAGTTTGACAAGACAGGATTTTAATTATATCGTCGAGTCGCTATTTGAAGGATATGAAGAGGAATACCAACATTAATGAATGAAACATATAAAGTCCAAGTCCAAGACTTGGTAGATGATTTGAAAGCAGTCTTTACCCATGCGGGACTAGGAGGGGAAGCGGGTGAGTACAAACTCCTCACCCAGTCCTTCCTCTACAAATTTTTAAATGATAAGTTTTTATATCAAGCCAAGGTGCTGGATGAATCCAACACTTATGAAAACTTGTTGGCAATGAGTGGAGATGACTATGACTGGCTCTTGGAGGATATCGGTACCAGTACAGCTTGGCTCAAGCCAGAGCAGTTGATCGAATCCCTCCACCGTCAGCAAAATGAAGCGACTTTCTACGAGACTTTTGAAAATACCCTCAACCAAATCGCCATCGACAATAACGATATTTTTTCGGTTCATACGGACGGCGATACGGCCATTCGTCTCTTTGATGAGCGCTTGATTACGGATACCATTTCAGATAGTAGTAAGCGCAACGAGGTGGCAAAAGCTATCATTAATCTCCTTGCGCGCGTCAAGTTTGATGAGACCATCTTTTCACAAGGCTTCGACTTTTTCTCTACTCTCTTTGAGTACATGATCAAGGACTACAACAAAGATGGTGGTGGTAAGTACGCTGAGTACTACACGCCTCACTCTGTGGCTAAGATTATCGCTGATATCCTTGTGGGGAATGACCAACCATCAAACGTGCGCATCTATGATCCTTCTGCTGGTTCTGGAACCTTGCTTATGAACCTGGCTAGTCGTATCGGTGTGGATAAGACCACTGTTTATAGTCAGGATATCTCGCAAAAATCATCTAATCTTCTCCGTCTCAATCTGATTTTGAATGGCCTCCAACACTCCATCCATAATATCGTACAGGGAAATACTATCATCGCTAACCGTCATCCTGAAAAAATGGACTATATCGTGTCGAACCCTCCTTTCAAGCTAGATTTTTCAGAGTGGCGCGACCGAGTGGAAAGCTTGCCAGAAGCCAGTGAGCGTTTCTTTGCAGGAGTGCCAAAAGTTCCAGCCAAGTCTAAGGATAAGATGGCGATTTACGAGCTCTTTGTTCAGCATATCATCTACTCCTTGAAGCCGGATGGTCAAGCAGCCGTTGTCTTGCCAACAGGATTTATCACTGCCCAGTCAGGGATTGATAAGGCCATCCGTCAACACTTGGTGGACAATCAAATGCTGGCTGGTGTCGTTTCCATGCCGTCCAATATCTTTGCGACGACAGGTACCAACGTCTCCATCCTCTTTATCGATAAGAAAAATAAGGGCGATGTCGTCCTTATCGATGCCTCAAACCTCGGAACCAAGGTCAAGGAAGGCAAGAACCAAAAGACCGTGCTCTCTCCTGAGGAAGAGCAGAAGATCGTCGAGACCTTTATCAAGAAAGAAGCCGTCGAGGACTTTTCTGTCACCGTCTCTTATGAGGAAATCAAGGAGAAAAACTACTCTCTTAGCGCAGGTCAATACTTTGACATCAAGATAGACTATGTGGATATCACAGCAGACGAGTTTGAAGCCAAGATGACCGCCTTTCAAAACAAACTCTCTGACCTCTTCCAGCAATCGCATGCACTTGAGCAGGAGATTGAAGAGCAGATGAAGGGGGTGAAGTATGAGTGAGAAACTTAGTGATGTTGTAACAATAATTAGTGGAGGAACTCCAAAAACAAGTGTAAAAGAATTTTGGGATGGAGACATTGATTGGTTAGCTGTAGCAGATTTTAATTCATCAAATCGCTATGTTAGTTCTGCATCTAAAAAAATTACTGAGTTAGGTTTGAACAATAGTAATACAAAAATGTTAGAAAAAGGCGATTTGATAATTTCTGCTAGAGGAACAGTTGGAGCAATTGCTCAGTTAACTAAACCTATGGCATTCAACCAATCGTGTTTTGGATTACGAGGGAAGAAAAATAAGTTAGATACAGATTATTTATATTATTGGCTTAAAAATTATGTTGATGTTCTACTTAACAAAAGTCAAGGAAGTGTATTTAACACTATAAATTTATCAACATTTGATGATATTAAAATTGAACTCCCTAATATTGCTGATCAGCGTAAAATCTCTAACTTCTTAACTTTGTTAGATGATAAAATCCAAATCAACAACCAAATCAATCAAGAGTTGGAAGCCATGGCTAAGACCCTCTATGACTACTGGTTTGTGCAGTTTGATTTTCCAGACCAGAATGGTAAACCCTATAAATCATCAGGTGGAAAGATGGTCTATAACCCAGAACTCAAACGCGAAATCCCAGAAGGGTGGGGAGTGGAGAAGTTGAAGTATTTTTCTAAATATGTTTCTGATAAAGTTGAATCCTCTGAACTAAATATAGAAAATTATGTAGGAACTGATAATATGATTGTAGATATGGGTGGAATTGAATTGACTACATCATTTCCTAAGTCAGGAACTTCAACTAAATACTCTATAGGAGATATTCTAATTTCAAATATTCGCCCCTATTTTAAAAAGATTTGGCTAAGTGATAGAGTAGGTGGCTGTAGTTCAGATGTACTTTGTATTAGGACGAAAAAAATAGTTTCTAGAGAATTTGTTTTTGCGACTCTTGCCAGAGATGATTTTTTTAACTATGACGTAGCAGGTTCTAAAGGGTCAAAAATGCCTAGAGGTGATAAAAAACATATTATGGAGTATCCAATAGTATTTGATTTTGAAATTGCAGATCGATTTTCTAAAATAGTTAGACCTATATACGAAGCAGTACATAAAAATTATATTCAAAACCAAGAACTAACCCAACTCCGCGATTGGCTCTTGCCAATGCTGATGAATGGACAAGTGAAGGTAGAGTAGAGGAAATAGCAGTTAGAATTATAAAGTTGAAAGAATTTGAGGGCAAATAAATGTCAGAGCTTACTTTTTCTATATGGAAACCATTTATTAAAAGTGAAAAAAGAGGAGAGAAGTGGTTGCAGCCTATTTTAAAGACTTTTGATAAGTTGAACCCATGTGATTTAAAACACGAAAAAGGGTTATATCATCTAGAGGTTGATAAAAATAAGCATTATGTTTTTTTAGTTATAGAATCTGGAAAGTTAGAACCTAGAGATACTACTGTAACGGACTACTATACAAATCAAAAACGCGAAAATCCTAAATCAGAAACAGAGCTGGAGTTTTTGAAGCAATTCTTTGTCTTATTCGATTTAGATAATAATTTATTGTATTTTTCGGATGTGAGACACCGTAATTTGCTAGAAAAAATTCTTAAAGATACGACAGGGATTGAGTTTAGTATAAAAGGTTTTTACGAAGATAAAGAGGAATTTTTAAAAATATTATCTAGTGTCGATGAAATTCAGTTTACTTCAAAAGATGATATTTTTTCAACTTTATCACAAAAACGCGAAGCTTTATATGATTTATTCGAAACTGATGGTTTAGAAGATATAACTCTGAACGTAAAGCTCTCTAGTATGAAAATAACTAAAATCAAAAAGTTTCTCAGAAGCATTGTAAAAGGGTCTGAGGATCATCAACTTTCTGGTATCTTAATTAGAGGAAACGATGATGCTGGATTTGAACATGTGTTTAACCGTGGTACGTTTATCAAAAAGATTTCAATTAATGCCGAGAAACAACAGGCAACTGGGAAATTTTTAGGTTCGGAGGTAAAAGATATTTTGCTCAAAGAAATAGAGAGTTTGTCAAATGAGAAAGTTACGAAGAAAAGATAGAATTGTTTCTGGTGGTATTTTAGTAGTAAGTCTGTTTGTATCATATTTATTAAGGGACTATGTGCTACTAAATCGTAGTGATACGGTATCTTTTATTTCTGTAATCACGGGGTTCTTACTTTCTGCTATTGCTATACTGTATTCTTCTCCTATGAGGTCTGTTTTATATGATAAAAAATCAAAGATTTATTCATCAAAATGGGAAGAAATAATTGTTAGGTATTTCTATACGTTTGTAGTTAGTTTACTTTATATGATGGAGTTATCTTTAGGTATTAATTGTATTCCAAATTTTATAAATGTAGGTTTTTTACTAAGTATTGTAATTATAATAATTGTAGTTACTAAAGGATTGTTTAAATTGCTTCTAGTTGAGATAAATGATTAAATTTTTTGAATTCAATTTTATATCTGGTTAATCTTAGAAACTATTCTCAAGTCCCATAAAAATCGAAATCCTAAAAATAGAGGAGGTCAGCAATCACTATGAGTAATAAAATTGTGGAATACAAAGACCTGATTGCTTTTCATCCAGGTCAGTACGTTGAAGAGTTGATTGAAGATTATAACCTAACGCAGAAAGAATTTGCGGAGCGTTTAGGAATTTCTGAAATGAAGCTCTATAAATTAGTGAATGGTGAGGAATCAATTAGTAATGATATTGCTCGGAAGTTAGCAAAGATTACTAACATTTCGATAATAACTTGGCTCAATCTTCAAAATGCCTACGATGTAAAAATTGCGGAAATCATAGAGTAAACATGGTATAATCTCAAATATGAATAATAACAACCAACGTGCTCTTTGTCAGCAACTCTGGGCGAGAAACAAATACCTCGTTTTGAGTCATTCTAGCAATATTTACAATGAGATTCGTCAGTATCTCAAGAATGAAGAGGTGGAGGTGAGTCTGGTTCAAGAGATGATTGACCGTGCCTGCCAGATTCCAGAGCACAGGGGTCAGGTTTGCAATGCCTTTCAGCATGTTTGGGGCTATTTTAAAAAGAAAGCGACAGATGCTGAGCGTAAGGACTATATGCTCTTGCTGGATCGGTATCGCTGTGGTCTGGCTTCCAAGGAAGATGTGATTGCGAAAACCCGAGATTTGCTTGAAAGCTATCCAAATACCTACTTGCAACATTCGACTTTATTGAAAGGAGATTCCCATGAGACTTTGGCATGAGGCTTTGATTTCACAGCTTCCCCGTCCTCAACTCTTGGGGCAACATCGAGAGTGTTGCGCCCTACGTGGCAATGGCTGGGGCAGAAAGCATGCGACAGTGGACTATGTTTTTACCCATTCGCCTTATCGTCTCTATGCCTATCATCGCTTAATCATGGAGGAAATGGCTAACCGTGGCTACAATGTCAGTCCAGAGTGGCTGGACAAGAACTATCGTGGCAAGACCTGCCCTCCTTATCAAGACTTAGTAGAGGGAAAGCTGAAAAGTCCTATCTATAGTGAGCATGATGTTGCCTACTATAAGGAGTGTCTGGACAATCTCCGAGAGAAGGGGATCGAGTTGGAGTAATAGTAAGGATTATCTCTAATTTAGAATTCTTCCCGTAATTTTTTTCGAATAATAAAGATGAGACCTTTAGAATTTTTCTAAGGTCTTTTTTTATGAGTGTTGGGATTTACTTTTAATAACTTTAGAGTTATAATTTCTAAGGAGCAGAGCGTGAACTGAAGGACTTAAAAGAAAGAGGGGTAAGTGATGAAGAATAGTGCCGTTGGGAGTAATTGGAAGGATGTCCGATCTGAACTCTTTACCGAGGAGGAAATCCTTGAAAGCGATATGCGAGTGGCTATCATGAGTGAGTTGATTGAAGCCAGACATGAGCAAGGAATCAGCCAGAAAAAGTTAGAAGAACTTAGTGGAGTAAGCCAGCCTGTCATAGCTAGAATGGAAACAGGCAAGACTAGTCCTCAGTTGGACACAGTCTTAAAAGTCCTAGCCAGTTTAGGAAAGACACTAGCAATCGTCCCACTCGAACAGAGAAAGAGTTGATAGGGATGAAATTACTTGGTTGGCTAAAATAATCCACTGGATAATTTCACCTTCCGTCCGCACTTTTTCAGGGAAATATCAGAATTACAAAAGAAAAATCAACCTATAGTCTTTTCTAATAACAAGTCATAGTCACTTATAAGAATTACTAATAACGTGTTTGAGTATTCCAACTAAAACACAGCTAAAAATAAGCTATACAAAGGATTTGAGGCAGTTGTCTCAAGTCTTTTTCTTTTGTCTAAAACAGAGATATAGTTTCAAACTATATCAAAGCCTAATTTTTTACAATTATACAGACGCTTTCTTTTCTGTTAAGATAGTTTCAACAACAAATTTTGGAGGACACATCATGTCAACTACAATCATCGGTTTCCCTCGTTTGGGCGAATTCCGCGAATTAAAATTTACAACTGAAAAATACTTTAGAAAAGAAATCTCAGAAGAAGAACTCTTGGCAGCCGCAAAAGACTTGCGTGCTAAACACTGGAATATTGTCAAAGAAAAAGGCATCACTGAAATCCCATCAAATGACTTTTCTCACTATGACAACTTCCTAGATGCAGCTTTCCTTTTCAACGTGGTACCTGCATCTGTTCAAAACTTGGACTTGTCTGACCTTGAGCGCTACTTTGCCTTGGGTCGTGGTTACCAAGGAGAAAAAGGGGATGTTCGCGCTCTTCCAATGAAGAAATGGTTCAACACTAACTACCATTACATCGTTCCTAAGTTTGAAAAAGACACTCAAGTTAAACTTGCAGGTCACAAGATTTTCGATGAGTTCCAAGAAGCTAAAGAACTTGGTCTCAACACTCGTCCTGTTCTTGTAGGTCCATTCACTTTCCTTCAATTGTCAGATTTTGAAGAAGGTGTGAAAGCAGAAGATTTCGTAGACAGCTTAGTTGCTGCTTACCAAGAAGTTTTTGCTAAATTGGCTGAACTTGGTGCGACTCGCATCCAATTGGATGAAGCTGCTCTTGTCAAAGACTTGACAGCCGAAGAAAAAGCTCTCTTCTTGAACCTTTACAACAAGCTTTTGGCTGACAAAAAAGGTCTTGAAGTCTTGCTTCAAACTTACTTCGGAGACGTTCGTGACGTTTACGCTGATCTTGTAAACTTGCCAGTAGATGCTATCGGTCTTGACTTCGTTGAAGGTAAGAAAACTCTTGAACTTGTTAAAGGTGGTTTCCCAGCTGACAAGACTCTTTATGCAGGTATTGTCAATGGTAAAAACATCTGGCGTAACAACTATGAAAAGAGCTTGGCTGTTCTTGAGCAAATCCCAGCTGAAAACATTGTTTTGACAAGCTCATGCTCACTTCTTCATGTGCCATTTACAACAGCTAACGAAGAATTTGAACCAGCTATCTTGAACCACTTTGCCTTTGCGGTTGAAAAATTGGATGAAATCCGTGACTTGGATGCCATCCGCAATGGTCAAGGTGAACAAGCTCTTGCAGCTAACAAAGAACTCTTTGCGACTGAACGTGTGGGTGAAAATGCGGAACTTCGTGCGCGTATCGCTGGCTTGACAGACGCAGACTACACTCGTTTGCCAGCATTTGCAGAACGTGAAGCTATTCAAGAAGAAGCTTTCAAACTTCCAGCTCTTCCAACAACAACTATCGGTTCATTCCCTCAAACAAAAGAAGTTCGTGCTAAACGTTTGGCTTACCGTAAAGGTGAATTGTCTCAAGAAGAGTACGACGCTTTCCTTGCTGAAACGATCGATGAATGGATCAAATGGCAAGAAGATATCGACTTTGATGTCCTTGTTCACGGTGAGTTCGAGCGTAATGACATGGTTGAGTACTTCGGTCAAAACTTGTCAGGTTACCTCTTCTCTAAAAATGGTTGGGTACAATCATACGGTATGCGTGGGGTGAAACCACCAATCATCTGGGGTGATGTAACTCGTCTCAACCCTATTACTGTTAAATGGTCTAGCTATGCACAAAGCCGTACAAACAAACCTGTTAAAGGTATGTTGACTGGACCTGTTACCATCCTCAACTGGTCATTCCCACGTGAAGACATCTCTATCAAGGATTCTACTCTTCAAATCGCCCTTGCTATCAAGGATGAAGTACTTGACCTTGAAGCTGCTGGTGTGAAAATCATCCAAATCGACGAGGCTGCTCTTCGTGAGAAATTGCCACTCCGTCGTAGCGACTGGTACGAAGACTACCTTGACTGGGCAATTCCTGCCTTCCGCTTGGTACACTCAACAGTAGCGCCAGACACACAAATCCACACTCACATGTGTTACTCAGAATTTACAGATATCATCCCAGCTATCGACAACTTGGATGCGGACGTTATCTCATTTGAGGCTAGCCGTTCAAACCTTGAAATCTTGGACGAACTCAAAGCGAAAAACTTCCAAACAGAAGTAGGACCTGGGGTTTACGATATCCACTCACCTCGTGTGCCAAATGAAGGCGAAATCGACAACACAATCGAAGCCATCCTTGCTAAAGTGCCAAGCAAGAAAGTTTGGATCAACCCTGACTGTGGTTTGAAAACACGTGGTATTCCAGAAACAAAAGAAAGCTTGATCCGCCTTGTTGAAGCAGCTAAAGCTGCGCGTGAGAAATTGTAAGATAAGGATTTCTCAAGAAGCACTGTTTGGTCAATCTGCCTGTTTCAATTGGATTCTAAGAGTCCAGCTAACGAAAAAATCAATTAGAAAAGGATAAGGACTATGTCACGCCAAACACCGTCACTCTCATTTGAAGTGTTCCCTCCCAACCCAGCCGTGGGTAATGATAAGATTATTTCTGCTCTTCAAGATATGCAGGAGTTGGCTCCCCACTTTATCAGTGTGACTGCCAGCAATAATAAATTTAATATCAAGGAAACGACGGTTCGTTTGGCTGACTTTATCCAAAATGACTTGGCGATTCCGACTATTGCTCACTTGCCAGCCATTTATTTGACCAAGGACAAGGTTGCTGAAACCATTGCTGACTTGGACAAGGTTGGGGTACAGAAAATCTTGGCTCTTCGTGGGGATATTATTCCAGATGTGGAGCCGCAAAAGGATTTCCGCTACGCGACTGACTTGATTGAGTTCATCAAGGAACAAGCTCCTCACTTTGATATTGTTGGTGCTTGTTATCCAGAAGGGCATCCAGATTCACCAAATCAGATTTCAGATATTCAAAATCTTAAGAAGAAAGTGGATGCAGGTTGTTCGAGCCTTGTGACTCAGCTTTTCTTTGACAATGAGCGATTCTATGATTTCCAAGACAAGTGCATCTTGGCTGGGATTGATGTTCCTATTCATGCAGGCATTATGCCAATTCTGAATCGAAATCAGGCTCTCCGCCTCTTGAAAACTTGTGAGAATATCCATCTTCCACGTAAATTTAAAGCCATCTTAGACAAGTATGAGCATGACCCTGAGTCGCTCAGAGCAGCAGGACTTGCCTATGCAGTGGACCAAATCGTGGACTTGGTAACCCAGGATGTCGCAGGTGTGCATCTCTACACTATGAACAATGCGGATACAGCAAAATACATCCACCAAGCAACCCATGCTTTGTTTAATCATCAGTCTCTAGGATAATAAAAAGCAAACCATTCTTCTCAGGTGAGGGGAATGGTTCCTTTTTAATGGTAAAGACCGCACTTTTTAAGAAAAATATGATAAAATAGACTCTGTACGTACTTGATACAAAGATGAGGGTATTAACAGATTTTTAACTATTCAAATCTGCTATAAAAAGGACAAATACTAAAGAATAATATTTTTAAACTTTTCAAAGTATCTAGGTAGTTGAACACGGGCTAAATCCCTAGTGAAAAAGATAGATTTCCTGGTGTGCATCGCACACTGCGTCAATCTCTGCTATCATGCGTAATTGAACCCGGCCGAAAAGCTGTGTAAAAAAGATAAACTGTCTTGTCTTCATCGAAGACTTCGTCAGTTTCCTATTTTTACTTTGCTTTTGACGTCCTTAGTATCTTGATCTTTGTAGGCAAGGCGTATAATTACATCAATCCAAAGGGGATTAAAATGACAAAACAAGTGTTTCAAACGACTTTTGCGGGTCGTGAGTTGATTGTAGAGACTGGTCAGGTTGCTAAGCAAGCAAATGGCTCTGTTGTCGTGCGTTACGGTGAGTCAACTGTCTTGACTGCGGCCGTTATGTCTAAGAAGATGGCGACTGGGGATTTCTTCCCACTTCAAGTCAACTATGAAGAAAAAATGTATGCAGCTGGGAAGTTTCCTGGTGGCTTTATGAAACGTGAAGGACGCCCTTCAACGGATGCGACTTTGACAGCGCGTTTGATTGACCGTCCAATCCGTCCTATGTTTGCGGAAGGTTTCCGTAATGAAGTACAAGTTATCAATACAGTGCTTTCTTATGATGAAAATGCTTCTGCACCAATGGCTGCTATGTTTGGTTCATCCTTGGCACTTTCTATTTCAGATATTCCATTTGATGGACCAATTGCTGGGGTACAGGTGGGCTATGTCGACGGTGAAATCATCATCAACCCAAGTCAAGAACAAGCAGAGCGATCTCTCCTTGAATTGACAGTAGCTGGTACCAAACACGCTATCAACATGGTTGAGTCTGGTGCCAAAGAATTGTCAGAAGAAATCATGTTGGAAGCTCTTCTCAAAGGGCACGAAGCAGTCAAAGAATTGATTGCCTTCCAAGAAGAAATCGTTGCTGCAGTGGGTAAAGAAAAAGCAGAAGTGGAATTGCTTCATGTAGATGCTGAATTGCAAGCTGAAATCATCGCAGCCTACAACAGCGACCTCCAAAAAGCGGTTCAAGTAGAAGAAAAATTGGCTCGTGAAGCTGCAACTCAAGCAGTTAAAGACCAAGTGACTGCTGTGTATGAAGAAAAATATGCAGACCACGAAGAATTTGACCGTATCATGCGTGATGTGGCTGAAATCTTGGAACAAATGGAGCACGCTGAAGTGCGCCGCTTGATCACAGAAGACAAGGTGCGTCCTGACGGTCGTAAGGTTGATGAAATCCGTCCTTTAGATGCGGTTGTTGACTTCCTTCCTCGTGTGCACGGTTCAGGTCTCTTTACTCGTGGGCAAACTCAGGCCCTTTCTGTCTTAACTTTGGCTCCAATGGGTGAAACTCAAATCATCGATGGATTGGATCCTGAGTACAAGAAACGCTTTATGCACCACTATAACTTCCCTCAATACTCTGTAGGGGAAACTGGTCGTTACGGTGCGCCAGGTCGTCGTGAAATTGGTCACGGTGCTCTCGGTGAGCGTGCTCTTGCTCAAGTCTTGCCAAGTTTGGAAGAATTCCCATATGCCATCCGCTTGGTAGCAGAGGTCTTGGAATCAAACGGTTCTTCCTCTCAAGCTTCTATCTGTGCGGGAACTCTTGCCCTTATGGCTGGTGGTGTGCCAATTAAGGCGCCAGTAGCTGGTATTGCCATGGGACTTATCTCAGATGGAAATAACTATACCGTATTGACAGATATCCAAGGTTTGGAAGACCACTTTGGGGACATGGACTTTAAGGTTGCAGGGACTCGTGACGGGATTACAGCCCTTCAAATGGATATCAAGATTCAAGGAATCACTGCAGAAATCTTGACTGAGGCCCTTGCTCAAGCTAAGAAAGCGCGTTTTGAAATCCTTGATGTGATTGAAGCAACCATTCCAGAAGTTCGTCCAGAATTGGCTCCAACTGCTCCGAAAATTGATACCATCAAGATTGATGTGGACAAGATCAAGATTGTTATCGGTAAAGGTGGCGAAACTATCGACAAGATTATCGCTGAAACAGGAGTTAAGATTGATATCGACGAAGAAGGAAATGTGTCTATCTACTCTAGCGACCAAGATGCTATTAACCGTGCTAAAGAAATTATTGCTGGTTTGGTTCGTGAAGCTAAGGTGGATGAAGTTTACCATGCTAAAGTCGTTCGTATCGAGAAATTTGGTGCCTTTGTCAACCTCTTTGATAAGACAGATGCCCTTGTTCATATCTCTGAGATGGCTTGGACGCGTACCAATAATGTCGAAGACTTGGTAGCAATCGGTGATGAAGTTGATGTTAAGGTTATCAAGATTGATGAAAAAGGACGTGTGGATGCTTCTATGAAAGCCCTTCTTCCTCGTCCTCCAAAACCTGAACGTGATGAAAAAGGTGAAAAATCAGAGCGTCCTCACCGCCCACGTCATCACAAGGACCACAAACCTAAGAAAGAATTTACAGAAACACCAAAAGATTCAGAATAAGAAAAGGAGAAATGTATGGGATGGTGGCGCGAAACCATTGATATCGTAAAAGAAAATGATCCAGCGGCCCGCACCACTTTGGAGGTTTTGCTGACTTATCCAGGTGTCAAGGCCTTGGCGGCCCACCGTCTCTCACATTTTCTCTGGAAGCATGGCTTCAAACTACTGGCTCGGATGCACAGTCAGTTTTGGCGCTTTTGGACTCAGATTGAGATTCATCCGGGTGCTCAGATCGATTCAGGTGTCTTTATTGACCACGGTTCAGGCTTGGTGATTGGAGAAACAGCGATTGTTGAAAAAGGAGTTCTTCTTTATCACGGAGTGACTCTTGGTGGGACAGGTAAGGATGTAGGGAAACGCCATCCGACTGTGCGTAAAGGAGCACTCATATCGGCCCATGCCCAAGTCATCGGACCGGTAGAAATCGGTGAAAATGCCAAGGTCGGTGCAGCAGCAGTTGTCGTCGCAGACGTACCTAGTGATGTGACGGTTGTTGGTATTCCGGCTAAGATTGTTCGCCTTCATGGTAAGAAGGATGAGCCTGTCATTCACGAAGTCGAAGAAAAACGAGAGTATTACGTCAATAAACTCGAGCAGGCTAAAGAAGCCAGTCACAGATCGTCTGGTTTGTAGAGGATACTTATATGATTCAAGCAAGAAATAAGTTGATCCAAGAAGAGTTATTTGAGGCCAAAAAACTAATTAACTGTTGTCAAGCCTATGATGGGACTTATCGTGATCCTTATCTTTCTAATATGCTTAATTTTGACCCGAACATGCCCGCCTTTTTCCTTTATTATGAAAAAGGCGAACTTGTTGGTCTCTTAACTGTTTATGCTGATGACCAAGATGTGGAAGTGGCGATACTGGTTCATCCAGATCATCGTCGTCAGGGAATTGCGCGTGCATTGTTTACTAGTTTTGAAAAAGAAACGGCTTCTTTCCCTGTTCGTTCAGTGACTTTTCAGACAGAACGTATTTTTCTAGAACGTCATCCTGATTTTGTCAGCAACTGGGGATTGGTTGAGGATGAAGATACAGAAACCTGGTTGGGTAAGGATAGAAGGCCTTATCAGTTAGCAAATGTTTCTAATCTTGAAGTTTTATTAGCAGATAGTTCGTATCAGGAGCAAATTAGCCAGTTAAAATTTCAGGCGTTTTCAGAGGAACATGAGTCTAGAGAGATTGTGGATAGATATGTCGCTGAAGCTCTGAAGGATCTAGAAAGTCGCTTATATATTTTGTTAAAAGACGGTCAGGTTATTGGAACTTGCACGGTAGATTTATCGACTAATACGAATTACTTCTATGGTTTGGCAATATCGGAACCTGAACGTGGAAAAGGCTATGGAAGCTACTTAGCAAAATCTCTAGTCAACCAACTGATTGAGCAAAATGATAAGGAATTTCAGATTGCAGTAGAGGACAGCAACGTAGGTGCCAAACGCTTATATGAAAAGATCGGCTTTGTCAAACAGACCCAGGTGGTTTATCTGAATGAGAAAGGAGCAAGGGATTCCGAAGTCTAGAGAGATTCGGACTGAAATTGAATTGAACTCTTAGTGATGAAACTAAGTGTTCTTGGATTTTGGTTTTCCTGACTATTATTTTATGATTAAAATCTATGACACCATGTCTCGTGATTTGCGAGAATTTTTCCCTATCGAGGACGGTAAGGTTAAAATGTATGTCTGTGGGCCTACGGTGTACAACTATATCCACGTAGGGAATGCCCGTTCGACGGTAGCTTTTGATACCATTCGTCGTTATTTCGAATACCGTGGCTACGAGGTTGCCTATATTTCCAATTTTACAGATGTGGATGATAAGATTATCAACCGTGCTAAGGAAGAAGGCATTACGCCTCAGGAGGTTGCGGACAAGTACATCGCTGCCTTTCGTGAGGATGTGACGGCCTTGGGCGTGAAACCTGCGACTCGCCATCCGCGTGTGGTGGAATTTATGGCAGACATCATCCGTTTTGTGGAAGACTTGATCGAGAAAGGCTTTGCCTATGAGAGTCAAGGAGATGTCTATTTCCGTGTGGAAAAATCTCATAACTATGCTAAATTGGCTAATAAAACCTTGGAAGATTTGGAGCTGGGTGCTTCAGGTCGTACCGATGAAGAAACGGCTCGCAAGGAAAATCCGGTAGATTTTGCTCTATGGAAAGCTGCTAAACCAGGCGAGATTTCTTGGGACAGTCCTTGGGGACATGGTCGTCCGGGCTGGCATATCGAGTGTTCAGTCATGTCGACAGAAATTTTGGGCGATACTATTGATATCCACGGAGGTGGAGCCGACCTTGAGTTTCCGCACCATACCAATGAAATTGCCCAGTCAGAAGCCAAAACAGGCAAGACCTTTGCCAACTATTGGATGCACAATGGTTTTGTCAATATCGACAATGTCAAGATGTCCAAGTCTTTGGGGAACTTTATCACCGTACACGATGCCCTTAAAACTCTTGATGGGCAAGTGCTTCGTTTCTTCTTTGCGACTCAACATTATCGCAAGCCTATAAACTTTACAGAAAAGGCAGTGCGTGATGCAGAGACTAATCTCAAGTATCTAAAGAACACTTACGAACAACCATTTACAGGAAACGTGGATACCCAAGAGTTACAAGCTTTTAAAGACAAGTTTGTAGCAGCTATGGATGAGGATTTCAACTCTGCCAACGGTATTACAGTAGTCTTTGAAATGGCCAAGTGGATTAACTCTGGCAATTATGATGCAAGTGTTAAGCAAGCTCTTGCGGCTATGTTAGAAGTCTTTGGGATTGTCTTTGTTGAGGAGGTTTTGGATGTAGAGATTGAAGCCTTGATTCAAAAACGCCAAGAGGCGCGTGCCAATCGTGACTTTGCGACAGCGGACCAGATCCGTGACCAATTGGCTGCTCAAGGAATTAAGCTCCTTGATACCAAGGATGGAGTGAGGTGGACACGTGATTGATGTCAATCTCATTAACGGGATTGCGTTAGCCTTTGAAGGGGATGCGGTTTATTCTATGTATATTCGCCGTCATCTCATTCTCAAAGGCATGACCAAACCCAATAAACTCCACCAAGAGGCGACCAAGTATGTCTCAGCCAAGGCTCAGGCTCGCCTGATTTCTCTTATGTTGGAGGAGGAAGTCCTAACGGAAAAAGAAGAAGAAATCTACAAACGTGGTCGTAATACCAACAGCCACACAAAAGCTAAAAATGCTGATGTGGTGACTTACCGTATGTCCACAGGTTTTGAAGCAGTCATGGGTTATCTCCATATGACTGAAAATCTGGAACGTCTTGAGAGCTTGATTTCTTGGTGCATCCAAAAAGTGGAGGGCTAGGATATGATTGCAAAGGAATTACAAGACTGGTTTCCTGAGGCTCAGATTTTAGACCAACCTGTTGAGAAAGAGGGCTATCTTACTCTTCCTTTAGCTTCTCAGCAGTGGATTTTGCTGGAGGAAACTGGTCTCAGTGAGCGTGAAAAGCAGTTGGTTGCCCTTTTGACCCAGCAGGAGCAAGCTAGTTCGCTTAATCCTTGGTATCCCTATCTGATTGAGGGGAAGGGGCAGGCACCGCAAGCTTTTAAAAAGATTCAGCTGGTTTATTGCCATCTTTCCTATTTTCAACAGGAAAATCTGGCCTCTTGGCTGGATATGATGCGGACTCTTTTTCCTAACTGTCAGACGGTGCTTCAGGTCGGAGCTCAGGATTATGTTTTCGTGTTGCAACAAGATAAGTACACTTCTGTACGAGCTATTTTAAGTGATACGATTGAAGCAGTTGAGTATGACTTTGGTCTTCGTCTGTCAATCATGTTAGGCCAGGTTTGGTCTCAAACAGGTCATCAAGCCCTATCCGACTTGATCAAAGCGGAGCGGGATTTGTTTAAGACTTGGTGGCGTCAGGGTCATCAAGGTGTTCACACCTTTTCACAACTCTATCTTTGGAGTATGGGGGAAAGAATTGTGGATCTGAGGGTCATTAAAGAATGCCTGCATCAGATGATTTTGGACCAGGATCAGATTCAGGAAATTATCCTTTCTCTTTGGGAAAACAGTGCTGTTTTGACTAAAACAGCCCAGCAACTCTATCTGCACCGCAATTCTCTCCAATATAAGATTGATAAATGGGAAGAGTTGACAGGGCTACAGTTGAAGGAATTGACTGACCTGACCCTGTGTTATCAATTGATTTTACCAGATATTCTCTAAAGTTTTGTGCAAGTTGCACAGAACTTTTTTGTTTTTTTGGTCACCTTGCCATAGAAATGTAAAGCGTTTTCATATATAATGAAACTATCAAAAGACAAAAGGAGTTCACCTCATGGTAGAATTGAATCTTAAAAATATTTACAAAAAATATCCAAACAGCGAACACTACTCAGTTGAAGACTTCAACTTGGACATCAAAGACAAAGAATTTATCGTTTTCGTAGGTCCTTCAGGATGTGGTAAATCAACAACTCTTCGTATGATTGCTGGTCTTGAAGACATCACAGAAGGTACTGCATCTATCGATGGCGTGGTTGTCAACGACGTGGCTCCAAAAGACCGTGACATCGCCATGGTATTCCAAAACTACGCTCTTTACCCACACATGACTGTTTATGACAACATGGCTTTCGGTTTGAAATTGCGTAAATACAGCAAGGAAGACATCGACAAACGTGTACAAGAAGCAGCTGAAATCCTTGGATTGAAAGAGTTCTTGGAACGTAAACCTGCCGACCTTTCTGGTGGTCAACGTCAACGTGTTGCCATGGGTCGTGCAATTGTCCGCGATGCAAAAGTATTCTTGATGGACGAACCTTTGTCAAACTTGGATGCAAAACTTCGTGTATCAATGCGTGCTGAAATCGCGAAAATCCACCGTCGTATTGGAGCTACAACTATCTACGTAACTCACGACCAAACAGAAGCGATGACACTTGCAGACCGTATCGTTATCATGTCAGCAACTAAGAACCCTGCTGGTACAGGTACTATCGGACGTGTAGAACAAATCGGTACTCCTCAAGAAGTTTACAAAAACCCAGTTAACAAGTTCGTTGCAGGATTCATCGGAAGCCCAGCTATGAACTTCATCAACGTGCAATTGGTTGGTAGCGAAATTGTTTCTGATGGTTTCCGTTTGAAAGTGCCAGAAGGAGCATTGAAAGTTCTTCGTGAAAAAGGCTACGAAGGTAAAGAATTGATCTTCGGTATCCGTCCAGAAGACGTGAATGCAGAACCTGCTTTCCTTGAAACATTCCCAGAATCAGTTGTCAAAGCTACTATCTCTGTATCAGAATTGCTTGGTTCAGAATCTCACCTTTACTGCCAAGTTGGTAAAGATGAATTTGTTGCCAAAGTTGACGCTCGTGACTACTTGCAAACAGGTGCAACAGTTGAACTTGGATTTGACTTGAACAAAGCACACTTCTTCGACGTAGAAACTGAAAAAACAGTTTACTAAGATAAATGAAATGTCAAAACACTGCTAGAGAAATCTGGCAGTGTTTTTTGCGATTGAATAGAAAAAAACTCTCCAATTGAACTGGAGAGTAGCTGTTTATTCTGCAGCTTGTTGCCAACGTTTTGCTAGCATGTGTGACAGGCTAGAGATTGCTAGGTTAAAGCTGAAGTAGATGAGGGCGATTAGGATATAAAGACTGAAGACTTGCTCTGGCTCGAAATAACGGCCCATGAGAATTTGGCTGGCTCCAAAGAGTTCTTGTAGGGCGATAACAGAGTAGAGCAGGCTGGTATCCTTAATCACGGTTACAAACTGAGAAATGATAGCTGGCAGCATTTTACGGATTGCTTGTGGAAGAATGATGTGGTAGAGGATTTGGGATGATGTAAATCCTTGCGACATTCCTGCTTCGTACTGGCCCTTGTCCACGGCATTGAGACCGCCTCGGATAATTTCAGCTAGGGCTGCTGAGGTAAAAAGGGTAAAGGCAGTAATACCAGCTGGTGTGGACTTCATCTTGAATACCAAAAAGATGGTGAAAATCCAGAGAAGATTGGGAACGTTACGTACAAACTCAATGTAAATACTGGAGATGATTCGCAAGACAGGATTTTTCCCATTTCTCATGACAGCTAGAACTGTACCGATAAGGGTAGATAGGATGATGGCAATCAGAGAAATATAGAGGGTCAAGCCAAATCCTTTAAAGATAAAGATTAGGTTATCTGGGGTTAAAACTTCTAAAATGGATTCCATAGTAACCTCCTAAAGTGAATAGGCTTTTTTGTTGGCTTGCTCCATCTTGCGACCAAACTGGGCAACAGGAAAGCAAAGAGAAAAGTAGAGAAGGGCAGCACCTAGAAAGGCTGGGATATAGTTTCCGTTAAGAGCCGACCAAGACTTGGTCACAAACATCAAGTCGACTCCAGAGATGATAGCGACTGTTGAGGTGTTCTTGATGAGGTTGACGATTTGGTTGGTCAAAGGAGGGAGAATGATACGAAAGGCCTGAGGCAAGATAATCAAGCGCATAGCACTGATATAAGTAAAACCTTGCGACAAGGCGGCCTCCATCTGACCGCTAGGAATAGATTGAATCCCTGAACGAATAACCTCAGCGATATAGGCTCCGTGATAGAGTCCCACGCAGAGAACAGCTGTCCAATAAATCGGAATCATGATGATATGGTCACTGATAAGAGGTAGGCCATAAAAAACGATAACAAACTGCACCAAGAGGGGAGTGTTTTGGTAAAATTCTACAAAGATGCGAGCCAAAATGCGCAAAATTGGACGTTTGCTGGTTGACATAGCTCCAAAGAAGATGCCCAAAACCATAGCGAGGATAAAGGATCCGATTGCTAGGGCAAGGGTGAAGAGGAATCCATTGAAAAATTGGCCAAAATCCTGAAAATAGGCTGTCCAAGATGATAAATCTGTCATAGGGTGTCCTCCTTAATCTGCGGTATGGCTAGATGGTTTGAGCTTGTAACGGTCATAAAGTTTTTGCAAACTACCATCCTTGCTCCACTTAGTAACCAAGTTATCAAGATAGTTGTTGAGCTCGGTATTTGATTTCTTGGTAACGATACCGTAGTCAGATGGCTTGAAACTATCATTTAGTAGTGCTGTGCGTTTGCTGATATAGCCAGATAGAATCGAGCGGTCAACGGAAAAGGCATCAATACGGTGAGCATGAAGGGAAGTAATCAATTCTGGATAAGAACCAAGTTCGACGAATTTAAACTTCAGACCTTTCTTTTTACCCAGTTCAGTAATCAAGCGCTGAGTAATGGAACCTTGGGCAACCCCGATGGTTTTGCCGTTTAGATCCTCAATACTTTTGATTTTGGCAGATTTATTGACCAAAAAGCCAGAAGCGTCCGTGTAGTAGGGACTGGTAAAGTTATAGAGTTTTTTGCGTTCATCTGTGATGGTAAAGGTTGCGATATCCATATCGACCTGTTCATTGTCTAGGAGAGGTCCACGAGTTTGCGCGGTAACAGGCACATAGCGAACTTTGACCTTGAGCTCATCTGCTACCATTTTGGCCAAGTCGGTTTCGATACCAGAATAGGTCCCTGTCTTGGGATCCTTGTAGCCAAAATTGGGAACATCTTGTTTGACACCAACAACTAGCTCGCCTCTCTTTTGAATATCTGTGACACTGGTATCAGCCTGAACTGGTTTTGCAGCAGCAAGGCTGAAAAGGCTAATCAATAATGCGGATAAAAAGAATTTCTTTTTCATAGGCGCCTCCTTATTTGACTTTGTCACTTTCATGGTTGATGATCTTGCTGAGAAATTGTTGGGCACGAGGCTCGCTTGGATTGTCGAAAAAGTCATCGACATCTGTCGTATCCACCAAGACTTCTCCATCAGCCATAAAGATGATGCGGTCCGCAACTTCACGGGCAAAGCCCATTTCATGGGTAACGACAATCATATTCATACCCTCGTGGGCCAATTTTTGCATAACTGCTAGAACATCGCCGATGGTTTCAGGATCAAGAGCAGATGTTGGTTCATCAAAGAGGAGAAGTTCAGGATGCATAGCGAGTCCACGAGCAATGGCGATTCGTTGTTTTTGTCCACCAGAAAGCATGGCTGGATAAGAATCTTTCTTGTCCCACATATTTACAAATTCCAGATATTTTTGGGCTGTCTTTTCAGCTTCTTTTTTATCAATTCCTAGAACTTTTATAGGTGCAAGTGTTACGTTTTCTAACACTGTTTTGTGAGGGTAGAGGTTAAAATGTTGGAAAACCATGCCGACTTCCTTGCGAAGAGGCACTAAATCTTTCTGGCTGGCACCAGCAACTTGGTGGCCATTGACTAGAAGACTTCCCTTGTCGACAGCCTCTAAACCATTGATGGTACGGATAAGAGTGGATTTCCCAGAACCAGATGGTCCGAGTAGGACAACGACTTGTCCTTTTTCAAAACGGAGATTGATGTCGCGGAGTGCGTGATAGTCTCCGTAATATTTTTCGACGTGTTCAAATTCTACTAAAGCCATAAGGAATCTCCTTTGTGTTAGATTTTATAACACGATTCTACACCAAAAGAATGGCCTTGTCAAATCATATCTGAAAAAATTCACTAAAATTTTATAAAAAAGCAATCTGGATAGAGAAAACGTCTAAATCATGTTATAATGAAGCAATAGAATTCTTAGAAAGAGTGGATGTCTTTTTGATAACACCTACTTATGAATGGCAGTTTGCCCCGCAGGTTGAAGATGCGGATTTTACAAAGATAGCCAAGAAGGCTGGACTGGGGCCTGAGGTGGCTCGCTTATTATTTGAAAGAGGGATTCAGGACCAAGAAAGTCTGAAAAAATTTTTAGAACCTTCTTTGGAGGACTTGCATGATCCTTATCTACTTCATGATATGGACAAGGCAGTGGCTCGTATTCGTCAGGCCATTGAGGAAGGGGAGAATATTCTCGTTTATGGAGACTATGATGCGGATGGCATGACTTCGGCTTCTATTGTCAAGGAAAGTTTGGAACAGCTTGGCGCCGAGTGCCGAGTTTATCTGCCTAATCGTTTTACTGATGGATATGGTCCCAATGTTAGTGTTTATAAATACTTTATCGAGCAAGAGGGAATTTCCTTGATAGTGACAGTGGATAATGGGGTTGCCGGTCATGAAGCCATTGAATTGGCCCAGTCTATGGGAGTAGATGTCATTGTGACTGACCACCATTCCATGCCTGAAACCCTACCTGATGCCTATGCCATTGTCCATCCTGAACATCCGGATGCGAACTATCCCTTCAAATATTTGGCTGGTTGCGGAGTGGCTTTCAAGCTGGCTTGCGCCCTTTTAGAAGAAGTACAGGTGGAACTGCTTGATTTGGTTGCTATCGGAACTATTGCAGATATGGTGAGCCTGACGGATGAAAATCGTATCTTGGTTCAATATGGTCTGGAAATGTTAGGTCATACCCAGCGCATCGGACTGCAAGAAATGCTGGACATGGCTGGGATTGCCGCCAACGAAGTAACAGAAGAAACGGTTGGTTTCCAGATTGCCCCTCGTTTAAATGCTTTAGGTCGCTTGGACGATCCCAATCCTGCCATTGATTTGCTGACTGGGTTTGATGATGAGGAAGCGCATGAGATTGCCCTCATGATTCATCAGAAAAACGAAGAGCGCAAGGAAATCGTTCAGTCAATCTATGAAGAAGCTAAGATCATGGTGGATCCTGAGAAGAAGGTCCAGGTTTTAGCCAAGGAAGGCTGGAATCCTGGGGTTCTAGGTATCGTGGCTGGTCGTTTGTTGGAAGAATTGGGGCAGACAGTCATTGTTCTTAATATAGAAGATGGTCGTGCCAAGGGTAGTGCTCGTAGTGTGGAAGCGGTCGATATTTTTGAAGCTCTGGATCCCCATAGAGACCTCTTTATCGCCTTTGGCGGCCATGCTGGTGCAGCAGGAATGACGCTGGAAGTTGAGAAACTTTCAGATTTATCTCAAGTTTTGGAAGATTATGTCCGTGAAAAAGGCGCAGATGCTAGTGGCAAGAATAAGTTAAATCTCGATGAAGAGCTGGATTTGGAGACTTTGAGTCTTGAAACAGTCAAGAATTTTGAACGTTTGGCACCTTTTGGGATGGACAATCAGAAACCTGTCTTTTATATCAAGGATTTTCAGGTTGAAAGTGCTAGAACAATGGGAGCTGGCAATGCCCATCTCAAGTTGAAAATTTCTAAGGGTGAGGCTAGTTTTGAAGTGGTGGCCTTCGGTCAAGGTAGATGGGCAACAGAATTTGCTCAAACCAAGAATCTAGAGTTGGCAGTCAAATTATCTGTCAACCAATGGAATGGCCAAACCGCTCTTCAGTTGATGATGGTGGATGCGCGTGTGGAGGGTGTTCAACTCTTTAACATTCGTGGGAAAAATGCAGTCTTGCCAGAAGGGGTTCCAGTCTTGGATTTTGCTGGAGAAGTGCCAGATTTAGTGACTAGTGACGCGGTTGTTGTGAAAACAATTCCTGAGGATATGACCCTGCTGAAGACCATTTTTCAGGAACAGAATTTCTCTGCGGTTTATTTCAAAAATGACATTGATAAGGCCTATTATCTGACAGGTTATGGAACTAGAGAGCAGTTTGCCAAATTGTACAAGACCATTTACCAATTTCCAGAGTTTGATATTCGCTATAAACTGAAGGATTTGGCTGCTTATCTCAATATTCAACAAATCTTGCTGGTCAAGATGATTCAAGTCTTTGAAGAACTAGGCTTTGTGACGATTAAAGATGGTGTGATGACAGTCAATAAAGAAGCGCCAAAGAGAGAGATAGGAGAAAGTCAGATTTACCAAAATCTCAAACAAACTGTCAAAGACCAAGAAATGATGGCGCTGGGTACGGTGCAAGAAATTTATGATTTTTTAATGGAAAAAGAGTAGATGTAGGAAAGAGTTGGGCAACCAGCTCTTTTTTGAAAACAAATCTTCATTTTGAAAATCATCAAAAAAATGGTATAATGGTAGGAAAAGGTTCGGCTAAAAGTAGTGCTTTTAGAATAAAAGGGCAAGCAACCCTATAATCAAGATAAATTAAGCTTTCGGAGGAAAAATGAGTAATATCAGTTTAACAACACTTGGTGGTGTACGTGAAAACGGGAAAAATATGTATATCGCTGAAATCGATGGGTCTATTTTCGTTTTGGATGCAGGTCTGAAATATCCTGAAAATGAACAACTAGGGGTGGATGTCGTCATTCCAAATATGGATTACCTTTTTGAAAATAGCGATCGTATCGCTGGGGTCTTCTTGACCCACGGCCATGCAGATGCCATTGGTGCTCTGCCTTATCTCTTGGCTGAAGCCAAGGTGCCTGTATTTGGGTCTGAGCTGACCATTGAGTTGGCCAAACTCTTTGTCAAGGGGAATGACACAGTTAAGAAATTCAATGATTTTCATGTCATTGATGAGAATACGGAGATTGATTTTGGAGGGACTGTAGTGTCCTTCTTCCGTACGACCCACTCTATCCCAGAGAGTCTGGGTGTGGTCTTGAAGACGGCTGAAGGTAGCATCGTTTATACAGGTGACTTCAAATTTGACCAAACAGCTAGCGAATCTTATGCGACAGACTTCGCTCGTTTGGCAGAAATCGGTCGTGACGGAGTTCTAGCTCTTCTCAGTGACTCAGCCAATGCAGATAGCAATATTCAGGTGGCTAGCGAAAGTGAAGTTGGGGACGAAATCACTCAAACTATTGCAGATTGGGATGGTCGTATCATCGTTGCGGCGGTAGCCAGCAACCTCTCTCGTATCCAGCAGGTGTTTGACGCTGCGGATGCAACAGGCCGTCGTGTGGTCTTGACAGGGTTTGATATTGAAAATATCGTCCGCACTGCTATTCGCCTCAAGAAATTGTCTCTAGCTAACGAAAATCTTTTGATTAAGCCAAAAGATATGTCTCGTTTTGAGGACCATGAGTTGATTATTCTTGAGACAGGTCGTATGGGTGAGCCTATCAACGGTCTTCGCAAGATGTCGATTGGTCGCCACCGTTATGTGGAAATCAAGGACGGTGACCTAGTTTATATCGTAACCACTCCGTCTATCGCCAAAGAAGCAGTTATGGCGCGTGTGGAAAACATGATTTATCAAGCTGGCGGTGTTGTCAAATTGATCACCCAAAGCTTGCGTGTGTCAGGTCACGGAAATGCGCGTGATTTGCAGTTGATGATCAATCTCTTGCAACCCAAGTATCTCTTCCCAATTCAAGGGGAATACCGTGAGTTGGATGCCCATGCTAAGGCTGCTATGGCTGTTGGTATGTTGCCAGAACGCATTTTTATCCCTAAAAAGGGAACCAGCATGGCTTATGAGAATGGGGACTTTGTCCCAGCTGGCGCAGTTTCGGCAGGCGATGTCTTGATTGACGGGAATGCTATTGGTGATGTTGGAAATGTGGTTCTTCGTGACCGTAAGGTCTTGTCAGAAGATGGCATTTTCATCGTCGCAATCACAGTCAATCGTCGTGAGAAGAAAATTGTGGCCAAGGCCCGTGTTCACACGCGTGGATTTGTTTATCTCAAGAAGAGTCGCGATATTCTCCGTGAAAGTTCAGAATTGATTAACCAGACGGTAGAAGACTATCTTCAAGGCGATGACTTTGACTGGGCAGATCTCAAAGGGAAGGTTCGTGATAATCTGACCAAGTACCTCTTTGATCAAACCAAGCGTCGTCCAGCTATTTTACCAGTAGTCATGGAAGCAAAATAATTGTTGAAATAAATAGAGAGAAAGTCGAATTTCGGCTTTTTCTTATAGAAAAATAGAGGAAAAATTATGGCAGTAATGAAAATCGAGTATTACTCACAAGTATTGGATATGGAGTGGGGAGTGAATGTCCTCTATCCTGATGCCAATCGAGTGGAAGATCCAGAGTGTAAAGATATTCCCGTCTTGTACCTCTTGCACGGGATGTCTGGCAATCATAATAGCTGGCTCAAGCGAACCAATGTAGAACGCTTGCTTCGAGGAACTAATCTTATCGTCGTTATGCCCAATACCAGCAACGGTTGGTACACCGATACCCAATATGGTTTTGACTACTACACGGCTCTAGCAGAGGAATTGCCACAGGTTCTGAAACGATTCTTCCCTAATATGACTAGCAAGCGTGAAAAGACCTTTATCGCTGGTCTCTCAATGGGAGGCTATGGCTGTTTCAAATTGGCTCTTGCAACAAATCGTTTTTCTCATGCAGCTAGTTTTTCAGGCGCCCTTAGCTTTCAAGATTTTTCTCCCGAGAGCCAAAATTTGGGAACGCCGGCTTATTGGAGGGGTGTGTTTGGGGAGATTAAGGATTGGACAGCTAGCCCCTATTCTCTTGAAAGTTTGGCTAAAAAATCGGATAAACAGACCAAACTTTGGGCTTGGTGTGGGGAGCAGGATTTCTTGTACGAAGCCAATAATCTTGCAGTGAAAAATCTCAAAAAACTGGGCTTTGATGTGACCTATAGCCATAGCGCTGGAACTCATGAGTGGTACTACTGGGAAAAACAATTGGAACGGTTCTTAGCAACCCTACCGATTGATTTCAAATTAGAAGAGAGATTGACTTAGTTTGAACTTCAGCATAGGGGAGAACTAAAATAAAATATGTTTTCACTAGACTTTTCAAACGAAAGTAGTAGAATAGTAGTAAGATACTGGAGGAAAGAGAGTAGGAAATGTACCGTTATCAAATTGGCATTCCCACATTAGAATATGATCAGTTTGTCAAAGAACATGAATTAGCCAATGTATTACAAAGTAGTGCTTGGGAGGAAGTTAAGTCTGATTGGGAACATGAGAAGTTTGGTGTCTACAGGGAAGAAAAATTACTGGCGACAGCTAGTATTTTGATTAGAGCTCTTCCGTTAGGCTATAAAATGTTTTACGTCCCAAGAGGACCTATATTGGATTATAGGGATACGGAACTCTTGAGTTTTGTCATTCAGTCCATTAAGTCTTATGCTCGTAGCAGGAGAGCTATTTTTGTGACTTTTGATCCAAGTATTTGCCTGTCTCAAAGTTTAATCAATCAGGAAAAGACAGAATATCCTGAAAATCTGACTATTATTGATAGTTTGCAACAAATGGGAGTAAGGTGGTCAGGAAAAACAGAGGAAATGGGGGACACCATTCAGCCTCGTATTCAGGCGAAAATATACAAGGAAAATTTTGAAGAAGCTAAACTTTCCAAGTCAACAAAACAGGCTATTCGAACAGCACGGAATAAGGGTGTAGAGGTTCAATTTGGTGGAACTGAATTATTGGAGTCCTTTTCCTTTTTGATGAAAAAAACCGAGAAGCGGAAAGAGATTCATTTGAGGAATGAAGCCTATTATAAAAAGTTGTTAGATAATTTTAAGGACAAGGCCTACATCACCTTGGCAACCTTGGATGTCTCTAAACGTTCGCAAGAATTAGAAGAACAGTTAGCGAAAAACAGAGCTTTGGAAGAGACGTTTACTGAGTCGACTCGAACTTCAAAAGTAGAAGCGCAGAAGAAGGAAAAAGAACGTTTGTTAGAGGAATTGACTTTCCTGCAGGAATATATGGATGCAGGTCAAGCAAGAGTTCCCTTAGCGGCTACCTTGACTTTAGAATTCGGACAAACTTCTGTCAATCTATACGCAGGAATGGATGAAGATTTTAGACGTTATAAAGCTCCTATTTTGACTTGGTATGAGACAGCTCGATATTCCTTTGAACGTGGCATTTTATGGCAAAATTTAGGAGGCGTCGAGAATGCTTTAGATGGTGGACTCTATCGTTTTAAAGCTAATTTTAATCCAACGATTGAAGAATACTTGGGTGAATTTACAATGCCTACCCATCCTCTCTATCCTTTGTTAAGGCTGGCTCTTGATTTCCGTAAAACATTAAGAAAAAAACATAGAAAGTAAGTATATGGCACTAATTACACTCACGAGAGAAGAGTTTCAGGCTTATTCTGATCAGGTTTCTTCTCGTTCCTTTATGCAATCTGTTCAAATGGGGGACTTGTTAGAAAAAAGAGGGGCTCGAATTGTTTATCTTGCTTTGAAACAAGAAGGAGAAATTCAAGTTGCAGCTCTGGTTTATAGCTTGCCCATGCTGGGTGGCCTACATATGGAGATCAATTCGGGGCCGATTTATACCCAACAAGATGCCCTCCCAGTTTTTTATGAAGAGTTAAAAGAATATGCCAAGCAAAATGGTGTATTAGAGTTGCTTGTAAAAACTTATGAAACTTATCAAACTTTTGATAGTGAAGGTAATCCAATAGATACTGAGAAAAAAAGTATTATTCAAGATTTGACTGATTTAGATTATCAATTTGATGGATTGACAACAGGTTATCCTAATGGAGAAGTCAGCTGGCATTACATCAAAGATTTGCAAGATTATGATGCTGTTTCCTTATTGAAATCCTTTAATAAAAATAGTATTCGCAACATTCAGTCAGCCTTTGATTTTAATATTCTTATTCGCAATGCAGAACGGGAAGAAATTCCAACGTTTAAAAAAATTATTGAAGAAACAGGTAAAAGACAAGGTTTTGAGGATAAGAATTTAGATTATTACTTTAAATTGTATGATCTGTTTGGAGATAAGGCGGATTTCCTAATTGCTGAAGTCAATCCGCAACAGTCCATAGATGCTTTAAATGTGAAGATGGCTAGTCTTGACAAGAAGTCGAAACAATTTCATCAGCAATATCAAGCCTTGCAAAAGAAAAAAGATTTTCTAACTAGCTTGGATAGTGAGTCTGGCAATGTTGCTCTAGCTTGTGCTTTGATAATCTACACAAATACAGAGGCAACCTACTTGTTTGGTGGGTCGTACGCAGAGTATCAGAAGTTCTCAGCTCCATTTTTACTTCAATATCATGCGATGAAGCAGACAATGCAACGAAACATCCATCAATACAACTTCCTAGGGATTCAAGGAATTTTTGATGGTAGTGATGGTGTTTTGCGTTTTAAACAAAATTTTAATGGCTATATTGTACGTAAATCAGGGACTTTCCGTTATCATCCATCGCCTTTAAAATACAAAGCTATTCAGTTACTCAAAAAAATAGTAGGACGTTAAGATGAAAAAGCCAGTATTTAGTTTTCTTTCAGCTTGTTTTAGTAAAATAAATTTTATTTGCTAGAAAGGTGGAGGAACATGCGCTGGCTTTTTCGTTTGATAGGAGCTTTCTGTTCTTTTATTTGGCGTTTGTTTTGGCGCCTGGTTTGGATAGTTGTTCTCTTATGTGGTCTTGCTTTTGGATTTCTCTGGTATCTTAACGGAGATTTTCAAGGAGCGCTAAAGCAAGCAGAGCGGTCGGTAAAGATTGGTCAACAAAGTATTGACCAATGGGAAAAAACAGGGCAACTTCCTAAGTTAAGCCAGACAGATAGCCACCAACACTCTGAAGGAAGGTGGTCGCAGGCCTCTGCTCGTATTCACTTGGACTCCCAGATGGATTCACGCTTTCAAGAGGCTTATGTAGAAGCGATCCATAACTGGAATCAAACTGGTATTTTTAACTTTGAAATCGTGACTGAGACTAGCAAGGCAGATATCTTGGCTACTGAGATGAATGACGGAGGCACCCCTGTGGCAGGAGAGGCGGAAAGTCAGACCAATCTCTTAACAGGGCAATACTTATCCGTAACGGTACGTCTGAATCACTATTATCTATCCAATCCTGACTATGGTTATTCCTATGAGCGCATTGTCCATACGGCAGAACATGAGTTGGGGCATGCGATTGGCTTGGACCATACAGATGAGAAGTCTGTGATGCAACCAGCTGGTTCCTTTTATGGTATTCAGGAAGAGGATGTTGCAAACCTTCGAAAATTATATGAGACCAATGAGTAGGGGACTATCTTTCCCTACTTTTTTGCTATAATGGAACTATGAATAACTTGATTAAATCAAAACTAGAGCTCTTGCCGACCAGCCCTGGTTGCTACATTCACAAGGATAAAAACGGCACCATTATCTATGTAGGAAAGGCTAAAAATCTGCGTAACCGCGTGCGATCCTATTTCCGTGGGAGTCACGATACCAAGACAGAGGCCTTGGTGTCTGAGATTGTAGATTTTGAATTTATTGTTACGGAGTCTAATATTGAGGCCCTTCTCCTAGAAATCAACCTGATCAAGGAAAATAAGCCTAAATACAATATCATGCTCAAGGATGATAAGTCCTATCCATTCATCAAAATCACTAATGAGCGCTATCCTCGTTTGATTATCACCCGTCAGGTCAAAAAGGACGGTGGTCTTTATTTTGGCCCTTATCCAGATGTGGGGGCAGCCAATGAAATTAAGCGACTACTGGATCGGATTTTCCCTTTTCGTAAGTGTACCAATCCACCGTCTAAGGTCTGTTTTTACTACCATATCGGCCAATGTATGGCCCACACCATCTGTAAGAAGGATGAGGCTTATTTCAAGTCCATGGCCCAGGAGGTTTCTGATTTCCTAAAAGGACAGGATGACAAAATCATCGATGACCTCAAGGGGAAGATGGCAAAGGCAGCTCAAAGTATGGAGTTTGAACGTGCGGCGGAATATCGCGACTTGATTCAGGCCATTGGAACGCTTCGGACCAAGCAACGGGTTATGGCGAAAGATTTGCAAAATAGGGACGTATTTGGTTACTATGTGGATAAGGGCTGGATGTGTGTTCAGGTTTTCTTTGTTCGTCAGGGCAAGCTCATTGAGCGTGATGTCAATCTTTTCCCCTATTACAATGATCCGGATGAGGACTTCTTGACCTATGTAGGACAATTTTATCAAGAAAAATCTCATCTGGTTCCTAATGAGGTGCTGATTCCGCAGGATATTGATGAAGAAGCCGTTAAGGCTTTGGTGGATACCAAGATTCTCAAACCCCAGCGTGGAGAGAAAAAACAACTGGTCAATCTAGCCATAAAAAATGCTCGTGTTAGTCTGGAGCAGAAGTTCAATCTGCTAGAGAAATCTGTCGAAAAGACCCAAGGAGCTATTGAAAATCTAGGACGCTTGCTCCAAATCCCGACTCCAGTCCGTATCGAATCCTTCGACAACTCCAATATCATGGGAACTAGTCCTGTCTCGGCAATGGTGGTCTTTGTCAACGGCAAGCCCAGTAAGAAGGACTACCGTAAGTACAAAATCAAGACTGTGGTTGGACCAGATGACTATGCTAGTATGCGTGAGGTTATCCGCAGACGTTATGGCCGAGTACAACGTGAGGCTTTGACTCCGCCAGATTTGATTGTCATTGATGGGGGGCAAGGTCAAGTCAATATCGCCAAGCAGGTCATCCAAGAGGAGCTGGGCTTGGATATTCCAATTGCAGGTCTGCAAAAGAATGACAAGCACCAAACCCATGAATTGCTCTTTGGAGATCCGCTTGAGGTGGTGGAGTTGTCTCGCAATTCTCAGGAATTTTTCCTTCTCCAACGTATCCAAGATGAGGTGCACCGTTTTGCCATCACTTTCCATCGCCAACTGCGCTCGAAAAATTCCTTTTCATCACAATTGGATGGGATTGAAGGTCTGGGACCTAAACGCAAGCAGAATCTCATGAAGCATTTCAAGTCTTTGACTAAGATCAAGGAAGCCAGTGTGGATGAAATTGTCGAAGTTGGAGTACCTAGAGCTGTTGCAGAGGCTGTGCAAAGAAAGTTGAACCCGCAGGGAGAAGTGGAGTTGGCTCAAGTGGCGGAAAAGAGTGTAGATTATCAAACAGATACAGGACATGATTAAAGGGAGCCTTCTTAATAGAATTGTACAAACTAAAAACGATTGGCTAGTCCAATCGCTTTTATATATCTTATTGTAACTGAGATTGATCTGGTAGGTAAGAGCCACCTAGATAAGTGTTGCTGAGTTTTTCAAGGGTTCCATCTTGATAGAGTTCTTTAAGCGCTTTATCAAATTTTTCTTTAAACTCTTTTTGGTCACTTGAGAAAACGATATAATTGCTAGGACTATCGGCAGAAGGCAAGTCAACAACCGAAAGGTCCAAACCACGATCCTTGATAATCTTTTGAACGGATACCTTGTCAAAAACTAGGAAATCAAATTCACCGTTAGAAAGGTCAAGGATTCGTTTGCCGATATCCTCACCAGAAAAATCAATTGTAGCAGGATTGTCAGTGTGTTTTTGATTCCAGTTATTGATGAATTGAGCGTTAGAGGTTCCGGTATCCTCTTGCGTTGTTTTGCCAGCAATTTGGTCAAGTGAAGGCAAGGGATTTTTCTTGTTGCTGACGAGGACGAGGGGGTTGTTCGAAATTGGAAGTGAGTAGAGGTATTTTTCAGCACGCTCTTTTGTGTAACTCAAGTTGTTGGCTGCAGCCTGATAGTGACCAGAATCAAGCCCTGGAAAGATACTTTCCCAGGCAGTTCTTTGGAATTGAATCTCGTAGTCACTGAGTTTTTCATCCACCGCTTTTAGAACTTCGATATCGAAGCCTGTCAGATTGCCCTTGTCTTCGTAGTCAAATGGTGGCACATCGCCAGCTGTAGCAACGACAATTGTCTTTTGAGAGCTGGTCTCTTTGGGTGTGGCTTGATTTCCACAGGCAACTAAAAATGGGAGGATGAGTAGTAAAAGGCTAAATTTTTTCATAATGTCTCCATTCAAATGTAAAGTACTTGCTAGTTTATCAGAAACTTTCTTGATGAACCAATATATATTTTTTATAGTTGCGATAAAAAAACTTAATCATGGAAAATATCTGCAACCTCTTTCAAATTATGGTAGAATGGAAGCAGTAGAATTAGAAAAGGAAATCGATTATGAAATTTCTTGAATTAAACAAAAAACGTCATACGACCAAGCATTTCACTGATAAGCCTGTTGATCCCAAAGATGTGCGTACGGCTATCGAAATTGCAACCTTGGCACCAAGCGCCCACAACAGCCAGCCTTGGAAATTTGTGGTGGTACGTGAGAAAAATGCCGAACTGGCAAAATTAGCTTATGGTTCAAACTTTGAGCAGGTATCATCAGCACCTGTAACCATTGCCTTGTTCACAGATACAGATTTGGCTAAACGCGCTCGCAAGATTGCCCGAGTTGGTGGTGCTAACAATTTCTCAGAAGAGCAACTACAATATTTCATGAAGAATTTACCAGCTGAATTTGCCCGTTACAATGAACAACAGGTCAGTGACTACCTGGCTCTCAATGCAGGTTTGGTTGCTATGAATTTGGTTCTTGCATTGACAGACCAAGGAATCGGATCAAATCTGATCCTTGGCTTTGACAAATCAAAAGTCAATGAGGTTTTGGAAATTGAAGACCGTTTCCGCCCAGAACTCTTGATTACAGTAGGTTACACAGACGAAAAATTGGAACCAAGCTACCGCTTGCCAGTAGATGAAATCATCGAGAAAAGATAGAAAGAAGAAAAAAATGACAGCAATTGATTTTACAGCAGAAGTAGAAAAACGCAAAGAAGACCTCTTGGCTGACTTGTTTAGCCTATTAGAAATCAACTCAGAACGGGATGATAGCAAGGCTGATGCTGAACATCCATTTGGACCTGGTCCAGTAAAAGCCTTGGAAAAATTCCTTGAAATCGCAGATCGAGATGGTTACCCAACTAAAAATGTTGATAACTACGCAGGACATTTTGAGTTTGGTGAAGGAGAAGAAGTTCTCGGAATCTTTGCCCACATGGACGTGGTGCCAGCTGGTAGCGGTTGGGACACAGATCCTTACACCCCAACTATCAAAGACGGTCGCCTTTATGCGCGTGGTGCTTCGGACGACAAGGGTCCTACAACAGCTTGTTACTATGGTTTGAAAATCATCAAAGAATTGGGTCTTCCAACTTCTAAGAAAGTTCGTTTCATCGTCGGAACAGACGAAGAATCAGGCTGGGCAGACATGGACTACTACTTTGAACATGTAGGACTTGCCAAACCAGACTTCGGTTTCTCTCCTGACGCTGAATTCCCTATCATCAATGGTGAAAAAGGAAATATTACTGAATACCTTCACTTTGCCGGTGAAAATACAGGTGCTGCCCGTCTTCACAGCTTCACAGGTGGTTTACGTGAAAACATGGTGCCTGAATCAGCAACAGCAGTCGTTTCAGGTGATTTGGCTGACTTGCAAGCTAAACTAGATGCCTTCGTTGCAGAACACAAACTCAGAGGAGAAATTCAAGAAGAAAATGGTCAATACAAGGTGACTATTATTGGTAAATCAGCCCACGGTGCTATGCCTGCTTCAGGTGTCAATGGTGCGACTTACCTAGCCCTCTTCCTCAGCCAGTTTGACTTTGCTGGACCTGCAAAAGACTATCTTGAAATTGCTGGTAAGATTCTTTTGAACGACCATGAGGGTGAAAATCTCAAGATTGCTCATGTGGATGAAAAGATGGGTGCCCTTTCTATGAATGCAGGTGTCTTCCGCTTTGATGAAACAAGTGCTGACAATACGATTGCCCTTAATATCCGCTATCCAAAAGGAACAAGTCCAGAACAAATCAAGTCAATCCTTGAAAACTTGCCAGTGACTTCTGTTAGCCTTTCTGAACACGGACACACTCCTCACTATGTGCCAATGGAAGATCCACTTGTGCAAACCTTGTTGAATGTCTATGAAAAACAAACTGGTCTTCAAGGTCATGAACAAGTCATCGGTGGTGGTACCTTTGGCCGCTTGCTCGAACGAGGTGTTGCCTATGGTGCCATGTTCCCAGACTCAATCGACACCATGCACCAAGCCAATGAATTTATCGCCTTGGACGATCTCTTCCGCGCAGCAGCAATCTATGCCGAAGCTATTTATGAATTGATCAAATAAAACGATAGAAGTCTGAGATCTTATGCTTAGACTTCTTTTTGGAGGAAAAGTAGATGTCTCAAATTGAAAGAATCAAGAAAGCCATTATGACGGATCCGCAGAATGCCAGCTATACAGAGCGCGGAATTGAGCCTCTCTTTGCGGCGCCAAAGACTGCTCGCATCAATATCATCGGTCAGGCACCGGGACTTAAAACTCAAGAGGCAGGTCTTTATTGGAAGGACAAGAGTGGTGACCGCTTGCGGGAGTGGCTAGGTGTGGATGAGGACACCTTTTACAACTCAGGTTATTTTGCAGTGTTGCCCATGGATTTCTACTTTCCAGGGCATGGAAAATCAGGTGACCTGCCACCGAGAACTGGTTTTGCAGAAAGATGGCATCCGCAGCTCTTGCAAGAATTACCAGATATTCAATTGACCCTCTTGATTGGCCAGTATGCCCAGGCTTACTATTTACATGAGAAAGTTAGTGGCAAGGTGACAGAGAGAGTAAAACACTATAAAGATTATCTGCCAGACTATTTTCCTTTAGTTCACCCCTCACCGCGAAATCAAATCTGGATGGCCAAAAATCCTTGGTTTGAGACAGAAGTGGTGCCAGACTTGAAAAAAAGAATTAAAGCTATTTTAGGAGAAAAAGAATGAAAGAAATTACCTTTGACGCATTTTACCAGCTTTACCAAAACGACCAACTTTCTCTAGTGGACGTGAGAGAAGTGGATGAGTTTGAAGCTCTTCATTTAGAAGGCGCCCACAACCTGCCACTTAGTCAATTGGCTGATAGCTATGATCAGTTGGACAAGGACCAGTTACATTATGTTATTTGCAAATCTGGAATGAGATCGTCGCGTGCTTGTCAATTTCTAGCTGAACAAGGTTATAAAGTTATCAATGTTCAAGGTGGCATGTTAGCCTTTGAAGAACTGTAAACAGTAGACTTTCTCCTACTTGGTGTGGACTGGGTAGGAGAGTTTTATTTTTAGACAATTCTCATTTTTGAGAATCTTGAAAACATTCAATATTTACTTCGTGATACTTTTTTCATACTCTTATTCATGATATACTAAGTCAGTATTTTATAAATATGAAGGAGATTTTCATGGCTAAAAAAGGTGCCCTAACAGGTTTGCTCCTGTTCGGAATATTTTTTGGTGCGGGGAACTTGATTTTTCCGCCTTCTCTAGGTGCTCTATCTGGGGAACATTTTCTTCCTGCCATCGCAGGTTTTGTCTTTTCAGGCGTCGGTATCGCCGTCTTGACCCTTATTATTGGAACGCTAAATCCTAAAGGATATATTCACGAGATTTCAACAAAGATAGCACCTTGGTTTGCGACTCTTTACCTCTCAGTTCTTTACTTGTCTATCGGTCCATTCTTTGCTATCCCACGTACAGCTACAACAGCTTACGAAGTAGGGATTAGCCCCCTTTTGTCGGATGCAAATAAAGGTCTTGGCTTGATTGTCTTTACGGTTCTGTATTTTGCAGCAGCCTATTTGATTTCGCTTAATCCATCCAAAATCTTGGATCGCATTGGCCGTATCTTAACGCCAGTCTTTGCGATTTTGATTGTTATCTTGGTTGTTCTAGGAGCTTTCAAATACGGTGGAACAAGTCCTCAAGCTGCTTCAGCTGCTTATCAAGCTTCTGCTTTTGGTACAGGTTTCCTAGAAGGTTATAATACTTTGGATGCCCTTGCCTCAGTTGCCTTTAGCGTAATCGCAGTTCAAACCTTGAAACAACTTGGATTTTCAAGTAAGAAAGAATACATTTCAACTATTTGGGTTGTTGGTATCGTTGTGGCCCTTGCCTTCAGCGCTCTTTACATCGGTTTAGGTTTCCTTGGAAATCATTTCCCAGTGCCAGCTGAAGCGATGAAGGGTGGAACACCAGGTGTTTACATCTTGTCACAAGCCACTCAAGAAATCTTTGGTTCAACAGCTCAACTATTCCTTGCAGCTATGGTTACTGTAACCTGCTTCACAACAACAGTTGGTTTGATTGTGTCTACAGCAGAGTTCTTTAATGAGCGTTTCCCGCAAATCAGCTACAAGGTTTATGCGACAGCCTTTACCTTGATTGGATTTGCGATTGCCAACTTGGGTCTTGATGCGATTATCAAGTACTCAATCCCTGTACTGGTTATCTTGTACCCAATCACGATTGCCATCGTTATGATTGTCATTGTCAACAAATTTGTGTCTCTTTCAAAACCAGGTATGCAGTTGACAATTGCTGTTGTTACAGCCATCGCCATTGCAAGCGTACTAGGAAGCTCATTTAAAGTTGAGTTTCTTGCAAATCTTGTCAATGCTCTTCCATTTGCCAAGGCATCACTCCCATGGTTGGTACCAGCCGTTGTCGGAATCTTGCTCTCATTGGTTTTACCAAACAAGCAAGAAAGTGATGTTTTTGAAATGGATTAATCACTGAAATCACTTTTGTAGCTAAGTCTACAGGAGTGATTTTCTTTTTTTATCCGATGATAAATGTGTTATAATAGGTAGCAAAAGAGGTAAAGAAATGAATCAAACAGTAGAATATATTAAAGAACTGACAGCCATTGCGTCGCCAACGGGCTTCACTCGTGAGATTGCGGACTATTTAGTCAAGACTCTAGAAGGTTTTGGTTACCAGCCGATTCGTACAGCCAAGGGCGGTGTCAATGTAACTATTAAAGGTCAAAATGATGAAGAGAATCGCTATGTGACTGCCCATGTAGATACGCTTGGTGCTATTGTACGTGCTGTCAAACCAGACGGCCGTCTTAAATTGGACCGTATCGGTGGTTTTCCTTGGAACATGATTGAAGGAGAAAACTGTACCGTTCATGTGGCTAGCACAGGTCAAAAAGTATCAGGTACCATCCTCATTCACCAGACTTCTTGTCATGTCTACAAGGATGCTGGGACTGCAGAACGTACGCAGGACAATATGGAAGTGCGTTTGGATGCAAAAGTGACCAATGAAAAAGAAACTCGTGCTCTTGGGATTGAGGTCGGTGATTTTATCAGCTTTGACCCACGAACTGTCGTGACAGAGACTGGTTTTATCAAGTCTCGACATTTGGATGACAAGGTCAGCGCAGCGATTTTGCTTAACCTGCTTCGTATTTATAAGGAAGAGAAGATTGAATTGCCAGTAACAACTCATTTTGCTTTTTCAGTTTTTGAAGAAGTGGGGCATGGGGCTAATTCTAATATTCCTGCTCAGGTAGTCGAATATCTGGCTGTGGATATGGGAGCTATGGGAGATGACCAGCAAACAGATGAGTACACAGTATCTATCTGTGTCAAGGATGCCTCTGGACCTTATCACTATGACTTCCGTCAACATTTGGTGGCTTTGGCTAAAGAACAAGATATTCCATTTAAGCTGGATATCTATCCGTTTTATGGTTCGGACGCTTCAGCGGCTATGTCTGCAGGGGCAGAAGTCAAACACGCCCTTCTAGGTGCTGGTATTGAGTCTAGTCACTCATATGAACGCACTCATATTGACTCGGTGGCCGCAACAGAGCGTATGGTTGATGCTTACCTTAAGAGCGCGTTGGTAGACTAATATGTGCCTGATTTGCCAGAGAATTGAGCTCATCAAGGCAGGAGAAAATCCCTATTTTGTCAAAGAGTTGGAAACAGGCTATCTTGTCATTGGAGATCACCAGTATTTTGCAGGCTATAGTCTCTTTCTAGCCAAGGAACACGTTACCGAATTGCACCATTTGAAAAAGGAGACAAGACTATGTTTTCTAGAAGAAATGAGTGTGGTCCAAGAGGCGGTTGCTAAGGCCTTTGCTGCTGAGAAAATGAATATCGAACTGCTAGGAAATGGTGATGCTCATCTTCATTGGCATCTGTTTCCTAGACGGACGGGTGATATGAATGGTCACGGTCTCAAGGGGCGTGGGCCAGTTTGGTGGGTTCCCTTTGAAGAAATGACCTCAGAAACCTGCCAAGCAAAACCAGATGAGATTAAAAGCTTAGTCAAACGTTTATCGTCAGAACTAGATAAACTATTAGAAATAAAGGAGTAGAAATGAAAAAAAGATACCTTGTCTTGACAGCCTTGCTAGCCTTAAGTCTAGCAGCTTGTTCACAAGAAAAAGCAAAAAATGAAGATGGCGCAGCTAAGACAGAACAAACCGCCAAGACTGATGGAACAGTTGGCAGTAAATCTCAAGGAGCTGCCCAGAAAAAAGCAGAAGTGGTTAACAAAGGAGACTACTACAGCATTCAAGGAAAATACGATGAAATCATCGTAGCCAATAAACACTATCCATTGTCTAAGGACTATAATCCAGGGGAAAATCCGACTGCCAAGGCAGAGTTGCTCAAACTCATCAAAGCTATGCAAGAGGCAGGTTTCCCAATCAGTGACCATTACAGTGGTTTTAGAAGTTATGAAACTCAGACCAAGCTCTATCAAGATTATGTCAACCAAGATGGGAAGGCAGCGGCTGACCGATACTCTGCCCGTCCTGGCTATAGCGAACACCAAACAGGTTTAGCCTTTGACGTGATTAGCACAAATGGAGAATTGGTGACAGAGGAGAAGGCGGCTCAATGGCTTTTGGATCACGCGGCTGATTATGGCTTTGTTGTTCGTTATCTCAAAGGTAAGGAAAAGGAAACAGGCTATATGGCTGAAGAATGGCACCTTCGTTATGTCGGAAAAGAAGCCAAAGAAATTGCTGAGACTGGACTCAGTCTTGAAGAATACTATGGCTTTGAAGGTGGAGATTACGTCGATTAATACTCTTCGAAAATCTCTTCAAACCACGTCAGCGTCGCCTTACTGTATGTATATGTTACTGACTTCGTCAGTTCTATCTGCAACCTCAAAACAGTGTTTTGAGCTGACTTCGTCAGTTCTATCTGCAACCTCAAAACAGTGTTTTGAGCTGACTTCGTCAGTTTTATCTGCAACCTCAAAGCTGTACTTTGAGCAGCCTGCGGCTAGTTTCCTAGTTTGCTCTTTGATTTTCATTGAGTATAAAAAATAAACTTTTCTCTTGCAATTATAGATAAATAGTGTATAATAGATGAGTATGTGTAAAGCATACTTGTGGGAGGTAAAAATCTCTAATTACCGCCAAAACCACAAAGGAGGATTTAAAAATGGCTAAAAAAGTCGAAAAACTTGTAAAATTGCAAATCCCTGCTGGTAAAGCTACACCAGCACCACCGGTTGGACCTGCTCTTGGTCAAGCTGGTATCAACATCATGGGATTCACAAAAGAGTTCAACGCTCGTACAGCTGACCAAGCTGGTATGATCATTCCAGTTGTTATCTCAGTTTACGAAGATAAATCATTTACTTTCATCACTAAAACACCACCAGCTGCTGTTCTTTTGAAAAAAGCTGCAGGTGTTGAAAAAGGATCAGGTACACCTAACAAAACTAAAGTTGCTACAGTTACTCGTGCACAAGTACAAGAAATTGCAGAAACTAAGATGCCAGATTTGAACGCAGCAAACGTAGAGTCTGCAATGCGTATGATCGAAGGTACTGCTCGTTCTATGGGATTCACTGTTGTTGACTAATCAATAACACCCCCAATATAACCCGCAAGACTTCATCATTTCGAGAAGTGACGTGGGAGATGAAAATCGATTGAACCACTTACAAGGAGAATAGAAAATGGCTAAAAAAAGCAAACAACTTCGTGCTGCTCTTGAGAAAATCGACAGCACAAAAGCATACAGCGTAGAAGAAGCTGTAGCACTTGCAAAAGAAACTAACTTTGCAAAATTTGACGCAACTGTAGAAGTTGCTTACAACTTGAACATCGACGTTAAAAAAGCTGACCAACAAATCCGTGGAGCAATGGTATTGCCAAACGGTACTGGTAAAACTTCACGCGTTCTTGTTTTCGCACGTGGTGCAAAAGCTGAAGAAGCAAAAGCTGCTGGTGCAGACTTTGTTGGTGAAGATGACCTTGTTGCTAAAATCAACGACGGTTGGTTGGACTTCGACGTAGTTATCGCTACACCTGACATGATGGCTCTTGTTGGACGTCTTGGACGTGTCCTTGGACCACGTAACTTGATGCCAAACCCTAAAACTGGTACTGTAACAATGGATGTTGCTAAAGCAGTTGAAGAGTCTAAAGGTGGTAAAATCACTTACCGTGCTGACCGTGCAGGTAACGTTCAAGCAATCATCGGTAAAGTATCATTTGAAGCTGAAAAATTGGTTGAAAACTTCAAAGCTTTCAACGAAACAATCCAAAAAGCAAAACCAGCTACAGCTAAAGGAACTTACGTAACAAACTTGACTATCACAACTACTCAAGGTGTTGGTATCAAAGTTGACGTAAACTCACTTTAATCAGTAGTTTATATCAGAGAACGAGTACGAAAGTGCTCGTTTTTTTATGCGACTATTAGTCCGTCTCGCTCCGCTAGGTGCGAGACAAAAAAACCACCCGCTATGCGGGTGCGCGTCGAAGGTTATA
>CAJNBP010000002.1 GCA_905221035.1 bacterium | reverse complement strand
AAGACATCTACACTCCAGAGTACGACAAAGGAAATGGTAAACCAGGTGGCACTGTCGAATTACCATTGAAAGAGAAATCTGGAAAAGAAATTCCAGAAGGAACTAAGTTCGAAAGTGATACCCCAGGCATCACAGTCGACAAAGATGGTAAAGTTACTGTCACAATCCCAGAAGGAGCGAAACCAGGCGATAAGATTACAGGAACAATTACCGTAACTTACCCAGATGGCTCAAAAGACATCGTTCCAGTGGAAGTAACAGTTAGAGAGAAAGACAAAGACATCTACACACCAGAGTACGACAAAGGAAATGGTAAACCAGGTGGCACTGTTGAATTACCATTGAAAGAGAAATCTGGAAAAGAAATTCCAGAAGGAACTAAGTTCGAAAGTGATACTCCAGGAATCACAGTAGGCAAAGATGGTACAGTAACTGTCACAATCCCAGAAGGAGCAAAACCAGGCGATAAGATTACAGGAACAATCACGGTAACTTACCCAGATGGCTCAAAAGACATCGTTCCAGTGGAAGTAACAGTTAGAGAAAAAGACAAAGACATCTACACTCCAGAGTACGACAAAGGAAACGGTAAACCAGGAACCAAGGTAGAAATCCCAGTCACACCTAATACTAATGGAAATTCTGGTCAAGATACACCTACACCAACAACTCCAATTCCAGATGCAGTTACTCCGAATGCCAATCATGAAGATACTACAGATGCTAGTGATAATGGAGCTAAATCAAATGATTCTCAAAATGTATTGCCAAATACAGGAACAGAATCAAATGCGACTCTTGCCTCTCTAGGACTTCTTGGTATGCTAGGCGGTCTCGGACTTGCTCTTGGAAAGAAAAAAGAAGACTAAAATAAAAATTTAGTCAAATGAATATTCATTCTTTTGTATTGTAAAGACAAACTAGATTGGTTCTGGGAATCGTGTTCGTCATAAAATAAAAAGAATGTATAGATAAAGAAAGCGAACAATGCTAGGATTTTGTTAAAAGGAATTCTAAGTATTGTTCGCTTTTGTGGTATAATAATTACTATGCAGAAAAAACCAACGTCAGCCTATGTGCACATCCCGTTTTGTACCCAGATTTGTTATTACTGTGACTTTTCAAAAGTCTTCATCAAGAATCAGCCAGTCGATAGCTATTTGGAGCATCTGCTGGAAGAGTTTCGTTCTTATGATATTCAAAAGTTGTCAACCCTTTATATCGGTGGTGGGACACCGACAGCCCTGTCGGCCCCGCAACTGGAGGTGTTACTGAATGGCTTGACGAAAAACTTGGACTTGTCAGTCTTGGAAGAGTTGACCATTGAAGCCAATCCGGGCGACTTGGATGCGGATAAGATTGCTGTTTTGAAGAACTCGGCTGTCAATCGTGTTTCTCTAGGCGTGCAGACCTTTGATGACAAGATGCTGAAAAAGATTGGGCGCAGTCATTTGGAGAAGGATATTTATGAAAATATCGACCGCCTGAAACTGGCTGGTTTTGACAACATCTCCATTGATTTGATTTATGCGTTACCTGGACAGACCATGGAGCAGGTCAAGGAAAATGTGGCTAAGGCCATTGGACTGGATATTCCCCACATGAGTCTCTATAGCTTGATTTTGGAAAACCATACTGTCTTTATGAACCGGATGCGACGTGGAAAATTACCTCTGCCTAAGGAGGAACTGGAAGCTGAGATGTTTGAGTACATCATCGCAGAGCTGGAGCGAGCAGGTTTTGAGCATTATGAAATTTCCAATTTCTCCAAACCCGGTTTTGAAAGTCGCCACAATCTCATGTACTGGGACAATGCTGAATACTATGGCATCGGTGCTGGGGCATCGGGTTATGTCAATGGTGTTCGTTATAAAAATCATGGTCCCATTCGTCATTATCTCAGTGCAGTTGAGGAAGGCAATGCTCGTATTACAGAAGAGCAGCTGAGCCAAAAAGAGCAAATGGAAGAAGAAATGTTTCTGGGGCTCCGCAAGAAATCAGGGGTTTCCATGAGTAGATTTGAGGAAAAATTCGGACGGTCTTTTGAGAGACTTTATGGCGAAATTGTCAGAGACTTGGTGCAACAAGGTCTCATGCAAATAGAGGGCGACCGCGTGCGCATGACAAAGAGAGGTCTCTTTTTGGGAGACACCGTAGCAGAACGATTTATTTTGGAGTAGTATGATGGGCTTAACTTATCAAATGAAAATGAAGATTCCTTTTGATATGGCTGATATGAACGGTCATATCAAACTTCCAGATGTGATTTTGCTGTCTCTGCAAGTTTCAGGGATGCAGTCGATTGAACTGGGAGTTAGTGATAAGGCCATTTTGGAAGAGCATAATCTGGTCTGGATTATCACAGAATACGATATTGAGGTGGTTCGTTTGCCTCGTTTTGCGGAAGAAATTACCATCGAAACGGAAGCCCTGAGCTACAATCGACTCTTTTGCTATCGTCGCTTTACCATTTATGATGAAGCAGGGCAGAAGCTCATCCACATGATGGCGACCTTTGTTCTCATGGATCGAGATAGTCGAAAAGTCCATACTGTAGAACCTGAGATTGTGGCTCCTTACCAGTCTGAGTTTGATAAAAAGCTCATTCGTGGTCCAAAGTATGAGTCCTTGGAAGAGCCAATCAGCAAGGATTACCATGTTCGTTTTTACGACTTGGATATGAATGGTCATGTCAATAACAGTAAATACTTGGACTGGATTTTTGAGGTCATGGGAGCGGAATTTTTGACCCAGTATATTCCCCAAAAAATCAACCTCAAGTATGTCAAGGAAGTTCGACCAGGTGGGGTGATTACATCGGCTGTTGAACGGACTAGACTGGAAAGCAAGCATGAAATTACAAGCGACGGGGTTACTAATGCCCAAGCTATCATCACTTGGCAAGAAATAAAAAAAGATTAGGAAAAATTATGAAATATAAAGGATATTTAATTGATTTAGACGGTACTATTTATAAGGGGAAAGACCGAATCCCAGCAGGAGAGTCTTTTGTTCATGAATTGCAAAAGCGTGATATTCCTTATCTCTTTGTAACCAACAATACAACCCGCACTCCTGAGAGTGTTCAGGAGATGTTGTCTCAGAATTTTAATATCGATACGCCCCTATCGACTGTCTACACAGCGACCTTGGCAACGATCGACTATATGAATGACTTGGGACTGGAAAAGACGGTCTATGTTATTGGAGAAGCAGGACTCAAGGAAGCCATCAAGGCGGCTGGTTATGTCGAAGACAAGGAAAATCCTGCCTATGTGGTAGTAGGACTGGACTGGCAAGTCGACTATGAAAAATTTGCCACAGCAACTCTTGCGATCCAAAAGGGTGCCCACTTTATCGGTACCAATCCTGACCTCAACATTCCGACAGAACGCGGTCTTTTACCGGGTGCTGGTTCATTGATTACCCTGCTTGAAGTAGCAACACGAGTGAAGCCTGTTTATATTGGGAAACCAAATGCCATCATTATGGACAAGGCGGTTGAGCACTTAGGTTTGCAACGTGAAGAGTTGATTATGGTTGGAGATAACTATTTAACTGATATTCGAGCAGGGATTGACAATGGTATTCCAACGCTCTTGGTGACAACCGGTTTTACCAAGGCAGAAGAAGTAGCAGACCTGCCAATCGCACCGACTCATGTGGTTTCGAGCTTAGCGGAGTGGGATTTTGATGAAAACTAAACTGACCTTTTGGGGCTCGATGCTCTTTCTCCTCTCCCTCTCAATCCTTCTGACCATCTATCTGGCTTGGATTTTCTATCCGCTGGAAATTCAGTGGCTGAATTTAACAGATCGGGTCTATTTAAAAACAGAAACCATTCAGTACAATTTTCATATCTTGATGAATTACCTGACCAATCCTTTTAGTCAGGTCCTAGAGATGCCAGATTTTCGTTCGTCAGCAGCTGGCCTGCACCACTTTGCGGTTGTCAAGAATCTCTTTCATCTAGTTCAACTAGTTGCCTTAGTGACCCTGCCGAGTTTCTATGTCTTTGTCAAAGGGATTGTGAAAAAGGGCTTTTTGTCCTTATTTAGTAAGGGGCTTTTGACTCTAGTAGTCTTGCCTTTGCTGATTGGGCTTGGGGGAGTTTTGATTGGTTTTGATCAATTCTTTACTCTTTTCCATCAAATTCTCTTTGTGGGAGATGATACCTGGCTTTTTGACCCAGCCAGGGATCCTGTTATTCTGATTTTGCCAGAGACCTTCTTCCTCCATGCCTTCCTCCTCTTTTTCGCTCTCTATGAAAGCTTCTTTGGTTTTCTATACCTGAAAGCCCGTAAGTAGTAATACTAAGGATGTTTCTGTTTTGCATAAATAAATTAAGTATGTGATTCGAAACTATCGTTAATACTCAATGAAAATCAAAGAGCAAACTAGGAAACTAGCCGCAGGCTGTACTTGAGTACGGCAAGGAGACGTTGACGCGGTTTGAAGAGATTTTCGAAGAGTATAAGAGTGAATTAACTAAATCTACATTGCCTCAATCGTTCGCGAACAGTCTATTTTTCTTGAAAAAATAGGCTTTTTTTCTAAAAATCCCTAGTCAAGCGCTTTATTTTTTTGTATAATAGAATTAGCAAAGTATAGATAAGAAGAGAAAAGCATGATTACACTATTTCTATCACCGAGCTGTACTTCATGTCGTAAGGCAAAGGCCTGGTTAGAAAAACATAAGGTTCCCTTTGAGGAACACAATATTATGACCAGTCCCTTAACAAGAAAGGAATTGCAACACATTCTTTCCTTGACCGAAAATGGTACTGATGACATCATTTCAACTCGTTCAAAAATTTTTCAAAAATTAGATATTGATGTAGAAAGTATTTCAGTATCGGAATTGCTTCATTTGATTGAGCAGTATCCTAGTCTTTTGCGTCGCCCAATTATTATCGATGCCAAGCGCATGCAAATCGGTTTTAATGAAGATGAGATTCGTGCTTTTCTCCCTCGTAGTTACCGTAAGCAAGAACTAAAAGAAGCAAGAATGAGAGCTGGTATTAGTTAATGAACAAACAGTATAGTTACCCACTAGATTTGTCGTGGAGCACTGAAGAACTTGCTTCAGTGCTTTCTTTTTTTAATGATGTTGAAGCTGCATATGAAGGCAAGGTAGAGTCTAAAAAGTTACTGGACTCCTATAAGGGGTTCAAAGCGGTCGTGCCAGGCAAGAGCGAAGAAAAACGTTTGGGACGAGAATTTGAAACAGTCAGTGGCTATTCGCTTTACCGAGCAGTTCAGGCTGCCAAGGAAAAAGGGGAAGGAAAAATTTCTCTTGGAAAGTAAATTTGAATTTGCTAAAGAGCTAATTAAGAAAGCGGGCCAGTATATCCTTGACCACATGCAGGAAGACTTGCAGGTTACGACCAAAACCTCTCCGACAGACTTGGTGACCAGACTGGACAAGGAAGTTCAGGAATTCTTGGTTAGTGAGATTTTGTCACGTTATCCTGAGGATAAGATTTGTGCTGAAGAGGGCTGTTTGCGAGCTTCGGTTCAAGAGGGTAAAGTCTGGGTTATTGATCCCATTGATGGTACAAATAACTTTGTGGCCCAGCAGGAAGATTTTGCTGTTATGATGGCTTATTTTGAAAATGGTCAGGGGCAGTTTGGCCTGATTTATGATGTGGTCAAAGGGGATTGTTATCACGGTGGTGGAGCCTTTCCAGTTTGTCGAAACGATAATCTCCTAGCTCCCTTTAAAGCAAAACCACTTGGAGATTTTCTCATTGCAGGAAATAGTGGTATGCTGGAAACCAATGAATGGGGGCTGGCTGACTTGAGCCGAGCGGTTCTTGGTGTTCGTGTCTATGGCAGTGCGGCCATTAGTTTTGCCAAGATTTTGTCAGGGCGTTTGTTGACCTATGTTACTTATCTGCAACCATGGGATTATGCCGCAGCTAGTATTTTAGGGGAAAGTCTGGGCTATCGGGTTGTGACCCTTTCTGGCCAAGCTCTTGATTTTCAAACCAGACAGCCGGTCATGATGGTCCCTCTTGAGATGCAGGAGGAAATTCAGTCCTATATTTACGAAAGGAAAAGAACTTAAATGCAATTTCCAGAAGGATTTGTTGAAAAATATGAAGAGATACTAGGAGATGAGGCAAGAGATTTTCTTGCCTCTTTTGAGGAGGAAGCGGTTTCGGCCTTTCGAGTCAATCCCTTAAAAGAAGAGCAACTTTCCTTTTCTGATCCTATTTCTCAAACCCCTTGGGGACATTATGGTAAAGTTTCAGGAAAATCGCCTGAGCATGCTACTGGTTTGGTTTATTCGCAAGAACCCGCTGCTCAAATGGTGGCTCAGGTAGCCCAACCCAGTCCTGGTATGAAAGTCTTGGATTTGGCCGCTGCTCCGGGTGGCAAATCAACTCAGCTAGCAGCCTATCTAGCAGGAGAGGGCCTTCTTGTCTCCAACGAAATTTCAAGCAAGCGGGCTAAGATTTTAGTGGAAAATATGGAGCGCTTTGGAGCGACAAATGTCGTGGTGACCAACGAATCTGCTGACCGCTTGGCCAAGGTCTTTAAAGGTTATTTTGATCTCATTGTTCTTGATGCCCCTTGCTCGGGTGAAGGAATGTTCCGTAAGCAGCCAGATGCTATGGACTATTGGAGTCTTGATTATCCGAGTCAATGTGCTAGTTTGCAAAGAGAAATTCTAGCAGATGCGGTGACCATGTTAGCTGAGGACGGTCGTCTGGTTTATTCGACCTGTACCTGGGCACCTGAGGAAAATGAAGAAATAGTCAATTGGCTACTGGAAGAGTATGATTTTGACTTGTTGCCAGTTGAACATATCAATGGAATGGTATCTGGAATTGACCTGCCAGAAACAGCTCGGATGTATCCTCATCATTTTAAGGGAGAAGGGCAGTTTGTAGCCCATCTACAGTTTAAAGGTGAAAATCCAGCCCCTAAATTTAAGGCAAGTAAGAGCAATCTCAGCCGAGAACAAGTTGCCTTGTGGCAGGAATTTACCAAAAAACACCTAAAAATCAATCTACCGGGTATTTTGCAGACTTTTGGAGACCAGCTTTATCTCTTACCAGAACTTTTACCAGATTTAGGGAAACTCAAGATAGCTCGCAATGGTTTGCATTTGGGTACCTTTAAGAAGAAACGTTTTGAACCTAGTTTTGCTCTTGGCTTAGCCTTGAAACCGAGTCAGGTCAAGCAGTCGGTTGAAATTGACCAAGAAGCGTTTGTAAAGTATGTGGCTGGAGAAACAGTTCAGCTGGCGGAAAGTCTGCCAAATGGTTGGTACCAAGTTTTGGTTCAAGGAAATGGTTTGGGCTTTGCTAAGGTGACTGGAAATGTTTTGAAAAATTATTTTCCAAAAGGCCTCAGATTCAAGTGAAAATGCTAGTCAAAGTAGCTTGTCTATGTTATAGTGGAAGTATGGATTTTTTTCAAATTGTCTTTCATTTTAAGTCAAAATTGGTGGAGATGATAACTGAGTAAATTTCAAGTAAAACCAAGCTCAGAACTTCAGTTGGTTCCCAATTTTCAAAAGAAAAACATAAATAAATAGTTGAAAAAATTCACATCATTCACCATTATTTTCAAGGAGAAAAACAGTGAAAAAAAGGAAAAAACTCGCTCTATCCCTTGCAGCTCTTTTGCTGGCAGGTTCTTTGGCGGGATGTGCTAGCTGGATTGATCGTGGAGAATCCATGACAGCTGTTGGTTCAACGGCTCTTCAGCCCTTGGTCGAAGCAGCAGCAGATGAATTCGGCTCTATGCACGTTGGAAAAACAGTCAACGTTCAAGGTGGAGGATCTGGTACAGGTCTGTCTCAGGTTCAGTCTGGAGCTGTTGATGTAGGAAATTCAGACGTATTTGCCGAGGAAAAAGACGGTATCAACGCATCCGCTCTAGTGGACCACAAGGTTGCAGTAGCAGGCTTGGCGGTGATTGTAAACAAGGAAGTTGATGTTGAAAATCTGACAACTGAACAACTCCGTAGCATCTTCACAGGCCAAGTAACCAACTGGAAAGAGGTCGGTGGGAAGGACCTAGCCATTTCTATTATCAACCGTGCAGCAAGTTCTGGTTCGCGTGCAACCTTTGATAGTGTTATCATGGATGGTCAATCTGCCGTGCAGAGTCAAGAACAGGATTCAAATGGGATGGTCAAAAATATTGTTTCCCAGACACCAGGAGCCATTTCTTACCTAGCCTTTGCCTATGTGGATGACTCAGTTAAACGCATGAAATTGAACGGCTATGAGCCGATTGCAGAAAATGTAACAACCAATAACTGGCCTTTGTGGTCTTATGAACACATGTACACCCTAGGTCAACCAAATGAATTGGTGGCAGAATTTCTTAACTTTGTCCTCTCAGATGAAGCGCAAAGTGGAATCGTTAAGGGAATGGGCTATATTTCTGTCAAGGAAATGAAGGTTGAAAAAGATGCTGTAGGAACGGTGACAGCGCTAGAAGGGAGTCACTAATGAATCAAGAAGAATTAGCTAAAAAATTACTTTCTCCCTCAAAGAACTCTCGTTTAGAGAAACTAGGAAAAGGCTTGACCTTTGCCTGTCTGTCTTTGATTGTCATCATTGTGGCTATGATTTTAATCTTCGTAGCCCAAAAAGGTTTGTCGACCTTCTTTGTCAATGGAGTCAATATCTTTGATTTCCTATTTGGCCAAACTTGGAATCCTTCAGGTAAACAATTTGGTGCCCTTCCCATGATTTTGGGTTCCTTTATTGTCACAATCCTATCAGCCCTTATCGCAACTCCTTTTGCCATTGGTGCGGCAGTCTTTATGACCGAGGTCTCACCAAAAGGTGCTAGAATCTTGCAACCAGCCATTGAATTGCTAGTCGGGATTCCTTCAGTTGTGTATGGATTTATTGGTTTGCAGGTCGTAGTTCCTTTTGTCCGTAGTGTCTTTGGTGGAACTGGTTTTGGGATCTTGTCAGGGATCTTCGTTCTCTTTGTCATGATTTTACCGACGGTAACCTTTATGACAACGGATAGTTTGCGTGCGGTGCCTCGTCACTACCGCGAAGCTAGTTTGGCTATGGGGGCCACTCGTTGGCAAACCATCTGGCGCGTGACCTTGAAGGCTGCGCGTTCAGGGATTTTCACAGCAGTGGTCTTTGGGATGGCGCGTGCCTTTGGTGAGGCCTTGGCTATTCAGATGGTAGTCGGAAACTCAGCCGTTGTCCCAACTTCCTTGACAACACCTGCTGCGACCTTAACCTCTGTTTTGACTATGGGTATCGGAAATACCGTTATGGGAACCGTTGACAATAACGTTCTCTGGTCACTGGCCTTAGTCTTGCTCTTGATGAGTTTGGCCTTCAACAGTGTGATTAAATTGATTACGAAAGAAAGAGGAAAGAAAAACTATGCACGCTAAGAAATTAGATAAAATTGCAACAGCTATCCTCTACTCGATTGCAGGAATTATCGTTGCCATCTTGGCATCCTTGATCCTTTATATCTTGGTTCGTGGTTTGCCCCACATCTCTTGGTCTTTCTTGACTGGCAAATCATCTTCTTACCAAGCAGGTGGTGGGATTGGAATTCAGCTCTATAATTCCTTCTTCCTTTTGGTCATTACCTTGATTATTTCTGTTCCCTTATCTATGGGAGCTGGGATTTTCCTAGCTGAATATGCTAAAAAAGGTCCTGTGACCAATTTTGTCAGAACCTGTATTGAAATCTTGTCTTCACTGCCATCTGTGGTTGTAGGTCTCTTTGGTTACTTGATCTTTGTAGTCCAGTTTGAGTATGGATTTTCAATCATTTCAGGTGCCTTGGCCTTGACGGTCTTTAACCTGCCTCAGATGACTCGTAATGTTGAGGACAGTTTGAAACACGTTCACCATACGCAACGTGAGGCTGGTTTGGCTCTAGGAATTTCTCGTTGGGAGACTGTGGTCCATGTGGTCATTCCAGAAGCCCTTCCAGGCATTGTGACTGGAGTCGTCTTGGCCTCTGGTCGTATCTTTGGTGAAGCAGCTGCTCTTATCTATACAGCAGGACAATCCGCCCCAGCCCTTGACTGGTCTAACTGGAATATTCTCAGTGTGACTAGCCCAATCTCTATCTTCCGTCAAGCAGAAACCTTGGCTGTCCACATCTGGAAAGTCAATAGTGAAGGAACCATTCCAGATGGCACCATCGTATCAGCAGGTTCTGCCGCCGTGCTCCTCATCTTTATTCTCATCTTTAACTTTGGAGCCCGCAAACTCGGAAGCTACCTACATAAGAAATTAACCGCTGCCTAAAGGAGAAGCCATGTCAAAATATAATTGGGATGAAAAGCATATCATCACCTTTCCTGAAGAGAAAGTGGCCCTCTCTACTAAGGATTTACATGTTTACTACGGTAAAAAGGAATCCATCAAGGGCATCGATATGCAATTTGAAAAAAATAAAATTACAGCCTTAATTGGCCCATCTGGATCGGGAAAATCAACCTACCTTCGCAGTCTCAACCGTATGAATGATACGATTGATATTGCCAAGGTAACAGGTCAAATCCTCTATCAAGGAATTGATGTTAACCGTCCAGAAATCAATGTTTATGAAATGCGTAAGCACATCGGAATGGTCTTCCAACGACCAAATCCTTTTGCCAAGTCTATTTACCGCAATATCACTTTTGCCCATGAACGTGCAGGAGTTAAGGACAAGCAAGTCTTGGATGAAATTGTGGAAACTTCTCTTCGTCAGGCTGCCCTTTGGGACCAGGTCAAAGACGATTTACACAAATCAGCCTTGACCCTATCAGGTGGTCAGCAGCAACGTCTCTGTATCGCTCGTGCTATCTCTGTTAAACCAGATATCCTCTTGATGGATGAGCCAGCGTCAGCCTTAGACCCGATTGCGACAGCCCAGCTTGAAGAAACCATGCTGGAATTGAAGAAGGACTTTACCATCATCATCGTGACCCACAGTATGCAGCAGGCTGCGCGTGCTAGTGATTACACAGGATTTTTCTACTTGGGTGACTTGATCGAGTATGATAAGACTTCTAATATTTTCCAAAATGCCAAACTACAGTCAACCAATGACTATGTAACAGGACACTTTGGTTAGAAAGGAAACAGTATGACAGAAGCGATTTTACAGGTTTCAGACCTGTCCGTTTACTACAATCAAAAGAAGGCATTGAATAGTGTTTCCCTATCTTTCCAACCCAAGGAAATCACAGCCTTGATTGGTCCATCTGGATCAGGGAAGTCAACCCTTCTCAAGGCTATCAACCGCATGGGGGATCTCAATCCAGAGGTGACCACAACTGGTTCGGTGGTTTACAACGGCCACAATATTTACAGCCCGCGTACAGATACAGTTGAATTGCGAAAGGAAATCGGTATGGTTTTCCAACAACCAAACCCCTTCCCTATGTCTATCTACGAAAATGTTGTCTACGGGCTTCGTATTAATGGAGTGAAGGACAAGCAGCTTCTGGATGAAGCAGTGGAAAAAGCCTTGCAGCGTGCTTCTATCTGGGATGAGGTCAAGGATCGTCTACATGATTCAGCTATCGGGCTTTCAGGTGGACAACAACAACGTGTCTGTGTTGCCCGTGTCTTGGCAACCAGTCCTAAAATCATTCTCTTGGATGAACCGACTTCAGCCTTGGACCCTATCTCTGCTGGTAAGATTGAGGAAACCTTGTATGGTCTAAAAGATAAATACACCATGCTCTTGGTTACGCGTTCTATGCAACAAGCTTCTCGTATTTCTGACAAGACAGGATTTTTCCTAGATGGAGATTTGGTCGAGTTTAACGATACCAAGAAAATGTTCCTCAACCCACAACACAAGGAAACAGAAGATTACATTTCAGGAAAATTTGGATAAGGAGATAAATGATGTTACGTTCTCAATTTGAAGAAGATTTAGAGAAATTGCACAACCAGTTCTATGCCATGGGACAAGAAGTGCTATCCCAGATCAATCGTACAGTGCGTGCCTTTGTTACGCATGACCGTGATTTGGCCAAGGAAGTCATCGAAGACGATGCAGAAGTAAACGAATACGAAGTGAAATTGGAGAAGAAATCATTTGAAATGATTGCCCTCCAACAACCGGTTTCTCAAGACTTGCGTACTGTTTTGACAGTCTTGAAGGCTGTATCTGACTTGGAACGTATGGGTGACCATGCTGTTTCTATTGCCAAAGCAGCAATTCGTATGAAAGGGGAGCAACGCATCCCAGCTGTTGAAGAAGAAATCAAGAGAATGGGCCGCGATGTCAAGAATTTCGTCGAAGCAGCCCTTGACCTCTATCTTAATGCGTCAGTGGACCAGGCCTATGAAGTAGCAGCCATGGACGAAAAAATCAATCATTATTTTGATAGTATTCGTGACTTGGCTACAGAAGAAATCAAGAAAAATCCAGATGCCATCGTTACAGGTCGTGATTACTTCCAAGTTATTGCTTTCTTAGAACGCATTGGAGACTATGCCAAAAATATCTGTGAATGGGTTGTTTACTTTGAAACAGGTAAGATTGTTGAACTATAAAATAGGTTCATTCTGTATAAAAAGGAGCTTGAAATCAACTGATAGCTCCTTTTATTGAATTAAAAAAAATTTTTTAAGATAAAAATTCAAAAAACACTTGACAAGCACCTTGGATAGCGTTATAATTATACAAAATTAACAGAGAGGTTGTTTATTTATGAAATCAAAAAAATGGATATTTGTTTTATGTAGTTTTCTTGCAAGTTTCTTCTTAGTAGCTTGCCAGTCAGGTTCGAATGGTTCTCAGTCAGCTGTTGAAGCCATTAAGCAAAAGGGGAAATTGGTAGTAGCGACCAGTCCTGACTATGCACCTTTTGAATTTCAGTCTTTGGTTGATGGAAAAAATCAAGTTGTCGGTGCGGACATTGATATGGCCCAAGCTATCGCTGATGAACTTGGGGTTAAGTTGGAAATCTCAAGCATGAGTTTTGATAATGTCTTGACTAGTCTTCAAACTGGGAAGGCCGACCTAGCAGTTGCGGGAATTAGCGCTACTGACGAGAGAAAAGAAGTCTTTGACTTTTCAATCCCTTACTATGAAAACAAGATTAGTTTCTTGGTTCGTAAGGCTGATGTAGAAAAATACAAGGATTTAGCTAGCCTAGAAAGTGCTAATATTGCAGCCCAAAAAGGGACTGTTCCAGAATCTATGGTCAAGGAACAATTGCCAAAAGCTCAATTAACTTCCCTAACTAATATGGGTGAAGCTGTCAATGAATTGCAGGCTGGAAAAGTAGATGCTGTTCACATGGATGAGCCTGTTGCCCTTAGCTATGCTGCTAAAAATGCAGACCTAGCTGTCGCAACTGTTAGCTTGAAGATGAAGGACGGCGAAGCCAATGCAGTTGCCCTTAGAAAAAATAGTGCTGATTTGAAAGAAGTGGTGGACAAGGTCATCCAAAAACTCAAGGATGACGGCACCTACCAAAAATATCTTGAAAAAGCGGCAAGCCTAACAGAAGTTGAAGAATAAGAAAAAGCAGAGTTGGAAGTCATTCCAATTCTGCTTTTAAATAGTTTAAAACATTTTCTAGATTGTCTAAGGACACCTTGGCAAATTGATAAGGGCAGTTACCCAAGTAAGCTTCTTCAAAGAAGTCCAAGACCAGTTGGCTGTGTTTGAGACTGGCAATTTTAGGGTACTGTCTCAGGTCTAGTAATAAACCATCGTGTAGAGGGAAATGAGGAAGGGGACAAGGTGTTTTAGTTAACCTTTCCTCGATTTGCTTCTGGTAAGCTTCCTGATTGGACAAGCGAGCCAGACGATTTTTCTCAAACAGTTGACTGTCGATATAGAGTGATAAAGCCTTTTGCATGATGAGGTTGCTGTCGTAGTCTAGGATATTTTTGTAGGCCACAAAGGCTTCTTTGATAGCATTTGGAAGAATGAGTGCCGTAATCCGCAGGGCTGGAAAGAGGCTGGTTGAGAAGGACTTGATGTAAATGACCCGCTCCTCTGTATCTAGGTAGTGGAAGGTCTGGCCCTTTTTAGAGTCCAAATCTCCCAGATAGTCGTCCTCTACGATATAGACTCCATACTTGGCAGCTAAGTCAAGAATAGCCCGTTTGTCCTGCTCTGAATAGGAATGCCCCAGAGGATAGTGAAAACGAGGAATGGTATAGAAAAACTTGATCTTTCCTGTTTTGAAATGGCGCTCCAGCTCCTCCAAATCAATCCCATCAATGCCTCGTTCAATTGTTTGATAGTCCAAGCCCTGAGCAATCAAGAGGCGATTCATCCGATGGTAGGTCGGCTGTTCCACCAAGATTTCCTTGGCTTGGCTAGGAAAGGATATTTGAGAAAGGATAAACAAGGCTTGCTGGGTTCCAGAAGTCAGTACCAGTTGATCAGCCTTGCAGTAGAGAGCTTGGTCAAAGAGTAGTTTATGGATGGATTGTCTTAAGTCTTCTAATCCTTCTTGGTTGTCATAGTAGTTGAAGAGGTAGTTTTCTCGGCCAATCAAAGTTTCATTGATACAGAGTCGGAAATCATCATAGGCACTGGCATGTTCGTCCGTAACCTCAATTTCTAGGTCCTGGTGTTGCCCTTGTTCTAGGACATAGTAGCCACTCTGGGGCTTGGCATAGAGGTATTGCTCGTGCCGTAATTCCAGCAGGGCTCGTTGAATGGTGTCCTTGCTACAGTGAAAGTCAAGGCTCAGTTGGCGAATAGAAGGCAGGCGGCTCCCCGTCGAAAATCGTCCAGACTCGATACCACTTTTCAGATAGGAAACGACTTCTTGGTACTTGCTTTGTTTATTCATTCCAGACCTCCCTTGATTTTGTTACATTGTACCCTTTTTTTTCCTTCTTTGCAATGTCTAGAGTGTTTCTCTCGTTCACATCTAGGGGCAAATGTGGTATACTTAGGAGTAAGATTTATAGAATAACAGACAAGAAAGTGAATGGATAAGAACGTGCAGGAACCAGTGAAATTATTTCAATACAATACCCTTGGAGCCTTGATGGCTGGCCTTTATGGTGGGACTATGACAGTAGGAGAATTGCTAGAGCATGGTGACCTTGGTTTGGGAACCTTGGATTCTATTGATGGGGAATTGATTGTCTTGGATGGCAAGGCTTATCAGGCCAAAGGTTCAGGAGAGCAACCAGAAATTGTAGAAGTGTCACCAGATGCCCTTATTCCTTACGCTGCAGTAGTACCGCATCAGGCAGAAGTCATTTTCCGCCAGCGCTTTGAGATGACAGACAGGGAATTGGAAGAACGAATCGAGTCATATTATGACGGGGAAAATCTTTTCCGCTCTATCAAGATTCGTGGGGAATTTTCACATATGCATGTGCGCATGATTCCCAAGTCGACACCAGATACCAAGTTTGCTGAGGTCGCAACCCATCAGCCTGAGTATAGTCGCGACAATGTGGCAGGAACCATCGTTGGTTTCTGGACACCAGAAATTTTCCACGGGGTTAGTGTGGCAGGCTACCATCTGCACTTCATCTCAGATGATTTGACCTTCGGTGGACATGTCATGGACTTTGTCATCAAGGAAGGCATTATTGAGGTGGGAGCAGTTGACCAGTTGGACCAACGTTTTCCAGTCCAAGATCGTCAATACTTGTTTGCTAAGTTCAATGTTGACGAGATGAAAAAAGATATTGAAAAGGCAGAATAGGAGAAGAAAATGACCATTCATATTATCATTACCATGGTGCTTTTGCTAGCTTTCTTGCTAGGGAGCATTTGGTATGCCAAAAAGAAATACCAGATTAATCTAGCTGTTTTGGGCTTGGGGGCTGTCGCCTTCTTTGTCTCTTCACAGATTTTAGAAAAACTGGTGCATATCTTGGTTTTACATCCTCAAAAAGACGGTAGTATTGCCCTCTTGCAAGATCATCCACTTGTCTATATCATCTATGGCCTAGCCATGGCAGCCTTTTTTGAGGAAACTGCTCGTCTTGTTTTCTTCAAATGGTTGGAGAAAAAGAGAAGTTTGGACAAGGCAGACGCCTTGGCTTATGGGTTAGGTCATGGTGGTTTGGAATTGATTTTCCTGGGCCTTACTAGTTTGATTAATCTCTACATTGTTCTCTCAGCAGTTCAAACTCAGAATCCACAGGTCATGCAATTGCTGTCTGAAAATATGTTAAAAACTATTCAGTCGCTGTCTGTCTGGCAGATTTATTTGCTTGGTTTTGAACGGATTTTGGCTCTAGGATTCCAATTGCTTTTGACAGTTTGGGTTTATCAGGCTGTTCGCCAGAAGAAATGGACATATCTCCTAGCGGCTTATGGACTCCATGCCTTCTTTGACCTGGCACCATCTCTATCCCAAGTTGGCTGGTTGAGCAATCCAGTCTTGGTTGAAGTGATTCTAGCACTGGAGCTCGTTCTGGTTGCCTATGGAACCAAGGCAATCTTTTGTAAAAAATCATAAGAAAAAGAGGGAAACCTCTTTTTTTGTGCAAAAACCAAACAAGGTCTTTTTATGGTCGTCAAATGGTCTTAAAAATGGTATAATGGAATGAATTTTGAAAAAGGAAGAGTAACATGTCAGTAAGAGAAAAAATGCTTGAAATCTTAGAAGGAATTGATATCCGTTTTAAGGAACCCTTGCATAGCTATAGTTATACAAAAGTAGGTGGAGAGGCTGATTATCTGGTCTTTCCACGAAATCGTTTTGAGTTGGCTCGCGTTGTTAAATTTGCCAATCAAGAAAATATCCCTTGGATGGTTCTTGGGAATGCCAGCAACATTATCGTTCGTGATGGAGGAATTCGTGGATTTGTCATCTTGTGTGACAAGCTCAATAACGTTTCCGTTGATGGTTATACCATTGAAGCAGAAGCAGGAGCCAATTTGATTGAGACAACCCGCATTGCCCTTCGTCATAGCTTGACTGGCTTTGAGTTTGCTTGTGGCATTCCTGGCAGCGTCGGTGGTGCTGTCTTTATGAATGCGGGTGCCTATGGTGGCGAGATTGCCCACATCTTGCAGTCTTGTAAGGTTTTGACCAAGGATGGAGAAATCGAGACTTTGTCTGCCAAAGACTTGGCTTTTGGTTACCGCCATTCAGCTATTCAAGAGTCAGGTGCAGTTGTCTTGTCAGCTAAATTTGCCTTAGCTCCAGGAACCCATCAGGTCATCAAGCAGGAAATGGAGCGCTTGACGCACCTACGTGAACTCAAGCAACCTTTGGAATACCCATCTTGTGGTTCGGTCTTTAAACGTCCAGTAGGGCATTTTGCAGGTCAATTAATTTCTGAGGCTGGCTTGAAAGGCTATCGTATCGGTGGCGTAGAAGTGTCAGAAAAGCACGCAGGGTTTATGATCAATGTCGCAGATGGAACGGCTAAAGATTACGAGGACTTGATTGAGTCTGTAATCGAAAAAGTCAAGGAGCACTCAGGTGTTACACTTGAGAGAGAAGTCCGTATCTTGGGTGAAAGCAAGTAGGATGCTGTAGTTGAAAAGCTGCTGCTATGTCATGGAAAGGGGGTGAAAGCCTATCGTTAGCGAAGATGTATGCAGGTGGTTTTACACCCTGCAAGAGGTAGTGGCGGCCTGACAGAGCCCTGATCTGTTAATCTATGAAAAAGAAGGAATTTATGCCAATTGAAAAAACCAATTATCGAATTCAAAAACGTCTCTAAAGTTTTTGAAGACAGCAACACCAAGGTTCTCAAAGACATCAACTTTGAGTTGGAAGAAGGAAAATTTTACACCCTTCTAGGCGCATCTGGTTCAGGGAAATCAACTATCCTAAACATTATTGCAGGTTTACTGGATGCGACGACAGGAGATATCATGCTAGACGGTGTCCGTATCAATGACATCCCAACCAACAAGCGAGACGTCCATACGGTCTTCCAATCTTATGCCTTGTTCCCACATATGAATGTGTTTGAAAATGTTGCCTTTCCACTCCGCTTGCGCAAGATTGACAAGAAAGAAATCGAGCAGCGTGTAGCGGAAGTTCTCAAGATGGTTCAGTTGGAAGGTTATGAAAAACGTTCTATCCGTAAACTCTCTGGAGGGCAACGCCAGCGTGTGGCCATTGCCCGTGCCATCATCAATCAACCTCGTGTGGTTTTGTTGGATGAGCCCTTGTCAGCTCTGGACTTGAAATTGCGAACAGACATGCAGTACGAACTCCGTGAACTACAACAACGATTGGGCATTACCTTTGTCTTTGTCACTCACGATCAGGAAGAAGCCCTGGCTATGAGTGACTGGATTTTTGTTATGAATGATGGCGAGATTGTCCAGTCTGGAACACCTGTGGACATCTATGACGAGCCGATCAACCACTTTGTTGCTACCTTTATCGGTGAGTCAAATATCTTGCCAGGAACCATGATTGAGGACTACTTGGTTGAGTTTAACGGCAAACGCTTTGAAGCAGTTGATGGGGGGATGAAGCCAAATGAGCCTGTTGAGGTCGTTATTCGTCCAGAGGACTTGCGCATTACTCTTCCTGAAGAAGGCAAGCTCCAAGTTAAGGTCGATACCCAGCTTTTCCGTGGGGTTCACTATGAAATCATCGCCTATGACGAACTCGGAAATGAATGGATGATTCACTCGACTCGTAAGGCCATAGTTGGTGAAGAAATCGGTCTGGACTTTGAACCAGAAGATATCCACATCATGCGTCTCAACGAAACCGAAGAAGAGTTCGATGCTCGTATCGAAGAATACGTGGAAATCGAAGAGCAAGAAGCAGGTCTGATCAATGCAATCGAGGAGGAAAGAGATGAAGAAAACAAGCTCTAAACTCTTTGTAGTGCCCTACATGCTCTGGATTGCCCTCTTTGTTCTCGCACCCTTGGTCTTGATTTTCGGACAATCTTTTTTCAACATTGAAGGCCAGTTTAGTTTAGAAAATTATAAATCTTACTTTGCGTCACAAAACTTGACTTATCTCAAAATGAGTTTTAACTCAGTGCTTTATGCAGGAATTGTGACTTTTGTAACCTTGCTTATCAGCTATCCGACAGCCCTCTTTTTGACCCGTCTCAAACACCGTCAACTCTGGCTCATGCTGATTATCCTGCCAACCTGGATCAATCTGCTCCTCAAGGCCTATGCCTTTATTGGGATTTTTGGTCAGAATGGCTCTATTAACCAATTCTTGGAATTTATCGGAATCGGTTCGCAGCAGTTGCTCTTTACCGATTTCTCCTTTATCTTTGTCGCAAGCTACATCGAGCTTCCCTTTATGATTTTGCCGATTTTCAATGTCTTGGACGATATGGATAACAACCTCATCAATGCCAGCTATGACCTCGGTGCGACCAAGTGGGAGACCTTCCGTCATGTCATCTTCCCTCTATCGATGAACGGTGTGAGAAGTGGGGTTCAGTCTGTCTTTATTCCAAGTTTGAGTCTCTTCATGTTGACGCGTTTGATTGGTGGAAACCGCGTTATCACTCTTGGTACAGCAATTGAGCAGAACTTCCTGACCAATGACAACTACGGTATGGGTTCAACCATCGGTGTTATTCTCATCCTGACCATGTTCATCACCATGTGGGTGACCAAGGAAAGGAGAGAACGATGAAAAAATTTGCCAACCTTTATCTGGGACTGGTCTTTCTTGTCCTCTACCTGCCTATCTTTTACCTGATTGGTTATGCCTTTAATGCAGGCAACGACATGAACAGCTTTACAGGCTTTAGCTTGAGCCATTTTAAAACCATGTTTGGCGATGGTCGTCTCATGTTGATTGTGACACAGACCTTTTTCTTGGCCTTCCTGTCAGCCTTGATTGCGACCATTATCGGGACTTTCGGTGCCATTTACATTTACCAGTCTCGTAAGAAATACCAAGAAGCCTTTCTATCACTCAATAATATCCTCATGGTTGCGCCTGATGTTATGATTGGTGCTAGCTTCTTGATTCTTTTTACTCAACTCAAGTTTTCACTTGGCTTTTTGACAGTTCTATCTAGTCATGTGGCTTTCTCCATTCCTATCGTGGTCTTGATGGTTTTGCCTCGTCTCAAGGAAATGAACGGGGACATGATTCATGCGGCCTATGACTTGGGAGCCAGTCAATTTCAGATATTCAAGGAAATCATGCTTCCTTACCTGACACCGTCTATCATTGCAGGTTATTTCATGGCCTTCACCTATTCGCTAGATGACTTTGCCGTGACCTTCTTTGTGACTGGAAATGGCTTTTCAACCCTGTCCGTCGAGATTTATTCTCGTGCTCGTAAGGGGATTTCGCTAGAAATCAATGCCCTTTCTGCCCTTGTCTTTCTCTTTAGTATTATCCTAGTGGTTGGATATTACTTTATCTCACGTGAGAAGGAGGAGCAAGCATGAAAAAACTCTATTCATTTTTAGCAGGAATTGCAGCGATTATCCTGGTCTTGTGGGGAATTGCGACTCATCTAGACAGTAAAATCAACAGCCGAGATAGTCAAAAACTGGTTATCTACAACTGGGGAGACTACATCGATCCAGAACTCTTGGAGCAATTCACAGAAGAAACAGGCATCCAAGTTCAGTACGAGACCTTTGATTCTAACGAAGCCATGTATACCAAGATCAAGCAGGGTGGAACGACCTACGATATTGCCATCCCAAGTGAATACATGATCAACAAGATGAAGGATGAAGACCTCTTGGTACCGCTTGATTATTCAAAACTTGAAGGTCTTGAAAATATCGGACCAGAGTTCCTCAACCAGTCCTTTGACCCAGGCAATAAATTCTCCATCCCTTACTTCTGGGGAACTTTGGGAATTGTCTACAATGAAACTATGGTAGATGAAGCGCCTGAGCATTGGGATGACCTTTGGAAGCCAGAGTATAAGAACTCTATCATGCTCTTTGATGGGGCGCGTGAGGTATTGGGACTAGGGCTTAACTCATTGGGCTACAGCCTCAACTCCAAGGATACCCAGCAGTTGGAAGAGACAGTAGACAAACTCTACAAATTGACTCCAAATATTAAGGCCATCGTTGCTGACGAGATGAAGGGTTACATGATTCAGAACAACGCTGCTATCGGCGTAACTTTTTCTGGTGAAGCCAGCCAGATGCTAGAAAAAAATGAAAATCTACGCTATGTGGTACCGACAGAGGCCAGCAACCTTTGGTTTGACAATATGGTCATTCCCAAAACAGTTAAAAACCAAGATGCCGCCTATGCCTTTATCAACTTTATGTTGAAACCTGAAAATGCTCTCAAAAATGCAGAGTATGTCGGCTATTCAACACCAAACCTGCCAGCTAAGGAACTGCTCCCAGAGGAGAAAAAAGAAGACAAGTCATTCTATCCTGATGCTGAAACCATGAAACACCTAGAAGTTTATGAAAAATTTGACCATAAATGGACAGGGAAATATAGCGACCTCTTCCTACAGTTTAAAATGTATCGGAAGTAGAACGTATGAAAACGGATCAGTCAGCTGGTTCGTTTTTCTTTTTAAAAAATACAAAAAATAGTTGACAATTTTTTTAAAAGTGATAGACTAGTATCCTTTATGATTTTAGGAGGGAAAGTGATAGATGAGTGATTTATTTGTACAAAAGTCGGATTACTTTTTAGGCTTATCCAGTCAGAAGATTATCATAAAAAATGGCCGAAGGGAGATTGAGAGTGAAATCTCTATTCACTTAGTAGACAATGTCTTAATCTTTGGCAAGGCTCAAGTATCAACCCAGTTATTAAGAGTCCTAGCAAAGGAAAGTATCAATGTTTACTATTTTACAGAAGAGGGAAAATTTTTAGCTTGTTTGGATTCTTTCCGGCAAGAGGATTTTGATAAGCAATACCTACAGGCTAAAGCCTGTCTGGACCAGAACTTTTGTTTAGATATTTCTAAAAAAATAGTTAGCGCTAAGGTTCAGCATCAACTTTCCCTGCTAAAAAGCTTTAATAAGAATAGAATCTTATCAACGGAGGACTTTGAGCGTTTCGACTTAACGATTGAAAATATATCTAAGGCAGAATCACTCTCTCAATTGATGGGGTATGAAGGTCGGATCGCTAAGTCCTATTTTTACTATCTGAGTTTATTGGTTCCGACAGCTTTCCGTTTTCATGGTCGCAGAACGCGACCTGCTGAGGATTGTTGTAACTGTTTGCTTAATTTTGGTTATTCCATTCTTTATTCTTGTTTTCTTGGTTTGATACGTAAAAATGGACTTAGTTTTGGATTTGGAGTACTCCATCAAAGTCATCGTCATCATGCTAGTCTTGCTAGTGATTTGATGGAGGAGTGGAGACCAGTTATCGTTGATAATACGGTTTTAGAGTTGCTTTTGAGAGAGGATTTGAAGTTGGAGCATTTTGAGAAGTCGGCAGATGGTACTTTCTTGTTAATAGATGAGGGAAGAGAAATATTTCTTCGAGCTATGAGGGAGAGAATGTTGGAAATCCACCAGTATATCGAGTTGGATAAAAAATGTTATTCTTTCTTTTATACTGCTGACCAGCAGATTAAGGGTCTTATCAGAGCTTTTGAAAGTCTAGAGAGTCAAGCTTATGTAACAGCTTTACAGGAGGAGAATGATGGGCTTGTATTATAATTTATCGATAGAGGAAAAGGAGTTTGCTAAGAAGAAGTCTTTCTTTTGTCTAATTATTTATGACATAGTCAGTAATAAAAGAAGACTCCAATTATCCAAGCTGCTAGAAGGTTTTGGGGTTAGAGTACAGCGCTCTTGTTTTGAAATTGATTTGGAGAGGACTAGTTATCAAGTCTTGATTCGAGAATTGGAATATTTTTATGATCCTAGCGAATTTGATAACATTATTGTCTATGTTGGGAATCGAGAAGAGATTATTCGTTTGAATACCGATGATAGAGAGCTAGAAGAAGCAGATTGTTTGTTTTTTTGATGTGAAAACTCTTACATTTTATGGTATACTATAATTAGTTTCCAAATAGGTTATATCTTGTGTTTGTTTTTAAATCCAACCACAAAATATGGGGTATAAGAACCTATCTGCCTCGAGAGGGGACGGAAACGTAAAGGAAGATAGCTCATCAATAAATACAACAGTATAAGAACCTATCTGCCTCGAGAGGGGACGGAAACAGTTTTCCACTATGACGTAAAGCTTCAATGATTGCAGTGTATAAGAACCTATCTGCCTCGAGAGGGGATGGAAACAATTCAGGTTTAGCGTAAATAGAAACATCAAGACCTTTGTGCATATCATCCACTTCGCCTCGGTAGGGGGCGGAAACTCATATACTCTTCCGGATATGCTTTATTCGATAATACCAGTAAGACAACCTATCTACCTCGAGAGGGGACGGGAACTCGTATTTGTACTCTAAAGTATGTTTGTCAAAGTGTATAAGAACCTATCCACCTCGAGAGGGGACGGAAACATTCCTAAATCATTAAATCTATCTACAACTTGATTTGTATAGCTACCAATCTACCTCTAGAGGGGCTGGGAACTAGTCTTCGCTTGGTTCTTGATAGTCAAGAGCACGTTTTCGTATAGATACCTATCTACCTCGAGAGGGGACGGAAACCATTTCTTTTCATCGAAATTTTGATCGACAATATTGTATAGCTACCTATCTACCTCGCGAGGGGACGGAAACAATCAAAACAAAAACGTTTAATACTAAATTCATTTCCATAGTATAAGAACCTATCTACCTCGAGAGGGGACGGAAATCAAGTAGAGTTTGATTGACCAAAAACAAATGTACAAGTAAACTACCCTATTCACCTCGCGAGGGGACGGAAACGCAATTTTATCAGCGATTTCTTTGAGTGTATCAAGTAGAACACCCTATTCACCTCGGTAGGGGACGGAAACAATTCAGGTTTTGCATACCATGATACATCGATAAACCACGCACTTCACCTCGCGAGGGGACGGAAACAATTTTGAAATTTTTTTATATAAAAATAAAATAATTGTAAGACAACCTATTCACCTCGAGAGGGGACGGAAACTCCTTCAGGTCGAAAACTTCGTATAATTCCATTTAAAAGTATAAGAACCTATCCACCTCGCGAGGGGACGAAAACTTGTAAGAAATTTTAGTTACATTTTCAAAAGCCATTTAGAACATCCTATCCACCTCGGTAGGGGACGGAAATTCCTCAATCTCAATTCCAGAGCAATCAAATACCCGTATAGATACCTATCTACCTCGGTAGGGGACGGAAACTTTTATACCTTTCCTAAATTGTAGTACATGAGCAAGTCAGAGATTTGTAGAGCACCCTATTCATCTCGCGAGGGGACGGAAACATTTTAGCTTTAGTTTCTTCAAATAGTTCTTTGATTAGAACAACTTCACCTCGCGAGGGGACTTATTTCCTTATTACATAACAAAACGAGAAAAGATAGCTTAAGAGCTAAGCACAATTGATAAAGGAGGCCTATGAAAAGAATTAGTTTATCCTTTCAGCGGATTGACCAGTCACCCATCGATTTGGCAACCAAATTTCATGGATTTTTGATGGAGCAGTTAGAAGCAGACTATGTAGACTGGCTTCATGAGCAGGAGACCAATCCCTACTCGATGAAGGTAATCCATCAAAAGGACCAGACGACTTGGACGGTTCATCTTTTGACAAAGGATGCTATCAAGCAGATCTTACCTCCAATGTTGGAGTTGAAAAAAGTTGACCTACATGGACTAGCAAGTCTGACGGTTCAAAGTATGACCATGCAAGATTTGAGTCCAGAGGAACTGTTTGACCTCTTTAATCAAAACCAAGACCAGTCCTTTTTTACTATTCAATTTCAAACACCGACTGGATTTCGTTCCCAGGGCGAGTATGTGCTCTTTCCTACCCTGCGTTTAATATTTCAAAGTCTGATGATGAAGTATGGACGACTGCTTGAGAATCGGGAAGACATCGAAGAGGAGACCTTGGACTATCTGACGTCCCATAGTCGGATAACCAGTTACCGAATGGAGACGAGTTATTTTAAGGTCCACGGCAAAAAGATTCCTGCCTTTAAGGGCAAGTTAACCTTTAAGATAACAGGACCTAGTACCCTCAAGGCTTATGCAAATATGTTATTAAAATTTGGAGAGTATGCTGGACTGGGCATGAAAACCAGCCTAGGAATGGGAGGAATAGAGCTTGAAGAAAGAAAAGATTGATTTAGTTTATGGAGCGCTATTACATGATATTGGCAAACTACTTCAGCGCTCCGGTAAGGACATAAAAGATGCTACTAGCCTTGGAGCTGAGTGGTTCAGACGTTTTTCAGATAATGAAGCAATCGCTCAACACCTTGTCTATGACGATTTAAAAGGAGTAGAAGCCAATCTGCCTACTGATAGTCCGCTTTATATAACCGACCTTGCTTCCAAGATTGCTTCTAGCTTAAAGGCAGGTCAAAGTCTTGCGTCAAACAAGGGAGATGACTTGGGGAACCAAGCTGATGTTTTTAATGTTTTTTCAGATGTCTATAGCCAGCGTTACTTGCCTATCAAAAGTTTAGAGCTTGATAGGGAAGCAAACTATGCTCAAAACGCAAAAGAGTCAGTTTCTCAGTCTGACTATAGCAGCCTATTGGATACCATTGAAAAGGAGATTGAAAACTGGGATTTTGATTCATCTCAGATTGACGCCCTTTTGAATCTCTATGAAGCCCATCTATCCTATGTACCAACTTCAACTAAGATCCAGGAATTGGCGGATATTTCCTTGGCGACTCATAGTCGTCTAACAGCAGGTTTTGCCTCGGCTATTCAGGAGTATATGACAGCTGAAAATGATTCAGACTATCAAAAAGAACTCTTCCATGAGCAAGAATCCTTCTATGATAAGGAAGCTTTTCTACTAGCTAGCTTTGACTTATCAGGGATTCAAGATTTCATCTATAATATCGCGACGGCTGGGGCAGCTAAGCAACTCAAAGCTCGCTCCCTCTATCTGGATTTTATGGGGGAACATATCGCTGACAGCCTACTAGAAAAATTGGAATTGACAAGAGCCAACCTTCTCTATGTAGGTGGTGGCCATGCCTACTTTATCTTGGCAAATACAGCAAAAACAAAGGCAGCGTTAGAGGCCTTTGAAGAAGAATTTAACCAATTTTTGCTGAAGAATTTCCAGACACGTTTGTATGTTGCTTTTGGTTGGAGTTCATTTTCAGCTAATGACATCATGACATCCTTGGCAAGATATAGGAAAGTTTACCAAGCGACTAGTAGCATGATTTCTAAGAAGAAAATCTCTCGCTATGATGTTCAAACGCTCTTGGAGTTGAACCGAGGTGGTCAAAGTGCTCAGAGAGAGTGTACGATTTGCCACTCAGTACAAGATATGACGACCTTTAATGACCAAGAAATCTGCCAGATTTGTGCTGGTCTTTATCGCTTCTCTAAAGAAATTCAAGAACAATACTATATTGTCACCAAAGAAAAAGGCCTCCCAATTGGACCGGGAGCCTTTATAAGAGGGATTTCACATGCTGACTTGGATAAGGAAGATTGGAATCGTATCTATGTCAAAAATAACTTTGCGACCGATATAGGGAGGGCGACTCATGTCTTTGTTGGAGACTACAAGTATGCTGATATCGATCAGTACGCTCGACTGTCCCAAGATAGTCAAACAGGTCAAGGAATCAAACGTCTAGCAGTTGTCCGATTAGACGTAGATGACTTAGGTGCTGCTTTTATGGCTGGATTTTCTTATCAAGATGGTGGAAAATACAATACTCTAGCTCGTTCTGCAACCTTCTCAAAAAGTATGAGTCTCTTCTTTAAGGTTTACATCAATCAATTTGCTAAGGATAAGAAAATATCGATTATCTATGCAGGTGGAGATGATGTATTTGCTCTGGGTTCATGGCAAGATATTATCGCATTTACGATTACCTTGCGCCAACAATTTATCAAGTGGACGAATGGCAAATTAACCTTATCAGCAGGTATCGGACTTTTTCCAGATAAAACTCCGGTTAGTATCATGGCTGAAGAAACAGGCAAGCTGGAAGGAGCAGCCAAGGATAATGACAAGGATAGTATTTCCTTGTTTGATAAAGCTTATACCTTTAAGTTTGATCAATTTATTGATCATATCTACAAAGGAAAACTGGAAAAGATTAGACACTACTTTAGTATTCAAGATGAACGAGGAAAGAGTTTTGTTTATAAGTTGGTTGAACTTCTTCGAAACTATGACCGAATGAATGTAGCGCGCTTAGCCTACTACTTGACGCGTTTGGAAGACATAACACCAAGAGAAAGTAAAACAGAATTTAAAGAATTTAAGGACCTATTCTTTGCTTGGTATACAGGCAGTGAAACGGTACGAAATGAAGCAGAATTAGCTTTACTTCTTTATATTTATGAGATTAGAAAGGATTAATACATGGCTACTTTAACAGATGACAATTATGTAGATAAGGCAGAAAATGTTATCAAATCATTGAATCGAAACACTAGAGATTTTAGAAACCCTGATGCATTCCTTTTGACAACTAGCAAAATAAGAAACCTACTAAGCTTGACAAGTACCCTTTTTGATGAAAGTAAGGTTAGAGATTATGAGGCGCTAGCCGACAAAATTGCCTATTTGAGAGTGCAGTTTGTATATCAATCAGGCCGAGAAACTGCAGTTAAAGACTTGGTGAAAAAGGCTGAAATTTTAGATATTTTAAAAGAAATCAATAATAAAGAAAGTCTCCAACGTTTCTGTCGTTATATGGAAGCACTAGTAGCTTATTTCAAATTTTATGGAGGAAAAGATTAATGGCATTTGCTAAAATTAAACTAACAGCACAAATTCGTCTAGAAACAGGACTTCATATTGGAACTAGCAATGCTTTTGCAGCTATTGGGGCTACTGATTCGCCTGTAATCAAGGATCCTATTACTAACTTACCGATTATTCCTGGTTCTAGTATCAAGGGGAAAATGCGCACTCTTCTTGCAAAAGTTCATAATGATCGACTAGCTAAGAAACCAGGAGAAGATGGAGAAATTCTTAGTCGTTTATTTGGAAACAGTTCAGACAACCGCTATAAAATAGGACGACTCATTTTTAGAGATTCCTTCTTAATTAACAAGGAAGAGTTAGATTCTTTAGGTGTCAAGAGTTATACTGAAGTTAAATTTGAAAATACTATTGATCGTATTACTGCTGAAGCAAATCCGAGACAAATTGAACGTGCCATCCGTAGCAGTGCTTTTGCATTTGAGTTGATTTATGAAATTACAGATGAGAGTCAAGCACAAGTGGAAGAAGATTTTAAAGTCATTTTAGATGGATTAAAACTTCTTGAGTTAGACTATCTAGGTGGCTCAGGTTCTCGTGGCTATGGTAAAGTTAGTTTTGAAAATCTAAAAGCGACGACTGTTTTTGGGACTTATAACCTTGATGCATTAAACAAACTACTATCTGCGGAGGTCTAATATGACCTATAAGATGTATATCATGGACTTCGAGTCCGCTCATTTTGGGGCAGGAACTCTGGATAGTTCTAAAATGACCTTTTCGGCAGACCGTTTGTTTTCTGCTCTCGTAATTGAAGCCAATAAGATGGGACGATTAGATGAGTTTTTATCCTTAGCAAATCAGGATGATTTTGTTCTAACGGATGCCTTCCCTTATCAGGATCGCCCATTTTTACCAAAACCCATCGGATTCCCAAAATTTGACCAAGTTGATCTAAATAAGGATGTCAAGGAAGTACGTCGGCAAGCCAAGTTAGCAAAAAAATTACAATTTATACCCTTGGAAAAGTTTGATCATTATGTCAACGGTGCCTTGTTTGAAGATGAGGAGCATGCTGTTACCAATATCGTCACTAAGAATCAACCTCATGTTGATGGTGCGCTGTACCAAGTTGCAACTACCCGATTTTTGGATGATACAGCCCTCTATGTACTAGCGACTGAGTCACCACTGCTTGATGAGATGATGACTAGCTTGCAGTTCTCTGGTATTGGAGGAAAACGCTCAAGTGGGTATGGTCGTTTTGATTTGATTATTAAAGAAATTCCTGAAAATCTTGAGAGTCGTCTGACTCGTTCCTATCAAGGCAATGTGATGACTCTGACAACTTCTTTACCGACAGACGAGGATCTTCCAAGGGCTATGGACCAAGGTTCCTATCTGGTGACCAAATCAAGTGGTTTTGCTTTTAGTACAGTATCCAACCAAAATTATCGTAAACAAGACTTATTTAAGTTTACTGCTGGATCGACCTTTCTTGAAACCTTTGCGGGGCAAATTGTTGATGTAAGACCGCTTGGCTTTCCACATGCTGTCTTCAACTATGCCAAACCCCTATTTTTAAAAATGGAGGTAAAAGGATGAAAACGGACTATAGAGTTTTTCAATTTACCTTGTTAGCTATGGCCCCCATTCATATTGGGAGTGGTGAAAAATACACTTCACGAGAATTCATATATGAGAACAATTGTTATTATTTCCCAGATATGGGTAAGTTTTACAATCGCATGATTGAAAAGGGGCTGGACAGAAAGTTTGAACAATTTCTTCAGGAAACAAAACCAAGTGCTAGAAATAATCGCTTGATCTCTTTCTTAAATGATAACAGAATTACGGAGCGTTCCTTTGGTGGCTATAGTATCGCTGAAACTGGTCTGGAAATGGAAAAGAACAACCAGAATCCTAGATCCGGTTCTATAAATGAAGTAGTAAAATTTATGAGGGATGCCTTTGGGAAGCCCTATATTCCTGGTAGTTCCTTGAAGGGAGCTATTCGAACTATTTTAATGAATACCAATCCTGATTGGAACAATAAGAATGCAGTTGATTTTCGTGGGAGAAGTCCTAAAGAAAACAAAAAAATGATTCCATGGGGGGCAAAAAAGGGGCAGGAATTCGATGACTTGTTTCATGCGATTCGTGTTAGTGATAGTCAGCCTCTGACTAATGAGAATCTTATTTTGGTTCAAAAATGGGATTATTCTGCAAAATCACTAACTGCCAAACCTTTGCCTTTATATAGAGAGGCTCTTACTCCTTTAACCAGGGTAACCTTTACTATCACGACAACAACCCAAGAAGCAGGAAAATTGATCGAAGAACTGGGTAAAAAATCTTTAGCTTTTTATAGTGAATACAAAAAGTTTTTCTTAGTTGATTTTCCTGAGGATAAGATTCAGCCTAATATTCAGTATCCTCTTTACTTAGGAGCTGGAAGTGGCGCATGGACTAAAACCTTATTTAAACAAGCAAATGGTATTTTACAAAAACGATACAGCCGGATGAAGACTAAGATGGTTGGAAAAGGTGTTTTGAAACTGACGAAAGCGCCGGACAAGAGCATTAAAACCAATAAAGGAGAACGGAAATTGATCATTAATAGCGATTCCTTCTATGAGATGGGAAAAGCGAATTTCATGATAAAGGAGATTACACAATGAAAATTTTGATATCCGCTGTTAGTGCTTCAGATCCGATTAGAGGATTTCATGATGGTGCTCTAGTTCATATTGCAAGAAAGTATCGTCCAGATAAAATTATTATTGTGTATTCTGATAAGATGCTTCCTAACAAAGAGCGAAATAATAAAGTTCTTTTCTCTATATCTGAAAACTATAGACCAGAAATTATTATTCATGAAAAAATAATTATTGGTGAGGATGTCTTTATTTTCGATAAAATGTATGATGAATTCTCAAAAATAATTAATGAATGTTACTCAAAGGAAGATGAATTTATTTTGAATCTTTCTAGTGGGACACCACAGATATGCGCTGCTCTTTTTATTATCAACCGTTTGAGTGGTATAAATGTCAAAGCAGTTCAAGTTGCTTCTCCACAACAGGGGCCAAATACAGAAGATAAACATGATATAAGTGAAGATATTGATGTTTTGATTTCATTAAATGAAGATAGTACCGATCAGTTTGTGGATCGTACTTTGGAAGATAGTGCGGAGAAGTTTAGTCAGGATTTAATGAAGAAAACTATTCGTGATTTTATTACTAAATATGATTATAAAGCTAGTTTAGAGTTAGCAAATCAATTTTCGGACTTTCCAGGTTTAAAAGAATCCCGTAAAAAATTGCAAAATATTGTAGATGCGCTAGATAGACAAGATATTCCCCAAACTCTTAAAAATAGAAAGTGGAGTGAGAAAAAGAAAAAGGTTTTAAATGCTTATCTAACAATCGAATTGCAAAAAGAACGAGGGAATTTCAGTGAAGGACTCATTAGAATTAAAACTTTGACTGAATTTATCTTAGAAGATTATATTGATAACCGTTATCCAGAATTATTGGATAGATATGTAGATGAATCAGAAAAGTATTTCTTGGGAATTTGGGATTATAGTAAAATTCTCAAAGAAAAAAAAGAGTGGACTTTATATAATCAAATTAAACCGATGATTAACATGAACACTTCACGAAATACATTGGCTCATCGATTGGATCCACTGCAATCGGAAGAACTACGTCAGTTAGGATCCGTCTTAAAAAATCTCAAGGTTTTAGTTAAAGAACAGTATCAATTTAATGAGAAAGATTTTAATTTCTATAAGGAACTGAATCAAGAATTATTAGAATTATTGAAGTAATGAGGTGAAAGCTTGAACATTTTAATCTCAGCAGTGGGAACGACAGATCCAATTAGTCATAATCGAGATGCTGCTTTATTACATATTGCACGTACTTATAGACCGGAGCAGATTGTTTTGGTTTATAGTGAGGAAATGCTGATTAAGCAAGATCTCATTGAGAAAGCTATTTTTTCTATAGAAGATTATCATCCTGAAGTGATGATTGAGTCAACGATTTTAAAAAATGATGAGGTTTATCTATTTGATAAAATGTATGAGGTTATGGGACAGATTGTTGAAAAATATTCTGGAACGGATCATCAATTAATCTTAAACCTATCTTCAGGAACGCCTCAGATTATTTCGGCTTTATTTGCCCTCAATCGAATCAAAGATTATAATACTCAGGCTATCCAGGTTGCAACTCCTAACAAATCAGCAAATAGACCATATGTTCAGCTTTCAAGCGATGAAGAAAAGAGCTTATTTGCTGAAAACAAGGATAACCAAAAAGATTATGAAAATCGTACTATTAAAGATGAGGCTGAAAAATTTAATCAATCTTTAATCAAACGTCATTTAAGAAATCTGATAGCTTCCTATGATTACCTTGCTGCAGAAGAACTTGTTACAAAAAAAGAATACAATAACTTACTTTCTAAAAAGAAATTATCTTTTTTACGAGCGACTCTAAATGATTTTGTAAAAGTATTTAAAACGCAAGCTATTTTAAAAGATATTCAGGACTATCCATTGACAGATGTTGAGAAGAAAGCCCTTAATTACTTTTTAATGATAGAAGTCTTGAAAGAGAGAGGACAAGTTGCAGATGTCTTAATCAAATCAAAGTCTTATGTTGAATTTATCATCGAAGAAAAGATAAAGAAAGATTATCCTGATTTAATCAAATATGATGGGGCCTTACCCAAATTAAATGAAGAATACAAAGATTTTGAGAAGATTTTAGATTTTATTGATTTAGAATTTAAAAAAGCAAAAGGGATAGAAAATGAAGAGGAAAGAATTTATTCACCTCAATCAACCTTAAACCTTTTATCTTATGAAAATATTCTAACTTTTTATCAAGTCTCTCCTGACTTACTGAAGTCTCTTAATGTTATTACCAGTTTAAATAGTGAGCGAAACAAAGTTGCACATGGACTATCGGAAATTGATGGTAAAATAGTAAATTCTAAAAAATTGAACCAAACAATAGATACATTACGTTGTGTTCTTCAGGATACATTTAATATTGAAGATCATTATTTTGGATATTATCAAAAAATTAATGACGAATTATTAAATTTGCTTCGTTCCTAACTAATAAGCAGCTTTTTGATTTTACTTGACATATTGTTAAGAATCTAATATAATAAAAACTGTAGAACAAAACTATCGCTTTTAGCGTAGCCAAGGAATTACTGGTCGGTCTGCTTTGGTCAGTAGTTTGTAGATAGGCTTATTTGGGTTTTATATATTTTCCGCAAGCAGGTGAATAAATATATCGTAGGAAGAGGTGTAAATAGCCTCTTTATTTTTTTGAGAAAAGGTACAGTATGTTAAGAAATTTAATTCTTAGTTATAGAACGTTGATGGATACTCAATACAAATTTACTATTACTCAGACTGTCTCCAAACAAACTATAGAAAAATATATTGAATTAAGCTTCACGGAACCAAATTTTCATCATCTTATAGGTTTGCACAAACTAAAAGGAATAGATAAAGTTAAGTGCTTCAATGGTAATGGGGCTCAGAAGATATATAACCAAATTTTGGGAAATCATATCACTTTTTATGATTTAGATAAAGATACATCTCAGCACAAAGCTGCATTTTTATCTAGGGCAACTTCTCTGAATTTAATTTATACGATGCTAGAAAATATAAGTGTTAATTTAAAGGGATTGTATTATTTTGACCCAAACAAAATTGGGTCTAAGATTAAAGCAAAGTATTTATTGCATTTTCAACATAGAGATAAAGAATTTTATTTTTTGTTTGATAAATATGATAAGAAGGTTAAGAACACTGATATTTGCTATCCTGTTTCAGTTTTTAGAAGAAAAATACAGGCTGAGTTGCCAGAAGGGCGTAGTGCAAAACACTATGAAATGAACCAAACCCCCATTAAGCTATTGAAAGTTGAAAAAATACAAGGTGCTAGAACTGTTACATTATACGATAAATAGTTCCTTGGGTTTAGAGAGCTATTTTGAGTATGACAGGTATATCGGATATATGAGATTTGTCGCTGATAACCGTGAAAATAGTAGCCATTCTAAGTCTGATGCTGGAAATCAGAATCGTCAGAGGAAGGAATAGAGAAATCGTGGCTTTACGAACAGAAATGTTATAGTAAAATATGTATAGTGGATGAGATGGTAGCAAGTTTTTGGGAAAATCAAACTCTAATGATAGTGTCTATCTCATAAGATCATTTCCAGTTGACGCAGACTTAAAAAAACGATATAATAAGAAAGTTGAGAATTGATTTTCAGTTGTCTTAGTCCAGAGAAATGGCGGTGCTGCGAGCCATCTAAGCTAGGAAGTCATGCTACTCAATCATACAATTGCATAAGAATAAGAGAATGACAAGTTCATTGAATGAAGGTGGTACCGCGGTTTTTCGCCCTTCGTGATATGAGCTTGTCTTTTGATTTTTGGAGGTGTTGATGAAAACATTTCTTGTCAAACAAAAGTTTCGTCTTGGGGGCGAACGCTTCACTATCAAGGATGACAGGGGAGAAATCGCCTATCAGGTAGAGGGATCATTTTTTAAAATTCCCAAAACCTTTACTATCTATGATGCATTTGGTAACCAAGTCAGTGAGATTAGTAAAGAGATTTGGACTTTACTTCCTCGTTTTGAGATTCAGCTTCAGGACGGATCGAGTTTTGTCATTCGTAAGAAGTTGACCTTCTGGCGAGATAAGTATGAGTTTGATAATCTGGGGCTTCGTATCGAGGGCAATATCTGGGATTTGAACTTCAAATTGCTGGATGATCGCGATCAGTTGATTGCGGAAATCAGGAAAGAACTCTTCCATCTGACCTCTACCTATAACGTAACAGTCCTTGAGGACGCTTATGCAGACCTAGTCATTTCTCTCTGTGTCGCGATTGACTATGTGGAAATGCTGGAAAGCCAATCACATTAAACAAGTAAATAAGGAGACAATATGAAACAACTATCTAGTGCACAAGTACGCCAAATGTGGCTTGATTTCTGGGCGACCAAAGGTCACTCAGTAGAACCATCAGTGAGTTTGGTTCCTGTAAATGATCCAACTCTTTTGTGGATCAACTCTGGGGTAGCAACCCTTAAGAAATATTTTGACGGGACTATTATCCCTGAAAATCCACGTATTACCAATGCACAAAAAGCTATTCGTACTAACGACATCGAAAACGTAGGGAAGACTGCGCGTCACCATACCATGTTTGAAATGTTGGGGAACTTCTCTATCGGGGATTACTTCCGTGACGAAGCTATCACTTGGGCTTATGAGCTTTTGACAAGCCCAGAATGGTTTGACTTCCCAGCTGAAAAACTTTACATGACCTACTATCCAGACGATAAAGATTCTTACAACCGTTGGATTGAAGTAGGAGTGGATCCAAGCCACTTGATTCCTATTGAGGACAACTTCTGGGAAATCGGTGCCGGACCTTCTGGACCAGATACAGAGATTTTCTTTGACCGTGGAGAAGCATTTGACCCAGAAAATATCGGTATTCGTCTCCTTGCAGAAGATATTGAAAATGACCGTTATATCGAAATCTGGAATATCGTTTTGTCACAATTTAACGCAGACCCTGCTGTTCCTCGTAGCGAATACAAGGAATTGCCACACAAGAACATTGATACGGGCGCTGGTTTGGAGCGTTTGGTGGCAGTTATCCAAGGGGCTAAGACTAACTTTGAAACAGACCTCTTCATGCCAATCATTCGTGAAGTGGAGAAATTGTCTGGTAAGGTTTATGACCAAGATGGCGACAACATGAGCTTTAAGGTCATCGCTGACCACATCCGTTCACTTTCATTTGCCATCGGGGATGGTGCCCTTCCAGGAAATGAGGGTCGTGGTTACGTCCTTCGTCGTCTGCTCCGTCGTGCCTCTATGCATGGTCAAAAATTGGGTATCAATGAGCCTTTCCTTTACAAACTCGTTCCAACTGTTGGAAAAATCATGGAAAGCTACTATCCAGAAGTTCTTGAAAAACGTGACTTTATCGAGAAAATCGTTAAGAGCGAAGAAGAGTCATTTGCTCGTACCCTTCACTCAGGTCAACACTTTGCCCAAGGCATCGTAGCAGACTTGAAAGAAAAAGGTCAATCTGTCATTGCTGGTCAAGATGTCTTCAAACTCTACGATACTTATGGATTCCCAGTAGAGTTGACAGAAGAAATCGCTGAAGAAGCTGGTATGACTGTCGACCGTGAAGGATTTGAAGCAGCCATGAAAGAACAGCAAGAACGCGCGCGTGCGTCAGCTGTCAAGGGTGGCTCAATGGGTATGCAAAATGAAACCCTTCAAAACATCACAGTGGAAAGTGTCTTCAACTACAATGCTAGCCAATTGTCTTCTAAATTGGTGGCTATCGTGGCTGACAATGCAGAAGTAGAAGCTGTGTCAGAAGGAACTGCCTCACTTATCTTTGCGGAAACTCCATTCTACGCTGAAATGGGTGGACAGGTGGCTGACCACGGACAAATCTTGGACGAGTCAGGTAAGGTCGTGGCTACTGTGACCAATGTTCAAAAAGCACCAAACGGACAAGCTCTTCACACTGTTGACGTCCTTGCACCGCTTGCCTTGAACCAAGACTATACCTTGGCAATCGATACAAATCGTCGTCACCGTGTCATGAAAAACCACACTGCGACTCACTTGCTTCACGCTGCCCTTCACAATATCCTTGGAAATCACGCAACACAAGCAGGATCTCTTAACGAAGTCGAATTCCTTCGCTTTGACTTTACCCACTTCCAAGCAGTAACTGCTGAAGAATTGCGTGCCATTGAACAGCAAGTCAACGAGAAAATCTGGGAAGCTCTTGAAGTGAAGACAGTTGAAACAGATATTGATACTGCCAAAGAAATGGGTGCTATGGCTCTCTTTGGTGAGAAATACGGCAAGGAAGTCCGTGTTGTTACAATCGGTGACTACTCTATCGAGCTTTGTGGTGGTACCCATGTTGGCAACACTTCTGAAATTGGTCTCTTCAAGATTGTCAAAGAAGAAGGTATCGGATCAGGAACTCGCCGTATCTTGGCAGTGACTGGTAAGGAAGCCTTTGAAGCCTACCGCGAACAAGAAGACGCTCTTAAAGCTGTTGCAACAACTTTGAAAGCACCTCAACTTAAAGAAGTACCTCACAAGGTAGAAGGACTCCAAGAACAACTTCGTCAACTTCAAAAAGAAAATGCTGAGTTGAAAGAAAAAGCCGCAGCTGCAGCCGCGGGCGACATCTTCAAGGATGTTAAGGAAGTCAACGGTCACCGTTACATTGCTAGTCAAGTGTCTGTATCAGATGCCGGTGCCCTTCGTACCTTTGCGGACAATTGGAAACAAAAAGACTACTCTGACTTGCTTGTCCTAGTTGCTGCTATCGGTGACAAAGTCAATGTTCTTGTAGCAAGCAAGACAAAAGACCTTCATGCAGGGAACCTTGTCAAAGAATTGGCACCAATCGTCGATGGACGTGGTGGTGGTAAACCAGACATGGCCATGGCAGGAGGAAGTAACCAAGCTAAAATCCAAGAATTGTTGGATGCCGTAGCAGGTAAATTGTAATTAAACAAAGATCTATCCATCTGGGTAGGTCTTTTTCATACTTAAAAAGCCAAATCCGATGGGACCTGGCTTAATTATCATTGGATATTATACTCAATGAAAATCAAAGAGCAAACTAGGAAAATAGTCGCAGGCTGTACTTGAGTACGGCAAGGCGACTTTGACGCGGTTTGAATTTGATTTTCGAAGAGTATTAGATTGTATTGGCTGTCCAGACACTTATCGAAGCAGCTGAGACTGGGAATTGTCCATAACCTTCCTCATCAATTGTAACTGGACCTTGGTGGTTGCCAAGTAAATCTACAAAGGTTTGGTTAGCCCATTCTTGACCGACAAACATTGACTTGCTGTTTTCTTGGTCATTTGAGATAAGGACTGCGATTGGGGATTGATTTTCAGCACCTGAACGTACCCAACCGATACAGTTAGCATCATCAAAGTAGTCTGTTTGTTCTCCATAGGCCAAATCTTTTCGGATGGTTAGGAGGCGATCAAGGACTTCTTTGAAATCTTGTTGAGCATATTGCCCTGAAATCCCATAGTAGTCGCCGTAAAAGACACATGGAAGGCCATTTTGGCGTAACAGAATGAGGGCATAGGCTGCTGGTTTGAACCATTCTTCAACAGTCGACTCAAGGGCTTGTCCTCGTTGGGTATCATGGTTGTCGACAAAGGTTACAGCCTTGTCAGGCTTGAGTTCAACCAAGCTATCCGTGAAAATGCCACGAAGGTCGTAGTTGGAACCAGCTCGGCTAGCATCAAAGAGATTCTGGTGGAGTCGAACATCGACAAGGTCAAAGCGTTCTTCTGTTTTTTCAAGATAGTCCAGATTGGCTTCCTTGTCTGGGTTCCAAAATTCACCAAAAACGTAGAAATCGTCACCGTATTTTTCCTTCATATCGCGGATGAAATTGCGCATAAAGAAGGAGTCGATGTGTTTGACGGCATCCAAGCGGAAACCAGCAATATCAGTTGTTTCCATGAACCAGTCAGCCCAGTCATAGATATTTTTGATCACTTCAGGATGCTTAAAGTCTAGGTCTGCATACATGAGGTAGTCGTAGTTGCCGTTTTCATTATCGACCAATTCCTCGTTGGCCCAGCCCTTGTTGTCTCCTTGAATCAGATAAATCCCAGACTTTCGGCGTTTGGCATCATAGTCTGTACCGGTGAAGTGGTACCAATGCCAGTGGAAGTCATTGTAGGTATCTTGGCGACCATCGAAGGTAAAACTAGTCCAGCCATTGATGGTGAATGGTTCTCCAAGTTCCACTGTACGGTCTATAGGGTCCACTTCGATAACCTGAAAGGCTTCCATGTGATCGGCCGCAGCCTTGTGGTTGAGAACCACATCGGCCATTGGTTGAATTCCCTGTGCTTTTAGGGCTTGAATCGCTTGAAGATAGTCTTCTTTGAAACCATACTTGGTGCGGACAGTCCCTTTTTGGTTAAACTCTCCAAGGTCAAATAAGTCATAGACCCCATAGCCCACATCTTTTTCATTGGTAGCCTTAAAAGCTGGTGGCATCCAGACGTGACTAATTCCCAGATCAGCTAGGTGTGGAGCATCTTCAGCCAGACGCGTCCAGTGCTGGCCGTCGTGGGGCAGATACCATTCAAAGTATTGAATGAGTGTTTGATTTTGCATTGTTTTTCCTCTTACTTGTCAATCTTGTTCTTTATTCTATCATAAAGTATCTCCTAACGCAAACGTTTGCGCAAAATAGAAGGAAACTATTTTAACTACTTAAAATAAAGTATTGATTTTTTTGTATCAAAGTGCTAGTATAATAGTATGTAATATAGATAAAGATAGGAGTCATCCCATGATTGAATTTCAAAATGTTAGTAAGTTGTATGGTGATAAAGAGGCCTTGAGCAATCTCAATTTGCAGATTGAAAATGGGGAGATTATGGGCTTGATTGGCCATAATGGGGCTGGAAAATCAACCACCATAAAATCGCTAGTCAGTATTATTTCACCCAGCAGTGGTCGTATTTTGGTAGATGGTCAGGATTTATCGGAAAATCGCTTGGCTATTAAACGAAAGATTGGCTATGTAGCAGACTCGCCTGACTTATTTTTACGCTTAACGGCCAATGAATTTTGGGAATTGATTGCTTCATCCTATGATCTGACTAGCTCTGACTTGGAGGCTAGTCTAGCTAGGCTATTGAAAATTTTTGATTTTGCTGAAAACCGCTATCAGGTTATTGAAACCCTTTCTCACGGAATGCGTCAGAAAGTCTTTGTCATTGGGGCACTCTTGTCTGATCCCGATATTTGGGTCTTGGACGAACCCTTGACTGGTTTGGATCCCCAGGCTGCCTTTGATTTGAAGCAGATGATGAAGGAACATGCACAAAAAGGCAAGACGGTCTTGTTTTCAACCCATGTGCTAGAGGTAGCTGAGCAAGTCTGTGATCGGATTGCCATTTTGAAAAAGGGGCATTTGATTTATTGTGGTAGCGTAGAGGACTTGAGAAAAGACCATCCAGACCAGTCTTTAGAAAGTATCTATCTTAGCCTTGCTGGTAGAAAAGAGGAGGTTTCAGATGCGTCTCAAAGTCATTAAAAAATTAGTTGATATCAATATCCTCTATTCATCTCAAGAAGCTAATCTGGCTAACCTACGAAAGAAGCAAGCTAAAAATCCTGGAAAAAAAGTAAATGTTTCCGCTAGAGTCCTAAGTTCTTACATTTTTTCTAGTCTCTTGATGCTTTTCATGTTTATAAATATAGCCTTTCGTTTTCCTTTTGAGGAAATGCCAAGTTTTTTTAGTAGCATGGTTGCTATTTTACTGGTGCTTGCCTTTTCAACTTCTTTCACTGCATTTTACAATGTCTTTTATGAGAGTAAGGACTTGGTATCGTATAGGCCCTATGCCTTTAAAGAATCAGAGATTATAATTGCTAAAGGACTGTCTGTTCTCTTGCCAGCTCTGCCTGGAATTGTACCAATCCTAGCTTATTTTCTAGTCCTCTACATTAGGCTAGCTCCTTCTCTTTGGCTGGGCTTACCTTTGATGCTGCTGTCCTTGGCCTTATTATTTGTCTCTGTAACTTTAGTGATAGTAGTGGCAGTACATTTCTTGGCTCAGACTACGGTCTTCAGAAAGTATCAGTCTATTTTTTCGAATGTGATGATTGGGATAGGAGTTCTCATACCTTTAATATTTGTCTTCTTTCTACAGTCGACTTCTAGAGGTATAGGTAATCAGACTAAAGAAATTCCACCTCTTCTTTATCCTATTCATCTCTTTTACAAAATAGCAGTGGAGCCTTTTTCGATAGAAGCCATCCTAGGTCTGCTCGCTTGGATAATTCTAACTCTTTTCTTGCTTTACCTGACCAAAAAGAAGGTTTTGCCTCGTTTTTATGATATGATCCTACTTAATAGTGAGGAGAAGGTCAAAAAAGAACGTCGCAGTAAGGAGGGGCTTTCAACTACTAAAAAGGGCTTTTTCCGTATGGTTTTACGCTACCACCTCACCCTTTTGGGACAGGGGACTGGCGTGATTACAGTGCTTTTTACAAGTGCTTTCCTTCCTTATCTCATGATGATCGGTCTGATTTCCAACATCCGAGATTCTCAGATAGTTCCAGACATTCATCCTCCATACTGGTTACCCTTGTTTTTTATAGGTCTCTTTCTAGCTGTTGTCAATAACAATATCACCAGCCTGCATTCAATTGCCTTATCCTTGGAGAGGGAAAATGTTGATTTTCTGAAGAGTTTACCCTTTGACTTTGCTCGCTATGTGAAAGTGAAATTTTGGATTATATTTGCTGTCCAGTCCTTTTTACCAGTTCTGACTTTACTTGGTCTTTCTCTATATTTAGGCTTGCCCATCCTTTCGATGATTTACCTTATTGTGGCCTGGATCTTTGCAAGTATCATCCTTTCTTGCCACCATTACCTTAAGGACGTTAAAAATCTGTCAACCAATTGGAGTAACATTACGGACCTGGTGAACCGTTCAAATCGTATAGTAGCAATAGTTTTACTCTTAATTTATAGTGCTATCTTAATGATTTTAGTCATTGGTAGCTTGTTCTTAGTTAAGTCTCTCTCCCCTATCCTTGCCATCAGCTTGGGAGTAGGAGCTCTTATCCTCTTGCTTAGTCTTGCTATTTTTGGTTATCATTACTACCTATCACGCATATTGGTAGAGATAGAAAAAAGATGAGATAGTTGGTCGCTTGCTTGATAAATTTCATTTGACAAATCGCTTTCATAGTTTGTTATAATGTGGTTATAAAATATAGGGAGGAATGTTTTGAATAAGAAATATAATATAGTTCTATTATTGTTATTTATAATTTATTTATTTGGATATTTTTCAATTTCAAAAACGTTAATTCCTATAATGTGTGTGATTCAAGTATTTTTGATAGAAAATATATTTAGAGTTCGAAATAGGATTATGCAGATAGGTGAAATTATAATTATTGTTGCTTCTATAATATTATTTATTGATAGTATATTGAGTTTGTGACAAAAGGCTTTTCTATATAATCAAGATTTCCATATATCTGATGAAGCTGATTTATATCCTCATATTTCTTCTACTATATTCATTCGTCACTAAATTTGACAGATATATATTGCTGATACAACCTCTCTACCTACAATCTCAAACTTAATACTCTTCGAAAATCTCTTCAAACCACGTCAGCTTTGCCTTGCCGTATATATGTGACTAACTTCGTCAGTCTTATCTACAACCTCAAAACAGTGTTTTGAGCAGCCTGCGGCTAGCTTCCTAGTTTGCTCTTTGATTTTCGTTGATAAAAAGAAATGCTCCTCCAAGGCGGAAGAGCATTTTTTATTGTGATTTTGATTCGGTTTCAGCCGACTCTGGGTGGAGTTCTTGGTAACTTGGTGCCTTGAAAAGGTCAGTACTGGTTTTGCCTTGTCGTTGGCTAAAGAGGCTCGTTGATTGACTACCTTTTTCCTGCTCAATCTTTTGCAGAATTGGTAAAGAATTGAGGTAAGAAATACTTTCTGTATCAACTTTTCCAAGATGATCTGCTTGGTAGAAACGGATCAAATCGCCAGTTTGAATCTGATCGCTGATTTTCAGCTGTTGACTGGCTGCTTGACGAACGATTTCTAGTTCAGTCTGAGCTTGTTCATCAAGATTACTGATTTCAAGACCGCTCTCAGTATAGTAGGTTCGTCCGTCATAACTGGTGTATTTAGGTGTGACGAAGGAATTTGCAGTTCGAAAGGCAACGATTTCTTGATGATCTGGTGACAGGAGGTCTTGTCCAACTTGAAGGAAGGAATTGGACTCAATACCAAGGAGGTGTTCGAGAGTCGGTAAGATATCGATTTGTCCACCGTAGGTATTGATAATTTGTCCCTTTTCATATCCAGGCATGACCACCATAAAAGGCACTCGTTGCAACATGGCATTGTCGTAATTAGACCAGTTCTCAGAAGTCTTTCCGATCAAGGGCGCCAGGTCAGGATTGCGGGAGTTGGAAATGCCATAGTGGTCTCCGTAAATGACGATGATGGATTTTTCATAGAGGCCGCTTTCTTTGAGATAGTCAAAGAAGGCCTTGGTAGCACTATCCAGATAGTTGGCGGTTTGGAAGTAGCCGTTGATAGTTTCATCTTTGGTTTTGGCCAAGGGGAAACCAAGCTCATCGCCAGTCAGATTGCTGGCATAAGGATAGTGGTTGGAAACCGTGATATACTTGGCATAAAAAGGCTGCTGTAAATGCTCCAGATACTGGATAGAATCTTTCATCATGATTTTATCATTTAAACCATATTGGAAAGAATTGCTACTGTCTTGCTTGGTAAAATAGGAAGCATCAAAGAAGTATTGGTAGCCCCATTGTTTGTAGGTTGTATTTCGATTCCAGAAGGTCCCGATATTACCGTGAAAGACAGCACTTGATTGATAGCCGTTTTTTGATAGGATAAAAGGAGCTGCCTGCTGGGTATTGGTGCCACCGTAATTGACCATAAAGGAACCTTGGTCAAGGCCAAATAAACCGGTTTCTAGCATGGTTTCCGCATCGGATGTCTTACCAGCCTTGACTTGGTTAAAGATATTCGAAAAGGCTAGTGTAGATTGCGAATGGTAGAGGGAATTAAGGAAGGGAGTGACTTCATGCTCAGTTCCATCTATGTTGAGTTTATAGTCAAGTAGGAACTGCTGGAAACTCTCCAAGTGGAGATAAATTACATTTTTCCCTTTAGCTAAGCCAAAATAGTCGGGATTGGGCTGAGCTGAATGCTCTTGAATATAATCTGTAATAGGTTGCAGGTCGGTTTCAGAGGCCTTAGCCCGTTCCTTGTTGGCGCTATAGGATTGGTTGGCACTATAGCCTAAAAAGGCGGGTAAACTAAGGGCACGAACAACATAATAATTCGAAAATCCTCGTGACAGGAGTTCGGGACGTTCAATTTCAGCCAAGAAAAGATTAGCAGAAAAGAGCAGGGCTGAGAGTGCAGTGATAGCAACACTCGAGCGGAATTTGAAAGGTTTCCTATCCAGCTGGATGAATTTTTTAAAGAAAAGAAAAGCCAGCAGTGGGAAATCCATAAAATAGATGAAATCCCAAAAGCGCAGTAACTCTAGTTCTGCAGTACCAACAGACACCTTGCTGACCACTTTCATGGTATTGGCCGTGATAAAGTCGCTAAATTCTCGATAGTAAAAAATATTAGAATAGAGCCAAATGAATAAAAGGCTGTAAATAGCTATACTAAGACTGTAAAAAATCTTGGTTGACCGAGCGTAGAGGGCTAGAGCCAGCAGGAGCAATCCCAAAGGAAGGGGATTGAAAAAGGCGATAAAGGCAAGGTAATTTCCTTGCAATTTTCCTACTTGAATATCTAAATTAAAGTCAACGGTATAGGCTAATAAGGTTTTGAGCCAATAGAGGATTAAAAGGGTTAGGACAAAACCCAGTCTGGTACCGATGGCTTTTTGGATTTTGTTAAAATTAATTCTCACACATTTACTTCCTAATTTTTAATTAGTATTAGTATACCATTTTTTAAAACGAGAGTAAAAAAGCAAGGGTTGTTTCTTTTTTGAGAATTGTCTAAAAATTTGATATAATGGTAGCTATGAATAGAATAAGAGTCAGCAAGCGGGTTGAAAAAAAGCTTGCCAAAGGTCTGGTTTTACTTGAAGCCAGCGATCTTGAGAATGTCAATCTTAAGGATCAGGAAGTAGAAATCTATAGTCAAGATGGAAACTTTCTTGGGACTGCCTACCTTTCCCAACAAAATAAGGGCTTGGGCTGGTTTGTTAGTAAGGACAAGGTGCCCTTCAATCAAGCTTTCTTTGAAACGCTGTTTAGAAAAGCTAAAGAAAAGAGAAGCGCCTACTATCAAGATGATTTGACAACTGCCTTTCGTCTCTTCAACCAAGAGGGAGATGGCTTTGGGGGTCTGACAGTGGACCTTTATGGCGACTATGCTGTCTTTTCTTGGTATAACTCTTATGTTTATCAGATTCGTCAGACCATCTCAGAAGCCTTTAGACAGGTTTTCCCTGAGGTGTTAGGGGCCTATGAGAAGATTCGCTTTAAGGGTCTAGACTATGAATCTGCCCATGTTTATGGTCAAGAAGCGCCTGACTTTTTCACTGTTCTGGAAAATGGTGTCTTGTATCAGGTCTTCATGAATGATGGCTTGATGACAGGGATTTTCCTAGACCAGCATGAGGTTCGTGGTAGTCTGGTTGATGGATTGGCTATAGGCAAATCTTTGCTCAATATGTTTTCTTATACAGCAGCTTTTTCAGTAGCTGCGGCCATGGGAGGAGCAAGCCAGACAACTTCTGTGGACCTAGCTAAACGTTCACGAGAATTGTCTCAAGCGCATTTTCAGGCTAATGGAATGAACACAGATGACCATCGTTTTATAGTCATGGACGTCTTTGAGTATTTCAAATATGCCAAACGAAAAGGCTTGACCTACGATGTGATTGTCCTAGATCCGCCTAGCTTTGCTCGGAACAAAAAACAAACTTTCTCTGTGGCCAAGGATTATCACAAGTTGATTTCCCAGAGTCTGGAGATTTTAAATCCGGGAGGGATTATCATTGCCAGTACCAATGCTGCCAATGTTTCCCGTCAGAAATTTACAGAACAAATTGATAAAGGCTTTGCAGGAAGAAGTTACCAGATTTTAAACAAATATGGTCTTCCAGCAGATTTCGCCTATAATAAAAAAGATGAAAGTAGTAATTACCTCAAGGTGATTAGTATGAAGGTTAGTAAATGAAATTAATCGTTTCAGTAATGCCAAGAAATTTAGAGGAGGCCCAGGCTCTGGATGCCACGAGGTATCAGGATGCTGATATCATTGAATGGCGTGCCGACTATCTGCCTAAAGAAGCGATTTTGCAGGTAGCTCCAGCTATTTTTGAAAAATTTGCAGGTCGTGAGTTGGTTTTCACTCTGCGAACTCGCGCTGAAGGGGGAGAAATTGACCTTTCTCCGGAAGAATATATCCATCTAATCAAGGAAGTGGCGCAACTCTATCAACCAGACTATATTGATTTTGAGTACTATAGCTACAAGGATGTTTTTGAGGAAATGCTGGACTTCCCAAATCTCGTTTTGAGTTACCACAATTTCCAAGAAACACCTGAAAATATGATGGAAATCTTGTCAGAGTTGACGAGCCTAAATCCAAAACTGGTCAAGGTTGCGGTGATGGCTCACACAGAGCAGGATGTCTTAGACTTGATGAACTATACACGAGGCTTTAAAACCCTCAATCCTGAGCAGGAATATGTGACGATTTCTATGGGCAAGGTGGGCAAGGTCTCTCGTATCACTGCGGATGTGACGGGTTCTAGCTGGTCTTTTGCTAGTCTAGATGAGGCAAGTGCCCCAGGTCAGATTTCTCTAGCTAACATGAAAAAAATCAGGGAGATTTTGGATGAAGCTTGATGGCTATACACGTTTGGCTGCAGTTGTTGCTAACCCTATTAAGCATTCTATCTCTCCCTTCATCCACAATAGGGCCTTTGAGGCGACAGCTACCAATGGTGTCTATGTGGCTTGGGAGATTGAAGCGGCTGACTTGGCAGAAACAGTGGCCAATATTCGCCGCTACCAGATGTTTGGTATCAACTTGTCCATGCCCTATAAGGAGCAAGTGATTCCATATTTGGATGAGCTGAGTGACGAAGCGCGCTTGATTGGTGCGGTCAATACGGTTGTCAATGATAATGGCAATTTAATTGGATATAATACAGATGGCAAGGGATTTTTTAAGAGCTTGCCTTCTTTTACAATTACAGGTAAGAAAATGACACTGCTGGGTGCAGGTGGTGCGGCCAAGTCTATCTTGGCGCAGGCTATTTTGGATGGCGTCAGTCAGATTTCGGTCTTTGTTCGTTCAGTTTCTATGGAAAAAACAAGACCTTACCTAGACAAGTTACAGGAGCAAACAGGCTTTAAAGTGGACTTGTTTGCTTTAGAAGATGTTTCTGAACTGCAAGCAAGGATTGCCGAGTCGGATTTACTTGTCAATGCGACAAGTGTTGGGATGGATGGCCAGTCGTCGCCAGTTCCAGAAAGCATCAATTTACCAGAAACTCTCTTAGTAGCAGATATCATTTACCAACCCTTTGAAACACCGTTTTTGAAATGGGCTAGAAGTCAGGGCAATTCAGCTGTCAATGGTCTGGGAATGTTGCTCTATCAAGCTGCAGAAGCTTTTAAACTGTGGACAGGCAAGGAAATGCCAACAGAAGAAATTTGGCAGTCTTTAACAGAAAAATACCAATAAAGAAAGGGAGATTCTCCTATGAAAATCAGAATCGATATTCCTCATCATCCTTATGATATTCAGATTGAAAAAGGCTGTCTGGCCCAGGCTGGTCAGTGGTTGCGAGAACTCTGGCAACCGCAAAAAGTGGTCATTGTGACCGACAACCATGTAGCTTCTCTTTATGCAGAGAAGGTCAAACTCAGCCTAGAAGATGCTGGTTTTCAGGTAGCAGTATTTGACTTTTTAGAGGGTGAAGAAAGAAAGAATTTAACCACTGTTCAGAAAGTCTATGAATTCCTAGTTAAGCAGGGGCTGACTCGTAGCGATGGAATTGTGACTCTTGGTGGTGGTGTCGTTGGAGACTTGGCTGGCTTTGTAGCCTCTACCTATATGCGGGGCATTCACTTTGTTCAGATTCCGACTAGTTTGACAGCTCAGGTGGATTCTTCTATTGGTGGAAAAACAGGCGTCAATACTCCATTTGCTAAGAATATGGTGGGGACTTTTGCCCAACCAGATGGGGTTCTGATTGACCCGCTTGTCCTTGAAACACTTGGAAAGAGAGAGTTGATTGAGGGGATGGGTGAGGTCATCAAGTATGGCTTGATTGAGGACCCAGAACTTTGGCTAATCTTGACGGAGCTAGATGGTTCTGTAGAGAGCATTCTGGAACATGCAGAGACTTTGATTGAACATTCTTGTCAGGTTAAGCGCAAGATGGTGGTTGAGGATGAGTTGGACAATGGTGTTCGCCTTTATCTCAACTTTGGTCACACAATTGGCCATGCTATTGAAGCGACGGCCGGCTATGGTAAAGTCATGCATGGCGAGGCTGTAGCTATGGGCATGGTTCAGATTTCCAAGGTTGCTGAGGAGAAGGGACTTATGCCAGCTGGTATTACCCAATATATCACAGAAATGTGCCAGAAATTTGGACTACCTGTTGACTATGAAAATTGGGATGTTGACAAGCTTTATCAGGCTCTTACTCATGACAAGAAAGCGCGTGGCAACACCTTGAAACTGGTCTTGGTACCAGAGCTCGGTTCAGCGACCATTCACCCAGTTTCTCTGGAAGAGATGAAAGACTACTTGGTAAAATAAGGAGAGTGTATGAGATATTTAACTGCAGGAGAATCACACGGTCCTCGTCTAACGGCTATTATTGAAGGATTGCCAGCTGGACTTCCTTTGACAGCTGAGGATATCAATGGAGACCTTAAACGCCGTCAGGGTGGGTACGGTCGAGGCGGTCGTATGAAGATTGAGAGTGACCAGGTTGTCTTTACTTCGGGCGTTCGCCACGGGAAGACGACAGGGGCTCCTATTACCATGGATGTCATCAATAAGGACCACCAAAAATGGTTGGATATCATGTCTGCGGAGGACATTGAAGACCGCCTTAAAAGCAAGCGAAAAATCACCCATCCACGTCCCGGTCATGCCGATTTGGTAGGGGGCATCAAGTACCGTTTTGATGATTTGCGAAATTCTTTGGAACGTTCGTCAGCTCGTGAAACCACCATGCGAGTAGCAGTTGGAGCAGTAGCTAAACGACTCTTGGCTGAACTGGATATGGAGATTGCCAACCATGTCGTGGTCTTTGGTGGCAAGGAAATCGATGTTCCTGAAAATCTGACAGTGGCTGAGATTAAGGAGCGAGCTGCCCAGTCAGAAGTTTCTATTGTCAACCAAGAAAGAGAACAGGAAATCAAGGACTATATTGACCAAATCAAACGTGACGGTGATACCATCGGTGGAGTTGTGGAGACAGTTGTTGGAGGCGTACCAGTGGGACTTGGTTCCTATGTCCAATGGGACAGAAAATTGGATGCGCGATTAGCCCAGGCAGTTGTCTCTATTAATGCCTTTAAAGGAGTGGAATTTGGCCTCGGCTTTGAAGCTGGTTACCGCAAAGGCAGCCAAGTTATGGACGAAATCCTCTGGTCTAAAGAAGACGGCTATACTCGCCGTACCAACAATCTAGGGGGCTTTGAAGGTGGTATGACCAATGGGCAACCCATCGTTGTTCGTGGAGTCATGAAACCTATTCCTACTCTTTATAAACCACTTATGAGTGTGGATATCGAAACCCACGAACCCTACAAGGCAACCGTGGAGAGAAGTGATCCGACCGCTCTTCCAGCTGCAGGAGTGGTCATGGAAGCTGTTGTAGCAACGGTTCTGGCACAAGAAATCCTTGAAAAATTCTCATCAGACAATCTAGAGGAATTAAAAGAAGCAGTGGCCAAACACCGAGACTATACAAAGAACTATTAAGGAGTTCCTATGGCAAAAACAGTCTATATCGCAGGTCTTGGATTGATTGGTGCCTCTATGGCACTTGGTATCAAACGTGATCATCCAGATTATGAAATTTTAGGTTATAATCGCAGTCAAGCTTCGAGAGATATTGCCTTGAAAGAAGGCATGATTGACCGTGCAACGGATGATTTTGCCAGTTTTGCTCCTTTGGCAGATATCATCATCCTCAGTTTGCCAATCAAACAAACCATTGCTTTCATTAAAGAGTTGGCCGACTTGGATTTGAAAGAAGGTGTGATTATTTCAGATGCCGGTTCGACCAAGTCATCCATCGTAGATGCGGCGGAGCAATATTTGGCTGGCAAGCCTGTTCGCTTTGTCGGGGCCCATCCCATGGCTGGTAGTCATAAGACAGGAGCAGCTTCTGCGGATGTCAATCTCTTTGAAAATGCCTATTATATCTTTACACCTTCGAGCCTGACAAGTCCTGATACGCTTGAGGAAATGAAGGATCTGCTTTCAGGTCTTCATGCTCGCTTTATCGAGATTGATGCCAAGGAGCATGATCGGGTGACTTCTCAGATTAGCCATTTTCCTCATATTCTGGCTTCTAGTCTCATGGAGCAGACCGCGGTCTATGCTCAAGAACATGAGATGGCAAGGCGCTTTGCGGCCGGTGGTTTTCGAGATATGACCCGAATTGCGGAAAGCGAGCCGGGCATGTGGACTTCTATTCTCTTGTCTAATCGTGAAACTATTCTGGATCGAATTGAGGATTTCAAGGAGCGCTTAGATGAGGTTGGACAAGCCATCAGCAAGGGAGATGAGGAGCAGATTTGGAACTTTTTCAACCAAGCGCGTGAGCAACGTCAGGCTATGGAAATCCATAAGCGTGGCGGTGTGGATAGTTCTTACGATCTCTATGTCGATGTTCCCGATGAAGAAGATGTCATCTTGAGGATTTTGGAACTTCTACGTGGAACTTCCTTGGTTAACATCCACATCAACGAGGAAAACCGTGAGGATATTCACGGGATTCTACAAATTTCATTTAAAAATGCTCAAGATTTAGAACGAGCCGAGCACCTCATAACAGAAAACACCGATTATACAGTCGTTATCAAATAAGGAGAAAATCATGTCAAATATTTACGATAGTGCAAACGAACTCAGTCGCGGTCTACGCGAATTGCCAGAATACAAGGCTGTTAAAGCAGCTAAAGATGCGATTTCGGCAGATGCTGAGGCAAACAAAATCTTTACAGAATATGTTGCCTTCCAAGAGGAAATTCAAAAACTAGCACAGACAGGTCAAATGCCAGATGCGTCCTTCCGAGCTAAAATGGAAGGCTTTGGAAAGCAGATTCAGGGGAACAGCCTCTTGTCTGAATTCTTTACCAAGCAACAACAATTGGCAATTTACCTTTCTGACATTGAAAAAATTGTTTTTGAACCAGTTTCAGAATTGCTAAAATAAGAAAATAACTATCATAAAGTCAGGAATTTTTAAGGAATTTCTGGCTTTTTATGATAAAATAAGTAAAAGTATTGCAAGTATGAGGTCCAGTATGAAACTAAAAACAAACATTCGCCACCTACATGGCAGTATCCGCGTTCCAGGTGATAAGTCTATCAGCCACCGTTCCATTATTTTTGGAAGTTTGGCTGAGGGTGAGACCAAGGTTTATGATATTCTGCGAGGGGAAGACGTTCTTTCGACTATGCAGGTTTTTCGTGACCTTGGTGTTGAGATTGAGGATAAAGATGGGGTTATTACCATTCAAGGTGTGGGCATGGATGGCTTAAAAGCTCCACAGAATGCCCTTGATATGGGAAATTCTGGAACCTCGATTCGCCTGATTTCAGGTGTCCTTGCTGGCGCAGATTTTGAAGTTGAAATGTTCGGAGATGATAGTCTTTCCAAACGTCCTATGGACCGTGTGACTATTCCTCTGAAAAAAATGGGCGTCAGCATTTCAGGGCAAACTGAACGAGACCTGCCTCCTTTGCGTTTGAAAGGGACGAAAACCCTAACACCTATTCATTATGAGTTGCCAATTGCCTCTGCCCAAGTCAAGTCTGCCTTGATGTTTGCAGCCTTGCAGGCTCAAGGGGAGTCCATTATTATCGAAAAAGAATGCACCCGTAACCATACTGAAGATATGTTGCAACAATTTGGTGGTCATTTAAGTGTGGACGGCAAGAAAATCACAGTCCAAGGGCCACAAAAACTGACTGGACAAAAGGTTGTCGTGCCAGGTGATATTTCCAGTGCAGCCTTTTGGTTGGTTGCAGGTTTGATTGTTCCAAACTCTCGTCTAGTGCTGCAGAATGTGGGTATTAATGAAACGCGTACTGGTATTATTGATGTCATTCGCGCCATGGGTGGAAAATTGGAAATAACTGAAATCGATCCAGTCGCTAAATCTGCTACCTTAACTGTTGAGTCTTCAGATCTCAAAGGAACAGAGATTGGTGGTGCCTTGATTCCACGCTTGATTGATGAATTGCCCATTATTGCCCTCCTAGCGACCCAAGCTCAAGGTATAACGGTTATTAAGGATGCAGAAGAACTCAAGGTCAAGGAAACAGACCGTATTCAAGTTGTGGCAGACGCCTTAAATAGTATGGGAGCAGATATTACTCCTACAGCTGATGGAATGATTATCAAAGGCAAATCAGCCTTTCACGGCGCTAGAGTCAATACGTTTGGTGACCACCGTATCGGTATGATGACGGCTATCGCAGCTCTTTTGGTAGTAGATGGAGAGGTGGAGCTTGACCGTGCAGAAGCCATCAATACCAGCTATCCTAGTTTCTTTGATGATTTGGAGAGCTTGATTCATGGCTAAGGTATTACTAGGATTTATGGGGGCTGGAAAATCGACTATTGCAAGATGCTTGGACCCTAATTACCTTGATATGGATGCTCTGATAGAGAAGCGTTTAGGAATGTCTATTGCGGATTTTTTCGCTGAAAAGGGAGAAGTGGCCTTTCGTCAGGTGGAGTCAGAAGTCCTAGCTGAGTTACTACAAAGAGACCAAGTTGTGTCAACTGGTGGAGGAGTAGTCATTTCTGAACGAAATCGTGACTTACTCAAGACTAATCCGGATAATATCTATCTGAAAGCCGATTTTGAAACCCTATACCAACGCATATCAGCTGATAAGGACAATCGGCGTCCGTTGTTTCTAAATAATAGTAAGGAAGAACTAGCAGCTATTTTCCAAGAAAGACAGGCTTGGTATGAGGAAGTGGCCAGTCGGATTTTGGATGTGACCAATCAAAGCCCAGAGGAAATTATAGAGGAACTGAGATGAAAATTGCTTATCTAGGTCCCAAGGGATCATTTTCACATCACGTTGTGCAGACAGCTTTTCCTCATGAGGAATTGCAGGCCTTTGCCAATATTACAGATGTCATCAAGGCTTATGAGCAAGGTTTGGTGAACTATTCTGTGGTACCAGTTGAAAATTCTATCGAGGGTAGTGTTCATGAAACCTTGGACTACCTTTTTCATCAGGCTCGTATTCAAGCAGTAGCAGAAATCGTTCAACCCATTCATCAGCAGTTGATGGTGGTCCCAGGTCACACTAAGATTGAGAAGATTTTTTCTCATCCACAGGCCTTGGCTCAAGGAAAGAAATTTATCGATGAAGAGTATCCAGATGCTCAAATCGAGGTGACTGCTAGTACAGCCTATGCGGCCCGCTTTATTTCCGAACATCCAGACCAGCCTTTTGCGGCAATTGCACCTAGAAGTTCTGCCGAAGAATATGGATTGGAACTGATTGCTGAGGATATTCAGGAAATGGAAGCTAATTTCACACGTTTCTGGGTTCTGGGAGCTGAAGGTGCAGCTATTCCCTTGCAGGCACAAACTGAAAAAATGAGTTTGGCCTTGACCTTACCGGACAATCTTCCCGGCGCCCTCTACAAGGCTCTTTCGACTTTTGCTTGGCGAGGAATTGATCTGACAAAAATTGAAAGTCGTCCACTCAAGACAGCGCTAGGCGAATACTTTTTCATTATCGATGTGGACTATACTGATAAATCCTTGGTTCACTTTGCCCAAAAAGAACTAGAAGCGATTGGAATCCAGTATAAAGTTCTGGGTGCCTATCCGATTTATCCAATATCAGACCATGGAAAGGAGAGAAGATGAGTAAAGAAAATCCCTTAAGCCATCATGAGCAGTTGCGTTATGACTATCTACTTAAGAATATTCACTACCTCAATGAGCGAGAGAAAAAAGAGTTTGCTTACTTGCAAGATAAATTAAGTAGGGCAAGCAGTGACGCTACCTCAGAGAGTCAAGAATCGACCGAGGATTATAGAAAGACAAGTGCTAACGATTCAATTCCTTCTTATAATAGTCGTAGTCGTTCTGAGAGATACCAGAAGATCAATTCTCTTCCAAAGAAAAAAACTAAAAAGCGGAAGCTACGGTGGGGTCGCATTTTCGCAGGTTTACTGGCTATCTTAGCTTGTGTAGCGCTTGGTATGATTTTTATGTTCTTAAAAGGTTATACCAATGCTAATCCAGATAAAAATACGAATGCCCGGGCAGCTCAAGTAGAAGTCTTTAATGGTCAGGATACCAGAGATGGTGTTAATATTTTGATCATGGGTACGGACGGTCGAATCGGCCAAAACAGTGCTGAGACGCGGACTGACTCTATTATGGTATTAAATGTCGGAGGTTCAGATAAGAAAATTAAGTTAGTCAGTTTCATGCGTGATAATTTGGTCTATATAGATGGTTATAGTCAAGTGATTAACGGTAGAAAACAGACAGATAACAAGTTAAACGTAGCCTATGAGTTAGGAGAACAAGAGGGTCAAAAAGGGGCAGAAATGGTTCGTCAAGTCTTGAAAGATAATTTTGACTTGGACATTAAGTATTACGCCTTGGTCGATTTTCAGGCCTTTGCAACGGCGATTGACACGCTTTTCCCTGATGGGGTGACGATTGATGCTCAATTTTCAACATTGAATGGGCGTCCACTAACAGAAGCTACAGTCGGAGATGATTTACATGCGACTGAGACTGAGTCTCCAACCCAGACTATTAAAGTCGGGAAACAGCAGATGAATGGTTCGACCTTGCTCAATTATGCTCGTTTCCGTGATGATGATGAGGCGGATTACGGCCGTACCAAAAGACAGCAGCAAGTGTTGACAGCAGTTCTTCAGCAAATCAAAGATCCAAGCAAGCTCTTTACAGGCTCAGAGGCACTTGGCAAGGTCTTCGGAATGACCTCAACGAATGTTCCTTATACCTTCCTGTTAACAAATGGCTTGTCTTTCCTAGACGGAGCTCAAAATGGTATCGAAAAATTGACGATTCCAGAACTTGGTGACTGGGTAGATGCCTATGATGTTTATGGAGGCTTGGGCTTGCTTGTCGATCAAAACAAATATCAAACCAAGCTCGCTCAAATGGGCTTGAGATAAGATAATACTCAATGAAAATCAAAGAGCAAACTAGGAAGCTAGCCGCAGGCTGCTCAAAACACTGTTTTGAGGTTGTGGATAGAACTGACGAAGTCAGTAACCATACATACGGCAAGGTGAAGCTGACGTGGTTTGAAGAGATTTTCGAAGAGTATAAGACAGAAGAATCAAAGTTTGAAGGCTATTTATCTAGCCATCAGGCTTTGATTTTTTACAGCCTGCAATAGATTTTCAGTCCTAATTTGTGGTATAATGAAACGATACGATAGAAAGAATAATGAATAATATGACTGATTTAAAAGCAATTCAGGCTCGTAGTCTGGAGATGGCTAAATATTTTGTGGCCTTTTGTAAAGAACATGATTTACTCTGTTATCTCTGTGGTGGAGGTGCTATTGGTGCCCTTCGAAACAAGGGCTTTATTCCTTGGGATGACGACCTAGACTTTTTTATGCCTCGCAAAGATTATGAAAAATTAGCAGAATTATGGCCTCGCTATGCAGATGAGCGTTATTTCTTGTCAAAGAGTCACAAGGATTTTGTCGATCGTAATCTTTTTATTACCATTCGTGACAAAGAAACCACCTGTATCAAACCTTATCAGCAGGATTTGAATTTACCACATGGTTTGGCCTTGGATGTGTTGCCTTTGGATTATTATCCGAAAAATCCTGCTGAGCGAAAGAAACAGGTTCGCTGGGCCCTGATTTATTCACTTTTTTGTGCACAAACTGTTCCAGAAAAGCATGGCGCTCTCATGAAATGGGGAAGTCGTATTTTACTGGGCGTGACGCCAAAATCTCTCCGTTATCGCATTTGGAAAAAAGCTGAGAAAGAAATGACTAAATATAGACTGGCTGAGAGCGATGGTATTACAGAATTATGCTCAGGTCCTGGCTACATGAGAAACAAATACCCAATCGCATCTTTTGAAGACAATCTTTTCTTACCATTTGAAGGGACAGAGATGCCTATTCCAGTTGGCTACGATGCCTATCTCAGCACTGCTTTTGGAGACTACATGACACCTCCACCAGCAGACAAGCAGTTACCACATCATGATGCTGTCATCGCTGATATGGATAAGTCTTATACAGAATACAAGGGAGAATATGGTGGCTAAGAAAAAAATCTTATTTTTTATGTGGTCTTTTTCTCTCGGAGGCGGAGCAGAGAAGATTCTATCTACTATTGTTTCTAATCTGGATCCAGAAAAGTATGATATTGATATTCTTGAAATGGAGCATTTTGACAAGGGATACGAATCAGTTCCTAAACATGTACGAATTTTAAAATCCTTTCAGGATTATCGCCAAGCCAGATGGTTACGAGCTCTTTTGTGGAGAATGAGAATTTATTTTCCAAGACTGACTCGGCGCTTGCTTGTGAAAGATGACTATGATGTTGAAGTTTCCTTTACCATTATGAATCCACCACTGTTGTTCTCTAAGAGAAGAGAAGTCAAGAAGATATCTTGGATTCATGGAAGTATTGAAGAATTTCTTAAGGATAGCTCAAAAAGGAAATCACATAGACGACAGTTGGAGGCTGCGGATATCATTGTAGGAATTTCTAAAAAGACCAGTCATTCTATCAAGGAAGTCTATCCAGATTATGCTTCCAAATTACAGACGGTCTACAATGGTTATGATTTTAAGACTATTCTAGAAAAATCTCAAGAGAAGATCGATATCGAGATTGCGCCTCAAAGTATCTGTACTATTGGACGGATTGAAGAAAATAAGGGTTCTGACCGTGTAGTGGAAGTGATACGACTATTACACCAAGAAGGAAAAAACTATCACCTTTACTTTATAGGTGCTGGTGACATGGAAGAGGAACTGAAAAAACGGGTCAAAGAGTATGAACTTGAGGACTATGTTCATTTCCTTGGTTATCAAAAAAATCCTTATCAGTATTTGTCTCAGATGAAGGTTCTCTTGTCTATGTCTAAACAAGAAGGTTTTCCTGGAGTATATGTGGAAGCTTTGAGTCTGGGACTTCCTTTTGTCTCTACAGATGTTGGAGGGGCTGAGGAATTATCCCAAGAAGGACGATTTGGACAAATCATTGAGAGCAACCAAGAGGCAGCTCAAGCAATTACGAATTATATGACTGCTGCCTCAAACTTCGATGTCAATGAGGCTAGCCAATTCATTCAGCAATTTACAATTGCCAAACAAATCGAACAAGTAGAAAAACTATTAGAGGAGTAGCATGGAAACTGCATTAATTAGTGTGATTGTTCCGGTATATAATGTGGCGCAGTACCTAGAAAAATCGATAGCTTCCATTCAGAAGCAGACCTATCAAAATCTGGAAATCATTCTTGTTGATGATGGAGCAACGGATGAAAGTGGTCGCTTGTGTGATTCAATTGCTGAACTAGATGATAGAGTTTCAGTGCTTCATAAAAAGAATGAAGGCTTGTCACAAGCGCGAAATGATGGAATGAAGCAGGCTCATGGGGATTATCTGATTTTTATTGACTCAGATGATTATATCCATCCAGAAATGATTCAGAGTTTATATGAGCAATTAATTCAAGAAGATGCGGATGTTTCGAGCTGTGGTGTTATGAATGTCTATGCAAATGACAAAAGTCCACAGTCAGCCAATCAGGATGACTATTTTGTCTGTGATTCTCAAACATTTCTAAAGGAATACCTCATAGGTGAAAAAATACCTGGGACGATTTGCAATAAGCTAATCAAGAGAGAGATTGCAATTGCCCTATCCTTTCCTAAAGGATTGATTTACGAAGATGCCTATTATCATTTTGATTTAATCAAGTTGGCTAAGAAGTACGTTGTTAATACCAAACCCTATTATTACTATTTCCATAGAGGGGATAGTATTACGACCAAACCCTATGCAGAGAAGGATTTAGCCTATATTGATATCTATCAAAAGTTTTACAATGAAGTTGTGAAAAACTATCCTGACTTGAAAGAGGTTGCTTTTTTCAGATTGGCCTATGCCCACTTCTTCATTATGGATAAGATGTTACTAGATAATCAGTATAAACAGTTTGAAGCCTATTCTCAGATTCATCGATTTTTGAAAGGTCATGCCTTTGCTATTGCTAGGAATCCAATTTTTCGTAAGGGAAGAAGAATTAGCGCTTTGGCTCTATTCATAAACATTTCCTTATACCGATTCTTATTACTGAAAAATATTGAAAAATCTAAAAAATTACATTAGAACGGGGGTGAGCAAGTGATTGATGGAAAACGATTGTTATTTAGTTTGACCATAGTCAGCTATGCCTTGACGCTAGTAAGTGGAATTGTGTATCTGTTTAATAATAATAATGTTAGCTTGCTTTCTACTTTATTGTTCTTACTGGTTAGTAGCTTAATTGCCTGCTGGAATGATATCAAGTATTACTTAATCCATTTTATTTTCTATTTAACTATTTTTGTATTTCTGGTATCAAGACCGACCATTGATTATTTTAGGGATGGCGCTCTGGATACCTATCATCCGATAGCCTATCGCTTTGCCTTTATAGTCGTTATGGTTTCGATTCTGGGCTTGACCACAGGAGGCGTACTGGCTCGTTACTTCATAGCTAGGAAGAAAATAAAAGTATCAAAGATAGGAAATTCTCTAAAAGAGATTTATATCAAGCGGTTACGCTTTGTATCACTAGGAGTTTTTCTTCTAACCTATCCTTTCTATTTTATTCGCTTATTTGAACGGCTCCTGTATCGTTTGCAGACTTCCTACTATGCCTACTATGCAAATTTTGAAAGTAAACTTCCTTATTTTACTTACATCTTGTCTACCTTTACGGTCTACGCAATGTGTATGTATCTGGCAACCAAGCCAAAGAAATGGCAGGCAACAGCAGTGTTAGTATCCTTCATTGCAGCCAATACCATTCATTTGGCAATCGGGACACGAAATCCCTTTATTTTAAGTATTTTATTTGCTTTTGTTTATTACTTTATGCGGGAGCAAACTGAAAAGGGAAAATGGATTGGGTTTAAAGAAAAGTTAGCGATTTTTGTGGGTTCTCCTATTCTCATGTTAGCGATGGGAGTGCTCAATTATGTACGGGATAATGTCCAGGTTTCCCATACAGGTTTCTGGGATATCTTACTTGACTTTATCTATAAACAAGGGACTAGTTTTGGTGTTCTAGCTCGAGGTTTTCTATTTAACAGTAGCCTCCCTTACCGAGATTTCCGTAATTTTACTTTTGGTCCTGTTCTTGATTATTTTGCAAGAGGAAGTTTGGGGGCCATTTTCGGAGGAAAAGCCTTTGAACATACAACCAATAGTGTGGAACTAGCTATCGATAGTAATAGTTATGCCCACAATTTATCCTATCTTGTTTTGAACAAGGAATATCTGAAAGGACATGGAATCGGAAGTAGCTATATCATGGAATTGTATACAGACTATGGTATGATAGGGGTCTTTCTACTTAGTCTCTTGCTTGGTATGCTATTTATAGCCATGTTGCAAGTAGCCTACCGCTCAAGAACAATCCTATTTGCCTTGTCCTTACTCATCTTGAATAATCTATTCTTTATGCCAAGAAGTAGCTTTTCAGAAAGTTTCTTCAATCTATTTACAATGCAATTCTGGGGAATTGTTCTTGTGATTATATTTGTAGCAAAAATGCTTACAAAAGAAAACCAGTATCTACTAAACAAAGGAGAAAAAAATCATGTTTGAACATTATTCAGTAGCTGATTTGTTTGCAAATCTTTATAAAAAACGAAAAGTAAATATTTTAGCTCTCATCGCTTTATTTGCTCTCATTGCTGTACCATTTACAATTAAAGCAGTTAAGAATAAAAATACTGTCAAAGACACAACAAGTTATTCAACTTATCTTAGCTATAAAATTACTCCTCCAGAAGATTCAGCTAAAACGATTTTGAATCATCAAATTGGTGGTTATAGTGATTTCTACGGGAAATTGATTGATGGGAATTTGAATGGAGCTTATCTTTTCAATGATGTAGAACCGAGTGAACTGAAAAAAATTGCCAGTGAATTGGATACGACAGAAACAACCTTGAAAAATTCTACGAATGATTATTGGTGGAAAAAACTGACCGTCTACTATATGATTGACGATGCAGGGGTCGGTGTGAAAATTTTGACACCAAGTAAGGATGTCAATGACTTGTTAGAGCGAAAATTTGATGGATTGATTGAGAAATTTAAACACACTTATGCAAATGTAAAAATTGAAAAATTGGAAACCATCAACTCTAAAGAATTGAATGCAAACGGTGAGACAGCGCTTGGATTAAATGTGAAAAACTTGATTCTCCGTTTAGCTGTTATTGGAGTAGTCTGCGTGATTTTGGTTGTGATGGGAAATGTATTGGTTTATCTCTTTAATCCAACAATCAATAGAGCAGGTGATTTTTCTCAATATCAAATTGATTTTGTAACAGAGATCACAACAATTGCCAACCTAGCAGATGTCTTGTCATACAAAAATGCTGGACAAGAATTAACAATCGTTAGCTCAAACAAAGCTATCCTAGATAAATTGAAACAAAATCAAGAGTCTTTAAAAGGAATGCATTTTGTCGATTTACAAGATGTGCCATCGCTTTTAGAAAGAGATACAGTCCTTCTTGTTGAAGAGTACGGAGTGACTCGCTATAAGAAATTTGAGCAAAGTCTTCAAATTCTTAGAAACTTAAATCGTTCTATCCTCGGTGTAGCAACCTTTAAACTATAAGCGTTCTGATGTATCAGGTCTTCAAAGTCGGACAAGAGCCGATTTTGAAGGCTTTTTATATTTGTCAGCAGAAATTTTCTTTTATACTCAATGAAAATCAAAAAGCAAACTAGGAAGCTAGCCGCAGGTTGCTCAAAACACTGTTTTGAGGTTGCAGATAGAGCTGACGTGGTTTGAAGAGATTTTCGAAGAGTATTAGAGTCTTCTACAGAAGTTATCCTATGGAAAATCTAGCCCGACAGAGGAGCCTTCTTTTGATAAAATCATAAAAATCTAGTATAATAGATAGAACTGAAAGTATGAGGTTACTAGCAATGAAAATGAAACAAATTAGTGATACAACTTTAAAAATCACGATGTCTTTAGAAGATTTGATGGATCGAGGAATGGAGATTGCTGACTTTCTTGTTCCTCAAGAAAAAACAGAAGAGTTCTTTTATGCCATCTTGGATGAGTTAGACATGCCTGATAGCTTTCTGGATACAGGCATGTTGAGCTTCCGTGTGACTCCAAAACCTGATAAGGTAGATGTCTTTGTGACCAAGTCAAAAATTGACCAAAATCTAGATTTTGAAGATTTATCGGATTTACCAGACATGGAAGAATTGGCCCAAATGTCGCCAGATGAGTTTATTAAAACCTTAGAAAAAAGCATAGCGGACAAAACCAAGGATGACATCGAAGCGATTCAATCTTTAGAGCAAGTTGAAGCCAAGGAAGAAGAGCAAGAGCAGGCTGAACAAGAAGTTGAAAGCAAGAAAGAGCCTTATATCTACTATATCCTTTCTTTTGCTAAGCTGGCTGACTTGGTGGCTTTTGTCAAGACAGTGTCTTTTGAGATGGAAACTTCTGAACTCTACAAAATGAACGAGCGCTATTATTTGACTATTCTAGTGGATATTGAAAATCATCCAAGTCCATATCCAGCTTGGCTGTTGGCACGTATGCGCGAGTTTGCGGACGATAGTGACATCAGTCGCTCAGTCTTGCAAGAGTATGGTCAAGTCTTGATGAATCACGATGCAGTACTTAATTTGCAAAAGATTGGATAATCATTTCTGGAAAGCTTTTTCTAGATTTTAAGGAGAGCGAATCGTCTGATTCGTTTTTTCTTTATTATACTGAAATAGTGAATTACTATAATAGGAATTTTCACAAAATTCTGTTATAATGGCTATATTAGAAAATTTCGAGGAGACAAACATGACAGTTAAAATTGCTTTACTAGGATTTGGTACCGTTGCAAGTGGTGTGCCCTTCCTCCTAAAGGAAAATGGAGAAAAAATCAATCAATCAGCACATTCAGAGATTGAAGTTGCTAAAGTATTGGTCAAGGATGAAGATGAAAAGAATCGCTTGCTTGCAGCAGGGAATGACTTTAACTTTGTAACTAATGTAGATGATATTTTGTCAGACCAAGCCATTACGATCGTAGTGGAATTGATGGGGCGTATCGAACCTGCTAAGACCTTTATCACTCGTGCCTTGGAGGTTGGGAAACACGTTGTTACTGCCAATAAGGACCTTTTGGCTGTCCATGGTGCAGAATTGTTAGAAATCGCTAAAGCTAACAAGGTAGCACTTTACTACGAAGCAGCAGTAGCTGGTGGGATTCCAATTCTTCGCACTCTAGCAAATTCATTAGCTTCTGATAAAATCACGCGCGTGCTTGGAGTAGTCAACGGAACTTCCAACTTCATGATGACCAAAATGGTGGAAGAAGGCTGGTCTTACGATGATGCTCTTGCGGAAGCACAAAGACTAGGTTTTGCAGAAAGTGACCCTACAAATGACGTAGATGGAATTGACGCAGCCTACAAGATGGTGATTTTGAGCCAATTTGCCTTTGGTATGAAGGTTGCCTTTGACGATGTAGCCCACAAGGGAATCCGCAACATCACACCAGAAGACGTAGCTGTAGCCCAAGATCTTGGCTATGTAGTGAAATTAGTTGGTTCTATCGAGGAAACTCCTTCAGGTATTGCTGCAGAAGTGACTCCAACCTTCCTACCTAAAGCGCACCCACTCGCTAGTGTGAATGGCGTAATGAACGCTGTCTTTGTAGAATCTATCGGTATCGGTGAGTCTATGTACTACGGACCAGGTGCTGGTCAAAAACCAACTGCAACGAGTGTTGTGGCGGATATTGTCCGTATCGTTCGTCGCCTGAATGATGGAACCATCGGTAAAGATTTCAACGAATATAGCCGTGACTTGGTCTTGGCAAATCCAGAAGATGTTAAAGCAAACTACTATTTCTCAATCTTGGCTCCAGATTCAAAAGGTCAGGTCTTGAAATTGGCTGAAATCTTCAACGCTCAAGATATTTCCTTCAAGCAAATTCTCCAAGATGGCAAAGAAGGTGATAAGGCTCGTGTAGTGATTATCACACATAAGATTAATAAAGCGCAACTTGAAAATGTTTCAGCTGAATTGAAGAAGGTTTCAGAATTTGACCTCTTGAATACCTTCAAGGTGCTAGGAGAATAAGATGAAAATTATTGTACCTGCAACCAGTGCCAATATCGGGCCGGGTTTTGACTCGGTCGGTGTAGCTGTAACCAAGTATCTTCAAATTGAGGTCTGCGAAGAACGAGATGAGTGGTTGATCGAACACCAGATTGGTAAATGGATTCCCCATGACGAGCGTAATCTCTTGCTCAAGATTGCCTTGCAAATTGTACCAGACTTGCAACCAAGACGTTTGAAAATGACCAGTAATGTTCCCTTGGCGCGTGGTTTGGGTTCTTCAAGCTCGGTTATTGTTGCTGGGATTGAACTAGCCAACCAATTAGGAAAGCTTAACTTATCTGACCATGAAAAGTTGCAGTTGGCGACCAAGATTGAAGGACATCCAGACAATGTGGCTCCAGCCATTTATGGTAATCTCGTTATTGCAAGTTCTGTTGAAGGGCAAGTCTCTGCGATTGTGGCAGACTTCCCAGAATGTGATTTTCTAGCTTACATTCCTAACTATGAATTACGCACTCGCGATAGCCGCGGTGTCTTGCCTAAGAAATTGTCCTACAAGGAAGCTGTTGCTGCCAGTTCTATCGCCAATGTAGCTGTTGCAGCCTTGTTAGCAGGAGATATGGTGACAGCTGGGCAAGCAATCGAGGGAGACCTCTTCCACGAGCGCTATCGTCAGGACTTGGTGAGAGAATTTGCTACGATTAAGCAAGTAGCCAAAGAGAATGGTGCCTATGCGACCTACCTCTCTGGTGCCGGACCGACAGTTATGGTTCTGGCTTCTCATAACAAGATGCCGGCGATTAAGGCAGAATTGGAAAAGCAACCCTTCAAAGGCAAACTGCATGATTTGAAAGTTGATACCCAAGGTGTCCGTGTTGAAGCAAAATAAAGAATAGAAGATAGGATGGGGAAACTCTTGACCAGAGAGCTTCCTATCCTTTTTTTGAAAAGAAGTTTATACTCAATGAAAATCAAAGAGCGAACTAGAAAGCTAGCCGCAGGCTGCTCAAAACAGTGTTTTGAGGTTGTGGATAGAACTGACGAAGTTAGCTCAAAATACTGTTTTGAGGTTGCAGATGTAAGCTGACTTGGTTTGAAGAGATTTTCGAAGAGTATTAGTTATAAACTTGATAAAGGAGAAATAAAGATGGCAGAAATTTATCTAGCAGGCGGTTGTTTTTGGGGCCTAGAGGAGTATTTTTCACGTATTTCTGGAGTGCTAGCAACTAGTGTTGGCTACGCTAATGGGAAAGTTGAAACGACCAATTATCAACTAATCAAAGAAACAGACCATGCAGAAACGGTTCAAGTGATTTATGATGAGAAGACAGTGTCACTCAGAGAGATTTTACTTTATTATTTCCGAGTCATCGATCCTTTATCGATTAATCAACAAGGGAATGATCGTGGTCGCCAATATCGAACTGGGATCTATTATCAGGATGAATCAGACCTACCATCTATCTACACGGTGGTGCAGGAGCAGGAGCGTATGCTCGGTCGAAAGATTGCAGTAGAGGTGGAGAAGCTTCGCCACTATATTTTGGCTGAAGACTACCACCAAGACTATCTCAAGAAAAATCCTTCCGGTTACTGTCATATCGATGTGACCGATGCTGATAAGCCATTGATTGATGCCTCTAACTATGAAAAGCCTAGTCAAGAAGTGTTAAAGGAAAGTTTATCTGAAGAGTCTTATCGTGTTACCCAAGAAGCTGCTACAGAGGCTCCATTTAGTAATGTCTATGACCAAACCTTTGAAGAGGGCATTTATGTAGACATTACAACGGGTGAGCCACTCTTCTTTGCTAAGGATAAGTTTGCCTCAGGTTGTGGTTGGCCAAGTTTTAGCCGTCCGATTTCCAAGGAATTGATTCATTATTACAAAGACTTGAGCCATGGAATGGAGCGAATCGAGGTTCGTTCTCGGTCAGGCAATGCTCACTTGGGTCATGTTTTCACAGATGGACCTCGGGAGTTAGGTGGCCTGCGTTACTGTATCAATTCTGCCTCCTTACGCTTTGTGGCCAAGGATGAGATGGACGAAGCAGGGTATGGCTATCTATTGCCATACTTAAACAAATAAAATTGAGAGGGTGGGAGCTTCCCACTTTCTTCATTTTAGAAAATAGAAGGGATTTATGAAACACTTACTATCTTACTTTAAACCCTACATCAAAGAATCGATTTTAGCACCCTTGTTCAAGCTACTAGAAGCTGTTTTTGAGCTCCTGGTTCCAATGGTGATTGCAGGGATTGTTGACCAATCCTTGCCCCAGAGAGATCAAGGGCATCTATGGATGCAGATTGGCCTGCTCCTTATCTTTGCAGTCATTGGCGTTTTAGTGGCCTTGGTAGCTCAGTTTTATTCAGCCAAGGCTGCGGTTGGATTTGCCAAAGAACTGACAAACGACCTTTATCGTCATATTCTTTCCTTGCCCAAGGATAGCAGAGACCGTTTGACAACTTCTAGCTTGGTGACTCGTTTGACTTCGGATACTTACCAGATTCAGACTGGCATCAATCAATTCCTGCGTCTCTTTTTGCGAGCGCCTATTATCGTTTTTGGAGCCATTTTTATGGCCTATCGCATCTCGTCTGAGCTGACTTTCTGGTTCTTGGTCATGGTTGTCATTTTGAACATCGTCATTGTAGGTCTTTCTCGATTGGTCAATCCTCTCTACAGCAGTCTCAGAAAGAAAACGGACCAGTTGGTTCAGGAAACGCGCCAGCAATTACAAGGCATGCGGGTTATTCGTGCTTTTGGTCAAGAAAAACGAGAGTTACAGATTTTTCAAACCCTTAACCAAGTTTATGCGAGACTGCAAGAAAAGACGGGTTTCTGGTCTAGTTTATTAACCCCTCTGACTTATCTAATTGTTAATGGAACTCTTCTCGTCATCATTTGGCAGGGCTATATTTCTATTCAAGGAGGAGTGCTCAGTCAAGGTGCCTTGATTGCTCTTATCAACTATCTCTTGCAGATCTTGGTGGAATTGGTTAAGCTCGCCATGCTGATAAATTCTCTCAACCAGTCCTATATCTCAGCCAAGCGAATCGAGGAAGTCTTTGCAGAATCTCCAGAGGATATCCATGCAGAGTTAGAACAAAAGCAAGCTATCAACGATCAGGTTTTACAAGTGCAAGAATTGACTTTTACCTATCCAGATGCAGCCCAGCCTTCTCTGAGAGACATTTCCTTTGATATGACTCAAGGGCAAATCCTTGGTATCATTGGGGGGACGGGTTCTGGTAAATCAAGCTTGGTGCAAGTCTTACTTGGACTTTACCCAGCAGACAAGGGAAGCATTGACCTTTATCGAGATGGACGTAGTCCTCGTAATCTTGAGCAGTGGCGGTCTTGGATTGCCTATGTGCCCCAAAAGGTCGAACTTTTTAAGGGAACCATTCGTTCCAACTTGACTTTGGGTTTAAATCAAGAAGTGACTGATCAAGAACTCTGGCAGGCCTTGGAGATTGCGCAAGCTAAGGATTTTGTCAGTGAAAAGGAAGGACTTTTGGATGCCACTGTTGAGGCAGGAGGGCGAAATTTCTCAGGTGGACAAAAACAAAGGCTGTCTATTGCACGTGCAGTCTTGCGCCAAGCACCATTTCTCATCCTAGATGATGCGACCTCGGCCCTCGACACCATCACCGAGTCCAAGCTCTTGAAAGCTATTCGAGAAAATATGCCAAATACGAGCTTAATTTTGATTTCTCAACGGACTTCGACACTTCAGATGGCTGACCAGATTCTCCTCTTGGAAAAAGGTGAGTTACTAGCTATCGGCAAGCACGAGGAATTGATGCAAACTAGTCAAGTCTATCGTGAAATCAATGCATCACAGCATGGAAAGGAGGACTAGCATGAGACGACAAACTGCAAACCAGACGCTCAAACGTTTGGCAAAAGATTTATCCAGCCATCCTTTCCTTCTTTTCCTAGCCTTTCTAGGAACTATTGCCCAAGTTGGCTTATCGATTTACCTACCTATCTTGATTGGGCAGGTCATCGACCAAGTCCTAGTGGCTGGTTCGTCACCAGTTTTTTGGCAGATTTTCCTCCAGATGATCTTGGTAGTCATAGGAAATACACTGGTGCAATGGATCAATCCCCTTCTTTATAATCGCCTAATCTTCTCTTATACCAGAGACTTGCGAGAGCGAATCATCCATAAGCTCCATCGTTTACCGATTGCTTTTGTGGATCGGCAAGGCAGTGGAGAGATGGTCAGTCGTGTGACCACAGATATCGAGCAGTTGGCAGCTGGCTTGACCATGATTTTTAACCAATTTTTCATCGGCGTCTTGATGATTTTGGTTAGTATTCTAGCCATGCTTCAAATTCATCTCCTCATGACTCTCTTAGTCTTACTGTTGACACCACTGTCTATGGTGATTTCACGCTTCATTGCCAAACGCTCTTATCATCTCTTCCAGAAACAAACAGAGACGAGGGGGATTCAGAGTCAGTTGATTGAAGAGTCGCTTAGTCAGCAAACTATTATCCAGTCTTTCAATGCTCAGACAGAGTTTATCCAAAGACTGCATGAGGCGAATGAAAATTACGCAGGCTATTCTCAGTCAGCCATCTTTTATTCATCAACGGTTAATCCTTCAACTCGCTTTGTCAATGCGCTCATTTATGCGCTTTTAGCTGGAGTAGGAGCTTATCGTATCATGATGGGTTCAACCTTGACCATCGGACGTTTAGTGACTTTTTTGAATTACGTCCAACAGTACACCAAGCCCTTTAACGATATTTCTTCAGTTCTAGCCGAGTTGCAAAGTGCTTTAGCTTGTGCAGAGCGCGTCTATGCTGTCTTAGAAAGTCCTGAGGTAACTGAAACAGGTAAGGAAGTCTTGACCAGTGACCAGATTAAGGGAGCTATTTCCTTTAAGCATGTTTCTTTTGGCTACCATCCTGAAAAGATTTTGATTAAGGATTTGTCTATCGATATTCCGGCTGGTAGCAAGGTGGCTATCGTTGGTCCGACAGGTGCTGGAAAATCAACTCTGATCAATCTCCTTATGCGATTTTATCCCATTAACTCTGGAGATATCTTGCTGGATGGGCAATCCATTTATGATTATACCCGAGCATCATTGAGACAGCAGTTTGGCATGGTGCTCCAAGAAACCTGGCTCAAGCAAGGAACTATTCATGACAATATTGCCTTTGGCAATCCTGAAGCCAGTCGGGAGCAAGTGATTGCTGCTGCAAAGGCAGCCAATGCGGACTTTTTCATCCAACAGTTGCCACAGGGATACGATACCAAGTTGGAAAATGCAGGAGAATCTCTCTCTGTTGGCCAAGCCCAGCTCTTGACAATCGCCCGAGTCTTTCTAGCTATCCCTAAGATTCTTATCTTAGACGAGGCAACTTCCTCCATCGATACACGGACAGAAGTGCTAGTACAGGATGCCTTTGCCAAACTCATGAAGGGGCGCACAAGTTTTATCATTGCTCACCGTTTGTCAACTATTCAGGATGCAGATTTGATTCTTGTCTTGGTGGATGGCGACATTGTTGAGTATGGGAACCATCAGGACCTCATGGCTAGAAAAGGCAAGTATTACCAAATGCAGCAAGCTGCAGCTTTTAGCTCTGAATAATCCATTCTCTTTTGAAATTTTATAGACGAAAAAAGTTGCCTTCGGGTGACTTTTTTGTTACAATAGCTAGAAAAATTATTCACTGTAAATTGTCTTATAGAAAAGGAGCCTAGAATGAAAGTCTATCAGCATGTAAATATCGTGACTTGTGACCAAGATTTCCATGTTTATCTGAATGGAATCTTAGCAGTTAAGGATTCTCAAATCGTCTATGTCGGTCAAGAGAAGCCAGAGATTTTAGAACAAGCTGAGCAGATTATAGACTATAAAGGAGCCTGGATTATGCCTGGCTTGGTCAATTGCCATACGCATTCTGCTATGACAGGTTTGCGAGGAATCCGAGATGACAGTAATCTCCATGAATGGCTCAATGACTATATCTGGCCTGCAGAAGCTGAGTTTACTCCAGACATGACTACCAAGGCGGTCAAAGAAGCGCTGACAGAGATGCTTCAATCAGGAACAACAACCTTCAATGATATGTATAATCCCAATGGAGTGGAGATTGAGCAGATTTATCAGGCAGTTAAGGATTCCAAGATGCGTTGTTATTTCTCACCGACCCTCTTTTCTTCAGATACAGAAACAACTGATGAGACCATGAGCAGAACACGAGCTATTATCGAGACAATCATAGGATATGAAAATCCAAATTTCAAGGTGATGGTAGCTCCACATTCTCCCTACAGCTGTAGTAGAGACTTGCTGGAGAGAAGCCTAGATATGGCAAAAGAGCTGGATATTCCCATCCATATTCATGTGGCAGAGACCAAGGAGGAGTCAGGCATTATCCTGAAACGATATGGCAAACGTCCCCTCGCCTTTCTAGAAGAATTGGGTTATTTAGATCATCCGTCTGTCTTTGCTCACGGGGTCGAATTAAATAAGAGAGAAATTGAACGCTTAGCAACTTCTCAAGTGGCTATAGCCCATAATCCTATTAGTAATCTCAAACTGGCCTCGGGAATCGCTCCAATCATCCAACTGCAAAAAGCAGGAGTAGCAGTCGGTATTGCGACTGACTCGGTTGCTTCCAATAATAACTTAGACATGTTTGAGGAAGGACGGACAGCAGCCCTTCTTCAGAAGATGAAAAGTGGAGATGCCAGCCAATTTCCTATAGAAACTGCTCTCAAGGCACTGACAATCGAAGGGGCCAAGGTCCTTGGAATGGAAAATGAAATAGGAAGTCTGGAAGTTGGCAAGCAAGCAGATTTTCTCGTTATTCAACCACAAGGCAAAATTCATCTCCAACCTCAGGAAAACATGCTCTCTCATCTGGTTTATGCTGTCAAATCCAGTGATGTTGATGATGTTTATATCGCTGGAGAACAGGTCGTTAAGCAAGGTCAAGTCCTGACAGTAGAACTTTAACAGAAAAATCACGAAAAATTTTAAAAAAAGTTTGCAAAAATCTTGCATTCTTTTTTTAACTATGCTATACTTATATACGGTTTGAAAAAACTGCCTAAGACAGTAGGGGAGCTTGACTCATAAATATCCTACCGAGGACAAAACGTATCATGTAAAAAGAAGCGTATTGTACTTTCGTGTCTAGGTTTGGGCGCGTTTTTCTTTTGGAAAAATTCCCCAAGCAAAATAATTACGGAGGTGAACACACTAATGAGTGAAGCAATTATTGCTAAAAAAGCGGAACTAGTTGACGTAGTAGCTGAAAAAATGAAAGCTGCTGCATCTATCGTCGTTGTTGACGCTCGTGGTTTGACAGTTGAGCAAGATACAGTTCTTCGTCGTGAGCTTCGTGGAAGCGAAGTTGAGTATAAAGTTATTAAAAACTCAATCTTGCGTCGTGCAGCTGAAAAAGCTGGTCTTGAAGAACTTGCATCAGTATTTGTTGGACCATCTGCAGTAGCATTTTCTAACGAAGATGTTATCGCACCAGCGAAAATCTTGAACGATTTTGCTAAAGACGCCGAAGCACTTGAAATCAAAGGTGGTGCAATCGAAGGCGCTGTCGCATCTAAAGAAGAGATTCTTGCACTTGCAACTCTTCCAAACCGCGAAGGACTTCTTTCTATGCTCCTTTCTGTACTTCAAGCGCCAGTGCGCAACGTTGCTCTTGCAGTCAAAGCGGTTGCAGACAACAAAGAAGACGCAGCTTAATCTTAAGCTACGCAGCGTAGCCTAGCTACAAAAAAATATTATAAATTTAAAAACTTATTTGGAGGAAATAACAATGGCATTGAACATTGAAAACATTATTGCTGAAATTAAAGAAGCTTCAATCCTTGAATTGAACGACCTTGTAAAAGCTATCGAAGAAGAATTTGGTGTAACTGCAGCTGCTCCTGTAGCTGTTGCTGCAGCTGGTGCTGCTGACGCTGGTGCTGCTAAAGATTCATTCGACGTTGAATTGACATCTGCAGGCGACAAAAAAGTTGGCGTTATCAAAGTTGTACGTGAAATCACAGGTCTTGGACTTAAAGAAGCTAAAGAACTTGTTGATGGTGCACCAGGTGTCATCAAAGAAGGTGTTGCAGCTGCAGAAGCTGAAGAACTTAAAGCTAAATTGGAAGAAGCTGGAGCTTCAGTTACTCTTAAATAATAGAGCGACTACATTAGTAGCTTAAAAACATGATTAAACCGCTATTCTTGGGAGTAGCGGTTTTTCTTTTTATGTTCCATGGGGCAAAAAGGGGGCTAGTATTCTTTAAAAGTGAGGAGAGTTAGATTGAAAGAATCATATTGGTAAATCGAAATGATGGATATTTGTATCATGTCATAAATCGTTATCAAACGATAATATTGATTTTCTTACAAATTAAGAGTATAATTTATAAAAATGAGTGTTCACTCAATTTTTGTGAAATTAAGGAGTAAAGAAAATGGTTGTTGAAGCAATAGAGTACAGTCGTTTCGGTAACGAAGAGGTCTTGGATTTGGTGAAGATAGACTCTACAGCCTTGGATGTAAATCAAGTGAGAGTAGAAGTTCATGCTGTTGGCTTAAATCCTATTGATTATAAAACTTTTGAGGGAGCGAAACCCCTTCGATTTTTATCTTTTATGACGAAATTAAGGAAACCAAGTCGTTGGATTGAATCTAAATCATCTTTATTTCCAAAAGGTGTGGGGAGAGATTTTTCTGGAGTTATTACAGAAGTTGGTAATAAAGTAACTAGGTTTTCAGTAGGAGATAAGGTGTTTGGAACAATGATTAGCGATCCTGGTTTGGGAACTAAGAGGGGAGCTTTAGCAACAGAAATTTGTGTCAATGAATCGGAAATTGCATTGAAACCAGAGATGATCGACATGACTCACGCAGCTACTATGGGAGTAGCTTCTCTAACAGTGGGAGGTGCTTTTAGAAAGATTGAGCTAAACTCTAAAGATGTTGTAGTTATTTCAGCTGCAGCAGGAGGTATTGGAAGTATTGCAGTACAGTATGCAGTTGCTAAGGGTGCGACAGTGATCGGAATAGCAAGTAAGAAAAATGCAGAGTATCTGAAGTCTTTAGGTGCCATACCAGTAAGTTACGAAGAGAATATCAAGAAGGATCTTCTATCAGCTAGTCCAACGCCTATTACAAAGTTTTTGGATTGTTATGGATCTGATTATGTTAGATTGGCTTTTAGTTTAGGCTTGAAAGGGACAGCTATTGGGACATTAGTACCTTCACCATATGTTATGATAAAAGGTGCTCAGTTTACTGGTCCGAGACATTCTACATACGATGATTTTAGCACTTTATCTGAAATGGTCTCAGACGGGAAGGTTCAGCTGAAAATTGATCAAGTGTATGACTTTTCTCTAAAGTCAGTTAGAGAAGCCTATCGTAGTCTGAAAATGGGACACAGTCGAGGCAAAAAAGTCGTAAAAGTAAGAGAGTAGAAGAGAGGTGCTAGCGATGGAAAGTTTAGAACAAAAGTATGCTCAGACGTTAGAAGCTAGCAACTTGAGCTTAAAACAACGTCGAGTATTATTATCAAGCTTAAAATTATTCTCGGAAATTGGATTTGAAAATACAACGTCCAGCCTTATTGCCGAACACGCTGGAGTGTCAGAAGGAACGGTTTTTAGTTACTTTAAAACAAAGGAAGGTATTTTAGAAGCCATTTTATCTACTTTTCTAGAACAGGTTATTCCAGAAGTGATTGCGGATTTCTCAGAAAAGAAATTCACAGTAGATCAAGAAACTTTTCCCTTCTTTTTAAAAAGTATTGTTAGAGATAGGCTCTTTTTCATTCAGGAGAATCAAATGCATGTTAAAATTCTCTTGGGGCGTTCTTTTATTGATAAAAATCTTTCTATCCAGTTAGGAAATATTATTGTTCAATCTATAATAGAACCAATTAGCCCTGTTTTGAATCAATTTAAAGAAAAAGGACTTATTCTAAATTGGTCAAATGAAAGAATTGTTCGTTACATCTTAGCATTGAGTTTTTCTTATCTTATTCCCATGATGTTGAATGATGAAGGAACTATAAACATAGATGAAGCAGTTGATGAGATTGTTGAATGTTTGTCATCTGCCCTAATGAAAGTAAAATAATTCTGATGTTAAAACTCACTATTAATGGTGAGTTTTTTGAACTCAACATAAAAATCCCCAATCGAAGCGATTGAGGATTAAGCAAATGAATATTAAACAATACCTTGTGCAATCATAGCGTTTGCTACATTTTCAAAGGCAGCAATGTTAGCTCCTGCAAGGTAGTCTTTATCAAGACCATATGTTTCTGAAGTTGTTTTAGCTGTGTTGAAGATGTTTGTCATGATGTCTTTGAGACGTCCATCAACTTCTTCACGAGTCCATGAGAGGCGAAGACTGTTTTGGCTCATTTCAAGGGCTGAAACGGCTACACCACCAGCGTTGGCAGCTTTTGCAGGTCCGTAGAAGATACCATTTTCTTTGTAAACTTTGATGGCATCAAGGTCGCTCGGCATGTTGGCACCTTCAGATACACAGATAACTCCTTGAGCAACCAAACGTTTAGCTGCTTCACCGTTGATTTCGTTTTGAGTAGCACATGGAAGCGCAATGTCATAGTTTCCAGCGTAAGTCCATACAGAACCTTCGTGGTAGCTTGCAGTTGCCTTTTCAGCGGCATACTCAGTCAAACGAGCACGACGTTTTTCTTTAACATCTACTAAAAGATCGAAGTCGATACCATTTTCATCGATGACATAACCATTTGAGTCAGAGACAGAGATAACAGTTGCACCGAGTTCAGTCGCTTTTTGAAGAGCGTATTGGGCTACGTTACCTGAACCTGAAATAACCACTTTCTTACCAGCAAAGCTGTTGCCGTTAGCTTTAAGCATTTCTTCAGTGTAGTAAACCAAACCGTAACCAGTTGCTTCTGGACGAATCAAGCTACCACCAAATCCAAGAGGTTTACCAGTCAAGACACCCGCATCAAATTGGTTAAGGCGTTTGTATTGACCGTAAAGGTAACCAATTTCACGTCCACCAACACCGATATCACCAGCAGGTACGTCAAGTGATGGTCCGATGTGTTTTTGCAATTCAGTCATGAAGCTTTGGCAGAAGCGCATCACTTCAGCATCTGTTTTACCTTTAGGATCGAAGTCTGATCCACCTTTACCTCCACCGATTGGAAGTCCAGTCAAGACGTTTTTGAAGATTTGTTCAAATCCGAGGAATTTCAAAATCCCTTGGTTTACAGTTGGGTGGAAACGAAGTCCGCCTTTGTATGGCCCAACAGCTGAGTTGAATTGAACACGGTAACCACGGTTAACTTGAATGTTTCCATCACGGTCAACCCAAGGAACACGGAAAGAAATCACGCGTTCTGGCTCAGTAATGCGTGCCAAGATATTTTCTTCGATATACTCAGGATGTTTTTCAAATACAGGTTCCAAAGTGTTGAAAAATTCTTCAACAGCTTGGAGGAATTCAGCCTCGTGCCCGTTACGAGCTTTTACAGTTTCAAACACGCTTTGGATATATTCTTTAGCAGATGTCATATCGTTCTCCTTAAATTCTAATTTAATTATGTGTGTCATTATAGCAGAATTTTTTTTAGCTGTAAAGAGAAAAACAAAAATTTTCTAAAAATTCTATCAATTTAGTTTTGACATTCAGTTTTAGGACTTTTTAAAAATAGATAAAAATACGAACGTTTTTCTTATAAATATCTTTCTAAAAGAGAAAATGTGAAAATATGGTATAATATTAGCAATAAAAGGAATCCGGAGGATCAGAATCATGGTATCAACGAAAACACAAATTGCTGGTTTTGCGTTTGACAATTGCTTGATGAATGCAGCAGGTGTGGCTTGTATGACGATAGAAGAGCTAGAGGGGGTTAAAAACTCAGTGGCAGGAACCTTTGTCACGAAGACAGCGACCTTGGACTTTCGTCAGGGAAATCCTGAGCCACGTTATCAGGATGTTCCACTTGGTTCTATCAACTCTATGGGCTTGCCAAATAATGGCTTAGACTATTATTTGGACTATCTTTTGGATTTGCAGGAAAAAGAACCAAACCGAACTTTCTTCCTTTCCCTAGTTGGAATGTCTCCAGAGGAAACCCATACTATCTTGAAAAAAGTCCAAGAGAGTAACTTCCGTGGTCTGACTGAGCTAAACCTTTCTTGTCCAAATGTTCCAGGTAAACCACAGATTGCCTATGATTTTGAGACAACTGACCGGATTTTGTCAGAAGTATTTGCCTACTTTACAAAACCTCTTGGAATTAAGCTCCCACCTTATTTTGATATTGTTCACTTTGACCAAGCGGCGGCTATTTTCAACAAGTACCCGCTCAAGTTTGTCAACTGTGTTAACTCTATCGGGAATGGCCTTTATATAGAAGATGAGTCTGTCGTTATTCGGCCTAAGAATGGTTTTGGTGGAATTGGTGGAGAATACATCAAACCGACTGCTCTAGCGAATGTTCATGCTTTTTATCAACGTTTAAATCCTCAAATCCAAATCATCGGAACAGGTGGCGTTTTGACTGGTCGTGATGCCTTTGAACATATCCTCTGTGGAGCCAGTATGGTGCAGGTGGGAACCACCCTTCACAAAGAAGGTGTTGGTGCCTTCAATCGTATTACCAATGAACTGAAAGCAATCATGGTGGAAAAAGGGTATGAGAGCCTAGAAGATTTCCGTGGGAAATTGCGCTATATTGACTAAATTAAATGGAAGAAATCAGAAGAAAGGAGAAAAGATGCTAGCCATTGAAGAAAGTCAGAAGTTGACTTTATCAAATTTACCGAGCCTGAGCCTGTTTACAGGCATAGACCAGGGTCAGTTTGAAGTGATGAAGAGTCAAGTGCTGAGACAGGTTGGCTATGATTCTGCCAATCTCAACTTTGCATACTTTGATATGAAAGAAGTGGTCTACAAGGATGTGGAACTGGAGTTGGTCAGTCTCCCTTTCTTTGTGGATGAGAAAATCGTTATATTAGACCATTTTGTCGATATCACAACAGCCAAGAAACGCTATTTAACAGATGATGAGCTCAAGTCGTTTGAAGAATATCTTGATAACCCTTCGCCAACAACCAAGTTGTTGATCTTTGCGGAAGGAAAACTGGATAGCAAAAGACGGTTGGTTAAATTACTTAAGCGTGATGCCAAGGTTTTTGATGCAATAGAAGCCAAAGAACAAGAATTGCGCCAGTATTTCCAAAAGTGGAGCCAGAAACAAGGTCTGCAGTTTGTGGGGCAATCCTTTGAAAATCTCCTCGTCAAATCTGGTTTTCAATTTAGTGAAATCCAGAAAAATCTCCTCTTTTTACAGTCCTATAAGGCGGATTCTGTTATCGAGAAAGAGGATATTGTCAATGCTATTCCCAAGACCTTACAGGACAATATTTTTGATTTAACTCAGTTTATTCTGACTAAAAAGATGGATCAGGCGCGCGACTTAGTTAGAGACTTGACTTTGCAAGGGGAAGACGAAATTAAGCTCATAGCTGTCATGTTAGGACAATTTCGGACTTTTACTCAGGTGAAGATTTTGGCGGAGTCTGGGCAAACAGAAGCGCAGATTGCAAGTAGTCTAGGTAGTTATCTAGGACGGAATCCCAATCCCTATCAAATCAAGTTTGCGCTGAGAGATTCGCGAGGACTTTCCTTGAGTTTTTTGAAGCAAGCTATTTCCTATTTGATTGAGACAGACTATCAGATTAAGACAGGTCTTTATGAAAAAGGTTTCCTTTTTGAAAAGGCACTCTTACAGATTGCTAGTCAGGTCAATTGACATTTTTTGAAACTACAACCCGCGTCAATATTATCTTGTCGTGGGTTTATTACTGATTTGCTTGTTTTATACTCAATGAAAATCAAAGAGCAAACTAGGAAACTAGCTGCAGGCTGTACTTGAGTACGGCAAGGCGACGTTGACGCGGTTTGAATTTGATTTTCGAAGAGTATTAGTTAGAAAGTATTTCAGTGATTTCTTCATCTATAAGCAAAAAACTTGAAAAAAGTGAATGTTTGCGTTATCATTTTCATATAGAAAGAAAAAGAGGTATTACAGATGGCTATTATCTTACCAGATCTTCCATATGCATACGACGCTTTGGAACCATACATCGATGCGGAAACAATGCACTTGCACCATGACAAACACCATCAAACTTATGTCAACAATGCTAATGCAGCTCTTGAAAAACATCCTGAAATCGGTGAAGACCTTGAAGCCTTGCTTGCTGATGTAGAATCTATCCCAGCTGATATCCGTCAAGCACTTATCAACAATGGTGGTGGGCACTTGAACCACGCTCTTTTCTGGGAATTGATGACTCCTGAAAAAACAGCTCCATCAGCAGAACTTGCAGCAGCAATCGATGCAACATTTGGTTCATTTGAAGAATTCCAAGCAGCCTTCACTGCAGCAGCAACAACTCGTTTTGGTTCTGGATGGGCATGGTTGGTTGTTAACAAAGAAGGTAAACTTGAAGTGACTTCAACAGCAAACCAAGACACACCAATCTCAGAAGGTAAAAAACCAATCTTGGGCTTGGACGTTTGGGAACATGCTTACTACGTGAAATACCGCAACGTGCGTCCTGACTACATCAAAGCTTTCTTCTCAGTGATCAACTGGAACAAAGTAGATGAATTGTACGCAGCTGCTAAATAATGGTATATGGAGGGAAGAATTGTTCTTCTCTTTTTTAGGTTATATGATTCTGGTCTGACAAAATCGTCAGACTTTTTTCATTTTTATGAGAAACGTGCTAACTGCTAGAAATTATGGTAGAATAAAGTATTAAGTAATCGTGGAAAAAGGATATCTATGCGAAAAGAAATTGCACCTGAATTATACAACTATAACAAATTTCCTGGTCCTGAGTTCCATTTGCATGGGGACAAGGTCGAGACGGAAGGGATAGCTTTTTCCTTGGTTGAAAATATCAAGGATGCCTTTGATGTGACGGCTTTTAATCAGCGTTTTTCAGAAGTCTTAACCAAGTTTGATTATATCGTGGGGGACTGGAGCAACGAACAGCTTCGCCTACGAGGGTTTTACAAGGATGACCGAACGGAAGAAAATCTTGAAAAAATCAGTCGTTTACAAGACTACCTTTTAGAGTATTGTAGTTATGGTTGTGCCTATTTTGTCTTAGAAAATGAAGCCCCTAAGCGGGCATCGTTTGACAAGAAAATGCGTAAGAAGGAAGAAGAGACGCCTTCTAGAAAAGGAAAGAAACCGACTCAAACCAAACGAAAACCGAATGCAGATAAGAAAAATAGACGTCGTCAGAAAGACCAGCATTCTCAGAAAGAGGATAAGGGACAACGTCATTTTGTCATTCGTCAGAAGTGAGTAGAGAATAAGGAGAAGAAATGAAACCGTCAATTTATAGTTTAACACGTCAAACCATGCAGGAATGGGTATTGGAGCAGGGAGAAAAGAAATTCCGTGCAGATCAAATCTGGGAATGGCTCTATCGTAAACGTGTCCAGTCATTTGAAGAAATGACCAACCTTTCCAAGGATTTGATTGCTAAGCTCAATGACCAGTTTGTGGTCAATCCCTTGAAACAGCGAATCGTTCAAGAGTCTGCTGATGGTACAGTTAAATATCTTTTTGAGTTGCCAGATGGAATGCTAATTGAAACTGTGCTTATGCGCCAGCACTATGGTTTGTCAGTCTGTGTGACCACTCAGGTCGGCTGTAATATCGGTTGTACCTTCTGTGCCTCTGGTTTGATTAAGAAACAACGCGACCTCAATAATGGGGAAATCGTAGCGCAGATCATGCTGGTTCAGAAATACTTCGATGAACGTGGTCAGGACGAACGCGTCAGCCATATCGTTGTCATGGGAATCGGTGAGCCCTTTGATAACTACAACAACGTCTTGAATTTCGTTCGTACCATCAATGATGACAAGGGAATGGCCATCGGTGCTCGTCACATTACGGTTTCAACTTCAGGTTTGGCCCATAAAATTCGTGATTTTGCTAATGAAGGAGTTCAGGTTAATCTTGCCGTGTCACTTCACGCACCTAACAATGAATTGCGTTCAAGCATCATGAAGATTAACCGTGCCTTTCCGATTGAAAAACTCTTTGCAGCTATTGAGTACTACATCGAAACAACCAACCGTCGTGTGACTTTTGAGTATATCATGCTTAATGAAGTTAACGATGGTGTAGAACAAGCCTTGGAATTAGCTGAATTGCTCAAGAACATCAAGAAATTGTCTTATGTAAACTTGATTCCTTATAACCCAGTTAGTGAGCATGACCAATATAGCCGTAGTCCCAAAGAGCGCGTAATGGCCTTCTATGATACGCTTAAGAAAAAAGGGGTCAACTGTGTTGTTCGTCAAGAGCATGGTACTGATATTGATGCAGCCTGTGGACAATTGCGTTCTAATACAATGAAACGTGACCGCCAGAAAGCAGTCGCAGCAGTCAATCCTTAATGATGAAGAAAACTCATAATCATATTTTGGTCTGGGGAGTCATTTTCTATAGCATTTGTATCGTCTACTTTTGTTTTACTCCTCAAGAACATTCTCCCGTGGGAGTGGAAACTCCAGGTATTCAGCATCTTGGACGCCTGGTTTTTCTTTTGACTCCTTTCAATTCTTTCTGGAAACTGGGCGAAGTGAGTGATATGGGACAATTATATTGGATTTTTTTACAAAATACCCTCAATGTCTTCTTGCTTTTTCCTCTGATGTTCCAACTCCTTTATCTCTTTCCAAACTTAAGGAAAACAAAAAGAGTTCTTCTTTTCAGTTTTCTAGTGAGTCTTGGAATCGAGTGTACGCAGTTAGTCTTGGACTTTTTCTTTGATTTCAATCGTGTCTTTGAGATTGATGATTTGTGGACCAATACCTTGGGTGGCTATTTGGCTTGGCTACTTTATAAACAATTACATAAAAACAAGATAAGGAATTAAAATGAGTATTTTAGAAGTTAAAAATCTGAGTCACGGTTTTGGTGACCGTGCAATTTTCGAAGATGTGTCCTTCCGTCTCCTCAAGGGAGAACATATCGGTCTGGTCGGTGCCAATGGTGAAGGAAAATCAACCTTTATGAGCATTGTGACTGGTAAGATGTTACCAGACGAAGGGAAAGTTGAGTGGTCCAAATATGTAACGGCAGGTTACTTAGACCAGCACTCTGTCCTGGCTGAAGGACAGTCGGTGCGTGATGTTCTCCGTACAGCCTTTGATGAGCTTTTCAAAGCTGAAGTCCGTATCAATGACCTCTATATGGAAATGGCTGAAGATGGAGCGGATGTTGATGCTCTCATGGAAGAAGTTGGCGAACTCCAAGACCGTCTGGAGAGTCGTGATTTTTACACTTTGGATGCTAAGATTGACGAAGTGGCGCGTGCCCTTGGTGTTATGGACTTTGGCATGGATACGGATGTAACTTCTTTGTCAGGTGGACAAAGAACCAAGGTTCTTTTGGCCAAGCTTCTCCTTGAAAAGCCAGATATCTTGCTTCTGGATGAGCCGACTAACTACTTGGATGCTGAACATATTGACTGGCTCAAGCGCTATCTCCAAAACTATGAGAATGCCTTTGTTCTCATTTCACACGATATTCCATTCCTAAATGACGTTATCAATATCGTCTATCATGTGGAAAATCAACAGCTGACGCGTTACTCTGGTGACTACTACCAGTTCCAAGAAGTCTATGCCATGAAGAAATCTCAGTTAGAGGCAGCTTACGAACGTCAGCAAAAAGAAATTGCGGACCTCAAGGACTTTGTCGCTCGAAACAAAGCGCGTGTTGCAACACGAAACATGGCCATGTCTCGTCAGAAGAAATTGGATAAGATGGATATTATTGAACTGCAAAGTGAAAAACCAAAACCATCCTTTGATTTTAAATCAGCTCGTACGCCAGGGCGCTTTATCTTCCAAGCCAAGGATTTGCAGATTGGTTACGACCGTCCTCTGACTAAGCCTTTAAATCTTACCTTTGAACGCAATCAAAAGGTTGCCATTATCGGTGCTAATGGTATCGGGAAAACAACTCTCTTGAAGTCTCTATTGGGTATTATTCCGCCAATCGCTGGGGAAGTTGAACGCGGTGATTACCTAGAACTTGGATACTTTGAACAGGAAGTAGAAGGGGGCAATCGCCAAACCCCACTTGAAGCTGTCTGGAATGCCTTTCCTGCCCTTAACCAAGCTGAAGTCCGTGCAGCCCTTGCCCGCTGTGGTCTGACAACTAAGCATATCGAAAGCCAAATTCAGGTCTTGTCAGGTGGGGAACAAGCCAAGGTTCGTTTCTGTCTCTTGATGAATCGTGAAAACAACGTTTTAGTTCTGGACGAGCCTACAAACCACTTGGATGTGGATGCCAAGGATGAACTCAAACGTGCTCTCAAAGAATACAAGGGATCGATTCTTATGGTCTGCCACGAACCAGACTTCTATGAAGGCTGGATGGACCAAATCTGGGATTTTAACAAGCTAACTTAAAAATGAGTATAAAAGAAATACAGTACCGAATGTGGGTACTGTATTTTTTAGGTTTTTAAGATTTAAAATCATAGTCTTTCACTACTTCGATACTATCGATAGTAATAGCAGTAGTTGGTTTGTCTTTCTCATCTTTTTCGGCTTTAGCAATCTTATCTACGACATCCATACCGTCAATCACTTGGCCAAAGACTGGGTGTTTACCATCTAGACTAGGATTTCCACCTTCTTTGTAGGCTTCGATGATTTTCTTTGGATACTTGCTTGTAGGGAGTTTAGCAGAGGTATCTGTAGAGTTGTGGTTGATGAAGAACTGGCTACCATTTGTATTTGGTTGACCAGTATTAGCCATCGCAAGAGCACCACGGATGTTATAGAGATAAGGAGTGATCTCGTTTTTGAAACCAGTTCCCTTGTCTTTTGTCTTATCCTTGTCATGCCAGATAGACTGACCACCTGTACCGTCTCCCTTCGGATCTCCAGTTTGGACCATGAAGCCATCGATGACACGGTGGAAGGTAATCCCGTTATAGTAGCCTTCTTTGGCATGAGTGAGGAAGTTTTCAACTGCTAGAGGAGCCAGTTTAGGGAAGAGTTTAATGCGGATATCTCCTTGACTTGTATGGAGAACCACTTCGGCTTCATCTTCAGCAACTTCCTTAGAAAGTTGAGGGAAATTGGCGTTTTCGTTTGTCAAAGCATCGTTTAACTCCTTGGCAGATTGGGCAGCAGCTTTAGAACTTTCTTCAGCAGCAAGACTGGAATCCACATAATCATCACCACGCAGACTACGTTGGATGCTGCTACATCCAGCTAGGGCTACAGTAGATAGTAAAAGAAGGGTTGCTAGTTTTTTCATTCTGTTCCTCTCAAAAATTCATTTCTACCATTGTACCCTAAAAGGAAGTGGATTTCAAATATTAGTGACAAGACAGTTTTAGAGAAAATCAACCCCAAAGTCGCTTGATTAGAGATTTTTCTTTGGATGACGGTCGATAATGTCCTGGTATTGTTCCAGTATCTGCTCTCCCTTTGGAGTCAATTTGTATCCACGAATTGAAAATTGACTTGCTAATTCTTCTTCTGAAAAGTTGTCATGAAGGGCTTGGTCTAGATCTGCAGCCTTCATCTTAGATAGTCCTGTAATTCCCTTGCTTTTCAAAATATTCTTTTTCATTGTAGCATTCAGATGGTCAAGTGAATCAAAAGCAGTTTCAATGACAGTATAACCTTTTTTAGTAAGCATTTTTAAATGTTTTGGGGCATCAATGCCATAAGTGTACTCAAAGTATTTAGGAAACCAGGTTTCGGTGGTAAAAGTGCCAAACTGGATTCTCCAGAGTAGAATGATATTTCCTGCTAGTAAATCATCTGTTAATAGTTCCATGTTTCTTTTGGGAACAGGCTTGGGATTTAGGAGCCAAGCATCCAAATCTCGTTCAGGAGAGATGAAGGGTTTGAGTTGATGGTCTTTATAAAATGTTTCTAATACTCTTCGAAAATCAAATTCAAACTACGTCAGCTTTGCCTTGCCGTACTCAAGTACAGCCTGCGGCTAGCTTCCTAGTTTGCTCTTTGATTTTCATTGAGTATAAAATAGTATTCACTGATAGCCTCTTTCAAACATTTATTTCCTACTTCTCACAAATTTCTAAATGGTTTAAAAAATTTATAGTCTGTCAAGTTTTTTTCTTGACACCTGTCAGAAATCTGCTATAATAGAACATGTGCTAAATAGCTCAGCTATTTCACCGAAATAAAAAATAAGAAAAGAGACTTTAAAAATGGCAGTTAAAATCCGTTTGACTCGTATGGGTTCTAAGAAAAAACCTTTCTACCGTATCAACGTAGCAGATTCACGTTCACCACGTGACGGACGTTTCATCGAAACAGTTGGAACTTACAACCCACTTGTTGCTGAAAACCAAGTAACTTTGAAAGAAGACCGCGTTCTTGCATGGTTGGCTGATGGAGCTCAACCTTCAGATACAGTTCGTAACATCCTTTCAAAAGAAGGCGTATTGAAAAAATTCCACGATTCTAAATTCTCAAAATAAGTTTAAAGTAGGTTGACAGATGGATACGATTGAAAATCTCATTATTGCGATTGTGAAACCCTTGATTTCACAACCAGATGCCTTAACTATCAAGATTGAAGATACACCAGAATTTTTGGAATATCATTTGGATCTTGATCAAAGCGATGTGGGTCGTGTAATCGGTCGTAAGGGTCGCACTATTTCTGCGATAAGAACGATTGTCTACTCTGTCCCAACTGAAGACAAAAAAGTAAGAATCGTTATTGACGAAAAATAAGAAGGGCGGGACGAATGTCTCGCTTTTTTTTGCAAGGAGCAGGATATGAAATATTTAACGTTTAGACAATTACAAGACTAGTTATACTCAATGAAAATCAAAGAGCAAACTAGGAAGCTAGCCGCAGGCTGTACTGGAGTACGGCAAGGTGAAGCTGACGTAGTTTGAATTTGATTTTCGAAGAGTATTACTCGAACATTACCAGTAGTCTCGAACTGAGGAAGGTCTCTTTATGAAGCTAGTGGAGGAAGTCGGAGAAGTAGCTGAAGTTTTGAATGGACGCTCTGGCCGAAAAGATGGGGTTCAAGACTCGAACGAGGAACTTGCTAAAGAACTGGCTGATATCATTCACTACACCGTCGCAATCGCAGCCATCAACCATATTGACCTAACTAAAACCATCTTTGAGAAAGACAAAACCACAGCCATTAAGTACCAACATGAACGTGATTTGGAAGGATTTTTGAAGAACTTCTAAGAGAATAAGAAATAATTTTTTACTAATAAAGAAGATTTCACCTATATTGTTCTAGCTAGTAAATAGAAAACAATGAAATTGGCAGTTTATATTATCAAAGTAAGGAATATCAAAGAGGTAGACAAGCTAGAACTTGTGAGACAAGAACGAGAAAAGCAGGTCAGAATAGCTGACTCCTTTATAGTTAATGAGAAAGAATTTATCAGCTTGAAAGAAGGATAGTAGACATAAAATATCAATCCTAGAAATAGCATCTAGGATTTTACTATGCTAAAATGGAAAGATAGTCTCAAAAATTCTAATCGATCTATCTTGAGAATAGCTACTTTTAAGGGAGTAATAATCTATGAACGAGAAAACAAAAGCATACCTAGCGGCCTTATCATTTTCAGCCATCATTGGTTTTTCTTTTTTATTTATTAAGATAGCTTTGGGCTATGCCAGTCCTCTTACAAACTTGGCACATCGCTATACAATCGCTGCTCTGGTATTGGTCATCCTTCATCAAACAAAACTTGTCAATGTGAGTTTAAGTAGAAAAGCTATTCTTTCTATTCTGCCGATGAGTATTTTCTATCCACTCCTCTTCTTTATTTTCCAATCCTTTGCTTTACAGTATATATCGTCTTCTGAAGCTGGAATTCTACAGGCTCTTGTACCGATTTTTACTCTCCTTTTGGCATCGGTCTTTCTCAAGGAAAAGACAAGCTTGCTGCAAAAATTCTTTTTAATTTTATCCGTAGCAGGAGTAGTTTTCATCTTCCTTAGCAAAGGAGCAAACTTTAGTAAGGAAACTGCTATCTTTGGCTTTCTCTTGATGTTGGGATCTGTTCTCGCCAATGCAATAAACAATATCCTCAGCAAGGCTAAAGGAGGTCGCTATCGGGCTATGGATATGACAGCTGTTGTGATATTTGTTGGTTTCGTCACCTTTAATACGCTGAGTCTGACCACGCACTATCTAGAGGGGAACATATTAGCTTACTTTGCGCCACTTGGACAGGTATCTTATATTCTTTCAATTCTCTATTTGGGAATTCTAGCCTCTATTGTTACTGGTAGTCTCTCTATCTATGCTATTGTTCGACTTGGAGCATCGACCGTCAGTGTCTTTGGTAATCTTGGAACAGTTTTGACCATTCTAGCTGGAGCTCTTATCCTCCACGAACCAATTTATAGCTACCATGTAATCGGAGCAACTTTGATTATTGCTGGAATTTTAGGCATGAATCTGATGAGAAAAAAGTAAAGATTGCGTAGCAGTCTTTTTCTTTATTTAGATTGTGCAGAAAATTCAAAATTTTTAATGGAATTAAGTTTAGAAAACCATGATTTTAATATAGCATGATAAAATAGATAAAAAGAATAATACTAGGATAAAGAAGAGAGAGTTTAGAAATGAAGCAAAATGATATAGCTGAAGCTATTGCTTTTTATAACAGAAAACCTGAGACTTTGGTACGTCACATTATACCAGTCGTAGATTGTGATTTGGTTGTTTATCATCGTCCTGGAAACACAAATAAAGGCCACATTATTTTTTATCATGGAGCTTGTGGACGTAGTCAGATGTGGGCTCACCAGTATGATGCTTTTGATGGATTTGACCTTTACTTTGTCAATGTTAGAGGTCAGGGGGAATCACCTATGAAAGTTGGCCTACCTGACTTAGAAGGCGCTGTTCAAGATGTAGATGCTATTTTGTCCTATTTCCAGCTAGATAAGGCGATATTGGTTGGTCATTCTTGGGGAGGAAACCCACTTCAAGAGTACACCTATCGCCATCCAGAAAGAGTCCTAGCCTTGGTCATGGTAGATAGTTGGGGACAGCACCGTTACCTATCAGATAAAGAAAAAGGTCGAATCAAATATAGTTCTCTTATGTATAAAACGATTCCTTGGAAGGTGATTGCAGACAAGAACTCAAAAATGTGTACTGATAACCCTATCACAAGAGAGTTGGTCAAGACGGCTATTATAGAAACTGGGCGAGATGTTTTCTTGAACCTTGGAATAGCAGGTTTCTTGGCAGTCCATGAGATAGAAGGATATAAAGGAAATCCTCCTATGCTTTTAGTAAGAGGAGAAAATGATTTTCCCAAACACCTAAAAATGATCTACGATGGTATCATTGCCTTAAATCCCAATGCGCGTCAAGTAACGATTTCAGATAGCAAACACCAACCGATGAATGATCATCCTGAAGAGTTTAATCAGATAATTGGTGAATTCTTTGAAGAAGTAGTAGCTCTGTAAGATGAGATTTATCCAACTTGAGAAAATCACTGGAACGTGATAAAATAAAGGATAGAAATAGACTACAGGAGACAAGATGAACTACTTTAATGTTGGGAAAATCGTCAATACACAGGGGTTGCAGGGTGAGATGCGAGTCTTGTCTGTGACGGATTTTGCAGAAGAACGGTTTAAAAAAGGTACTGAGCTGGCCTTGTTTGATGAAAAAGATCAGTTTGTTCAAACAGTGACCATCGCTAGCCACCGTAAACAGAAGAACTTTGACATTATTAAATTCAAAGATATGTACCATATCAACGCTATCGAAAAGTACAAGGGATACAGTCTCAAGGTTGCTGAGGAAGATTTAAATGACCTAGACGATGGTGAATTTTATTATCACGAGATTATCGGTTTGGAAGTCTATGAGGGTGATAACTTGATTGGAACCATCAAGGAAATCCTGCAACCAGGTGCCAACGATGTCTGGGTGGTAAAGCGAAAAGGTAAACGTGACTTGCTCTTGCCTTATATCCCACCAGTGATTCTCAATGTTGATATTCCGAATAACCGCGTCGATGTGGAAATCTTAGAAGGGTTAGACGATGAAGATTGATATTTTAACCCTTTTTCCAGAGATGTTTTCTCCGCTAGAGCACTCAATTGTTGGAAAGGCTCGTGAAAAAGGGCTCTTGGATATCCAGTATCATAATTTCCGAGAAAATGCTGAGAAGGCCCGTCATGTCGATGATGAACCATATGGAGGCGGTCAGGGGATGTTGCTCCGCGCGCAACCCATTTTCGATGCCTTTGACGCTATTGAAAAGAAAAATCCGCGCGTCATTCTCCTCGATCCAGCTGGAAAGCAGTTTGATCAGGCCTATGCTGAGGATTTGGCCAAAGAAGAGGAACTGATCTTTATCTGCGGTCACTATGAGGGCTATGATGAGCGGATCAAGACCTTGGTAACAGATGAGATTTCTCTAGGTGATTATGTCTTAACTGGAGGAGAATTGGCGGCCATGACCATGATTGATGCGACAGTTCGCCTGATTCCAGAAGTGATTGGTAAGGAGTCCAGTCACCAAGATGATAGTTTTTCTTCAGGTCTTCTCGAATATCCTCAGTACACACGCCCTTATGATTATAGAGGCATGGTTGTGCCAGATGTTCTGATGAGCGGGCACCATGAAAAAATTCGTCAGTGGCGATTGTATGAGAGTTTAAAGAAAACCTACGAGCGCAGACCAGATTTGCTTGAACATTATCAACTGACAGCAGAAGAAGAAAAAATGCTAGCAGAAATCAAAGAAAACAAAGAATAAAGGAGAAACCTATGCAAGTAATCAAACGTGATGGAGAAATTGCTGAATTTAATCCAGATAAGATTTACCAAGCTATTTTAAAGGCAGCCCAGACTGTCTATGTATTGACAGATGATTTGCGTCAAAACCTTGCACAAGTCACTAAGAAAGTGGTTTTGGACTTGGAAGAGGCAAAGGTAGAACGTGCTACTATTAGCATGATTCAGTCTATGGTTGAACATCGTTTACTGGGTGCAGGTTACATTACCATTGCAGAACACTACATTTCCTATCGTCTACAACGTGACTTGGAAAGAAGTGGCTATGGAGATCATATTGCCGTTCATTTACATTTTGAACAAGTTCGCTAAGAAAAAAGAGTGGGATGAAGCAACTCCATCTCACTCTTTCTTAAATCTATTTTTTTGGGCTGTTTGGACGGTTGAAGGGACAAATCGCAGGCGTTGAATATCGCTTATACGGATAATACGGCTTACATTTTTGGCAAAATTTTTCACGATAATTTGCTGGCGTTGCTGATCATATTTGATGATGTCACCTGTAAAACTTGTCTCAGACAAGATAAGGTGAACAGCGGTTTGCTTCTGGATAGCCTCTTCAATAGTGGCTGTAAGGGAGTTGGTTTCAGTCTGGTCAGGTTGGTCATGTCCATTTAAAAAGTCATGTATTTTATCTAGAACTTGCTGGAATTTATGTCTCATATTGGCCTCCCTTCTTTTATATCAATATTATATAAAATTTTCCTAAAATCTACAAGATTTTACGAATAAACTAATGAAAGCTAAAAAAGGAGAAGAAAATGGCAGAATTTACATTTGAAATCGAAGAGCACTTATTGACTCTTTCTGAAAACGAAAAAGGTTGGACCAAGGAAATCAACCGTGTGAGCTTTAATGGTGCTCCTGCTAAGTTTGATATTCGTGCTTGGAGTCCAGACCACACTAAAATGGGTAAAGGGATTACCCTCTCAAATGAAGAATTTCAAACGATGGTGGATGCCTTTAAAGGCAATTAATACTCTTCGAAAATCAAATTCAAACCGCGTCAGCTTCGCCTTGCCGTACTCAAGTACAGCCTGCGGCTAGCTTCCTAGTTTTCTCTTTGATTTTCATTGAGTATAAGTTTTCAAAATGAAAGAAAAGGATACTGAGTCATGACAACTCGATATCCTTTTTTAGTTAGTAAAGTAAGCCTGATTTTTAAGGCGTTGAAGTAATGGACGGCTAATAAAACTAATAGCTAGAAGTTTACCAAGGTCTGGAATAATAAAAGGAAGAACCCCCACAGCAAGAGCTTTTTCAAATGCCATTCCAGCTAGGAAATGCAAGCTGAGAATCCCTCCAACAAAGACAAGGGCATCACCCAAGAGGTTTGCAAGAAAAATCTTGACAACTCCACTCTTGCTGTCAGTTAGAGAAGAGGTAAGTCCAGAGTAGACAAGATAAAACCAAAGATAACCTGCAGTAGGACCAACCAACGCCTGCAATCCTGCTCCACCTCCTGCAAAGACAGGAAGACCGATAGCACCTAGAAGAAGATAAAGTCCGACAGAAAGTACAGCCTCTCTCGGTCTAAAGACAGTAGCAATCAAGCCGATTGCAAAGTTTTGTAGAGTGAAGGGAACAGGCCCAATTGGAAGACTGATTTGTGCCAATACAGCAATGAGAGCAGCCCCAATAGCAGGGATAGCATAAACGTGAGCTTTTTTCAAAATAGTTAACCTCTTTTCTAATGTATAGTAACAATTATACTCGTAGGAGAATTATTGTCAACCAATTTTTAAAAATAAGGTAACAAATACTGTAACAGCCGATTTGCTGACTGAGTAAGTTGTTTTCATCGATTCGTAAATCATCAAAAAAGAAGCAAACACATTTGTATCAGCTTCTTTTTTGATGATTAACGCATGGTTACAAATTCTTCAGATGCAGTTGGGTGAATCGCTACGGTTGCATCAAAGTCAGCCTTGGTTGCTCCCATTTTGATAGCAACGGCAAATCCTTGAATCATTTCATCAACACCGTAGCCAATTCCATGAAGTCCGACAACTTTTTCTTCAGAACCAGCTGTAATCAATTTGAAACGTGTTTCTTGACGGTTGCAAGTACAAGCAGAGTACATAGAAGTAAAGCTTGATTTGTAAACCTTGATTTGGTCTTGACCGTATTCTTTAATAGCTTGCTCTTCTGTCAACCCAACAGTTCCGATAGCAGGGTGTGAAAAGACAACAGTTGGAATAGTTGAGTAGTCCATTTTTGCAGTAGTTTTACCGTTAAAGAGACGTTCAGATAGGGTACGCCCAGCCTTGATAGCAACTGGAGTTAGTTCTTTTTCGCCTGTTACATCACCTAGAGCATAGATTCCCTCAACAACAGTATTTTGGTATTCATCCACTTGGATAAAACCACGTTCGTTCAGAGTCACTCCAGCTTTTTCAAGTTGCAAGCCCTTAACGTTTGGACGGCGACCTGTAGCCCAGATAACTTGGCTAGCTGTGTGACTAGTACCATCTTCGAAATGAATGGTAATGCCTTCAGCAGTTTTTTCTAACTTGGCAGGGACTTTGTGAGTATGAAGTGGTAAGTTTGTTCTTTCCATTTCCTTGACCAAACCTTCAACGATGTAAGAATCAAAACCACGTAAAGGACGATCACGACGAACAAAGAGGTCTGTCTTGACACCAAAAGTGTGGAGAACGCCAGCTAATTCGACAGCAATATAACCAGCACCTAGAATGGCAACTGACTCTGGCAATTCTTCCCAAGCAAATACATCATCAGAAGAGCCACCTAGTTCTGCACCAGGAATATTAGGAATACTTGGATGGGCACCAGTAGCAATTACAATATGTTTAGCACGAATGAGTTCACCATTTACGCTGACAGTATGAGAATCTACAAATTCAGCATGGCCTTCAATCAAGTCTACACCGTTGCGTTTAAAACTGCCATCATAAGAAGAACGAGCGCGATCGATGTAGGCTTCACGATTGCGACGTAGGGTTGCAAAGTCGAAGTTAAGATCAGTAGTCTTAAAGCCATAGTCTTCTCCAAATTGATGGAAAGTCTCAGCGATTTGCGCTCCGTACCACATGATTTTTTTAGGAACACAACCGACGTTGACACAGGTTCCACCTAGTTTCTTTTCCTCAATAACAGCCGCTTTGGCTCCATGTTCACCGGCACGGTTCATGGTAGCAATTCCTCCGCTACCTCCACCGATAGCAATGATATCGTATTCTCTCATTGAAAAACTCCTTTGTACTCTTTTAAATAGTAGAGTGTCATTTTTTGATAGTCATATTCTATCTTTTTTTTGATGTGATTGCAAAAATCTGCTACGTTCAAAAAAATTAAAGAAAAGGCTTGCAAAAAAGAAAAATAAAGTGTATTATATAACTAGTACAATGATTGTAAAATAAATTCCGAACAATAATTAAATCCTGAAATGTCATTATTTCGTTCTGAAATGTTATTGTTTCAAATTGATAATTTTTGTATAATATTGTTAAGAACTTTAAATCAAAAAGGAGTTTCGTTATGAAAAAGAATGGTAAAGCTAAAAAGTGGCAATTGTATGCAGCAGTTGGTGCTGCGAGTGTAGTTGTATTGGGTGCTGGGGGCATTTTGCTCTTTAGACAACCTTCTCAGACTGCTGTAAAAGATGAGGCCACTCATCTGGTTGTTGCCAAGGAAGGAAGCGTGGCATCCTCTGTTTTGTTATCAGGGACAGTAACGGCAAAAAATGAACAATATGTTTATTTTGATGCTAGTAAGGGAGATTTAGATGAAATCCTTGTTTCTGTGGGGGATAAGGTTAGTGAAGGGCAGGCTTTAGTCAAGTATAGCAGCTCAGAAGCACAGGCGGCCTATGATTCAGCGAGTCGAGCAGTAGCTAAGGCAGACCGTCATATCAATGAACTCAATCAAGCACGAAATGAAGCTGCTTCAGCTCCAGCTCCACAGTTACCTGCGCCAGCAGGAGGCGAAGGTGTAGCAGCCCAAACTCCAGCTCCAGTCGCAGGAAATTCAGTATCCTCTATTGATGCACAACTAGGTGATGCCCGTGATGCCCGTGCAGATGCAGCAGCGCAATTAAGCAAGGCTCAAAGTCAGTTGGATGCAATGACGGTTCTCAGTACCCTAGAGGGAACTGTGGTCGAAGTCAACCGCAATGTTTCTAAATCTCCAACAGGAGCTAGCCAAGTGGTAGTTCATGTCGTAAGCAATGAAAACTTGCAAGTTAAGGGGGAATTATCTGAATACAACCTTGCCAACCTATCTGTAGGACAAGAAGTAACCTTCACTTCTAAAGTGTACCAAGATAAGAGCTGGACTGGTAAGATTAGCTACATTTCTGACTACCCTAAAAACAATGGTGAAGCACCAAGTGCAGCTGCAGCAGCAGGCGGTAACTCTGGTTCTAAATATCCATATACCATCGATGTTACAAGTGAAATCGGTGACTTGAAACAAGGATTCTCAGTAAGTGTTGAGGTTAAGAATAAGAGTAAAGCCATTTTGGTTCCTCTAACAAGTGTTGTGACTGAAAATGATAAGAACTATGTCTGGGTGCTTGACGAGCAGAAAAAGGCCAAGAAAGTGGAAGTTGGTTTGGGCAATGCTGATGCAGACAACCAAGAAATCACTTCAGGTCTGACAAATGGAGTCAAGGTCATCAGTAACCCAACGTCTTCTCTAGAGGAAGGAAAAGAGGTGAAGGCTGATGAAGCAACTAATTAGTCTAAAAAATATCTGCAGAAGTTACCGTAACGGCGACCAAGAACTGCAGGTTCTCAAAAATATCAACCTAGAAGTGAATGAGGGTGAATTTGTTGCCATTATGGGACCATCTGGTTCTGGTAAGTCTACGCTGATGAATACGATTGGCATGTTGGATACACCAAGCAGTGGAGAGTATTATCTTGAAGGTCAAGAAGTGGCTGGACTTGGTGAAAAACAACTAGCCAAGGTCCGCAACAAACAAATCGGATTTGTCTTTCAGCAGTTCTTTCTTCTATCCAAACTCAATGCTCTGCAAAATGTAGAATTGCCCTTGATTTATGCAGGAGTTTCAGCTTCAAAACGGCGCAAGTTAGCTGAGGAATATCTAGATAAGGTTGAATTGACAGAACGAAGTCACCATTTACCTTCGGAATTATCTGGTGGTCAAAAGCAACGTGTAGCTATTGCGCGTGCCTTGGTAAATAATCCTTCTATTATTCTAGCGGACGAACCGACAGGAGCCTTGGATACCAAAACAGGGAATCAAATCATGCAACTATTGGTTGAACTAAATAAAGAAGGAAAAACCATTATCATGGTAACGCATGAGCCTGAGATCGCTGCTTATGCCAAACGCCAGATTGTCATTCGAGATGGAGTTATTTCATCTGATAGTGCTCAGTTAGAAAAGGAGGAAAACTAAGATGCAGAATCTGAAATTTGCCTTTTCATCTATCATGGCCCACAAGATGCGCTCTTTGCTTACCATGATTGGGATTATTATCGGTGTTTCATCAGTTGTTGTGATTATGGCTCTGGGAGATTCTATGTCTCGACAGCTCAATAAAAACATGACCAGATCTCAGAAAAATATTAGTGTCTTTTTCTCTTCTAAAAAAAGTAAAGATGGGTCTTTTACTCAGAAACAATCAGCTTTTACGATTTCTGGAAAAGAAGAGGAAGTTCATGTTGAACCACCAAAACCGCAAGAATCTTGGGTCAAGGAGGCAGCCAAACTCAAGGGAGTGGATAATTACTATGTAACCAACTCAACGAACGCCATCTTGACTTATAAAGATAAAAAGGTTGAAAATGCCAATTTGACAGGTGGTAACAGAACTTATATGGAGGCTGTTAACAATGAAATTCTTGCAGGTCGTAGTCTGAGAGAACAAGATTTCAAAGAGTTTGCAAGTGTTATTTTGCTTGATGAAGAATTATCCATTAGTCTATTTGGCTCTCCTCAAGAGGCTATTAACAAGGTTGTAGAAGTCAATGGATTTAGTTACCGGGTCATTGGTGTTTATACTAGCCCAGAATCTAAAAATTCAAAAATATATGGTCTTGGCGGCTTGCCTATTACCACAAATATTTCCCTTGCTGCGAATTTTAATGTAGATGAAATAGCTAATATTGTCTTTCGAGTGAATGATACAAGCTTGACTCAAACTCTGGGGCCAGAATTAGCACGAAAAATGACAGAGCTTGCTGGCTTGCAACAGGGAGAATATCAAGTAGCAGATGAGTCAGCTACATTTGCAGAAGTTCAACAATCGTTTAGTTTTATGACGACGATTATTAGTGCCATCGCAGGAATTTCTCTCTTTGTTGGAGGAACTGGTGTTATGAATATCATGCTGGTTTCAGTAACAGAGCGTACTCGTGAGATTGGTCTCCGTAAGGCTTTGGGTGCTACACGTGCTAATATTTTAATCCAGTTTTTGATTGAATCCATGATTTTGACCTTGTTAGGTGGCTTGATTGGATTGACAATTGCAAGTGGTTTAACTGCCTTAGCAGGTTTGCTATTGCAAGGTTTGATTGCGGGTATAGAGGTGGGAGTATCGATCCCAGTTGCCCTATTTAGTCTTGCGGTTTCGGCTAGCGTGGGTATAGTTTTTGGGGTCTTGCCAGCCAACAAGGCGTCTAAGCTTGATCCAATCGAAGCCCTCCGTTATGAATAAGATCAACAAGATGGACATTTGTCTATCTTGTTTTTGTATGGATTTCCCTATCGAAAATCACTAAAAATGTGATATAATGAAGTGTTAGAAAAACAGGTTTCATTTGCCTGGAAAGGAAAAATTATGTCTGAAAAGAATTTTTATATTACAACACCGATTTACTATCCATCTGGTAAACTCCATATCGGTTCTGCCTACACAACCATCGCCTGTGATGTCCTAGCTCGCTACAAACGCCTCATGGGCTACGATGTCTTTTATCTGACAGGTCTTGACGAGCATGGTCAGAAAATCCAGCAAAAAGCTGAAGAAGCTGGCATCACACCTCAAGCTTATGTTGATGGGATGGCAGTTGGAGTTAAAGAACTCTGGCAATTACTCGATATCTCCTATGATAAATTTATCCGTACAACTGATGACTACCATGAAAAAGTAGTGGCGCAGGTCTTTGAACGCTTGCTTGCTCAAGATGATATTTACTTGGGCGAATATTCTGGTTGGTATTCAGTTTCAGATGAGGAATTCTTTACAGAAAGCCAGCTTGCGGAAGTTTTCCGTGATGAAGCTGGTAATGTAACTGGTGGTATTGCTCCTTCAGGTCACGAAGTGGAATGGGTATCTGAAGAATCATACTTCCTTCGCCTCAGCAAATACCAAGACCGCTTGGTCGAATTTTTCAAGTCCCATCCTGAATTTATCACTCCAGATGGTCGCCTCAATGAAATGTTGCGTAACTTCATCGAGCCAGGTTTGGAAGACTTAGCGGTTTCTCGTACAACCTTTACTTGGGGCGTTCCAGTACCATCTAATCCAAAACACGTTGTCTACGTTTGGATTGATGCCCTTCTTAACTATGCGACAGCTCTTGGATACGGTCAAGATGAACACGGAAATTTTGACAAGTTCTGGAATGGAACTGTCTTCCATATGGTAGGAAAAGACATCCTTCGTTTCCACTCAATTTATTGGCCAATCCTTCTTATGATGTTGGATATCAAATTGCCAGACCGTTTGATTGCCCATGGTTGGTTTGTTATGAAAGACGGCAAAATGTCTAAGTCTAAAGGGAATGTGGTCTATCCTGAAATGTTGGTAGAGCGCTATGGACTAGATCCGCTTCGTTACTACCTCATGCGTAGCCTTCCAGTTGGTTCAGACGGAACATTCACTCCTGAAGACTATGTCGGCCGTATCAATTATGAATTAGCCAATGACCTTGGAAACCTCCTCAACCGTACGGTTTCTATGATTAACAAGTACTTTGATGGGCAAATCCCAGCCTATGTAGAGGGTGTGACAGAATTTGACAATGCTCTTGCTCAAGTAGCTGCTGAATCAATCGCTGATTACCATACACACATGGAAGCAGTTGACTACCCACGTGCCCTAGAAGCAGTATGGACTCTTATCTCTCGTACTAATAAATACATCGACGAGACAGCCCCATGGGTCTTGGCTAAGGATGAAGCGCTTCGTGATCAATTGGCAAGTGTTATGAGCCACTTGGCAGCCAGCCTTCGTGTCGTAGCTCACTTGATTGAACCATTTATGATGGAAACCAGTCGTGCAGTCTTGACTCAACTTGGATTGGAAGAAGTAGCGAGCCTTGAGAACTTGAGCTTGGCTGACTTCCCAGCAGATGTGACTGTAGTTGCCAAAGGAACTCCAATTTTCCCACGTCTGGATATGGAAGAAGAAATCGCCTATATTAAAGAACAAATGGAAGGCAACAAACCAGCTGTCGAAAAAGAATGGAATCCAGATGAAGTTAAGCTCAAACTCAACAAGGACGAAATCAAGTTCGAAGACTTTGACAAGGTTGAAATTCGTGTTGCCGAAGTCAAAGAAGTTTCCAAAGTGGAAGGTTCTGATAAGTTGCTTCAATTCCGACTAGATGCAGGTGATGGTGAAGATCGTCAAATCCTTTCAGGAATTGCAAAATACTATCCAAATGAACAAGAATTGGTAGGCAAGAAAGTCCAAATTGTTGCTAACCTCAAACCTCGTAAAATGATGAAGAAATATGTCAGCCAAGGTATGATTCTCTCAGCTGAACATGATGGACAATTAACCCTTCTCACAGTTGATCCAGCTGTGCCGAATGGAAGTGTGATTGGGTAAAAATAGACAGGACTAGTTCATGCTAGTTCTGTTTTTTTATTTAACTATTATGCTTTACAAACTAGTGTGGAAGTGGTATATTATAGATGAAGCTACTAGTAGGTATTACAAAATAGATAGAAGGGGGAAAGGATGAAGGAAACTCAACTATTAAAAGGTGTTCTTGAAGGTTGTGTCTTGGATATGATTGGTCAAAAAGAGCGATATGGTTATGAGTTGGTTCAGACTTTGCGAGAGGCTGGATTTGATACTATCGTTCCAGGAACTATTTATCCTTTGTTGCAAAAGTTAGAAAAAAATCAATGGATTAGAGGCGATATGCGTCCGTCGCCAGATGGTCCAGATCGGAAGTATTTTTCGTTAACGAAAGAAGGAGAAGAGCGTGTCTCAGTCTTTTGGCAACAATGGGATGATTTGAGTCAAAAAGTAGAAGGGATTAAGAATGGGGGGTAAACCATGAAGAAAATGAAGTATTATGAAGAAACAAGCGCTTTGTTGCATGAGTTTTCTGAGGAGAATCGGCAGTATTTTGAGGAACTGTGGGATAGTTTTAATCTTGCTGGATTTCTCTATGATGAGGACTATCTCAGAGAGCAGATCTATTTGATGATGTTAGATTTCTCAGAAGCAGAACGAGATGGCATGAGTGCAGAGGATTATCTAGGTAAGAATCCTAAAAAAATAATGAAAGAGATACTCAAGGAAGCGCCACGTAGTTCTATCAAGGAGTCCCTTTTGACACCAATTCTGGTCCTAGCGGTATTACGTTATTATCAACTACTAGGCGATTTTTCGAAAGGCCCTCTCTTAACAGTTAATTTGCTCACATTTTTAGGGCAACTGCTTCTTTTTCTGATTGGATTTGGACTTGTAGCCACAATCTTACGTTGGGGGCTAGTCCAAGATTCTCCTAAGATGAAAATTGGCACTTATATTGTCGTTGGGATTCTTGTCCTGCTAGTCGTTCTAGGATATGTAGGAATGGGAAGTTTCATACAAGAAGGTGTCTTAAATCTTCCGGCTCCCTGGGATAGTTTGTCTGTCTTTACGATTTCCCTAGTCATCAGTATTTGGAATTGGAAAGAACCTATTTTTCGTCCATTTGTCAGTATGATTGTTGCCCATCTTGTTGTAGGTTCTCTGCTCCGTTACTATGAGTGGATGGGCATTTCACATGTTTTCTTCACAAAAATCATTCCTTTAGCTGTTCTCTTTATTGGCATTTTTCTCTTGTGCCGTGGGTTTAAGAAGATAAAATGGAGTGAAATATAGTCAAAAAGCCGTTGCAAAGCGGTTTTTGACAATAATGATATATGATACGATTGATTGTTTTGATATATTATAGTAAAATGGAATAAAAATGCGTAAGGATGTTAAATATGAAGAAGTTGGTTTATGCGAGTCTAGCCTTTTTATCAGTCTTTACTTTGGCGGCTTGTTCTGGTCATAAGAAAGAGACAAAAGTTTCAGAAGCAAAAGTGGAACAAAAACAAGCTAAGTTTGATGAAAAGTTGTTTAAAGAAGCTGGTCTATTGCCGTTTAAAAGTGAAAAACAGCTTGAACTTGGAGAACTGGATTCTAAAAATCGTGCGACGGGTGCTCATATTCAGATAAAGGATAGTGATGAGCCAACTGAGAAAAGAGATTCAAAATTGACCTATGATCCAGTAGGGTGGCACAACTATAAATTCTTTTACGGAGATGGCCGGGAAGAAGCTTGGTTGATGAGTAGAGGTCATTTAATTGGTTACCAATTTAGCGGTTTGAATGACGAAAAGAGAAATTTAGTTCCTATGACTAACTGGCTCAATGCTGGAAACTATTCTGGAACGGATGAACATAACCAGAGTAGTATACTTTACTATGAAAATCGGTTGGATTCATGGCTCGCTAATCATCCAAACTACTATCTTGATTACAAGGTGACGCCAAGTTATCAAAATAATGAGCTTATTCCTAGACAGATTGAGTTGCAATATGTAGGCATTGATGAAAATGGTAAGCTCCTAGAAATTAAGTTGGGTAGCAGTAAGGAAAAGGTGGATAAGTATTCTGTGACGCATGTCATTTTAGATAATGTTTCGGCTAATGCAGAAATTAACTATTTGGACGGCACTGCTAAAAATCTAGTTGAAGATGCTAAGGTAAAAGAAGAAAAAGAAAAGGCTAAGAAGGAAGAAGAGGCAAAAGCTAAGAAAGAGGCGGAAGAAAAAGCAGAAGCTGAGAAGAAGGCGAAAGAAGAGGAAGAAAAGGCTCGTCAAGCAGAACAAGAAAAGGAAGAGAGTCAGGAATCAAACACGCAAGCAGCAAATTCAGGTGGTTATTTCAAAGATTCCAGAGGAAGATGGCATAAACCAAATGGCAAGTATGCCTCTAAGAAAGAAATTAAAGCAGCTGGATTAACTTGGTAATCATGTAAATGATGGAAGAATAGAATAAATCATTGTCAAAAAGCCGTTGCAAAGCGGTTTTTTGTTGCTTGTTTTGGGGTAATAATATAGTAGAATTATGAAGATATTAAATATTTTTTGGAGATTAAAATGAAGAAAAAAATAATTATATTGTCAATGTGTCTTATTGTAGGAATTTCTGGTTTGGGATATTATTTTTTATCTTATGTCCCCTACAGGGCTGCTGTAACTAAGTTTGAAGATACAGTTAGAGATTTAAAAGACAAAAATAAAGAGGTTGAAGAGTAAATAGCTGAGGCTGAGAAGGTAATTGAAATTGGCGAAGAGCCATTGGATTCAAAAAAATTAGAAGAATTAAAAAAAGCAATTGAAGATAGTCAAAATTCACTTCGTAAGGTACCAGAAATGGAGAAAGCGACTGCTAATATTGAGGAACAAATAGAAGAATTAAGTAAACCATTAGACTATAGTGAAACAAAAAAGAATTTATCTGACAAACAGACTCTTTATCAAAATAGTATTCTTCAGCTAAAACAAATTACAAATCCATCTAATACTTTTGTTGAAGAAAGACTCAAAGAAATTTCTTCAATTACAGGCGTACAGTCTGTTACTGAAAATAACGATCCAAATAATAAATTGAATAAACAAGGTGGGTATAAAGCGTCTGTATATTTTGTTGACAATCAAGTTACACATTCAGTAGAGGGATCTGATATTGTTCAGAAAGGAAATGATGCTGGTGGAAATGTAGAGGTGTATAAGACAAAAGAAGAAGCTGAGAAATGCAACACATATATTAGCGCATTTGATGGTACTGCTTTAAATCCTGGTTCGCACTATGTTTATGGAACAGTTTTAATTCGTACTTCACATTATTTAACAGGAACACAGCAGAAAGAGTTAACTGAAAAAATTTATAATAAACTGATTGAACTTAAATAATTAAAAATTGGATAGCTATTAGTTTATTTAACTAATATACAGTCAAAAAGCCGTTGCAAAGCGGTTTTTTGTTATAATTAAAAGAAGAATGTAGAATTAAAGGAGAATAACATGACTTTTGAAGAAATCCTGCCTGGCTTAAAGGCTAAGAAAAAATATGTACGTACTGGTTGGGGAGGGGCGGAAAACTATGTCCAACTTTTTGATACTATCGAACAAAATGGGGTTGCACTTGAAGTGACACCTTATTTCCTAATCAACGTATCTGGAGAAGGGGAAGGTTTTTCCATGTGGAGCCCGACACCTTGTGATGTTTTGGCGACAGATTGGGTAGAAGTGCATGACTAAACGTGTACTCATTACAGGCGTTAGTTCAGGGATTGGTTTGGCTCAAGCTCGCCTCTTTTTAGAGAATGGCTATCAAGTTTATGGAGTTGACCAAGGTGAAAATCCACTCTTAGAGGGTGATTTTCACTTTTTACAGAGAGATTTGACCTTGGACTTGGAGCCTATTTTTGACTGGTGCCCTCAGGTGGATGTTTTGTGCAATACTGCTGGCGTTTTGGATGATTACAAACCACTGTTGGAACAAACAGCGCAGGAAATTCAAGAAATTTTTGAAATTAACTACGTGACTCCTGTTGAGTTGACTCGTTATTATTTGACACAAATGCTGGAGAATAAAAAAGGAATCATTATCAATATGTGCTCCATAGCTTCGAGCCTAGCTGGTGGAGGTGGTCACGCCTATACTTCATCTAAGCATGCCTTGGCTGGCTTCACCAAGCAGTTGGCTTTAGACTATGCTGAAGCTGGGATTCAGGTCTTTGGGATCGCTCCAGGAGCCGTCAAGACGGGTATGACCGCTGCAGACTTTGAACCAGGTGGCTTGGCTGACTGGGTGGCTAGTGAAACACCAATCAAGCGCTGGATTGATCCAGAGGAAGTAGCAGAGATCAGCCTTTTCTTAGCAAGTGGGAAAGCGAGCGCCATGCAAGGACAAATATTGACTATTGATGGTGGCTGGTCTTTGAAGTAGGATATAGTTTAAATAAAAGGAGCAACCTATGACACCGCAAGAAATGTGGAATGCATATAAGCAAATCAATCCCTCGATTGGAGATGAGATAGATGCTTGGGCTTTTGGAGTGGAAGCGGATTTCTTGGCAGATTTAGTACTAAGAGGCGAAAAGACAGCAACGGCTTCAGCCTACGACCTCTACGCCCTAGAAGACGAACCTCTTCCACAAAAAGGGACCTTCGATGTCATTTTAGATAGTCAAAATCAGGCTGTCTGCATTGTCGAAATTACCAAGGTTTCCGTTCAGCCTTTCAATCAAGTTTCTGCTGACCATGCCTTTAAGGAAGGTGAGGGAGACAAATCTTTAGCCTATTGGCGCCAGGTTCATGAAGACTTTTTCACCGAGTGGATGAGGGAGGCTGGACTGACTTTTACATCTGACAGCAAGGTTGTTTTAGAAGAATTTCGCAAGGTCTACCCTCTGTAGACTCTTAGAAGGAAGAAAGTTTTGGAAATTACCGTCCAATCCTTTTTTCTTAGGCAAAACATGATATAATAAGTTTGTTTGAAGAAGAGCCCTAGCTCTTAAACTTAGATAGGAGAAAACTATGCAAGCAGTTGAACATTTTATTAAGCAATTTGTTCCTGAACACTATGATTTATTTTTAGACTTGAGTCGTGAGACCAAGACGTTTTCTGGGAAGGTGACCATTACTGGTCAAGCACAGAGTGACCGTATTTCCCTTCATCAAAAAGATTTGGAAATCGCTTCTGTAGAAGTTGCAGGTCAGGCTTGTCCGTTTACAGTTGATCATGAAAATGAAGCCCTTCATATCAAATTGGCTGAGGCTGGTCAAGTTAAATTAGTTCTTGCCTTTTCAGGTAAAATCACAGACAACATGACAGGGATTTACCCTTCATACTACACAGTTGATGGAGTCAAGAAGGAAGTCTTGTCTACTCAGTTTGAGAGTCATTTTGCGCGCGAAGCCTTCCCATGTGTGGATGAGCCTGAAGCCAAAGCGACTTTTGACCTCTCTCTACGTTTTGACCAAGCAGAAGGTGAAGTGGCCTTGTCAAACATGCCAGAAATCGATGTTGAAAACCGCAAGGAAACAGGTATCTGGAAGTTTGAGACAACACCTCGCATGTCTTCTTACTTGTTGGCCTTTGTTGCTGGTGATTTGCAAGGTGTGACCGCTAAAACGAAAAACGGTACCCTCGTAGGTGTCTACTCAACCAAAGCCCACCCACTATCTAATCTTGATTTCTCACTGGACATCGCCGTTCGTTCAATCGAGTTTTACGAAGATTACTACGGAGTCAAGTACCCAATCCCTCAATCTCTCCATATCGCCCTTCCTGACTTTTCATCAGGTGCTATGGAAAACTGGGGTCTTGTGACCTACCGTGAAGTTTACTTGGTTGTGGATGAGAACTCAACATTTGCTAGCCGTCAACAAGTTGCCCTTGTTGTGGCCCATGAATTGGCTCACCAATGGTTTGGTAACCTTGTTACTATGAAATGGTGGGATGACCTTTGGCTCAATGAAAGCTTTGCTAACATGATGGAGTACGTCTGTGTGGATGCTATTGAACCAAGCTGGAATATCTTTGAAGATTTCCAAACAGGTGGTGTTCCGTCTGCCTTGAAGCGTGATGCTACTGATGGTGTGCAGTCTGTTCACGTTGAAGTCAAACACCCAGATGAAATCAATACGCTCTTTGATGGTGCTATCGTCTATGCCAAAGGAAGCCGTCTTATGCACATGCTTCGTCGTTGGTTAGGAGATGCTGATTTCGCTAAAGGCTTGCATGCCTACTTTGAAAAACATCAGTACAGCAATACAATTGGTCGTGACCTTTGGGATGCCCTTGGTCAAGCGTCAGGACGTGATGTCGCAGCCTTCATGGATTCTTGGTTGGAACAACCTGGTTACCCAGTTCTTACTGTCAAAGTTGAAAATGATATCTTGAAGATTTCACAAAAACAATTCTTTGTCGGTGAGCACGAAGACAAGAATCGCCTCTGGGTAGTGCCACTCAACAGCAACTGGAAAGGCTTGCCAGATACACTTGAAACTGAAAGTCTCGAAATCCCTGGCTACGCAGCTCTTCTTGCTGAAAACAAAGGAGCTCTTCGTCTCAACACTGAAAATACAGCCCACTATATTACAGACTACCAAGGAGACTTGTTAGATGCTGTTCTTGCTGACCTAGTTGATCTTGATAATACAAGCAAACTGCAAATCGTCCAAGAACGTCGCTTGCTTGCTGAAGCAGGGCACATTTCTTATGCAGACTTGCTTCCAGTCCTTGATAAACTTGCTAAGGAAGAGTCTTACCTTGTGGTTTCAGCTGTTTCTCAAGTGATTTCTGCCCTTGAGCGCTTTATTGATGAAGGAACAGAAGCTGAAACAGCCTTCAAAGTATTGGTTGCTAAATTGGCTCGTCACAACTATGACCGTCTTGGTTTCGAAGCTAAAGATGGAGAATCAGATGAGGATGAATTGGTTCGTCAGTTAGCCATTTCTATGATGATTCGCTCAAATGATGCAGAAGCTAGTCAAGCCGCTAGCCAAATCTTCGCAGCTCACAAGGAGAATCTTGCAGGACTCCCAGCAGCTATTCGCTCACAAGTCCTGATTAATGAGATGAAACATCATGAGACTAAAGACTTGTTAGCACTTTATCTTGATACTTATACGCACGCAACAGATGCTGTCTTTAAACGTCAGTTGGCAGCTGCTCTTGCCTATAGTAAAGATGTGGATAATATCCAAACCTTGATTGCTTCTTGGAAGGACAAATTTGTGGTCAAACCACAAGACCTGTCTGCTTGGTACTTCCAGTTCTTAAACCATCAAGCAACTCAGGAAACAGCATGGTATTGGGCTCGTGAAAACTGGGCTTGGATCAAGGCAGCTCTTGGAGGAGATATGAGCTTTGATAGCTTTGTTATCCTTCCTGCTCACGTATTTAAGACAGAACAACGCTTGACGGAATACAAGGAATTCTTTGAGCCACAACTTTCTGATCTTGCTCTTAGCCGCAACATCGGTATGGGAATCAAGGAAATTGCAGCGCGTGTTGACTTGATTAACCGCGAAAAAACTGCAGTGGAAGCAGTTGTTCTTCAATACGGAACTAACTAATTAAAACTAAATAAAAATAAAACTCAGCTATCTCATTTAAAATGCAGAGAGTTGAGTTTTTTTTAAGGCAAATTTGGTATAATGGTCTTAATAAGGAGGAATTTCTCATGATAAAAATCTTATTAGTTGAGGATGACTTAGGCCTGTCAAATTCAGTATTTGACTTTTTAGACGATTTTGCGGATGTCATGCAGGTATTTGATGGAGAAGAAGGTCTCTACGAAGCTGAGAGTGGCGTCTATGACTTGATTTTGCTGGATTTGATGTTGCCAGAAAAAAATGGTTTCCAAGTCTTGAAAGAATTGCGTGAAAAAGGAATTACGACCCCGGTTCTGATCATGACTGCCAAGGAAAGTTTGGATGACAAGGGACATGGATTTGAATTGGGAGCAGATGATTATCTGACTAAACCTTTTTACCTAGAAGAACTCAAAATGCGGATTCAGGCCCTTCTCAAACGTTCAGGTAAGTTTAATGAAAACACCTTGACTTATGGAAATATTGTGGTTAATCTGTCAACCAATACCGTTAAAGTTGAAGATACTCCCGTCGAATTGCTGGGGAAAGAATTTGATTTACTAGTTTATTTCCTTCAAAATCAAAATGTGATTTTGCCGAAGACTCAGATTTTTGACCGTCTATGGGGATTTGATAGTGATACAACGATTTCGGTTGTTGAAGTCTATGTTTCAAAAGTCCGTAAGAAATTAAAAGGAACCACTTTTGCAGAGAATTTGCAAACCTTGCGTAGTGTTGGGTATATTTTAAAAGATGTTCAGTAAACTAAAAAAAACATGGTATGCGGATGACTTTAGTTACTTTATCCGCAACTTTGGTGTCTTTACCCTGATTTTCTCTACCATGACTCTGATTATTTTGCAGGTCATGCATTCGAGTCTCTATACTTCGGTGGATGATACGCTCCATGGCTTGAGTAATAATCCTCAGGCAGTTATTCAGCTTGCGGTAAATAGGGCGACAGAAGAGATTAAAGATTTAGAGAATGCCGCTACAGATACTAGCAAGACGGAGATAAAACCCAATGTCAGTTCCAATACGGAGGTCATTCTTTTTGATAAGAATTTTACCCAGCTCCTTTCTGGAAATCGATTTTTGGGATTGGATAAGATTAAGCTAGAGAAGAAAGAACTAGGCCATATCTATCAAATTAAGGTTTTTAATAGCTATGGACAGGAAGAAATCTATCGCATGATTTTGATGGAAACGAATATCAGTTCGGTTTCAACCAATATCAAGTATGCGGCTGTCTTGATTAATACCAGTCAGTTGGAGCAGGCCAGTCAAAAGCATGAGCAACTGATTGTGGTTGTGATGGCTAGTTTCTGGATTTTGTCTTTGATTGCCAGTCTCTATCTAGCTCGAGTCAGTGTTCGGCCCCTGCTTGAGAGCATGCAGAAGCAGCAGTCCTTTGTGGAAAATGCCAGTCATGAGTTACGAACTCCACTTGCGGTTTTGCAAAATCGTTTAGAGACCCTTTTCCGGAAGCCAGAAGCTACCATTATGGATGTGAGTGAAAGCATTGCATCGAGTTTGGAAGAAGTCCGAAATATGCGTTTTTTGACGACAAACTTGTTGAACTTAGCTCGGAGAGATGACGGGATTAAGCCGGAACTTGCAGAAGTTCCAACTAGCTTTTTTAACACGACTTTCACTAATTATGAGATGATTGCTTCGGAAAATGACCGTGTCTTCCGTTTTGAAAATCGCATCCATCGAACGATTGTCACAGACCAGCTTCTCTTGAAGCAGTTGATGACTATCCTATTTGATAATGCTGTCAAGTATACTGAAGAGGATGGTGAAATTGATTTTCTTATCTCGGCGACCGATCGCAATCTGTATTTACTGGTTTCTGATAATGGAGTCGGTATTTCGACAGAAGATAAGAAGAAAATTTTTGATCGTTTTTATCGAGTCGACAAGGCTAGAACCCGGCAAAAAGGCGGTTTTGGTTTAGGATTATCCCTAGCCAAACAAATTGTAGATGCCCTAAAAGGAACCATTACTGTTAAAGATAATAAACCAAAGGGAACAATCTTTGAAGTGAAGATTGCCATCCACACACCATCTAAAAAGAAAAAATAAAAAATATCGCTCCGGATGGAGCGATATTTTGGATTTATCTTCTACGTTTTCGTTTGATAATAGTTCGTTGAACTTTTAAGACAAGTAAGCTGGATCCGATTGCTGCGGCAAAGGCAAGAGCAGTTGATAATTTTAATGCTAAAAAGATAAAACTAAAGATAGCAATACAGATACAAAAAACAGCGATATTAACAAAAAATAGGATTTCCTTGAGATTGGCATCAGATTGCGCTTCAGGTGTATAATCTTGATAGCGAGGAACTTGTTGGCTTAATTCTTCTTGATAGTCTACCTCATAGGACTGTAATTTTCTTACGGGCATTATTCTCTCCTTAACAGTACATACCTATTTTATCATTTTTTCAGCAGAGAATTATTACAGAAAGGTTACAATAAGAATAAAGTCCCTTTTCATTTTTAAAGAATAGCTGATTTTCCAGAAATGTGGTATAATTTTTCTTATGGAAAAGATTATCATTACAGCAACTGCTGAAAGTATTGAACAAGTTGAACAACTACTCGAAGCTGGCGTAGACCGTATCTATGTCGGTGAGAAAGATTTTGGCCTTCGTCTGCCAACAACCTTTAGTCATGACCAATTGCGTGAAATCGCTAAGCTGGTTCATGATGCTGGTAAGGAATTGATTGTTGCGGTCAATGCCCTCATGCACCAAGATATGATGGACCGTATCAAGCCTTTCTTAGACTTTTTGGAAGAAATCAAGACAGACTACATTACGATTGGGGATGCAGGCGTTTTTTACGTAGTCAACCGCGATGGTTATTCATTTAAGACTATCTACGATGCTTCTACAATGGTGACTAGCAGTCGTCAGATTAACTTCTGGGGACAAAAGGCTGGCGCATCTGAGGCTGTTTTGGCGCGTGAAATTCCATCAGCTGAACTTTTTAAAATGCCAGAGATTTTGGAAATTCCTGCCGAAGTTTTGGTTTATGGTGCTAGTGTCATCCATCATTCTAAACGTCCGCTCTTGCAAAACTACTATAACTTTACGCATATCGATGATGAAAAGACTCGCAAGCGTGACCTCTTCTTGGCTGAGCCAAGTGACCCAGAGAGCCACTATTCCATTTTTGAAGACAATCATGGTACTCACATCTTTGCCAACAATGACCTTGATTTGATGACCAAATTGACAGAATTGGTAGAGCATGGCTTTACTCACTGGAAATTAGAAGGACTTTACACTCCGGGACAAAACTTTGTTGAGATTGCAAAACTCTTTATCCAAGCGCGTAGCTTGATTCAAGAGGGCAACTTTAGCCATGACCAAGCCTTCTTGCTGGATGAAGAAGTGCGCAAGTTACACCCTAAAAACCGTTTCCTTGATACAGGATTTTATGATTACGATCCTGATATGGTTAAATAAAGTAAATGGATAGTTGAGAGAAGGAAGATGCAAACATTTCTTCTCTCATTTTTTCTTATTCTCCAATATTTTCAAAAAATTAGCAGGCTAGGATACTCTATTTGATAGGATTTTTAAGCTAAGTAGCGTCCTTGAGTTTGAAAATTATCCCATGTTTGCAGATGCCAAATGGCCCTTTTTTTGGTATAATTTTTTATAATGAAAACGATTGGTAATCGCTATGTTGTGGTGGATTTAGAGGCAACTAGCACAGGTAGTAAGGCTAAAATTATCCAAGTGGGAATTGTTGTGATTGAGGATGGGAAAATCGTCGATCACTATACGACTGATGTCAATCCCCATGAACCCTTGGATGCTCATATCAAAGAACTGACAGGATTGACAGACCAACGTCTGGCGCAAGCACCTGATTTTTCGCAAGTTGCCAGAAAAATCTTTGACTTGGTGGAGGATGGGATTTTTGTAGCCCACAATGTTCAGTTTGACGCCAATCTCTTGGCGGAAAATTTATTTTTTGAAGGCTATGAACTAAGAAATCCTCGTGTTGACACGGTCGAATTGGCCCAGGTCTTTTTCCCTGAACTGGAAAAATATAGTTTGCCGATTTTGTGTCGAGAATTAGGAATTCCTCTAAAACACGCCCACACAGCCCTTTCAGATGCCCAAGCTACTGCGGAATTACTTCTTTTTTTACGAGAAAAGATGGCCCAACTTCCTAAAGGTCTTTTAGAACGCTTGCTGGAAATGGCTGATGCTCTCTTATATGAGTCTTATCTGGTTATTGAGGAAATTTTTCGCAACCAATCTATCCTGACTTCTCCAGACTTGGTCGAAGTTCAAGGGCTATATTTCAAGAAACCTGCAACCCCAAATGAGCCACGAAAATTATCTCAAGATTTTTCTAAGAATATTTCTCTGTTGAACCTTGAAGTCAGGGAGAAGCAAGAAAGTTTTGCTAAAGAGGTTGGTTTGCTATTGAAGGATGAGCCTGTATCATTAATTCAAGCGCCGACAGGAATTGGGAAAACTTATGGTTATCTCTTACCCGCTTTGTCCCAAGTAAAAGAGCGTCAGATTGTTCTTAGCGTTCCGACAAAGATTCTTCAAAATCAAATTATGGAAGAAGAAGGCAAATGTCTTAAAGAGGTGTTCCATACAGATATTCATTCTTTAAAGGGACCACAAAATTACCTGAAGTTGGATGCCTTTTATCGTTCCTTGCAGGAAAATGATGAAAATCGCTTATTTAGACGCTTTAAAATGCAACTCTTGGTTTGGCTGACAGAGACAGAAACCGGGGATTTGGATGAGATTGGTCAACTCTACCGTTACCAACATTTTCTAAGAGACTTTCGTCATGATGGAAAGTTATCTTCTAAAAGTTTATTTGTAACAGAAGATTTTTGGAAACGTAGTCAAGAAAGGGCACAAGCCTGCAAGCTTTTGGTGACCAATCATGCCTATCTGGTAACCAGACTTGAAGATAATCCTGAATTTGTTAGTGACCGTTTATTGATTATTGATGAAGTCCAAAAAGTTTTGTTGGCCCTAGAAAATCTGCTTCAACATACCTACGATATCCAGTCTATTATTGATTTAGTTGATAAGGCTTTAGTAGGAGAAGAAAATAGGATTCAACAACGAATATTAGAAAGTATTCGCTTTGAGTGTCTTTACTTGATAGAACAATTTCAGTCTGGAAAAACTAGGAAAAATATCGTAGATTCTCTGGCCAATCTCCACCAGTATTTTTCAGAATTAGAGGTAGAAGGCTTTGAGGAACTGGTTCGCTATTTTACGGCTGAAGGTGATTACTGGCTTGAAGCAACTGAAACGAGTCAAAAGAAAATTCAGATTTCTTCTACAAAATCAGGCCGTATTCTTCTATCTTCTTTAGTGCCTGATTCATGTCAAGTCTTGGGAGTGTCGGCTACTCTTGAGATTAGTCAGAGAGTTTCTTTGGCAGACCTTTTAGGTTACCCTGAAGCCAGATTTGTCAAGATTGAATCTAATAAAAAACAGGATCAAGAAGTGGTCTTGATCAAAGATTTTCCTCTAGTAACAGAAACTTCCTTAGAAGTCTATGCTAAGGAGGTAGCTGATTTGCTGATGGATGTTCAAGTTTTCCAACAACCGATTTTGGTTCTCTTTACTGCCAAAGACATGCTTCTAGCAGTATCGGATTTACTTCCAGTTAGCCATCTGGCCCAATATAAAAATGGCGATGTTCATCAACTGAAGAAACGCTTTGAAAAAGGAGAACAACAAATCCTGCTTGGTGCAGCAAGCTTCTGGGAAGGAGTCGATTTTTCAAGCCATCCTTTTGTGATTCAAGTTGTACCGAGACTTCCCTTTCAAAATCCCCAAGAGCCCTTGACGAAAAAGATCAATCAGGAACTAATTCAAGAAGGGAAAAATGCCTTTGATGATTATCAATTGCCAATGGCTATTATTCGTTTAAAACAGGCCTTGGGAAGAAGTATGAGACGCGAACACCAACGTTCTTTAACCCTCATTCTGGATAGAAGAATGGTCGGAAAACGATACGGCAAGCAAATAGTGACTTCTCTAGCAAAAGAAGCGAGTATTACAACGATAGCTCAATCTGAAATTAATGAGGCTATTGATAGATTTTTAAATGAACTTTGATAAATAGTATAGTATGAAAGTATAAGGTTAGTATATATGAAACGTTCTCTCGACTCTAGAGTCGATTATAGTTTGCTCCTGCCAGTATTTTTCCTACTGGTTATTGGCGTGGTGGCTATCTATATAGCTGTTAGTCATGATTATCCAAACAATATTTTACCCATTTTAGGGCAGCAGGTCGCATGGATTGCCTTGGGGCTTGTGATTGGTTTTGTGGTCATGCTCTTTAATACAGAATTTCTTTGGAAGGTGACCCCTTTTCTATATATTTTAGGCTTGGTACTCATGGTTCTGCCTATTGTCTTTTATAATCCAAGCTTGGTTGCATCAACGGGTGCAAAAAACTGGATTTCGGTTAATGGAATCACCTTGTTCCAGCCGTCAGAATTTATGAAGATATCTTATATCCTCATGTTGGCCCGTGTCATTGTGCAATTTACCAAAAAACATAAGGAATGGAAGCGCACAGTTCCGCTGGATTTCTTGTTGATTTTCTGGATGATTCTCTTTACCATTCCAGTCCTAGTTCTTTTGGCACTTCAAAGTGACTTGGGGACGGCTTTGGTTTTTGTGGCCATCTTCTCAGGAATCGTCTTACTATCAGGGATTTCTTGGAAAATTATTATTCCAGTATTTGTGACTGCTGTAACAGGAATTGCTGGATTCTTAGCTATTTTTATCAGCAAGGACGGAAGGGCTTTTCTCCATCAATTAGGGATGCCGACCTACCAAATCAATCGTATCTTGGCTTGGCTCAATCCCTTTGACTTTGCTCAAACAACTACTTACCAACAGGCTCAAGGACAGATTGCCATTGGGAGCGGTGGCTTATTTGGTCAGGGGTTTAATGCTTCGAATCTGCTTATTCCAGTTCGTGAGTCGGATATGATTTTCACGGTTATCGCAGAAGATTTTGGCTTTATTGGCTCTGTCCTTGTTATTGCTCTTTACCTCATGCTGATTTACCGTATGTTGAAGATTACTCTTAAATCAAATAACCAGTTCTACACCTATATTTCCACTGGCTTGATTATGATGTTGCTCTTTCACATCTTTGAAAATATCGGTGCTGTGACGGGCTTGCTTCCTTTGACCGGGATTCCACTGCCTTTCATTTCACAAGGGGGATCGGCGATTATCAGTAATTTGATCGGTGTTGGCTTGCTTTTATCGATGAGTTATCAAACAAATCTAGCTGAAGAAAAGAGTGGAAAAGTCCGATTCAAGCGGAAAAAGGTTGTATTAAAACGAATCAAATAAGGAGAAAATCATGGTTAAAGTAGCCGTTATGTTAGCTCAGGGCTTTGAAGAAATTGAAGCTTTGACAGTTGTAGATGTTTTGCGTCGTGCCAATATTACTTGTGATATGGTTAGTTTTGAAGAGCAAGTAACGGGTTCGCACGCAATCCAAGTCAGAGCAGATCGTGTCTTTGATGGTGATTTATCAGACTATGACATGATTGTCCTTCCTGGAGGGATGCCTGGTTCTGCACATTTGCGTGACAATCAGGCCTTGATTCAAGAATTGCAAAGCTTCGAGCAAAAAGGAAAGAAATTGGCAGCCATTTGTGCAGCGCCAATTGCCCTCAATCAAGCTGGAGTATTGAAAAACAAGAAGTTTACTTGTTATGATGGTGTTCAAGAGCAAATCCTTGATGGTCAATACGTTAAGGAAACAGTAGTGGTAGATGGTCATTTGACAACCAGTCGAGGTCCCTCGACAGCTCTTGCCTTTGCCTACGAGTTGGTAGAGCAATTAGGAGGAGACGCAGAGAGTTTACGAACAGGAATGCTCTATCGAGATGTTTTTGGTAAAAATCAGTAAAACGGGAGTTAACCTCTCGTTTTTTTATGTGGAAAACTCAGGGAAATCATCGCTTTTTTAACGAAAAAATGGTATAATGAAAGCTATGAAATATCACGATTACATCTGGGATTTAGGTGGAACTTTACTGGATAATTACGAAACTTCAACAGCTGCATTTGTTGAAACATTGGCACTGTATGGTATCACACAAGACCATGACAGCGTCTATCAAGCTTTAAAGGTTTCTACTGATTTTGCGATTGAGACTTTCGCACCCAACTTAGAACATTTTTTAGAAAAGTACAAGGAAAATGAAGCCAGAGAGCTTGAACATCCGATTTTATTTGAAGGAGTTTCTGACTTATTGGAAAACATTTCAAATCAAGGTGGGCGTCATTTCTTGGTTTCTCACAGAAATGATCAGGTCTTGGAAATTTTAGAAAAAACCTCCATAGCAGCTTATTTTACAGAAGTAGTGACTTCTAGCTCAGGCTTTAAGAGAAAACCGAATCCTGAGTCCATGATTTATTTAAGAGAAAAATATCAGATTTGCTCTGGTCTTGTCATTGGTGATCGGCCGATTGATATTGAAGCAGGGCAAGCTGCTGGACTGGATACCCACTTGTTTACCAGTATCGTGAATTTAAGACAAGTATTAGACATGTAAGAAAAAGGAATAAGATGACAGAAGAAATCAAAAATCTGCAGGCACAAGATTATGATGCCAGTCAAATTCAAGTTTTAGAGGGCTTAGAGGCTGTTCGTATGCGTCCAGGGATGTATATTGGGTCAACCTCAAAAGAAGGTCTTCACCATCTAGTCTGGGAAATTGTTGATAACTCAATTGACGAGGCCTTGGCAGGATTTGCCAGCCATATTCAAGTTTTTATTGAGCCAGATAATTCGATCACTGTTGTTGATGATGGGCGTGGTATTCCAGTCGATATTCAGGAAAAAACAGGTCGACCTGCTGTGGAAACTGTCTTTACTGTTCTGCACGCTGGAGGAAAATTCGGCGGTGGTGGATACAAGGTTTCAGGTGGTCTTCACGGAGTAGGGTCATCAGTCGTTAATGCCCTTTCCACTCAATTAGATGTTCATGTCCACAAAAACGGAAAGATTCACTACCAAGAGTACCGTCGTGGTCATGTTGTTGCGGATCTTGAGGTGGTTGGAGATACGGATAAAACTGGAACAACAGTTCATTTCACACCAGACCCAGAAATCTTCATTGAAACAACAACCTTTGACTTTGATAAATTAAATAAACGGATTCAAGAGTTGGCCTTCCTAAATCGCGGTCTTCAAATCTCCATCACAGATAAGCGCGAAGGTTTGGAACAAACCAAGCATTACCATTATGAAGGTGGGATTGCTAGTTACGTTGAATATATCAACGAGAACAAGGATGTGATCTTTGATACACCTATATATACAGACGGTGAGATGGATGATATCACCGTTGAAGTAGCTATGCAGTATACAACGGGTTATCATGAAAATGTCATGAGTTTCGCCAATAATATTCATACCCATGAAGGTGGAACGCATGAACAAGGGTTCCGTACAGCCTTGACTCGTGTTATCAACGATTATGCTCGCAAAAATAAGTTACTGAAAGACAATGAAGACAACCTAACAGGGGAAGATGTCCGTGAAGGATTAACTGCAGTTATCTCAGTTAAACACCCAAATCCACAGTTTGAAGGACAAACTAAGACCAAACTGGGGAACAGCGAAGTGGTCAAGATTACCAATCGACTCTTCAGTGATGCCTTCTCTGATTTCCTTATGGAAAATCCACAGATTGCCAAGCGCATCGTGGAAAAAGGGATTTTGGCTGCCAAGGCTCGTGTTGCTGCCAAGCGTGCGCGTGAAGTTACCCGTAAAAAATCTGGTTTGGAAATTTCCAATCTTCCAGGGAAACTAGCAGACTGTTCTTCTAACAATCCTGCTGAAACAGAACTCTTCATTGTCGAAGGAGACTCAGCGGGTGGGTCAGCCAAATCTGGTCGTAACCGTGAGTTCCAAGCTATCTTGCCAATTCGTGGTAAAATCTTGAACGTTGAAAAAGCTAGCATGGATAAAATTCTTGCCAACGAAGAAATTCGTAGTCTGTTCACAGCGATGGGAACAGGATTTGGGGCAGAATTTGATGTTTCAAAAGCCCGTTACCAAAAACTCGTTTTGATGACCGATGCCGATGTCGATGGAGCCCACATTCGTACCCTCCTTTTAACCTTGATTTATCGTTATATGAAACCAATCCTAGAAGCTGGTTATGTTTATATTGCCCAACCTCCAATCTATGGTGTCAAGGTTGGCAGCGAGATTAAAGAATATATCCAGCCAGGAGCAGATCAAGAAATTAAACTCCAAGAAGCTTTAGCCCGTTATAGTGAAGGTCGTACCAAACCGACTATTCAGCGTTATAAGGGTCTAGGTGAAATGGATGATCATCAGTTGTGGGAAACAACCATGGATCCGGAACATCGCTTGATGGCCAGGGTTTCTGTGGATGATGCTGCAGAAGCAGATAAAATCTTTGATATGTTGATGGGGGATCGAGTAGAGCCTCGTCGTGAGTTTATCGAAGAAAATGCTGTCTATAGTACACTTGATGTCTAAAAAATCGGGAGAAGTAGTTCCCTTGGTCTAAAAAATATGATATAATCATTACGATTGTTTCAAGTAAAAAAGGAGTTTAATATGTCTGCTAGTCTAGTAATTTATTTAACAATTGCAGTTGCAGTTTTATTGGTCATTGCCTATGCTATCGCAATCTATGTAAGGAAGCGCAATGAAAGTAAATTAGCAATTTTAGAAGAGAAAAAAGAAGAGCTGTACAATCTTCCAGTTAATGATGAAGTTGAAGCTGTAAAAAACATGCACTTGATTGGACAAAGTCAGGTGACTTTCCGTGAATGGAACCAAAAATGGGTTGACCTATCTCTTAACTCTTTTGCCGATATCGAAAATAATCTTTTCGAGGCAGAAGGTTATAACAATTCATTCCGTTTTTTCAAGGCTAGTCATCAAATTGACCAAATCGAGAGCCAAATTACCTTGATTGAAGAAGATATTGCTGAAATTCGCAATGCTTTGGCAGACTTAGAGAAGCAAGAATCTAAAAATAGTGGTCGTGTTCTTCATACCTTGGACTTGTTTGAAGAGTTGCAACACCGAGTTGCTGATCATTCTGAAGAATATGGCCAAGGTTTGTCTGAAATTGAAAAACAATTGGAAAATATCCAATCAGAGTTTTCTCAGTTTGTAACTTTAAACTCGTCTGGTGACCCAGTAGAAGCTGCTGTGATTTTGGATAATGCTGAAAATCATATCTTGGCTTTGACACATATTGTTGATCGTATACCAGCAGTTGTAACAACATTATCTAAAGAGCTACCTGATCAGCTGGAAGATTTAGAAGATGGTTACCGTAAGCTCTTAGATGCTAATTATCATTTTTCTGAAACGGATATTGAAGCGCGTTTCCAATTGCTTTATGAAGCTCTCAAGAAAAATCATGAGAATATTGCGAAACTAGAATTGGATAATGCCGAGTACGAAAATACTCAAATCCAAGAAGAGATTAATGCACTTTACGATATCTTTACAAGAGAAATTGCGGCACAGAAAGTGGTAGAAGGTTTAGTAGCAACACTTCCTACTTATCTGCAACACATGAAGGAAAATAATGCTTTATTGATAGAAGATATTGAGCGTTTGAGTAAGAACTATTTACTTTCTGAGTCAGATGCAAGTCATGTTCGTCGTTTACAGGGTGAATTAGAAAACTTTGAGACTGCTATTGTTGAGGCAACTTCAAATCAAGATGAACCAACTCAAGCTTATTCAATTCTTGAAGAAAATCTTGAATCTTTACAGGAAAATCTTAAAGAGATTGAAGATGAACAGATTTCAGTTAGTGAACGTCTTGCACGAATTGAGAAAGATGATATCAATGCACGTCAAAAGGCAAATGTATATGTTAATCGACTCCATACAATCAAGAGATATATGGAAAAACGGAACCTACCTGGTATTCCACAAACTTTCTTGAAGTTATTCTTTACAGCAAGTAATAATACGGAAGATTTAATGGCTGAATTAGAACAAAAATTGGTCAATATAGAGTCAGTTAACCGTGTTTTGGAAATTGCGACGAATGATATGGAAGCTTTAGAAACGGAAACTTATAATATTGTTCAGTATGCAACCTTGACAGAGCAACTCTTACAATATTCTAACCGTTACCGCTCATTTGATGAGCGCATTCAAGAAGCCTTTAATGAAGCTTTGGACATTTTTGAGAAAGAATTTGATTACCATGCTTCATTTGACAAGATTTCTCAAGCATTGGAAGTGGCAGAGCCTGGTGTAACCAACCGCTTTGTTACTTCATATGAAAAAACACGTGAGACAATTCGTTTCTAAAATAATAAAAAGATTTGATTGTGTGAGAAGCAGAATCAAATCTTTTTATTATTTGTCTATAAAATCTTGTATGATAAGATCTCAAGATAAAAAATTGGAGACGATTTAAAAAGCAAGTCAGAACCTATGTTTGGTCTATAAGGTTCAACAGCTTTCTAATCTCTCCAAAATTTTATTTGATTGGAATCGAAATCCCAATTAATTTTTCTGAGTAGAGGGTTTTGATATTGGCCTCATCAATAGAGTCCTTATCAATTTTACGTTTCAAGAAAAACTCTTGAATAGCTTCGATTTCAGGTTCGCGAATAGCACGGTGTTTGTTTGAGATGAGGATTTCATAGTGAAGCGGAGCTTGGGTAAAAATAACATCAGTATTTCCAGCAGAATAGACCTCAACAAGGGTTGCATCTGTACTTTCTAGCTGGCTTTTAACAAGTTGCGAGTGTGAGTTTGTCGTATTGATTAGCTTCATAACATTTCCTCCGATTTTCTAATTCTATTATAGCACTTTTTAAATAAAGTAGCTTGATTTAGTCAATCTTATGCTGTTTTTTCCAAGATTGGATGGCCCATTTATGGCTACCACGTTTGAGATTTTCAATAGCCTCATCAATAGGGAACCAGGCAATATGATTAAAGTCTTCTAGTGGTTTTTGAACTTCTTTGAAAGAAGTCGCTTCATAGAGGTAGGCAGGATTGTAGTAGTAGGTGTCACGGTGACGAGAGTAGAAATATTCATCAGCCTGTCCATAATAGGTACCAATTTCAGCTGTGAATCCAAGCTCTTCAATCAATTCACGCTTTAGGGCTTCCTGATGATTTTCACCTGATTCAATTTCGCCACCTGGTAAGAACCAAGCACCATTAGGAGCTTGAACTAAAACTATTTGTTTTTGTTCAGCGTCAGGGATAACTGCATACACTCCATAGCGTGTAACATAGTCTGTATTTGCTTTTTTTTCTCCGAAAGTTGGGTTTGCCATTGCATTTTCCTCATTATCTAGTATCGTTATTATTATCATAATGGACAAAGGGCAAGCTGTCAAGAAATTACAGTTATTTTAGTAAAAAAGAAGCAGAAAAATTTCATTTTCTACTCCTTTTCTATAGGATTTATTTTTCTTTTTCAGAAGTTTTAACTTCAGCTTTTTTGGCAGATTTAATCTGAATGTTTCCCTTGCTAGTCATAACTGCTTTGAGATCTTTTTCGCTTGGATTTTCAAGGTAGTAATCAGTGATTGCGTCCTCAATATAGTCTTGAATAGTCCGACGAAGTGGGCGGGCTCCCATTTTTGGATCATAACCGAGGTCAACCAACTTTTCCTTGACCTTGTCAGTTACATATAAATGAATGTTGTTGCTAGATAGGCGCTTGTTAACATCAGCTAGCATGAGCTCGACAATCTGAAGGAGGTTATCCTTGCTGAGAGCCTTAAATTCGATAATGCCATCAAAACGGTTCATAAACTCTGGGCTAAAGAAGTTGCCGAGTTCACCGAGAACAGAGTTGGTACGTCCTTCTCTAGCAGCCCCAAATCCAACGCTGGCTTCTGCCTTACCTGTACCTGCATTTGAGGTCATGATGATGATGGCGTCCTTGAAGCTAACGGTGCGTCCTTGCCCATCTGTCAAACGACCATCGTCCAAGACTTGAAGGAACATGTGCATAACATCTGGGTGAGCTTTTTCCACTTCATCGAGAAGGATGAGAGAATATGGATTACGGCGGACTTTTTCGGTTAATTGACCAGCCTCATCGTAGCCAACATAACCTGGAGGGGCGCCGACCAACTTAGCAACGCTGTGTTTTTCCATGTATTCACTCATGTCAAAGCGAATCATGCTGTCAGCAGAACCAAAAAGTTCAATGGCTAGTTGTTTGGAAAGTTCTGTCTTACCGACACCAGTTGGTCCGACGAAGAGGAAGCTTCCGATTGGGCGGTTAGGCGTACCGAGACCGACACGATTACGGCGAATAGCCTTAGCGATCTTATCGACAGCATCGTCTTGCCCAATAACATGAGACTTGAGGTCTTCAGCTAGATGGATAAGTTGAGATTGTTCTTTCTCTTTCAAATCGCCAACAGGAATATTGGTTTTCTGCTCGATAATGTGCTCAATGGTTTTCTCACTGATGATAGGAGTATCCTGGTCTGTGACCTTTTTCTTTTGCATTTCCTTATACTTGGCAATCTGGTCGCGGAAATAAGCTGCCTTCTCAAAATCTTCTTCTCGTGTAGCTTGAGATTTAAGATTTTCAGCCTCAATCAAGCGCTGATCGATTACTTTAGGATCCACAAAATTCAAGGTCAAGTTCATTTTAGAACCAGCTTCATCTAGGAGGTCAATGGCCTTGTCAGGCAAGAAGCGATCTTGGATGTAGCGATTGGAAAGAGTTGCAGCTGCTTCAATTGCAGCATCGGTATACTGAACGTGGTGGTAGTCTTCGTATTTCTTTTGAATCCCTTTGAGGATAATAATCGTTTCCTCCACAGTTGGTTCATCAACTTTAACAGGCTGCATACGACGCTCTAAGGCAGCATCCTTTTCAATGATACGGTATTCATTGAGGGTAGTTGCACCGACCAGTTGCAGTTCTCCACGAGCAAGGGCTGGCTTGAGGATATTTCCTGCGTCCATATTACCATCACTCGCAGAACCAGCACCAACAATTTCATGGATTTCATCGATAAAGAGGATGATGTCCTCACGTTTGCGAATTTCTTCCATGAGTTTTTGCATGCGTTCTTCAAATTGTCCTCGGATACCCGTTCCTTGGACCAGGCTAACCACATCCAGACGGATGACTTGTTTACCTTGGAGTTTATGTGGAACATCGCCATCAACAATTTTCTGAGCTAGACCTTCGACAACGGCCGTTTTTCCGACACCAGGTTCACCGATAAGAACAGGATTATTCTTGGTTCTACGATTGAGAATCTCGATGACACGGATAATCTCATCGTCTCGCCCAATAACGGGGTCAATGTCTCCACGACGGGCAATCTCAGTTACGTTGATACCAAATTCTTCCAGCAGCCCTTTTTCTTGGCTAGGTGGCGGAGTTTGAGCGGATCCACGATTTTGGGAACCATAACCGCCGTTTCCACCGTAACCTCCACCTGATTGGGTTGGGGGAATAGGAGGAGTGTTGTTAGAAGGTCTGAAATTGTTTAGATCATTGAAGAAATCACCAAAGGGATCAAAGTCACGATTGTTCAGATCCGTCATACCTTTGAAGAGGCTATTGTTAGGATCTGTTTTGATAATCTTATAGCAGTTTTGACAGAGGTCAATTTGTTTTTGTTTTCCATTGAGATTGGTGTAAAGATGAATTGTTGAGTCGTTGATTTTACAGTTTTGACAAAGCATACATCTACCTCATTTCTTTCTTTAGCCTGACCTGTTTAATGGTCAAAAATAGTCAAATTTCTATACTCTCATTATAACAGGATTGGGGTGTAAAGCAAGTAAAAAGATTGAAGCTTTGAGAAGTTGTTACAATGAAAATATTTGTGGATTTGGACTATAAAAAAATCCTATTTGTGAGACAAAAAGGATTTTGGTTAGACATGCAGGGTGTAATCCCAGCTTGTTTTGTATTAGTAAAGGAGTTCGTAAATCTCCATTGCAATCAAGTCAATGCTGTCAAACGTATACGTTTCACGAGCTTCGACATCACGAAGGGTAAAGATTGATCCGTTTTCTTCGTCGTGGCTGTATGCAACTTCTGCAACAACAACTCCTTCGCGTTCAAAATTACGTTTTAAATTTCCGCCATCGTTTGCCATTGCTTCAAGGCGGTTGATGATTCTAACCAAATGTGATTCCATTTTGATTCTCCTTCATTTCTTATCGTTACTATTTTACCATAAAGGAGGCCAACTTGACTAGAAAAAACTAAGATTTCTCGCTAATTCTGCTAGTTTAAAGATTTTTAAATAAATTGGATAAAAGATTTGAATTTTAATTCAATTCATGTTATAATCATACAGTACTCTATTTTAGAAAGCAGTGTGACTATGAATTTTTCTTTTTTACCTAAGTATTTACCTTATTTTAACTATGGGGCTGTTGTGACGGTTCTCATTTCTATCTGTGTTGTCTTTTTGGGAACTATTTTGGGTGTTGTCTTGGCTTTTGGGCAACGTTCAAAGTTTAAACCGCTTGTTTGGCTGGCCAACTTGTACGTTTGGATTTTCCGTGGGACACCGATGATGGTTCAGATTATGATTGCCTTTGCTCTTATGCATATCAATGCTCCGACTATTCAGGTTGGAATTTTAGGTGTTGATCTTTCTCGTCTGATTCCAGGGATTTTGATTATTTCTATGAACAGTGGTGCTTATGTTTCTGAGACTGTTCGTGCCGGAATCAATGCGGTTCCAAAAGGTCAGCTAGAGGCGGCTTATTCGCTAGGGATTCGTCCTAAAAATGCGATGCGTTATGTGATTTTGCCACAAGCAATCAAAAATATCTTGCCAGCTTTGGGGAACGAATTTATCACCATTATCAAGGACAGCTCCCTCTTATCAGCTATCGGTGTTATGGAGTTGTGGAATGGAGCTACAACAGTTTCCACAACAACCTATCTACCTTTAACACCACTTCTATTTGCAGCCTTTTATTACTTGATTATGACTTCTATTTTGACAGTGGCCTTGAAAGCTTTTGAAAAACGTATGGGACAAGGAGATAAGAAATAATGACAGAAACCTTGATAAAAATTGAAAATTTACATAAATCATTTGGAAAGAATGAAGTATTGAAGGGCATCAACCTCGAGATTAAAAGAGGAGAAGTTGTCGTTATCATCGGTCCTTCGGGGAGCGGGAAATCTACCTTGCTTCGCTCTATGAATTTGTTGGAAGAAGCGACTAAAGGGAAGGTTATCTTTGAGGGAGTCGATATTACGGACAAGAAGAATGACCTGTTTGCCATGCGTGAGAAGATGGGCATGGTTTTCCAACAATTTAATCTCTTTCCTAATATGACTGTGATGGAAAATATCACCTTGTCACCTATCAAGACCAAAGGTGAGAGCAAGGCTGTTGCTGAGAAGAGAGCCCAAGAGCTTTTGGAAAAAGTTGGTTTGCCAGATAAGGCAGATGCTTATCCACAGAGTTTGTCAGGTGGCCAGCAACAACGGATTGCCATCGCGCGTGGGTTGGCCATGGAACCTGATGTTTTGCTCTTTGATGAGCCAACTTCAGCCTTGGACCCTGAGATGGTTGGAGAAGTTCTAGCTGTTATGCAAGACTTAGCCAAGTCAGGAATGACCATGGTTATCGTAACACATGAAATGGGATTTGCTCGTGAGGTGGCAGACCGTGTCATCTTTATGGCAGACGGTGTAGTTGTTGAAGATGGAACACCTGAACAGATTTTTGAACAAACCCAAGAACAACGGACTAAAGACTTCTTGAGTAAGGTTTTATAAGACCTCATTTTTAGAAGAAGGAGAGTAGAAATCATGGCTTCAAGTAAAGAATATTTAGCCTTTATTCTCGATCAGCTATCAGAGCTAGAGGAGATGAGTTATCATCCTATGATGGGAGAGTATATCCTTTATTATCGTGGGAAGATTATCGGAGGAATTTATGATAATCGTTTGTTACTGAAGCCTGTGAAGGTGGTCATGGATCAACTGGGACAGACTAGGTTTGAACGTCCTTATGAAGGAGCCAAAGAGATGATTTTACTAGAAGACCTTGAAGATAAGTCATTTTTAGAGAGACTAATCAGGGATATGTATGAAGTCCTACCGGCTCCAAAAGTCAAAAAGAAAGCCTGACAGATTTACCTAATATCAATAGGTACTAAAAGCTCGACTCGAGCTTTTTCTTATAGTTTGAAACTATAAGGTTTCCTAGGAAAGAAGTGTTAGAGGGGACCAACAGTTTTTGGTATAATGGAAGATATTTGAAAGAAAAGAGAAGTGATATGACACAGATTATTGATGGGAAAGCTTTAGCGGCCAAATTGCAGGGGCAGTTGGCTGAAAAGACTGCAAAATTAAAGGAAGAAACAGGTCTAGTGCCTGGTTTGGTAGTGATTTTGGTTGGGGACAATCCAGCCAGCCAAGTCTACGTTCGCAACAAGGAGAGGTCAGCTCTTGCGGCTGGTTTCCGTAGCGAAGTAGTGCGAGTTCCAGAGACTATTACTCAAGAGGAATTGTTAGATCTGATTGCTAAATATAATCAGGATCCAGCTTGGCATGGGATTTTGGTCCAGTTGCCATTACCAAAACACATTGATGAAGAGGCGGTTCTATTGGCTATTGACCCAGAAAAGGATGTGGATGGTTTCCATCCTCTAAATATGGGATGCCTTTGGTCTGGTCATCCAGTCATGATTCCTTCGACACCTGCAGGAATTATGGAAATGTTTCATGAATATGGGATGGACTTGGAAGGTAAAAATGCGGTCGTCATCGGTCGTTCCAATATCGTTGGAAAACCTATGGCTCAGCTTCTTTTGGCAAAGAATGCTACAGTGACTTTGACCCACTCACGCACCCATAATCTCGCTAAGGTTGCTGCAAAAGCGGATATTCTTGTTGTAGCAATTGGTCGTGCTAAATTTGTGACTCCTGACTTTGTCAAACCAGGTGCGGTAGTCATTGATGTTGGGATGAATCGTGATGAAAATGGTAAGCTCTGTGGGGATGTGGATTATGAGGCAGTTGCCCCACTTGCTAGCCATATTACGCCAGTCCCTGGAGGTGTCGGTCCTATGACCATTACCATGCTAATGGAGCAAACTTATCAAGCAGCACTTCGGACATTGGATAGAAAATAAGAAAAAATTCGCTGAAGAGAGTGTATTTTCTATAGCTATATCTGAAATGGCAGAAATGAATATTAAATTTTAGATATAAGATTACAAAAGGAGGTCTGCGCCTCCTTTTTGTTGTATAATGGAGTGAGGTGATTAGATGATTTTAAAAATTTATAATGGGGAATATAGTTTACAATGGGATGGAATATACTACTTAGCACTAATTGATTATCCAAATATTCAAGAATGGGAATTAGAAAAAATTGCTAAATTTATAGCTTACGAAAAACTTCATAAACGTCAAACAAGTATTGAGTGTGCTGATTCTTGTTTAAAAAAAGAAATTTTAGATTACATCTGTCAGCATCCCTTTCTGCCACCATTTACCCCTACAGATAAAAGAGTAGCCTCGACTTATGATCTACATAAGAGGTTAGTGACTTCAGACTACTGTAGTCATACTACGAATATAGATGCAGCGATTTCTATCTTTAAAACAGGTCAGCTCTTATCTGCTGTGAAAGCCTTTGGGCGAGATGCTGAAGAGTTGGTTTTGGATAGTCGAAATGCTGCATCGGATCCGATAGATTATTTTGACTATGTCATGTTAGGGTGGTCAAATACAAGTTCTGGTTATCGATTAGCGATGGAGCGTTTGTTAGGAAGGGCACCGTCTGAGGAGGAATTGCAAGAAAAGTTCATTCCTGGTGTTAGTTTTCATTTTCTGTATGAAGAATTAATTCAAGCACCAGGTTATATGTTTGATGGCTACCATGTTGCAAAAATTAAGGACATATTGAATTTATTTAGTGAGTTGTATATTTGCATTATTCCAACTCATAATAAGAGCCAATTTGAAAATATTATTCCAAGTCAATTACTGGATAGGGTGTATTATCTTGACCATGATGGAGAAGGTTTGGAGGAGTGGGTTAAAAAAGTATATCGGATTGTTTTAAAACGATCAGGTAAAGGATAGTTGAGGAAAAACGATGAAAGTGATTGATCAAACCTTACTAGAAAAAATTATTATTGAACGTTCTCGTACAAGTCATAAAGGAGACTACGGTCGTCTGCTGTTGCTGGGTGGAACTTATCCTTATGGTGGTGCCATCATCATGGCTGCCTTGGCAGCAGTAAAAAGCGGTGCAGGATTGGTGACCGTTGGAACAGATAGGGAAAATATCCCAGCTCTGCACAGCCATTTACCTGAGGCTATGGCCTTTTCTCTTCAAGACCAGCAATTGTTACAAGAGCAATTGGAGAAGGCAGAAGTTGTCTTGCTGGGGCCTGGTTTACGAGACGATGCTTTTGGAGAAGAACTAGTCAAACAGGTCTTTGCTGGCTTAAAAAAGAATCAGATTTTGATTGTAGACGGAGGTGCCTTGACCATTCTTGCTAGAACAAGTTTGTCATTTCCCTCAAGCCAGCTTATCCTAACTCCTCACCAAAAAGAATGGGAAAAGCTGTCTGGTATTGCTATTGAAAAGCAAAAGGAAGCTGCAACGGCTAGTGCCTTGAGTTCCTTCCCTCAAGGAACTATTTTGGTGGAGAAAGGTCCAGCTACTCGTATTTGGGAAGTTGGTCAATCTGATTATTACCAGTTACAGGTTGGCGGTCCCTATCAGGCGACTGGTGGTATGGGAGATACACTAGCTGGGATGATTGCAGGATTTGCAGGCCAATTCCGACAGGCCAGTCTCTACGAACGTGTGACAGTAGCGACCCATCTTCATTCAGCTATTGCCCAAGAACTAGCTCAAGAACAGTATGTGGTCTTACCAACGGAGATTAGTAATTGTCTTCCTAAAGTAATGAAAATTATTTGTCAAAAAGAGAGGGTAAGCAAAGATAAACTTGTTTAAAATAGACAGATAAATCTACTTCCTTCTCTTAATTTATGATTCTTGAAATGCGCCTGCTTTAATGCTAAACTAGACGTATCAAAGTTAAGGTCTTGTTTTTGGAACTGGAAAGAGATGAACAAAGCAAATACATAAAAGATAAACTCATTTTTATTCGTTTGGTAAAAAGAAAATGCATATTTTTAAAGAAAGATTGATGAAAAATGTAAATTTGATCTTTTCACTTGAATAAAAAGCGGTTTCATAGTAAAATAAGAACTGAGAATGATGGAGGTAAATCGGTGGAAAATCTGAAGAAAATGGCAGGTATCAAGGCTGCTGAGTTCGTAAGCGATGGAATGGTCGTTGGACTTGGAACAGGCTCGACTGCCTATTATTTTGTCGAAGAAATCGGTCGTCGTATCAAGGAAGAAGGATTGCAGATTATAGCTGTAACGACTTCTAGTGTGACCACTAAACAGGCAGAAGGCCTTAATATCCCACTCAAATCTATTGACCAAGTAGACTTTGTCGATGTGACAGTTGATGGCGCAGATGAAGTGGATAGTCAGTTTAATGGAATCAAAGGTGGTGGTGGTGCTCTTCTGATGGAGAAGGTTGTTGCGACACCATCAAAAGAATACATTTGGGTGGTGGATGAAAGCAAGCTGGTCGAAAAACTAGGTGCTTTTAAATTGCCAGTAGAAGTGGTTCAGTATGGTGCAGAACAGGTCTTTCGTCGTTTTGAACGAGCTGGCTACAAACCAAGTTTCCGTGAAAAAGATGGCCAACGTTTTGTGACGGATATGCAGAATTTTATCATCGATCTTGCCTTGGATGTCATTGAAAATCCAATTGCTTTCGGACAAGAATTGGACCATGTCGTTGGTGTCGTAGAGCACGGTTTATTCAACCAAATGGTGGATAAGGTCATCGTTGCTGGACGAGATGGGGTTCAGATTTTAACCTCAAGAAAAGAAAAATAGAAGGGGGCATAAGATGTCTAAATTTAATCGTATTCATTTGGTGGTACTGGATTCTGTAGGAATCGGTGCAGCACCAGATGCTAATAACTTTGTCAATGCAGGGGTTCCAGATGGAGCTTCTGACACACTGGGACACATTTCAAAAACAGTTGGTTTGAATGTCCCAAACATGGCTAAAATCGGTCTTGGAAATATTCCTCGTGAAACTCCTCTGAAGACAGTACCGGCAGAAAGCAATCCAACTGGATATGCAACAAAATTAGAGGAAGTATCTCTTGGTAAGGACACCATGACTGGGCACTGGGAAATCATGGGACTCAACATTACTGAGCCTTTCGATACTTTCTGGAACGGATTCCCAGAAGAAATCTTGACAAAAATCGAAGAATTTTCAGGACGTAAGGTCATTCGTGAAGCTAACAAACCTTACTCAGGAACAGCCGTTATCGATGATTTTGGACCACGTCAGATGGAAACTGGAGAGTTGATTATCTATACTTCAGCTGACCCAGTTCTTCAAATTGCTGCCCACGAAGACATTATTCCTTTGGATGAATTGTACCGTATCTGTGAATACGCTCGTTCAATCACCCTTGAGCGCCCAGCCCTTCTAGGTCGTATCATTGCTCGCCCTTATGTAGGTGAACCAGGTAACTTCACTCGTACGGCAAACCGTCGTGACTTGGCTGTATCTCCATTTGCCCCAACTGTTTTGGATAAATTGAATGAGGCTGGTATCGATACTTATGCTGTGGGTAAAATCAATGATATCTTTAACGGTGCTGGTATCAACCATGATATGGGTCACAACAAGTCAAACAGCCATGGAATAGATACACTATTGAAGACCATGGGCCTTGCTGAATTTGAAAAAGGATTCTCATTCACAAACTTGGTGGACTTTGATGCCCTTTACGGCCACCGTCGTAATGCTCACGGCTATCGTGATTGTTTGCATGAGTTTGATGAACGCTTACCTGAAATTATCGCAGCCATGCGAGAGAACGACCTTCTCTTGATTACTGCGGACCACGGGAACGACCCAACTTACGCAGGAACAGACCACACTCGTGAATATATTCCATTGTTGGCCTACAGCCCTGCCTTTAAAGGAAATGGTGTCATTCCAGTAGGACATTTTGCAGATATTTCAGCGACTGTTGCAGATAACTTTGGTGTTGAAACTGCTATGATCGGGGAAAGTTTCTTAGATAAATTGGTATAAGATGACACGATATGCTTTACTGGTGAGAGGTATCAATGTTGGTGGCAAGAATAAGGTCGTCATGGCGGAGCTTTGTCAAGAATTGATCGACTTGGAACTGGAAAAGGTTGAAAGCTACATCAACAGTGGCAATATTTTCTTTACTTCGACAGATTCAAAAGTCAAATTGATTGAAAGGTTAGAGACTTTCTTTGGGACTCGTTATCCATTTATTCAGAGCTTTTCTTTACTGAGTCAAGAAGACTATGAAGCAGAAGTGGAAAATCTCCCAGCTTGGTGGAACGAAGACTTGGCTCGAAAAGACGTCCTCTTTTACACAGAAGTTTTGGATGTGGAGCAAGTCATCGAGAAAGTAGGCAGTTTGAAACTGGAAGATGAAGTTGTTCATTTTGGTAAACTTGGGATTTTCTGGGGAAAATTCTCTGAGGAAACCTACTCTAAAACTGCCTATCACAAGCACTTGCTCAAGATGCCATTCTATCGCAATATTACCATTCGCAATGCAAAAACCTTTGACAAAATCGGTCAAATGCTTAAAAATAATAAAGGAAATACACAATGACATTTTTAGATAAAATCAATGAAACAGCTGCTTTCCTGAAGGACAAGGGAATCCAAACGCCTGAGTTCGGTCTAATCCTTGGATCAGGACTTGGAGAATTGGCAGAAGAAATCGAAAATCCAGTTGTAGTAGACTATGCAGACATTCCAAACTGGGGCCGCTCTACAGTAGTCGGTCACGCTGGTAAATTGGTATATGGTGAACTTGCAGGTCGCAAGGTCTTGGCTCTTCAAGGTCGCTTCCATTTTTACGAAGGCAATCCTCTGGAAGTCGTGACTTTCCCAGTTCGTGTCATGAAAGTTCTTGGATGTGAAGGTGTCATTGTAACCAATGCAGCTGGTGGTATTGGTTATGGGCCTGGTACTTTGATGGCTATTTCAGACCATATCAACATGACAGGTCAAAACCCATTGATGGGTGAAAACTTGGATGACTTTGGTTCACGTTTCCCTGATATGTCTAAAGCCTACACACCAGAATACCGTGCTACTGCCCATGAAGTGGCTAAAAAACTTGGTATCAAGCTTGACGAAGGTGTCTATATCGGTGTAACTGGTCCGACTTATGAAACACCAGCAGAGATTCGTGCCTATAAGACACTGGGAGCGGATGCAGTTGGTATGTCCACTGTTCCTGAAGTGATTGTGGCAGCCCATTCAGGTTTGAAAGTCCTGGGAATTTCATGTATTACTAACTTTGCGGCTGGTTTCCAAGAAGAACTCAATCACGAGGAAGTTGTGGAAGTGACTGAACGTGTTAAAGGTGACTTTAAAGGATTGATTAAAGCGATTCTTGCAGAATTGTAAAAAACTCGGTGATGGGATTAGACTAGAAATGAAGGTTTCAGTTCTCATCACCTTTAGTAGAGAAGATTGGGTTTGTTGTGATTAAAAGATGAACAAAAATCCAGTCAACTACTATATTTTTACAAAAAATTTGTCACATTCTTATTCATCAATTAGGAGAAATGACTTGGAAATGCGAAATAGCTTACAGGCTGAGTAATCTGATTGGTAAATAGGGGAAAATAAAAGAAAGTTAGAAAAGAATGAAAATCGGTCAACGACTTATGCGTTTTGGCATAAAAAAATTAAGTATTGGAGTTGTATCTGTTGCAGTTGGCTTTGCTTTTTTAGTACCGACAGGAATTTCTGCCAATGAAGGAAGTCCAGTTGTGAAAAACGAAGCTCCTCTAGTCGTAAATGCAACGGATAGTCCGACAAAACTAGAAAATACTGATAAAAAACAGGAAATACCTCTTATAGAGGAAAGAGCTGCAGTTATCCAACCAGCTCCAGAAACAAAAGAAGTCCTTAAAAATCAGAAGGAAGAAGAAAAGCTGGAATCCCATAAAACAGAGCCTGCTCTAGTTCCTGAAGACGTGAATAAAGAGAAAAATGTAAAGGATGAGGCTACAACTTCTCGCCCTGTGACAGCAGAAGATCTTTTGAAAATCTCAAAAGGAGAACTGCACTCAGAAAATGATTTACTTGACAATTCTCTTTATGGTGAAAAAGTCCTTGATTTAGAAGGTGATGACGATCAGGATGGTATCAAAAATAAGGATGAACTTTATGTTTATCATAAAGATGGTAAGGACTATTTAGGATATAACAGTCATCCATTACTGGCAGACAGTGATGGAGACGGATTAGCAGATGGAGAAGATGATAATAAGAAACAATGGTATGTTACAGATCGAGATGCTCTTCTCTTCATGGAGTTATCCTATCGTGATGATGACTATATCGAAAAAATTCTAGATCATAAGAATCCATTTCCGAGTCTCTACTTGAATCGTCAAGAATATAAGATGATGCACAATGAGTTAGCTCCGTTTTGGAAGATGAAAAAAGCTTACCATACAGCTAGTGGTTTGGATGCTTATCTATTTGAAACTAAGAGTGATTTTCCTTATTTAAAAGACAATACTGTTCAAATGTTGGCTATACGTGGGACAAGACTGAATGATGCCAAAGATTTGAGAACGGACTTGACCTTGCTAGGAGGAAATAAACCTGCACAAGCGGATGATATCCGTAATGTTGTAAAAGAATTGGCGCAGGATTCCAGCATTACCAATCTGTATATGACAGGTCATTCTTTAGGAGGCTATTTAGCTCAAATAGCAGCGGTTGAAGCCTATCAGAAATATCCTACTTTTTATAATAATGTTTTGAAAAAAGTGACAACATTCAATGCACCTAAGGTCATTACTTCAAGAACAATCTGGAATGCCAAAAATGGTTTCTGGGATGTAGGATTAGAAAGTCGGAAGCTTGCTGTAAATGGAAAAATTAAACATTATGTAGTTGATAATGACAATGTGGTTACATCTGTGCTACAAAATGATAGTGATGTTGTGACATCTACAGGAAGTGCCAATGTTAAGCACCGTTCGCGTGGCTATTTTGAAAGCCGTATGAATGATATTCCAAACTTTAATATTGGAAAACGAACAACATTGGATAAGCAGGGATACCGTGATCCAAAACTAGAAAAAATTTCTTTCTTTAAGAAACAACAACTCCCTCTGTCATCTAGTCAACCAAGCGCTGAACCTCTTGAGAATATAGCTCTAGGGAAACGGGTTACCCAAAGTTCGACAGCTTTTGGAGGTGACGCTAGAAGGGCTGTGGATGGAAAAGTAGATGGGAATTATGCTAATCATTCTGTAACACATACAGAGTTTCAATCTAAGCCTTGGTGGCAAGTCGATTTAGACAAGGAAGAAACGATTCGTCAAATCAATATCTATAATCGAACAGATACTGCTCAGGATAGGCTTACCAATTTTAATGTGATTCTTTTGGATAGTTCTGGGAAAGAAATTGAAAGAAAGCGCATTGCATCTCTGAAAGATATCTCTGCACAAATTGCAATTGACTATAAAAAAGCTCGTTTTGTCCGCATTGAGTTAGATGGTTACAATGCTCTCAGTCTCGCAGAAGTTCAAGTCTTGCGTGCTGAGAATATCGCATGGAAAAAGCAAGCACGCCAAAGCTCTACCGAGTTTGGAGGAGATGCTAGTCGTGCCTTGGATGGCAATACCAATAGTAGTTATAGCCAGCAATCAATTACTCATACAAAATTTGAAAATCAGCCTTGGTGGGAAGTTGATTTGGGCCGTACAGAACAGGTAGGACTTGTCCGTCTTTATAATCGTGGAGATGGCGAACTTTCCAAACGTCTGTCAGACTTTGATGTGATTTTATATGATGAAAAAGGGACAGAAGTTGCTAGACAATATGTTTCTCGTTTGGAAGGAAGCAGTTTAGATCTCCAGTTGAATGGTAAACTAGGTCGCCGTGTCCGTATTCAATTGCGTCAGAAAAATCAAGCTCTCAGTCTTGCTGAAGTAGAAGTATTTCGATTTATAGCTAAGAATGCTGTGACACCACCAACTTCTAAGCCAGTACAAGTGTTAAATTACACTCCTGTAAAAGATAAGACCTTAACTATTCAGCATAGTGGAGCTTACATTGCACGCTATTCTATAACTTGGGAAGAAGTTACAGTAGATAAAAATGGTCAATCAGTTGTCCGAAGTCGTTCTTGGGAAGGGAATGGGCGTAATCAGACTGCAGGTTTTGTACTCAACCTCCCAATCAAAGAAAATATGAGAAATCTTCGAATTAAGATCGAAAAGAGAACAGGTCTTATCTGGAATAGATGGCAAACAATCTATGACAACAGACCTCTTCTCGCCCAACCACATCGGAAAATCACTCATTGGGGTACGACATTGAATTCCAAGGTGAGTGACGATGATGTCTTGTAATCTGATGATACAATGACAGTTAGATAATTTAGTTTATAAAAAACTACCTGAGCTTGAATAGAACTCAGGTAGCTCTCTGTGAAAGAACAAAATTAATACTCAATGAAAATCAAAGAGCAAACTAGGAAACTAGCCGCAGGCTGTACTTGAGTACGGCAAGGCGACGTTGACGTGGTTTGAATTTGATTTTCGAAGAGTATAAACAGAAAGGTAGAGAGCGTGTTCTAATTTGAACACGAGCGGAAAACTTTTCTAAAAACTTAGGAAGACAAACTAATGAAAGTGCATTTTATACTACATGAGAGTTTTGAAATCCCAGGTGCTTATCTAACTTGGGCTCAATCAAGAGGTCATGATATTGGAATAACAAAGGTTTATAAGGGAGAAGCTTTACCCCAAACAGTTTCTGATATTGATTTTCTTATCATTATGGGAGGTCCGCAATCTCCTGATGAAGATAAAGAACATTTCCCTTATTATCATCCAAAAGAAGAAATTAGACTCCTTCGACAGGCAATAGAAGAAGATAAGTATATTGTAGGTGTATGCTTAGGGGCGCAATTACTTTCTGAGGCTTATGGGGGTCAATATGAGCATAGTCCTGAAAGAGAAATAGGTGTATTCCCTATTAGGATGACTAGTCAAGGACTAGCAGATAAACACCTCAAACATTTTGGTAGCGAGCTTTTAGTTGCTCACTGGCATGGTGATATGCCGGGCTTGACAGACGAAGCGGTAATCCTTGCTACCAGTCAAGGTTGTCCGCGACAGATTGTTCGTTTTAGCCCTAAACATTATGCTTTCCAAGTGCATTTAGAGTTTGATTTAGAAGCGATTGATTTATTGATTGCTGCGGATAGTGAAGAAAGATTGATAGAACAACATCAAACATTATCTTTTATTCAATCACCTGAAGAATTGCGTGGTAACGATTATTCTGAAATGAATGCAAAATTGCATAATTTTTTAGATTCGCTTACAAATTAGAATTACAGACAAACTAGATATTTTAATTTGTGCTAGTTTTTACAAAATATCAAAAATAAGAAAGGTAGAGTAAGGTGTTCTGATTTGAACACGAGCGGAAAACTCGGAAAATAGATAATTTGACTGGGAAATCAGGGTTTCTCGTCAGATTCCTAATTTTCAGTCGTTTTCTTCTCGCTCTCTAATCTTCATAAAATAAAGAAAGGATGGGTAACCGTATTCGCTGAACTGAATACGGGCGGAGAACTGTGTAAAAAAGATAAACTGTCTAGCATCATTGATGCGTCGTCAGTTTCATATTTTTACTTTGTTCTCTGTCGCTATCCTAAATATACAAAAAAGAAAGGTAGAGCGTGTGTTCTGATTTGAACACGAGCGGAAAACTCGGAAAATAGATAATCTGACTGATAAATTAGGATTTCTCGTCAGATTCCTAATTTTCAGTCGTTTTCTTGTCGCTCTTTGTATCATAAATTATGTCTATCCATATTGCTGCTCAGCAGGGTGAAATTGCTGATAAAATTCTTCTTCCTGGGGATCCTCTTCGTGCTAAGTTTATTGCGGAGAATTTCCTTGAAGATGCTGTTTGTTTTAACGAAGTGCGTAACATGTTTGGTTACACTGGTACTTACAAGGGCCACCGTGTATCTGTTATGGGAACTGGGATGGGGATGCCATCTATTTCGATTTATGCGCGTGAGTTGATTGTTGACTACGGTGTGAAAAAATTAATCCGTGTGGGAACTGCAGGTTCCTTGAATGAAGATGTCCACGTTCGTGAATTGGTTTTGGCGCAAGCAGCTGCAACCAACTCAAACATCGTCCGTAATGACTGGCCACAGTATGATTTCCCACAAATCGCTAGCTTTGACTTGCTAGATAAGGCTTATCATATCGCAAAAGAACTTGGCATGACTACTCACGTGGGAAATGTCTTGTCTTCTGATGTCTTTTATTCAAACTATTTTGAAAAGAACATCGAGCTTGGTAAATGGGGAGTTAAAGCTGTAGAAATGGAAGCGGCAGCGCTTTACTATTTGGCTGCCCAACACCACGTTGATGCGCTAGCTATCATGACCATTTCTGATAGTTTGGTTAATCCAGATGAAGATACAACTGCAGAAGAACGTCAAAATACCTTCACCGATATGATGAAGGTTGGTTTGGAAACATTGATTGCAGAATAATTATAGCCAAAAAGGAAGTCCTTCTTTATGAATTGGAGGACTTCCTTTTCTTATCTAGAAATTGATCTAGCTCTCTTTGATTTCGAAGAATAGTGACTTTATGTGAGTATTCTTTGCAAAGTTTTTGGTAATTTTCTTTTTGAGCTTTTGTTCGACCATCCCAGAGAATCCATCGAATAAACTCCCAATTAAATTGTTCTTGACAACCTTCTGCCATACTTTCTCTGACTTTGCCTCGGTATTTTAGATAACGTTTAAAGGCTCGAAAGAGACAAGTCCATGGTGAAAAATTGAGAAAGATGATTTGATCAGCTTCCTGCATTCTTTCCTCGTAATAGCACCAAGAATAATTACCATCGATGACCCAGGCTTCATGCTTGGTGAGAAAGTTTTTCATCTCGGCCAACATCCATTCACGGTCACTGTCTTGCCAACCGGGTTGAAATTGGAGTGTGTCCATGTGAAGTTTTGGGATGGAGTAGTAGTTAGATAATTTTTCTGCTAGAGTTGACTTACCAGCACCAGAATATCCGATAATTGCGATTTTCATTTTCTACCTTTTCTAATTTGGAGACAAAAAAACAGCCTCTATGGACTGTTTCTTATTTAGCAAGTTTAGCTGAAAGACGAGCTTTGTCGCGGCTTGCTTTGTTTTTGTGAATCAAACCTTTAGTTTCTGCTTTATCGATAGCTGAGCTAGCAGCACGGAAAAGTTCTTCAGATGGGTTTGCTTCGAAAGCTTTGATAGCAGTACGCATAGCTGATTTTTGAGCTGAGTTCTTTTCGTTTTGTTTAACGTTCAATTCAGCGCGTTTGATAGCTGATTTAATGTTTGCCAATGTTCTTACCTCCATATTTACTAACTATACCATTATATCTGAAAACTTACGTTTTGACAAGGGGAAATTACTTTTTTAAGTAAATTTCATCGATTTCATGGTTCTTTGTTTTATGAAGAATCACTTCCGCGCGATTTCTGGTTGGTTCAATATAATTTTGTAGATTTGTGAGATTGATACTGGTCCAGACTTGATGGGCAAAGGATTCCACTTCCCCAATTGGCATTTGAGTAAAACGATAATAGTAGCTATCAGGATCGTTTTGGGCTAGACTTAGCATTTTCAAGAAACGGTCCAGATACCAACTTTCGATGTCATCCACTGCCGCATCAACATAGATGGAAAAGTCGAAGAAGTCAGTGATATAGAGACGCTCGTTTTGTGGATTTTGAAAGACATTAATCCCCTCGACAATCACAAAGTCAGCAGCTTTGACGCTTTGCTTTTCCTCAGGTACGATGTCGTAGATTTCATGAGAATAGACAGGAATATCCACATCTTGACCATTTTTGATCCGATCCAAGAAGTTGAGGAGTGCTTCCATATCATAGCTTTCAGGAAATCCTTTGCGATTTAAAATCCCCTGTTCAATCAAGGTCTGGTTGGGATAGAGAAAGCCATCAGTTGTTACCAATTCAACTGTAGCATCTGTAAGTGTACGGGACAGTAGGATTTGTAGTAGGCGACTTGTAGTGGATTTTCCAACGGCAACACTCCCAGAAACCCCAATGATAAAAGGTTGGGATTTGCTTTCACGTTGGAGGAAAATTCCTTTGGAAAAGGCTAAATCATCCTTTGTACGCTTGTAAATCTGGATGAGATGGGCTAGGGGAAGATAGACATCAGTAACATCCTGTAAACTAATCTGGTCATTAAAGCTCTTGATGGATTCTAATTCCTCTTCAGTCAAAGGAGGTGTTGTCTTTCGATGTAAAGATTGCCAAGTCTGGCGGCTGATTTTTTCAAAATGTAAAAATTCGTTGGTCATTTGTTTTCCCCTAGATATTTTGTCTATCATACCATAAAAAGCTAAAAAAATAAAGCGGTTTCTTGAATGTGGTCAGTCAATAGTATATAATAGATGTAGATAGAAACTGAACAATTTAGTCATGAAGTAGGAGCTATTTTCTCCTGATTTATAAGCTAATAAAGGGGGCTTTGGGATTCACAACTTATAGGAGGTGTGTCATGAAAATCTTAAAAAGTTATATATTGGAACTCTGTTTTATTTTAAGTTTCGCTTTACCTTTTTTAAAAGGAGCGAATGCGGATAATGGTAGACGTTTTGTGGAAACCTATTACGGTTTTACTTTTTTGATGGAACATGCCATTGTAACAGCTGTCTTTATCTGTTCGCTCTTGATTGCTTTCTTACTAAAAAAACGGTGGACGAAATGGCTTGCTGCTAGTAGTTATCTATTTTTGATTTTGTGGATTGCTACAGAAGGGTATCTCTTCCGTATGTCACTAGAAGATTTAATCCGACTTTGGACAAGTTTGGAATTCCTGACACAAACTTATCAGTTGGGCTTTTATCTAAACATCTTGTTGGGAATTTTGTTGATAATAAAGTATTTTAAGGTTAAGCAATCGTAATAAAAATGCGCTTGATTATAGACTGTAGACTATGAGAGATATGCTCCTACATGCTTTGTCATTCGTTTATAAAAGTTGAAAGAGATTGAAGAAAAGGTTTTACTTACTAGCTTTCTTCAGTCTTTTTCGTTTTATTATCAATTTGTAAACGATTTACAATTTAAGGCAAATTATGGTAAAATAGTTTCATGAGTAAAATGTATTATGCAGAGAATCCTGACGCTGCTCACGACATTCATGAGTTAAGAGTGGACTTGTTGGGAGAAAAAATGACCTTTTTGACGGATGCAGGTGTTTTTAGCAAGAAAATGGTTGACTTCGGAAGTCAACTATTGCTCAAGTGTCTTGAGGTCAACCAAGGAGAAACTGTCCTTGATGTAGGCTGTGGTTATGGGCCTTTGGGTTTGTCCTTGGCTAAGGCTTTTGGAGTTCAGGCGACCCTGGTCGATATCAATAATCGTGCCTTGGATTTGGCGCGACAAAATGCTGAACGAAATAAAGTAGAAGCGACGATTTTCCAGTCCAACATCTATGAACAAGTTGAAGGGAAATTTGACCATGTCATTTCCAACCCCCCTATCCGTGCAGGCAAGCAAGTGGTTCATGAAATCATTGAGAAAAGCAAAGATTTCTTGGAAACTGGTGGGGATTTGACAATCGTTATCCAGAAAAAACAAGGGGCTCCAAGTGCCAAGTTCAAGATGGAAGAGGTGTTTGGCAATTGTGAAGTCGTCAAAAAAGATAAGGGATACTATATCCTTAGAAGTGTGAAAGAATGAGAGCAGTTGATTTAATCCAAAAAAAACGAGACGGTCAAGAATTGACTTCGAGTGAAATTGAATGGTTAGTTGAAGGCTATGTGTCAGGAACGGTTCCTGATTATCAGATGTCTGCCTTTGCCATGGCTGTCTATTTCAAAGGAATGACGACACGAGAAATCTCAGATTTGACTATGAAGATGGTTAAGACTGGTCAAGAGTTTGACTTGTCTGCTATCGATGGGGTTAAGGTTGACAAGCATTCTACTGGTGGAGTTGGTGATAAGGTAACCTTGATTTTGGCTCCTCTTGTGGCTAGCTTTGGTGTACCTGTAGCCAAAATGAGTGGTCGTGGTCTAGGTCATACTGGGGGAACAATTGATAAATTGGAGTCCATTAAGGGCTATCAAGTCGAGCGCAGTCAAGAAGATTTCATTCGTCAGGTGCAGGACATTGGAGTGTCTGTCATTGGGCAATCAGATCAGCTGGTTAAAGCAGATAAGCTTCTCTACGCCCTCCGTGATGTGACCGCAACTGTCGACACGATTCCTTTGATTGCGAGTTCGGTGATGAGCAAGAAAATTGCGGCAGGAGCGGATGCTATTTTGCTAGACGTGACTGTCGGTGAGGGTGCCTTCATGAAAACGGTTGATGAGGCGCGAGAACTGGCTCAAACCATGGTGGATCTTGGTAAGGCAGTTGGTCGAAAGACGGTAGCAGTGATTACGGATATGAGCCAGCCCTTGGGACGAGCGATTGGAAATCGTCTGGAAATCCTTGAAGCACTGGAGATTTTAAAAGGACAAGGCCGCCAAGATATTACCCACTTTATCTGTGAATTGGCTCAGATTATGCTTGGTTTAGCAAATGTAAACAAGACAGTTGAGGAAGTTCGCCAACATCTTGAAAATGGTCAAGCATTGGCTAAGTTTGAGGAGATGGTCCAAGCTCAAGGTGGAGACTTGGAAGACCTCTATCGCCCAGTTAATGTGTCCCATGTGGTGGAAATCCCTGCCCAAGAAACAGGTATTATCTCAGCGCTTCCAGCTATGGAATTTGGCCTTTATGCCATGAGACTTGGTGCCGGCCGTGCAGTCAAGACTGATGATTTGGACTATGAAACAGGAATTGTTTTCGAAAAGAAAGTTGGAGATTCCGTTCAAAAGGGAGAAATTGTTGCAAAAGTATACACAAATGGAAAAAATTCTCCTCAGCTAGTTACAGATTTTCAAAAATATGTTAAAATAAATGATAGGGTGCAAAGTTTACGAGAAATTATAGAAATTATCTCATAAACAACAGGAGAATCCGTATATGAAATTAAATAAATATATCGATCATACGCTTTTGAAGCAAGATGCAACAGAAAAACAAATTGATTGTTTGTTGTCCGAGGCTAGAGAGTATGATTTTGCCAGCGTCTGCGTTAATCCGACCTGGGTTGAACATGCTAAAAAAGGGCTTGAAGGCACAGATGTCAAGGTCTGCACAGTAGTAGGTTTCCCTTTGGGGGCAACAACTTCAGCTGTGAAAGCTTTTGAAACCAAAGAAGCTATTCAAAATGGTGCAGATGAGATTGATATGGTGGTCAATGTCGGTGCCCTCAAATCAGGGAATCTTGATTTGGTTGGATCAGACATCCGTGCTGTTGTAGAAGCAAGTGGTGACAAGTTGGTTAAGGTCATCATTGAAGCTTGCTTATTGACAGACCAAGAAAAAATTGTGGCTTGTCAATTAGCCCAGAAAGCGGGAGCTGACTTTGTCAAAACATCTACTGGCTTTTCAACTGGTGGCGCTACGATAGCAGATGTTAAATTAATGCGTGAAACAGTTGGACCTGATATGGGTGTTAAAGCTGCCGGTGGGGCTCGTTCTTATGCAGATGCTCTTGCCTTTGTCGAAGCAGGTGCGACCCGTATCGGAACGTCAGCTGGTGTAGCCATTTTAAAAGGAGAATTGGCAGATGGCGACTACTGAGTTGATTGAACTAGCAATTGAAACCAGCAAACATGCCTATGTCCCCTATTCTCACTTTCCTATCGGAGCAGTTTTAGTGGCAAAAGACGGAAGTGTTTACACGGGAGTGAATATCGAAAATGCTAGCTATCCTTTGACCAATTGCGGTGAGAGAACAGCCATTTTTAAGGCTGTATCTGAAGGGCAAAGAGAATTTTCAGAGCTGATTGTTTATGGTCAAACTGAAAAACCGATTTCACCATGTGGTGCTTGTCGCCAAGTAATGGTCGAATTTTTTGAACAAGATCTAAAAGTGACCTTAGTCGCAAAAGATAAATCGACGGTCGAGATGACGGTCGGGGAATTACTTCCATACTCTTTTACAGACTTAAATTAGTCTGAGTCGCTCTCTGAGTGGCATCGGTCCTTGTGGCCAACCAATCCATACTTGCAACATCGTTGCACATCTTATTTAGGAGGTTCAGTAATGAACAAGAAACAATGGCTAGGCCTTGGTCTAGTTGCAGTGGCAGCAGTTGGACTTGCTGCATGTGGTAACCGCTCTTCTCGTAAGGCAGATTCATCTTCTGATTTGAAGACAAAAGCAGCAATCGTCACTGATACTGGTGGTGTCGATGACAAATCATTCAACCAATCAGCTTGGGAAGGTTTGCAGGCTTGGGGTAAAGAACACAATCTTGCAAAAGATAAAGGTTTCACTTACTTCCAATCAACAAGTGAAGCTGACTACGCTAACAACTTGCAACAAGCGGCTGGAAGTTACAACCTAATCTTCGGTGTTGGTTTTGCCCTTCACAATGCGGTTGAAGAAGCAGCTAAAGAGCACACTGATTTGAACTATGTCTTGATTGATGATGTGATTAAAGATCAAAAGAACGTTGCTAGCGTAACATTTGCTGATAACGAAGCTGCTTACCTTGCAGGTGTTGCAGCAGCTAAAACAACTAAAACAAAACAAGTTGGTTTTGTAGGTGGTATTGAGTCTGAAGTTATCTCACGTTTTGCAGCTGGATTTAAAGCTGGTGTTGAGTCAGTAGACCCATCTATCAAAGTTCAAGTAGACTACGCTGGTTCATTTGGTGATGCTGCTAAAGGTAAAACAATTGCAGCAGCACAATACGCAGCTGGTGCAGACGTTGTTTACCAAGCAGCAGGTGGAACAGGTGCTGGTGTCTTTGCAGAAGCAAAATCACTCAACGAAAGCCGTCCTGAAAGTGAAAAAGTTTGGGTTATCGGTGTTGACCGTGACCAAGTAGCAGAAGGTAAATACACTTCTAAAGATGGTAAAGAATCAAACTTTGTTCTTGTATCTACTTTGAAACAAGTTGGTACAACTGTAAAAGATATTGCGAACAAGGCAGAAAAAGGTGAATTCCCTGGCGGTCAAGTGATCGTTTACTCATTGAAAGATAAAGGGGTTGACTTGGCAGTGACAAACCTTTCAGAAGAAGGTAAAAAAGCTGTCGAAGCTGCAAAAGCTAAAATCCTTGATGGAAGCGTAAAAGTTCCTGAAAAATAATGGATGGAAGTCATTTCTTAGGAAGCGGCCCTTGGCCGCTTTTTTAAGAGTTGAGGCAAAGTCATTTTGTCTCAGTAAAGCTTGCTACTAGACAAACTAGCAAGTTTTATTGAAATAAAATAAGACTCTGAAAGGAAGAGCACATGGCACACGAAAATGTCATTGAGATGCGTGATATTACCAAGGTGTTTGGTGAATTTGTTGCCAACGACAAAATCAACCTGCACCTACGAAAAGGTGAAATTCATGCACTTTTAGGAGAAAATGGGGCAGGAAAGTCCACGTTAATGAACATGTTAGCAGGCCTTCTTGAACCAACCAGTGGTGAAATTGCGGTCAACGGTCAAGTTGTCAACCTCGACTCACCATCTAAAGCAGCTAGCTTGGGAATTGGAATGGTTCACCAGCACTTTATGTTGGTAGAGGCTTTCACGGTGGCTGAAAACATCATTTTAGGAAGTGAATTGACTAAAAATGGTGTGCTAGATATTGCTGGAGCTAGCAAAGAAATCAAGGCTCTTTCTGAACGTTATGGCTTAGCTGTTGACCCTTCTGCCAAGGTAGCAGACATCTCAGTTGGAGCCCAACAACGTGTAGAAATTTTAAAAACCCTTTATCGGGGGGCTGATATCCTTATCTTTGACGAACCAACGGCTGTTTTGACTCCATCAGAAATTGATGAGTTGATGGCTATTATGAAAAATCTTGTCAAAGAAGGAAAATCAATTATCTTGATCACTCACAAGTTGGATGAGATTCGTGCAGTTTCTGATCGTGTTACAGTTATCCGTCGTGGGAAATCAATTGAAACTGTAGAAATCGCAGGGGCTACCAATGCTGATTTGGCTGAAATGATGGTGGGACGTTCTGTTTCCTTTAAGACAGAGAAACAAGCTTCTCAACCAAAAGAAGTGGTCTTGTCAATCAAAGATTTGGTGGTCAATGAAAACCGTGGTGTCCCTGCTGTCAAAAATCTATCCTTGGATGTTCGTGCGGGAGAGATTGTTGGGATTGCGGGGATTGATGGAAATGGTCAGTCTGAACTGATTCAAGCCATCACAGGTCTTCGCAAGGTTGAATCTGGTAGCATTGAGCTAAAAGGAGATTCAATTGTAGGCTTGCACCCACGTCAGATTACAGAGTTGAGTGTTGGGCACGTTCCAGAAGACCGTCACCGTGATGGTTTGATTTTAGAAATGATGATTTCTGAGAATATTGCCCTTCAAACCTACTACAAAGAACCACATAGTAAAAATGGAATTTTGAACTATTCAAATATTACTTCTTATGCTAAAAAGCTAATGGAAGAATTTGATGTTCGTGCTGCTAGTGAATTTGTACCTGCAGCTGCACTCTCAGGAGGAAATCAACAAAAAGCAATTATTGCTCGTGAAATTGATCGAGATCCTGAACTCCTTATCGTCAGCCAGCCAACTCGTGGTTTGGATGTTGGTGCCATTGAATATATCCACAAACGCTTGATTGAAGAGCGTGATAATGGAAAGGCTGTCCTTGTTGTCAGCTTTGAACTAGATGAGATTTTAAACGTCTCAGACCGTATTGCCGTTATTCACGATGGTAAGATTCAAGGTATTGTATCACCAGAAACAACCAATAAACAAGAACTTGGTGTCTTGATGGCTGGTGGAAACTTGGGAAAGGAGAAGAGTGATGTCTAAAAAATTACAACAAATTTCGGTTCCCTTGATTTCTGTCTTTCTAGGAATTTTACTCGGAGCCATTGTCATGTGGATCTTCGGTTATGATGCCATTTGGGGCTACGAAGAATTGTTTTATACAGCCTTTGGTAGTCTACGCGGGATTGGGGAAATCTTCCGTGCCATGGGACCTTTGGTCTTGATTGGTCTTGGTTTTGCCGTTGCTAGTCGTGCTGGTTTCTTTAACGTCGGACTTCCTGGTCAGGCTTTGGCTGGTTGGATTCTCAGTGGTTGGTTTGCCTTGTCGCATCCAGATATGCCACGTCCCTTGATGATTCTAGCAACTATCGTGATTGCCTTGATTGCTGGTGGGATTGTCGGTGCCATTCCAGGTATTCTTAGAGCTTATCTAGGGACTTCAGAGGTTATCGTAACCATCATGATGAACTACATTGTCTTGTATGTGGGAAATGCCTTTATCCATGCCTTTCCTAAAGACTTCATGCAAAGTACAGATTCGACGATTCGTGTTGGGGCTAATGCAACCTACCAGACACCTTGGTTGGCTGAGTTGACTGGTAACTCGCGGATGAATATCGGTATTTTCTTTGCTCTCATTGCCGTTGCAGTCATTTGGTTCATGCTCAAGAAAACAACCCTTGGTTTTGAAATCCGTGCGGTTGGTCTTAATCCTCACGCATCAGAATACGCTGGTATTTCTGCCAAACGAACAATCATTCTATCAATGATTATTTCAGGTGCCTTGGCAGGTCTTGGTGGAGCTGTTGAAGGTCTAGGAACCTTCCAGAACGTCTATGTTCAAGGGGCATCATTGGCTGTCGGATTTAACGGGATGGCGGTTAGTCTGCTTGCGGCAAATTCACCAATCGGTATTCTCTTTGCAGCCTTCCTATTTGGTGTTCTCCAAGTTGGGGCTCCAGGTATGAATGCGGCGCAGGTACCATCTGAGCTTGTCAGCATTGTAACAGCGTCTATTATCTTCTTTGTCAGTGTTCATTACCTTATCGAACGCTTTGTCAAACCGAAAAAACAAGTTAAAGGAGGTAAGTAAAGATGTCTATTACAACCTTGCTCACCCTCTTGGTGTCTTCTATGCTGATTTATTCAGCACCTCTCATCTTTACTAGTATCGGTGGTGTTTTCTCTGAACGTGGTGGTGTGGTAAACGTCGGCCTTGAAGGAATTATGGTTATGGGTGCCTTTTCTGGAGTCGTCTTTAACCTTGAATTTGCAGAACAATTTGGAGCAGCAACTCCATGGCTATCTTTGCTTGTAGCAGGATTGGTAGGTGGTCTCTTCTCTATCATCCACGCAGCTGCGACGGTTCATTTCCGTGCAGACCATGTTGTCAGTGGTACAGTATTGAACTTGATGGCGCCTGCCTTGGCTGTTTTCTTGGTGAAAGTTCTTTATAATAAAGGACAAACAGATAACTTAAGTCAGACTTTTGGACGCTTTGACTTCCCAGTCTTGGCAAATATTCCAGTGATTGGTGATATCTTCTTCAAATCAACAAGTCTGCTAGGTTATATCGCGATTGCCTTCTCATTCCTTGCTTGGTTTATCCTCTTCAAGACTCGCTTTGGTCTTCGTCTCCGTTCTGTAGGTGAACATCCGCAAGCGGCGGATACTTTGGGAATCAATGTCTACAAGATGAGATATCTAGGAGTTATCATTTCAGGTTTCTTAGGTGGAATTGGCGGAGCGATTTATGCTCAATCGATTTCGGTTAACTTCTCAGTGACAACTATTGTTGGACCTGGATTTATCGCCCTTGCTGCGATGATTTTTGGAAAATGGAATCCAATCGGAGCCATGCTATCTAGTCTCTTCTTTGGCCTTTCACAAAGTTTGGCTGTTATCGGTTCTCAATTGCCATTCCTTCAAGGAGTGCCTGCGGTTTACCTGCAAATTGCACCTTATGTTTTGACCATTCTTGTCTTGGCAGCCTTCTTTGGAAAAGCAGTTGCACCAAAAGCAGATGGTATTAACTATATCAAATCAAAATAAGCATACAAAAAAACGTCAGTTCTGTTCAAAACTGGCGTTTTATTTTTTAGGATTTTGATGAGTCAAGTTCAGTCCCCAAGGGACAAGATTTTCAGTTTTATTTGTGATACGTGTGATATTGTCCTTATGACGAATGATAATCAAACTAGCAAGAGCTAGGATAATAGCGATGAAGAGAGGGTCATAGTTACTCAGGATAAAACCAAAAAGTGGAAAGAGTAGAACTCCGATGACGGCTGCGATAGATGCTGTGACACTAGACAGCGAAATCATACTACCAAGATAGAGAGTTCCAAAGAAAACAACTGCAAGGTAGAGACAGAAGACAGGCGCAAATCCGAAAATCACTCCCGCACTGGTTGCGACAGCCTTTCCACCCTTAAATCCTGCAAAGATAGGGAAGGTATGTCCAATGACAGCCAAGAGTCCAAAGATAAGAGGCGAGACACCTTGCAGATGAAACATAATCGGAAGAAGGGTTGCTAGAGTCCCTTTGAAAAAGTCAATCACAAAGGTTGCCATACCCGCTTTTTTTCCTAAGATGCGGAAGGTATTGGTTGTTCCTGTATTACCAGAACCATGCTCGCGCAGATTGATTTGAAAGAATACTTGTCCAATCCAGAGACCAGACGGAATCGAACCCAGCAGATAGGCTAGGATTAATAAAACTATTGTAATCATACTCCTATTATATCATGAATTGGGAAAGAAAGGCAGAGAATCTCTACTGAAATTGTTACAGCGGAGAAAGAAAAATTTTGCAAAATCCTTGGAAAACCTGTAGAATAGTAAAGATGAACGAATAGGAGGTTCCTTGTGTCAAAAAAGGAAATCAATATTAATAATTATAATGATGATGCCATTCAAGTGCTAGAAGGGTTGGATGCAGTCCGTAAACGTCCAGGGATGTATATCGGATCGACTGATGGTGCAGGTCTCCATCACCTAGTCTGGGAAATTGTTGACAATGCAGTCGATGAGGCCTTGTCTGGATTTGGTGACCGTATTGATGTGACCATCAATAAAGATGGGAGTTTGACCGTGCAAGACCACGGACGTGGGATGCCGACGGGTATGCATGCTATGGGAATCCCAACAGTTGAGGTTATCTTTACTATTCTCCACGCTGGAGGGAAATTCGGGCAGGGTGGCTACAAGACATCTGGTGGTCTCCACGGGGTTGGTTCTTCTGTTGTAAATGCTCTATCTAGTTGGCTGGAGGTTGAAATCATCCGTGATGGGGCAATATATAAGCAACGTTTTGAAAATGGTGGAAAACCTGTCACGACTTTGAAGAAAATTGGTACAGCACCCAAGTCTAAGACAGGTACAAAGGTTACGTTTATGCCTGATGCGACTATCTTTTCTACAACAGACTTTAAGTACAATACCATCTCAGAGCGTCTTAATGAGTCAGCCTTTCTTTTAAAAAATGTGACCTTGTCTTTGACGGACAAGCGAACAGATGAAGCGATTGAGTTTCATTATGAAAACGGGGTGCAGGACTTTGTGTCCTACCTTAATGAAGACAAGGAAACTTTGACACCAGTTCTCTACTTTGAGGGGGAAGATAATGGTTTCCAAGTGGAAGTTGCCCTCCAATACAATGATGGATTTTCAGATAACATTCTGTCCTTTGTCAATAACGTTCGTACCAAGGATGGGGGAACGCATGAAACAGGACTTAAGTCTGCCATTACCAAGGTTATGAATGACTATGCGCGTAAGACAGGTCTTCTCAAGGAAAAAGATAAAAATCTAGAAGGTTCAGATTACCGTGAAGGACTAGCAGCAGTTCTTTCTATCTTAGTTCCTGAAGAACATTTGCAGTTTGAAGGCCAGACCAAGGACAAACTTGGAAGCCCACTAGCTCGTCCGGTTGTGGATGGAATTGTGGCTGATAAGTTGACCTTCTTCCTCATGGAAAATGGTGAATTGGCTTCTAACCTTATCCGCAAGGCTATCAAGGCTCGTGATGCTCGTGAGGCAGCTCGCAAAGCGCGTGATGAGAGCCGGAATGGTAAGAAAAATAAAAAAGACAAGGGCTTGTTGTCGGGTAAATTGACACCTGCTCAGTCTAAGAATCCTGCTAAGAATGAACTCTATCTAGTCGAGGGGGATTCTGCCGGAGGTTCTGCCAAACAAGGCCGTGACCGCAAATTCCAGGCAATCTTGCCCCTTCGTGGTAAGGTTATCAATACAGCCAAGGCCAAGATGGCGGATATCCTCAAAAATGAGGAAATCAACACCATGATTTATACCATCGGAGCGGGTGTCGGAGCAGACTTCTCTATTGAAGATGCCAACTATGACAAGATTATTATCATGACCGATGCGGATACAGATGGTGCCCATATTCAGACCTTGCTCTTGACATTTTTCTATCGTTACATGCGTCCGCTAGTTGAGGCAGGCCATGTTTATATTGCCCTTCCACCTCTTTATAAGATGTCCAAAGGCAAAGGCAAGAAAGAAGAAGTGGCCTATGCTTGGACAGACGGTGAACTAGAAGAACTCCGCAAGCAGTTCGGCAAAGGCGCAATACTCCAACGATATAAAGGTCTTGGTGAGATGAACGCGGACCAACTCTGGGAAACAACCATGAATCCAGAAACCCGCACCCTCATCCGTGTCACTATCGAAGATCTAGCACGCGCCGAACGTCGCGTAAACGTCCTCATGGGAGACAAGGTAGAACCACGTCGTAAGTGGATTGAGGATAATGTCAAGTTTACGCTGGAAGAAGCGACAGTGTTTTAAGTCGGTCTTTAACGAATGGGTATTAACATGAGAACTGAAACAGAAATGCTCGATGTGATTTTAAAAACAGCCAAAACTTTACAAGTCAAAGCTGTCGCCATGTCTGGTTCACGAACTGATACAAAGGCGCCAAAAGATGAATTTCAAGACTATGATGTGGTCTATATTGTGGATGATTTTGATAATCTGACAAGTGACCTTTCTTGGTTGAATCAGTTTGGGAAACGCATTATCGAGCAAGAAGTTAGTCTTGGTAATCGTCGCCTCTATCTCATGCTCTTTGAAGATGGCAATCGTATCGATTTGACCCTCTGCCCTAAAGAATACATTCAAGAATGGGTGGACAGTGAAGCTGATTATACAGTTTTGAAAGATGAGAAAGGCTTGTTTGAGTCATATTCTCCTAGTCTAAAGCGTTTCTGGATACATCCAACTACTGAAACGGATTTTGAAAAAGCCTGTAATGAATTTTGGTGGGTGTCAGCCTACGTAGTCAAAGGAATCTGTCGCCATCAAGTCATCTATGCGACTGACCATCTCTACGGCATTTGTCAACAAGAATTCTTGAAAATTTTGGCTTGGCAGGTAGCAAGTGATAAGGGAACAGTAGACGTCGGCAAGAATTATAAGTATCTTTTTAACTATTTACCCATTAGTAAAGAAAAGGAATTCTCAAATCTGCTTGATTTTTCAAGTATAGAGAAACTCACTCAGTCTTTGTTTGCTACGATGAAACTTTTCCACCGAGAGGCTCAGTACCTTGCTCAAAAGCTGGGCTTTGACTACGATAAAGAAGTAGCTGAGAAGATGATTCAGTATGCTGAGGAGAGACTTCTAAATCGCTGACTAATTTAAAAGGTTAAACTACAGAAAGGATAGTTTGGTTATTTATAGTAACTGAACACCTTTTCTATAAAAACCTACTCTATATTCTTTGAAAGGAGTTGAACACGCCCTAAATGATGCGTGAAAAAGATAAATTCTCTGGTGAGCTTGCTTACTTCAAGAATTTTCTATTTTCACTTGATATTTTACGGGCTCTGTATCCTATATGAGTAACATTCAAAACATGTCCCTTGAGGACATTATGGGAGAGCGCTTTGGTCGCTACTCCAAGTACATTATTCAAGACCGGGCTTTGCCAGATATTCGTGATGGCTTGAAGCCGGTTCAGCGCCGTATCCTTTATTCTATGAATAAAGATGGCAATACCTTTGACAAGAGCTACCGCAAGTCGGCCAAGTCTGTCGGGAACATCATGGGGAATTTCCACCCACACGGGGATTCTTCTATCTATGATGCCATGGTCCGTATGTCTCAGGACTGGAAAAACCGTGAGATTTTGGTTGAAATGCACGGTAACAACGGTTCTATGGACGGGGATCCGCCTGCGGCCATGCGTTATACCGAGGCGCGTCTTTCAGAAATTGCTGGTTATCTTCTTCAAGATATCGAGAAAAAGACAGTTCCCTTTGCTTGGAACTTTGACGATACGGAGAAAGAACCAACTGTATTACCAGCAGCCTTTCCAAACCTCTTAGTCAATGGATCTACTGGTATTTCAGCTGGATATGCCACAGATATTCCTCCGCATAATTTAGCTGAGGTCATTGATGCTGCGGTTTACATGATTGACCATCCAACTGCCAAAGTTGATAAACTCATGGAATTTTTGCCTGGGCCAGACTTCCCGACAGGGGCGATTATCCAAGGTCGTGATGAAATCAAGAAGGCCTATGAAACTGGGAAAGGGCGCGTAGTTGTTCGTTCCAAGACGGAAATTGAAAAGCTAAAAGGTGGTAAGGAACAAATCGTTGTTACTGAGATTCCTTATGAAATCAATAAGGCCAATTTGGTCAAGAAAATCGATGATGTCCGTGTCAATAATAAGGTGGCAGGTATTGCTGAGGTTCGTGATGAGTCTGACCGTGACGGTCTTCGCATTGCTATCGAACTAAAGAAAGACGCAAATACCGAGCTTGTTCTCAATTATCTATTCAAATATACTGACCTACAAATCAATTACAACTTTAACATGGTGGCGATTGACAATTTCACACCCCGTCAGGTTGGGATTGTCCCAATTTTGTCTAGCTACATCGCCCACCGTCGTGAAGTGATTTTGGCGCGTTCCCGCTATGATAAGGAAAAGGCTGAAAAGCGTCTCCATATCGTTGAAGGTCTGATTCGCGTGATTTCGATTTTGGACGAAGTCATTGCTTTGATCCGTGCTTCTGAGAACAAAGCTGACGCCAAGGAAAATCTCAAGGTTAGCTATGAATTTACAGAGGAGCAGGCTGAGGCCATCGTTACCTTGCAACTTTACCGTTTGACCAATACAGACGTTGTTGTCTTGCAAGAAGAAGAAGCAGAACTTCGTGAAAAGATTGCCATGCTTGCAGCCATCATCGGTGATGAACGGACTATGTACAATCTCATGAAGAAAGAGCTTCGTGAGGTCAAGAAGAAATTTGCGACTCCACGTTTGAGTACTTTAGAAGACACTGCGAAAGCAATCGAGATTGATACAGCTAGTCTTATTGCTGAGGAAGATACCTATGTCAGCGTGACTAAGGCCGGTTACATCAAGCGTACCAGTCCACGTTCTTTTGCAGCTTCAACGCTGGAAGAAATTGGCAAGCGTGATGATGACCGTTTGATCTTTGTACAAGCTGTCAAGACAACACAGCATCTTTTGATGTTCACAAGTCTTGGAAATGTCATCTATCGACCAATCCATGAGTTGGCAGATATTCGCTGGAAGGATATCGGAGAGCATCTGAGCCAAACCATCACAAACTTTGAAACCAACGAAGAAATCCTTTATGTGGAAGTAGTGGATCAGTTTGATGATGCGACAACTTATTTTGCGGCGACTCGTCTCGGTCAAATCAAGCGTGTAGAACGAAAAGAATTCACCCCATGGCGGACCTACAAGTCTAAGTCTGTCAAGTATGCTAAGCTCAAAGATGAGACAGACCAGATTGTGGCAGTAGCTCCGATTAAACTAGATGATGTTCTTTTGATTAGTCAAAATGGTTATGCCCTTCGTTTCAATATCGAAGAGGTTCCTGTTGTCGGTGCCAAGGCTGCAGGTGTCAAAGCTATAAACCTCAAAGCAGATGATGCGCTTCAGGCTGTCTTTATCTGTAACTCTTCATCCTTCTACCTCTTGACTCAGCGTGGAAGTTTGAAACGCGTTTCCGTTGAGGAAATTCCAGCGACCAGTCGTGCCAAACGAGGTCTACAAGTCTTGCGTGAGTTGAAAAACAAACCACATCGAGTCTTCTTGGCTGGAGCAGTTTCAGAGCAAGGATTTGTAGGTGACCTCTTTAGTACAGAAGTAGAAGAAAACGACCAGATTCTGTTTATCCAATCCAATAAAGGAACAATTTATGAAAGTCGATTGCAAGACTTGAACCTGTCAGAACGCACAAGCAACGGTAGCTTCATCTCTGACACGATTTCAGATGAAGAAGTTTTTGACGCTTATCTTCAGGAAACTTATACAGAATTTGAATCTAAGAAATGATAAACAACAATGAAAAGCTTTTCATTGAGAAATTTGTCAATCTATAGATTTCAAGAGTTAAATCTGATTATATATACAAAAACGACCAGTGCTGATTCCCAACTGATAGGGACTTAGTCTGCTCGTTTTCTTGTTTTTAGTGGTATAGACCGCTTGAGTGTTTAAATATGAAGTTGTTAATATAGTGATATCTATACAAGTTTAGCTAATAAAAAATAATAATTTTTTAAGAAAACGATTGCATCTATAATATTTTTATGTTATACTCTTATTGTTTCAAGAAAGCGCGTTCAAGAAATAATTCGTTCAAATATATATATAGGAGTTTTGTATGTCTCAAAACAAACAAGATAAAGGATTTCGTTTTTCTATTCGTAAACGTAGCGTTGGAGTATGTGGCGTTGCCATTGCAACATTTTTACTAGGTTCTGGACTAATTTTTCAATCAAATGTAGTAAAAGCGACAGAGCCAAGTGTGGCTGCAGTTGCTGGTGAAAATATTGCTGCTCATAAACCTGCAAGTCAGAGTTCAATTGCTTATGGAGGAGATGCTTCTAGAGCAGTTGATGGAAATCGTGATAACGCATGGAGCCATCGTTCTGTTACCCATACAGATTTTCAAGATCATTCTTGGTGGAAAGTTGATTTAGAAAAAGAAGAATCAGTAGGAACTGTTCGTATTTACAATCGTGGAGATGGGGATGTAGCAAATCGTTTATCTAATTTTGATGTTATTTTGTTGGATAAAGATGGAAATGAGGTAACTCGTCAACACATCGATAGCTTAAACAATCAACCAACAATCGATGTTCAATTCTCAGGAGTGAATGCACGATATGTTAAAGTGGAGCTAAATAATTCAAAAACACCACTTAGCTTAGCAGAGGTAGAAGTGTATCGCTCTGCAAAAGAAAAAGCAGCGACTAACACTAAAGCTGAAAGTAAAGCAAAAACAGACTTTGCTGCAGAACTAAATAACTATTTGTTTGGTTTAAATTATGATAAATTAAATATTTTAACTAGAAAAGGCGAAGCGTTAGAAAATTACACTAATACAAGCACAAAACAACAAGGAAATGAATTTGTGGTTGTGGAAAAAGTGAAGAAAAACCTCTCTACTGGTTCTGCGGATGTTGCCATTAATGGTAATGGAGATATCTTCCTAGGTGCTTTGTTTAAAGCAAATCAAGACCTCCTAGAAAATAAACCACAACAAATTAGTTTAGATCGTAGCAAAGGTAGAATTAGTGTTGATTTACCAGGAATGGTAGGCGGAGATAGCTTTGTAGATGCTAATCCAACTGTAAGTGGTATGCAGGAAGGTGTGAATACCTTGTTAAACCGTTGGCATGAAAAATATGCTGCGAAAAATCCTGCTCCAGCACGTATGCAGTACGAATCAACTTCTGCTTACAGCATGAATCAATTGAAAGCAAAATTCGGAAGTGATTTTGAAAAAGTCGGTGTTAATTTGAAAATTGACTTCGAGGCTGTAAACAAGGGTGAAAAACAAGTTGAAGTTGTTGATTTTAAACAAATTTACTATACTGCTAACTTTGATGCTCCAAAAAATCCATCAGATGTATTTGCACCAGGAGTAACGGTTGATCAATTGAAAGCACGTGGAATTGATGAAAAAACACCTCCTGTATACGTGTCAAGCGTTTCATACGGACGTCAAATGTATGTCAAATTTGAAACAACAAGCAAGAGTACAGAGTTGAAAGCAGCGATTAATGCTGTTATCAAAGGGGTGCCTATTAAACCAGAATCTGAATGGGCGCGTGTCTTGAAGAATACAACTGTAACCGTTTCAATCGTAGGTGGAAATGCTGATGGCGCTGCGCGAGTTGTGACAGGTACAGTAGAAGATTTGAAGAAATTGATTCAAGAAGGAGCTACTTTCAGTACACAAAACCCTGCTGTTCCAATTTCTTATAAGACTGCATTCTTGAAAGATAATCAAGTAGCCACAATTCAAAGCAATACAGACTACATTGAAACTAAAGTGACTTCATATAAAAATGGTTATCTCAATTTACAACATAAGGGAGCTTATATTGCTCGTTACTATGTTTACTGGGATGAAGTAACTTATGATAAGGATGGAATTGAAAGTATTCGCTCACGTCAATGGGAAGATAATGGTAAGAACAGAACAGCTGGTTTCCAAACTGAACTTCAATTTAAAGGAAATGTACGTAATATACGCGTGAAGATTCAAGAAAAAACAGGTCTTGTTTGGGAACCATGGCGTACAGTTTACAATCGTACAGACCTTCCTCTTGTTCAAAAACGTACAATTATTAACTCAGGTACAACACTAAGACCAAAATACGATGAAAAAGTTGAAAATAACTAATTTTTCACTTGTAAAAGGAATCAGTTCGAAGAGCTGGTTCTTTTTATTGAAGAAATTTTCTGAAAATTACAAAATATGCTTGCTATTTTAGAAAAATAGTGTAGAATAAAAGAAATAAGTTTTTAGAATAAGGAGTGGAATATGACAGTAACGATTGATTGGGAAAACCTTGGTTTCTCCTATATGAAATTACCTTATCGCTATATTGCTCATTTTAAAAATGGACAATGGAATCAAGGAGAGCTTACAGAGGATGCAACTTTGCATATTTCAGAGTCTTCTCCAAGTCTTCACTATGGCCAACAAGCATTTGAAGGTTTGAAAGCTTATCGTACTAAGGATGGTAGTGTTCAACTTTTCCGTCCTGACGAAAATGCTAAACGCCTGCAACGTACTTGTGATCGTCTCTTGATGCCACAAGTTCCGACAGACATGTTTGTAGAAGCTTGTAAGGCGGTTGTCCGTGCCAATGAAGAATATGTACCACCATATGGAACAGGTGGAACCCTTTATCTTCGTCCCCTTTTGATTGGTGTTGGAGATATTATCGGGGTAAAACCAGCGGAGGAATACATTTTCACTATCTTTGCTATGCCAGTTGGAAATTACTTTAAGGGTGGTTTGGTTCCAACCAACTTCTTGATTCAGGATGAATACGACCGTGCTGCTCCAAATGGTACAGGTGCGGCTAAGGTTGGTGGGAACTATGCTGCCAGTCTCTTGCCAGGGAAATTGGCTAAATCACGTCATTTCTCAGATGTTATCTACCTAGACCCATCAACTCATACAAAGATTGAAGAAGTCGGTTCAGCTAACTTCTTTGGAATTACAGCTGATAATGAATTTGTAACACCATTGAGTCCATCTATCTTGCCATCTATTACCAAATATTCTTTGCTTTATTTGGCAGAACACCGCTTGGGCTTGACTCCTATTGAGGGTGATGTCCCAATTGATAAGCTGGATCGTTTTGTAGAGGCAGGTGCCTGTGGTACGGCAGCAGTTATTTCACCAATTGGTGGAATTCAGCACGGTGATGATTTCCATGTATTCTATAGTGAAATAGAAGTTGGCCCTGTGACTCGTAAACTCTATGATGAATTGACTGGTATTCAGTTTGGTGATATTGAAGCGCCAGAAGGTTGGATTGTAAAAGTAGATTAAAATAAACAAAAGGAGATTTTTGATGAAATCGAAAAAGTGGCTCTTAACAGCAGGAGTGGCCCTGAGCACAACAGCTCTTTTAGTGGCTTGTGGAAAAGCTGATAAAGAAGCAGATGCACCGACAACATTTTCATATGTCTATGCAGTAGATCCAGCATCTTTGGACTATAGTATAGCGACTCGTACATCTACAACAGATGTCATCGGGAACGTGGTTGATGGTTTGATGGAAAACGACCAATACGGAAATGTTATTCCTTCCTTGGCTGAAGATTGGTCTGTGTCAAAAGATGGTCTGACTTATACCTATAAACTTCGTAAAGGAGTTAAATGGTACACTTCTGAAGGTGAAGAATATGCAGAAGTAACTGCACATGACTTTGTGACAGGATTGAAACACGTAGCTGATGGCAAGTCAGATGGTGTCTCTCTCATCCAAAATTCAATCAAGGGATTGGATGCCTACATGACTGGTGAAACAAATGATTTCTCTACAGTTGGGGTTAAGGCCTTGGACGATTATACAGTTGAATATACCCTAAACAAACCAGAAAGTTTCTGGAACTCTAAAGTTACAACAGCGACGATGTTGCCTGTAAATGAAGAGTTTTTGAAGGCATCAGGTAAAGATTATGGAGCAGTTACTCCAGCAGGGATTCTCTACAATGGTCCTTATATCTTGAAGACCTTGACGTCTAAATCGTTGATTGAATACGAGAAAAATCCAAACTACTGGGATAAAGAAAAGGTAAAAATTGAGAAGATTAAATTGACCTACTACGATGGTTCAGATCAGGAATCCTTGATTCGTAGCTTCTCTTCTGGTGCTTATACGACAGCCCGTCTCTTCCCAAGTAGCTCAAACTTTGCTTCAACTTTGGAACAATACGGAGATAAAATTACTTATAGCCCACAGGACTCAAGTAGCTATTACTTCACCTTTAACGTAAATCGTCAGTCATACAATAAAACTGCGAAAACAAGTGAAGAACAAAAGACTTCTACAAAAGAAGCTATGCTTAATAAGGACTTCCGTCAGGCTATCAACTTTGCCTTCAACCGCCATTCTTATGCTGCTCAGCTAAATGGTGAAGACGGTGCGGACAAGATTATTCGTAACAGTCTCGTTCCTGATAACTTCGTGCAAGCAGGCGGTAAGAACTTTGGTCACATTGCTCAAGCAGAGTTGGTGAACTATGGTGATCAATGGAAAGGTGTTGAGCTAGTCGATGGTAAGGATTCTATCTACAACCCTGACAAGGCTAAAGCAGCCTTTGAAAAAGCTAAGAAAGACTTGGAATCTAAAGGGGTAAACTTCCCAATTCACTTGGATGTCCCAGTTGAACAAACAGATACCATCGCCGTTCAACAAAGCAACTCTTTCAAACAGTCTATCGAATCAACTCTTGGTGCTGAAAATGTTGTCATCGATGTTCTTCAAATGACAGATAATGAAAAGGAAACAATCACTTCTCAAGCGCGTGTTCCTTCTCAAAAAGACTATGATTTGAACAGTACAGGATGGGCTCCAAGTTATCAAGACCCAGCATCTTACTTGAATATCATGGATCCTAAATCAGGTTCTGCTATGAAACACCTTGGTATTACAAAAGGGAAAGATAAGGATGTTGTAGCTAAACTTGGTTTGGACCAATATAAGAAATTGTTGGATGATGCGGATTCAGAAACTACAAATCTTGAAGAACGCTATGAAAAATATGCCAAGGCTCAAGCTTGGTTGACAGATAGTTCATTATTGATGCCAACAGCCTCATCTGGTGGTTCCCCGGTTGTAAGTAATGTCGTGCCATTCTCAAAACCATACTCACAAGTTGGTATTAAGGGTGACCCATATATCTTTAAAGGAATGAAATTGCAAAAAGATATTGTTACTACAAAAGAATATGAAGAAGCACTGAAAAAATGGCAAAAAGAAAAATTGGAATCAAACGGTAAGTACCAAAAAGAACTAGAAAAACACATTAAATAAAGCAGAAAAACTCTATATCAGACTTGGAATGATATAGAGTTTTTTCTTGCTAGTTTTAGGATTTTCTTGTAAAATAGAAAAAGTGAAGAGAGGTATGAAATGAGTAAGAAAGATAAAAAAATTGAAATTCAAGTAGCAGATGCTAAAGTTAATGTAGGAAAAGACAGTTTTGAAGGTTATACATTGACTATCGGTAAAAAAGTTATCGGAGAAATTGCCGAATTAGACGGACAATTTGCCATCATAAAGAATGGGAATGTCGATAGTTTTTATAAAAAATTGGAAAAAGCTGTGGAAATTTTGATTGAAAATTATAATTTAGCAAAATAAGTCTTGTTTTTTTGAAATTTTCATGATATAATAGTCCATGTTGATTGTAGGAGAGATAGCGAAGTGGCTAAACGCGGCGGACTGTAAATCCGCTCCTTCGGGTTCGGGGGTTCGAATCCCTCTCTCTCCATTTCATCAATGGGGTATAGCCAAGCGGTAAGGCAAGGGACTTTGACTCCCTCATGCGTTGGTTCGAATCCAGCTACCCCAGTTCTTAGGTAATGATCAAGATAAAAAGCAAAATATCTTAGGGTATTTTATTTTTATAATTGAAAGACGTGAACGATATGAATATGTTCTTGCGGGTGCTTAGGAAAAAAATTATAAGTATGTCAAGTTTAAGAAAAACTTGATTGTTGGAGGATTTTTTAGATGAACGAATTTGAAGATTTGCTAAATAGCGTTAGCCAAGTTGAGACTGGTGATGTTGTTAGTGCTGAAGTATTGACAGTTGATGCGACTCAAGCTAACGTTGCAATCTCTGGAACTGGTGTTGAAGGTGTCTTGACTCTTCGCGAATTGACAAACGATCGCGATGCAGATATCAATGACTTTGTTAAAGTAGGAGAAGTATTGGATGTTCTTGTACTTCGTCAAGTAGTTGGTAAAGATACTGATACAGTTACATACCTTGTATCTAAAAAACGCCTTGAAGCTCGCAAAGCATGGGACAAACTTGTTGGTCGCGAAGAAGAAGTTGTTACTGTTAAAGGAACTCGTGCCGTTAAAGGTGGACTTTCAGTAGAATTTGAAGGTGTTCGTGGATTCATCCCAGCTTCAATGTTGGATACTCGTTTCGTACGTAACACTGAGCGTTTTGTAGGTCAAGAATTTGATGCTAAAATCAAAGAAGTTGACGCTAAAGAAAACCGCTTCATCCTTTCACGTCGTGAAGTTGTTGAAGCAGCTACAGCAGCAGCTCGCGCTGAAGTATTCGGTAAATTGGCTGTTGGTGATGTTGTAACTGGTAAAGTTGCACGTATCACAAGCTTCGGTGCTTTCATCGACCTTGGTGGTGTTGACGGATTGGTTCACTTGACTGAATTGTCACATGAACGTAACGTATCACCAAAATCAGTTGTAACTGTTGGTGAAGAAATTGAAGTGAAAATCCTTGATCTTAACGAAGAAGAAGGACGTGTATCACTTTCACTTAAAGCAACAACACCTGGACCATGGGATGGCGTTGAGCAAAAATTGGCTAAAGGTGATGTAGTTGAAGGAACAGTTAAACGTTTGACTGACTTCGGTGCATTTGTTGAAGTATTGCCAGGTATCGATGGACTTGTTCACGTATCACAAATTTCACACAAACGTATTGAAAATCCAAAAGAAGCTCTTAAAGTTGGTCAAGAAGTTCAAGTTAAAGTTCTTGAAGTTAACGCAGATGCAGAGCGCGTATCACTTTCTATCAAAGCTCTTGAAGAGCGTCCAGCTCAAGAAGAAGGACAAAAAGAAGAAAAACGTGTTGCTCGTCCACGTCGTCCAAAACGTCAAGAAAAACGTGATTTCGAACTTCCAGAAACACAAACAGGATTCTCAATGGCTGACTTGTTCGGTGATATCGAACTTTAATCAAATTGAAAATTTACAAAATCCTTTGTTTTCTAAACAAGGGATTTTTCTTTTGTCTGTAAGCCTTTTTTGATATAATAGTTCTATGTTAGAATCAGAAAAACAATCACGTTATCAAATGTTAAATGAAGAACTCTCTTTTTTATTGGATGGTGAAACCAATGTTTTGGCTAATCTTTCCAACGCCAGTGCTCTTCTAAAATCACGTTTTCCTAATACCGTATTTGCAGGCTTTTATCTGTTCGATGGAAAGGAATTGATTTTAGGTCCCTTCCAAGGAGGTGTTTCCTGCATCCGTATTGCACTGGGCAAGGGTGTTTGTGGTGAGGCAGCTCACTTTCAGGAAACTGTTCTAGTTGGTGATGTAACGACCTATCCCAACTATATTTCTTGTGATAGTCGTGCTAAAAGTGAAATTGTTGTGCCGATGGTAAAGAATGGTCGAATACTTGGAGTTCTGGATCTGGATTCTTCAGAGATTGATGATTATGATGCTATGGATCGAGATTATTTGGAACAATTTGTCGCTATTTTGCTTGAAAAGACAGAATGGGACTTTACAATGTTTGGGGAGAAAGCCTAATGTATCAAGCACTTTATCGAAAATATAGAAGTCAAAACTTCTCTCAGTTGGTTGGTCAAGAAGTTGTGGCTAAGACTCTTAAACAAGCGGTGGAGCAAGAGAAAATAAGTCACGCTTATCTTTTTTCTGGTCCTCGTGGAACGGGAAAAACCAGTGTAGCTAAGATCTTTGCAAAGGCTATGAACTGTCCTAATCAAGTGGGTGGTGAACCTTGTAATAACTGCTATATTTGTCAGGCAGTGACGGATGGTAGTTTAGAAGATGTCATCGAAATGGATGCGGCCTCTAATAATGGGGTTGATGAAATTCGTGAAATCCGTGATAAATCCACCTACGCACCGAGCCTTGCCCGTTATAAGGTCTATATCATAGATGAGGTTCACATGCTGTCTACAGGGGCTTTTAATGCTCTCCTAAAGACGCTGGAAGAGCCAACACAGAATGTGGTCTTTATTTTAGCTACTACTGAATTGCACAAGATACCTGCTACGATTCTATCGCGTGTCCAACGTTTTGAGTTTAAATCAATTAAGACACAGGATATTAAGGAACATATCCAATATATCTTAGAAAAGGAAAATATCAGTTCTGAACCAGAGGCTGTGGAAATCATTGCTAGACGGGCTGAAGGTGGAATGCGGGACGCCTTGTCTATTTTGGATCAAGCCCTGAGTTTGACACAGGGAAATGAGCTGACGACGGCCATTTCTGAAGAAATTACAGGAACCATTAGTCTGTCTGCCTTGGATGATTATGTGGCTGCCTTATTTCAACAGGATGTTCCCAAGGCTTTGTCTTGCTTGAATCTTCTTTTTGAGAATGGTAAGAGTATGACTCGTTTTGTGACTGACCTTTTGCACTATTTAAGAGATTTGTTAATTGTTCAAACAGGAGGAGAAAACACTCATCATAGCCCAGTCTTTGTGGGAAACTTGGCACTTCCTCAGGAAAATCTGTTTGAAATGATTCGCTTGGCGACAGTGAGTTTAGCAGATATTAAGTCTAGTTTGCAGCCCAAGATTTATGCTGAGATGATGACCATCCGTTTGGCGGAGGTTAAGCCTGAAGCAGCTCTTTCTGGGGCAGTTGAACATGAAATTGCTGCATTGAGACAGGAAGTTGCACGTCTTAAACAAGAACTCGCCAATGTGGGAACCGTAGCTAAGCCAACAAGTCCAGCTCCTAGTCGACCAGCTACGGGCAAAACAGTCTATCGTGTGGATCGCAATAAAGTGCAATCTATCTTACAAGAGGCCGTTGAAAATCCTGATTTAGCACGTCAAAATCTGATTCGTTTGCAGAATGCCTGGGGAGAGGTAATTGAAAGTCTAGGTGGACCGGACAAGGCTTTGCTGGTTGGTTCTCAACCGGTTGCGGCCAATGAACACCATGCCATTCTTGCTTTTGAGTCTAACTTTAATGCTGGTCAAACCATGAAACGAGACAATCTCAACACCATGTTTGGTAACATCCTCAGTCAGGCGGCAGGTTTTTCACCCGAGATTTTAGCCATTTCCATGGAGGAATGGAAAGAAGTTCGCGCAGCCTTTTCAGCTAAAGCCAAATCTTCTCAAACTGAAAAAGAAGCAGAAGAAAGTTTGATTCCGGAAGGATTTGAATTTTTGGCGGATAAAGTAAAGGTAGAGGAAGACTAAAGAAAGATTTCATGATACAATAAGTTTATGAATAGACAACAATTTATTATCATCGCGCTGTTTACAGCTGCTGAGACCTATTTTTTCAATGAAGCCTGGATGACTGGTCGCTATATTATGGCAGCCTTTTGGGCCATTTTGCTCTTTAGAAATTTTCGAGTCAGTTACTTGATGGGGAAAATAGTAGATGTCATTGACCAGCACTTGAAAGGAAAAGACTAGTCCTCAGCTTCTAGACAAAATCAAAGCCTTTTAGGCTTTTTTTTGTTATACTATAAAAGTATATTTATTGACCTTTTACCGTATTTTCTAGGGAAATCAAGTTTGTTTCCAGTAAGTACTGTAAAGGCCTTGAAAAAGAAAGGAACTATCATGTCAGTATTAGAAATCAAAGATCTTCACGTTGAGATTGAAGGAAAAGAAATTTTAAAAGGGGTTAACCTGACCCTTAAAACAGGAGAAATTGCCGCTATCATGGGACCAAATGGTACTGGTAAATCAACTCTTTCTGCCGCTATCATGGGAAATCCAAACTATGAAGTAACCCAAGGTGAAGTCTTGTTTGACGGTGTAAATATCCTTGAGTTGGAAGTAGACGAGCGTGCGCGTATGGGACTTTTCCTTGCAATGCAATACCCATCAGAAATTCCTGGAATTACCAATGCTGAGTTTCTTCGTGCAGCCATGAATGCTGGTAAGGAAGATGATGAAAAGATTTCAGTTCGTGAGTTCATTACTAAATTGGATGAGAAAATGGAATTGCTCAACATGAAAGAAGAAATGGCAGAGCGTTACCTCAATGAAGGTTTCTCTGGTGGTGAGAAAAAACGTAATGAAATTCTTCAGCTTTTGATGTTGGAACCAACTTTTGCCCTTCTTGATGAGATTGACTCTGGTCTTGATATTGACGCTCTTAAAGTTGTGTCTAAAGGTGTGAATGCCATGCGTGGTGAAGGCTTTGGTGCTATGATTATCACTCACTACCAACGTCTATTGAACTACATCACACCAGACGTGGTACACGTAATGATGGAAGGTCGTGTTGTCCTTTCTGGTGGTCCAGAATTGGCTGCGCGTTTGGAACGTGAAGGATACGCAAAACTAGCTGAAGAACTTGGCTACGACTACAAGGAAGAATTGTAATTCCATCGTATCTTTTAGGAGAAGTAAATGACTAAAGAAACTATTAAACTTTTTTCAGAAATGCACGCTGAACCAAGCTGGTTGTCAGACATCCGTCAAAAAGCTTTTGATAAGATTGAGAGTTTAGAATTACCAGTTATTGAGCGTGTCAAATTCCACCGTTGGAATCTGGGTGATGGAACGATTACAGAAAGTGACCCCTCAGCAAATGTTCCAGATTTCACAGCTCTAGATAACCACTTGAAGTTGGTGCAAGTAGGAACACAGACTGTTTTTGAGCAAACTCCAGTTGAGTTAGCTGAACAGGGTGTTGTCTTCACAGACTTTCACTCAGCTTTAGAAGAAATTCCAGAGCTGATCGAGGAATTCTTCATGTCATCAGTTAAGTATGACGATGATAAATTAGCAGCCTACCACACAGCTTACTTTAACAGTGGGGCTGTACTCTATATTCCAGATAATGTTGAGATTACAGAACCAATTGAAGGTATTTTCTACCAAGACAGCGATAGCGATGTACCATTTAACAAGCATATCCTTATTATTGCTGGTAAAAATAGTAAAATAAGCTATCTTGAACGTCTAGAGTCACGCGGTGAAGGAAGTGCTAAAGCAACTGCTAATATCACAGTCGAAGTGATTGCACGTTCTGGTGCGCAAGTGAAGTTTGCGGCTATCGATCGTCTAGGTGAAAATGTCACTGCCTATATTAGTCGTCGTGGTAAATTGGGCAACGATGCAAGCATTGACTGGGCAATCGGTGTTATGAACGAAGGAAATGTCGTTGCGGACTTTGATAGCGACCTGATTGGTAACGGTAGCCATGCTGATCTTAAAGTCGTAGCTCTTTCAAGTGGCCGTCAGGTACAAGGGATTGATACACGTGTAACCAACTATGGTTGTAACTCAATCGGAAATATTCTCCAACATGGGGTTATCCTTGAAAAAGCAACTTTAACTTTCAACGGTATTGGCCACATCATCAAGGGTGCTAAGGGAGCAGATGCGCAACAAGAAAGTCGTGTTCTCATGCTTTCAGACCAAGCACGTTCAGATGCCAACCCAATTCTTTTGATTGATGAAAATGACGTTACTGCAGGTCACGCGGCTTCAATCGGTCAAGTAGACCCAGAAGACATGTACTATCTCATGAGCCGTGGCTTGGACAAAGCAACTGCAGAACGCTTGGTTGTTCGTGGTTTCCTTGGTTCTGTTATCGTTGAGATTCCAGTCAAGGAAGTTCGCGATGAAATGATTGCAACTATCGAAGAAAAATTGTCAAAACGCTAAGGGGAAGCCTATGTTAGAAGTAGAAGCGATTCGTAAGGATTTTCCAATTTTAGACCAGATTGTTAACGATGAACCTCTGGTCTATCTGGACAATGCTGCGACGACACAAAAACCACTAGCAGTTCTGGAAACAATCAACCGCTACTATGAGCAGGACAATGCCAATGTTCACCGTGGTGTTCATACTTTGGCAGAACGAGCAACAGCATCTTATGAAGCCGCTCGTGAAACCATTCGTAAGTTTATCAATGCAGGTTCGACAAAGGAAGTTCTCTTTACGAGAGGAACGACAACCAGCCTTAACTGGGTAGCACGCTTTGCTGAGGAAATTCTGACTGAGGGAGACCAGGTCTTGATTTCTGTCATGGAACATCATTCTAATATCATTCCTTGGCAGGAGGCCTGCCGTAAGACCGGGGCTGAGCTTGTCTATGTCTATCTCAAGGATGGAGCCTTGGATATGGATGATCTGCGAGCTAAATTGACTGATAGAGTCAAGTTTGTCTCCCTAGCTCACGCCTCTAATGTTCTTGGTGTGGTCAATCCGACCAAGGAAATCACTCAATTGGCCCACCAAGTTGGAGCCATCATGGTAGTGGATGGTGCTCAATCTACACCTCATATGAAGATTGATGTACAGGACTTGGATGTGGACTTCTTTGCCTTTTCGGGTCACAAGATGGCTGGTCCGACTGGTATTGGTGTCCTTTATGGCAAAGAGAAGTATCTGGAACAAATGTCTCCAGTAGAATTTGGCGGCGAGATGATTGATTTCGTCTATGAGCAAACTGCTAGTTGGAAGGAATTGCCTTGGAAATTTGAGGCTGGAACTCCTAATATGGCAGGCGCTATTGGACTTGCTGCTGCAGTGGATTATCTGGAAAAGATTGGTATGGATGCCATTGAAGCTCATGAACAGGAATTAATCTCATACGTATTTCCAAAACTGCAGGCCATTGAAGGATTGACTATTTATGGTTCTCAGGACTTGGCTCAACGTTCAGGTGTTATTGCCTTTAACCTAGGCGATCTTCATCCCCATGACCTAGCTACAGCACTTGATTATGAAGGAGTGGCTGTTCGTGCAGGTCATCATTGCGCTCAACCTTTGCTCCAATATTTGGAAGTTCCAGCAACAGCTCGCGCAAGTTTTTATATCTACAATACCAAGGCAGATTGCGACAAATTAGTCGATTCCTTACAAAAGACAAAGGAGTTTTTCAATGGCACTTTCTAAACTAGATAGCCTTTATATGGCAGTGGTAGCGGACCATTCGAAAAATCCACATCATCAAGGGAAGTTGGATGATGCTGAACAAATCAGTCTCAACAATCCAACCTGTGGGGATGTCATCAACCTCTCTGTCAAGTTTGATGCAGCGGATCGTTTGGAAGATATCGCTTTTCTAAATTCAGGTTGTACCATCTCTACTGCCTCTGCCAGTATGATGACAGATGCTGTTTTAGGAAAAACCAAGCAAGAAATCTTAGAACTAGCAACCATCTTTTCTGAAATGGTTCAAGGGCAAAAAGATGAACACCAAGATCAACTAGGCGATGCAGCTTTCTTGTCAGGTGTTGCTAAATTTCCGCAACGGATCAAATGTGCAACTCTGGCTTGGAATGCCCTTAAGAAAACAATTGAAGATTAAGAAAAACAGTAAGACAAGTTACATTTGTCTTATAAATCATTAGAAATGAAGAATGAAAGAAAGGATATTATGGCTGAAGAAAGAGTAGAACCAAAACCAATTGACCTTGGTGAATATAAATTTGGTTTTCATGATGATGTAGAGCCTGTCCTATCGACAGGAAAAGGATTGAACGAAGAAGTCATTCGCGAATTATCAGCTGCTAAGGGAGAACCTGAGTGGATGTTAGAATTCCGTTTGAAGTCTTATGAAACCTTCAAAAAAATGCCTATGCAAACCTGGGGAGCAGACTTGTCAGAGATTGACTTTGATGACTTGATCTACTACCAAAAACCATCTGATAAACCAGCCCGTTCTTGGGATGACGTTCCTGAAAAGATTAAAGAAACCTTTGAACGTATTGGTATACCAGAAGCTGAGCGTGCTTATTTAGCAGGTGCCTCTGCTCAGTACGAGTCAGAAGTGGTTTACCACAACATGAAGGAAGAGTTCCAGAAATTGGGGATTATCTTTACAGATACAGATTCTGCCCTCAAGGAATACCCAGACTTGTTTAAACAATACTTTGCGAAGTTGGTACCGCCGACAGATAATAAGTTGGCAGCCCTCAACTCAGCAGTATGGTCTGGTGGAACCTTTATCTACGTACCAAAAGGGGTCAAGGTAGATATTCCACTTCAAACTTACTTCCGTATCAACAACGAAAATACAGGTCAGTTTGAACGTACCTTGATTATCGTTGATGAGGGAGCAAGTGTACACTACGTAGAAGGATGTACAGCACCAACATATTCAAGCAACAGCTTGCACGCAGCCATTGTAGAAATCTTTGCCTTGGACGGAGCTTATATGCGTTATACGACTATTCAAAACTGGTCTGATAATGTCTATAACTTGGTAACAAAGCGTGCTAAGGCTCAAAAGGATTCGACTGTTGAGTGGATTGATGGGAACTTGGGTGCCAAAACAACCATGAAATACCCATCTGTTTACCTAGATGGAGAAGGGGCGCGTGGAACCATGCTTTCGATCGCCTTTGCCAATACAGGGCAACACCAAGATACGGGTGCTAAGATGATCCACAACGCTCCACATACTAGCTCATCTATCGTGTCTAAATCCATCGCTAAAGGCGGCGGAAAGGTTGACTACCGTGGACAAGTAACCTTTAACAAAAACTCTAAGAAATCTGTCTCACACATCGAGTGTGACACCATTATTATGGATGACTTGTCAGCGTCAGATACTATTCCATTTAATGAGATCCACAACTCGCAAGTGGCTTTGGAACATGAAGCCAAGGTTTCTAAGATTTCAGAAGAACAATTGTATTATCTCATGAGCCGTGGATTGTCAGAATCTGAGGCAACAGAGATGATTGTTATGGGATTTGTAGAGCCCTTCACAAAAGAACTTCCAATGGAATATGCAGTTGAGTTGAACCGCTTGATTAGCTATGAGATGGAAGGTTCAGTTGGGTAAAATTTGATTTTAAATTTACCCAAAATCAAGGACTTTGAAGAAGAACTTATAACAAAAAAAGGCTCTTTGTCAACTGTAGTGGGTTGAAGAAAAGCTAAGATCGAGAAAGGACGAAATTTGTCCTTTCTTTTTTGATATTCAGAGCGATAAAAATCCGTTTTTTGAAGTTTTCAAAGTTCCGAAAACCAAAGGCATTTCGCTTGATAAGTTTGATGAGATTATTAGTCGTTTCTAATTTGGCATTAGAATAAGGTAGTTGAAGGGCGTTGACAATCTTTTCTTTATCCTTGAGGAAGGTTTTAAAGACAGTCTGAAAAAGAGGATGAACCTGTTTAAGATTGTCCTCAATGAGTCCGAAAAATTTGTCTGGCTCCTTGTTCTGAAAGTGAAAAAGCAAGAGCTGATAGAGATTATAGTGATGTCTCAAGTCTTCTGAATAGCTCAAAAGCTTGTCTAGAATTTCTTTATTCGTTAAGTGCATACGAAAAGTAGGGCGATAAAATCGTTTATCACTCAGTTTACGACTATCCTGCTGGATGAGCTTCCAGTAGCGCTTGATGGCCTTGTATTCATGAGATTTTCGATCGAACTGATTCATGATTTGAACACGGACACGACTCATAGCACGGCTGAGATGTTGTACAATGTGAAAACGATCTAGAACGATTTTAGCGTTAGGAAAAAGTTTTCTGGCAATATCGTAGTAGGGGCTAAACATATCCATCGTAATGATTTTCACCTGACAACGAACGACTCTATCGTAGCGCAGAAAGTGATTTCGGATGATAGCCTGTGTTCTGCCTTCAAGAACAGTGATGATGTTGAGATTATCAAAATCTTGTGCAATGAAACTCATCTTTCCCTTGGTAAAGGCATACTCGTCCCAGGACATAATCTCAGGAAGACGAGAAAAATCAGTCTTAAAACGGAAGTCACTAAGCTTGCGAATGACAGTTGAAGTTGAAATAGCCAGTTGATGGGCAATATCGGTCATAGAAGTCTTTTCAATCAACTTTTGCGCAATTTTTTGGTTGATGATACGAGGAATTTGGTGATTTTTCTTGACGAGAGAGGTCTCGGCTACCATCATTTTAGAGCAATAATAGCACTTGAAACGACGCTTTTTAAGGAGGATTCTGGTAGGCATACCAGTTGTTTCAAGGTAAGGAATTTTCGATGGTTTTTGGAAGTCATATTTCTTCATTTGACTTCCACATTCAGGACAAGATGGGGCCTCATAATCCAGTTTGGCGATGATTTCCTTGTGGGTATCTCTATTAACAACATCCATAATTTGGACATTAGGGTCTTTGATATCGAGCAGTTTTGTGATAAAATGTAATTGTTCCATATGATTCTTTCTAATGAGTTGTTTCGTCGCTTTTCATTATAGGTCATATGGGACTTTTTTTCTACACAAAAATAGGCTCCATAATATTTATAGGGGATTTACCCACTACAAATATTATAGAGCCGATTATTTTCCTAGTTTGCTCTTTGATTTTTATTGAGTGTGAGTTGAGGAGATAATCATAAATAAAAACACCACACTTTGTAAGTTTACAATGTGTGGTTGTATTTTATCTCTTAGACCAAGTTCTCTTCATAAAGAGAAGTAGGATAGGGTAAATCTCCAAACGCCCTGCAATCATCGCAAAGGAGAGGAGAATTTTTGAGATAGGGCTAAAGATTGAGAAACTAGATGTCTTTCCTAGAATAGGCCCGATATTATTGAAACAGCTAAAGACAGCGCTGGTCACAACCAGAAAATCATTGCTATCTAGGCTGACAATAAAGATAAGTGCTAACAAAATCATAGAATAAATGACAAAGTACTTGAGAATCTTATGCTGAGTATCTTTGTCAATCACCGTTTTATTAACATGGAGGGTCAAAACACGGTGGGGTGATAGGATTGACAAAATCTGATTTTTAGCAATTTTTGAAAGGATGAGGCCTCGAATAACCTTGAGTCCACCTGCGGTTGAACCAGCAGAACCGCCGATTCCCATGAGGAAGAGGAGGATAAACTGGGAGAAGAGGGGCCAGTTGGTAATATCTCCATAACCAAAACCGGTTGTCGTAATGATATTGGAAACTTGGAAGAAGGCCATTTCAAAGCTCTTGGAAAATCCTGGGTAGAGATAGAGGGTATTAAGGCTGATCAATCCTGTAGAAACCAGCACGATGACCAAGTAAGCCCGAAGTTCTTCATCTCCAAAGAAAGCTTTGACTCGACGGAGCATGAGGTAGTAGTAGAGGTTGAAATTTACCCCAAAAACCAAAACTCCGATACTAACTAGATAGGTAATCAGTGAGCTACCATAGTGGGCAATCCCGTCGTTATAGACGGTGAAGCCCCCAGTTCCCGCTGTTCCCATAGCAATCACAAAACTATCAAATAGTGGCATACCAGCTAGATAATAGATAATCACAAAAAGTGAAAAGAGAGCTAGATAAAGGAGATAGAGAATCTGGGCAGTGTTTTTTAGCTTGGATACAACCTTACCGAAGACGGGACCAGGAACCTCAGCCTTCATCACCTCTAGGTGGCTATTCTTGGCATTATCCATAATAGCAAGTGCAAAAACAAGCACTCCCATCCCTCCAATCAAGTGGGTAAAACTTCGCCAGAAGAGGAGGGAACGGCTGAGAACCGAAACGTCGTTCAGAATAGTTGCTCCGGTAGTTGTAAAGCCAGAACTAATTTCAAAAAAGGCATCGATAACGCTGGGAATTTGCCCTGCAAAGACAAAGGGGAGACCACCAAAGAAGGACCAAAGAATCCAACAGAGGGCAACAATTAAGATTCCCTCCTTGGCATAAATCCGTTGATTTTGGGGTTTTTCCAAACTCCCTGAACCGCCCAGCAATACGAGAATCCCTATTGTTGAAAAGAGGGCTGTAAAAACTTGGCTCGATTCACGGTAATAGATAGCAACAGTCACAGGAACCAAAAGAAGAACAGCTTCAATCAAAAGCAACTTTGAAAGGAGGTAGCGAATCATACTTTTATTCATCTCTTACCTCGCAATCAAGTCATAAATCTTGGTGATATTCGGCAACAAGGTCGTTACTAGAAGCTTGTCTCCAACTTCAAGCATATCCTCTCCAGTAGGGAAAATAGTCTTGCCCTTCCGAATGATGGCTGCGATAAGGACCCCTTTTTTCAATTTCAGTTGAGAAAGAGGTTTGGCAGTCATTTTATTGGCTTCCTTGATATGGAATTGCAGGGTTTCAATTTGACCATTGGCTAGATGGTGCATGGCCTGAAGGTCTGAATATTGGGCATTAACCCGACCACGAATAAAGTGCATAATCGTGTCTACGGCAATACTTTTAGGTGTGATGATACTTGAAAAATCAGGCGCATTGATAATCTCGAGGAGACTGGTACGATTGACCTTGGTGATGTTTTTTTGTACACCTACGCTGTCAAGGAACATAGAGGTAATCAGATTTTCCTCATCGACTCCTGTAAGGGTTGCAACAGCATCATAGTTTTGAGCACTTTCTTCCAGCAGGATATCTTTTGCGGTACCATCTCCTTGAACGATGTAGAGATTTGGGAATTTCTCGCTAAAGAAGCTGGCGATTTCGGGATTGATTTCGATGACTTTAGTATCGATACGACTATCTTTGAGAATGCCTAGTAGATAATAGGCAATTCTACCTGCACCGACGATGAGAAGACTCTTCACAGCACGTGATTTGAAATAATTATGGAAGAGCATCATATCAACACGGTTACCAGTGACAAAGATTCTATCTTTATCCTGTATCGTCATGTCACCGCTTGGGATGATAATTTGATGATCCCTCTCTATAGCGCAGACAATGACATTGCCAAATTTTTTCCGAAAATCAGAAATGGGCATTTGGCAAAGACCACTGGAGGATTTGACAGTGAATTCCATCAAGCTGACTCGTCCACCAAAGAAACGTTCGACAGAGAGAGCATTTGGGAAGTCAATGATATTGGCAATAGCGCGGGCAGCCAAGAGCTCAGGATTAACGATAAGAGAAAAACCGAGAATATTTTTTTCCTTGAAATAAGAGTTAGAATATTCAGGGTTCCGCACCCGAACGATGGTTTCTTTAGCCCCCATTTTCTTGGCTAGAACGGCTGCAATCATGTTCACTTCATCGTACTCAGTCAGGGCGATAAAGATATCACAATCCTGGACACTGGCTTGTTCAAGGATGGCAAAATCGGCCCCGTTACCGAGGATACCCATGATATCAAAGCGATTAACAATATGATTGAGAACAGCTTCGTCTTGCTCAATCAGCAAAACATCATGCTTTTCCGCAACCAAGGAGCGACAGAGGGCAAAACCGACTTTTCCCCCTCCGACAAGGATAATTTTCATATTAAAACCTACTTTTTCATGATGTAACTATCATACCTTTTTTCAAGAAAAAATGCACCTACTAGCTAATAACAAGAGCTTTTAATGAAATTTTGTTATAAGGTAAAACTATAACCTAACCAATTGAAATAGCTATTAGCGACTTCCTCTGAAATGTGGTAAGATAAAGGGTACACAAGGAGACAAAATGAATAATAATTTACTGGTATTACAATCAGACTTTGGTCTGGTAGATGGTGCGGTATCGGCTATGATTGGAGTGGCTTTAGAAGAGTCTCCAACCTTAAAAATCCATCACTTAACGCACGATATCACGCCTTATAATATTTTTGAGGGGAGCTATCGTCTCTTTCAGACGGTGGATTACTGGCCTGAGGGAACGACTTTTGTATCGGTGGTTGACCCAGGTGTCGGCTCGAAACGTAAGAGTGTGGTTGCCAAGACTGCAAAAAATCAATACATTGTCACGCCAGATAATGGGACGCTTTCCTTTATCAAGAAACACGTTGGCATTGTAGCTATTCGTGAGATTTCTGAAGTAGCCAATAGACGTCAAAATACAGAGCATTCTTATACCTTCCACGGTCGTGATGTTTATGCCTATACTGGTGCCAAACTAGCCAGTGGTCACATTAGTTTTGAGGAAGTGGGGCCAGAGCTCAGTGTGGACCAGATTGTAGAGCTTCCAGTCGTAGAGACCATCATTGAAGATCATCTGGTCAAGGGAGCCATTGACATTCTGGATGTACGTTTTGGTTCGCTCTGGACCTCTATCACGCGAGAAGAATTTTACAAACTGGAACCAGAATTTGGTGACCGTTTTGAAGTGACCATCTATCATGCAGATATGCTGGTCTATCAAAATCAGGTTGTCTATGGCAAATCATTTGCAGATGTGAGAATTGGACAACCCATCCTTTACATCAACTCTCTCTATCGTTTAGGTCTGGCTATCAACCAAGGTTCTTTTGCCAAGGCTTATAATGTGGGTGTCGGTTCATCTTGGACCATTGAAATAAAGAAAATAGAAGGATAAAATAGGAGAATAAATAGTATGGAAATCAAATTTACAATTAAACAAGTTGTTGCTGTCGGAATTGGCGCTGCCCTCTTTGTCGTCATCGGGATGATCAATATTCCAACCCCTGTTCCAAATACAAGCATCCAGCTTCAGTATGCGGTACAAGCACTACTTTCTATTATTTTTGGACCGATTATCGGTTTGCTTGTCGGGTTGATTGGTCATGCAATCAAGGACTCTCTTGCTGGCTATGGTCTGTGGTGGACTTGGATTATCGCTAGCGGGCTCTTTGGTCTAGCTGTGGGACTATTTAGAAAGTACGTTCGCGTGATCAATGGTGTCTTTGACTGGAAAGATATTCTTATTTTTAACCTTATTCAACTACTTGCAAATGCCCTTGTTTGGGGTGTCTTGGCACCACTTGGAGATGTTGTGATTTATCAAGAAGCAGCAGAAAAAGTGTTTGCCCAAGGGATTGTTGCAGGAATTGCTAATGGTGTATCTGTAGCTATTGCAGGAACTCTTCTCTTGCTTGCCTATGCAGGAACCCAAACTCGTGCAGGAAGTTTGAAAAAGGACTAATACTCTTCGAAAATCTCTTCAAACTACGTCAGCTCTATCTGCAACCTCAAAACAGTGTTTTGAGCAACCTGTGGCTAGCTTCCTAGTTTGTTCTTTGATTTTCATTGAGTATAAAATGATGGGGAAGGCTGGGCAACCAGTCTTTTTTGATGTTTATAGACTAGTCAGGTAACCAGTCTAGGCTAGGAATCTTCTTGGTGCTAAGTTTTTAAGAGAAGAGTCTGCAAGAAGGGTTAGATTTATGATAAAATAGAAGTCTAAGAAGCGAATGAAGAGAGTAAGATGAAAGAAGCTATAATTGAGTGGAAGGATTTCTCTTTCCAATATGAAACGCAACAAGAACCAACCTTGCAAGGGATGGACTTGACCATTTATAAGGGAGAGAAAGTCTTAATTGTTGGACCATCTGGGTCAGGTAAGTCTACCTTGGGTCAGTGTTTGAATGGGATTATTCCCAATATTTACAAGGGGCAGAAGTCTGGAGAATTTTTGATTAAGGGGCAAGTAGCCTTTGATATGAGCATCTATGATAAATCTCATCTGGTTAGCACAGTTTTGCAGGATACAGATGGGCAGTTTATCGGCTTGTCCGTGGCAGAGGATTTGGCTTTTGCTCTGGAAAATGATGTAACAGGTCTAGAAGATATGAAAGGTCGTGTTCATAAATGGGCTGAAAAGCTGGACCTTCTTTCTTTACTGTCTCAGCGTCCCCAGGATTTGTCAGGTGGACAAAAGCAGCGGGTCAGTTTGGCTGGTGTTTTGATTGATGAGAGTCCGATTCTTTTGTTTGATGAGCCACTTGCCAATCTTGATCCCAAGTCAGGTCAGGATATTATCGAATTGATTGATCAGATTCATAAGGAAGAGGGGACGACGACCCTTATTATTGAGCATCGTTTGGAGGATGTTCTGCATCGCCCTGTAGATCGGATTGTCTTGATAAACGATGGTCGTATCCTTTTTAATGGTGGTCCTGACCAGCTACTAACGACTGATTTGTTGACCCAAAATGGAATTCGAGAACCCCTTTATCTAACCACTCTCCGTCAATTGGGTGTGGATTTAGCCAAGGAAGAACAATTGGCAAATTTGGACAACTTGTCTATCTCAAAAGGCCAGGTTCAGTTGCGAACGGAACTGGTAAAAGAAACCCCAGAATTGCAGTCACTCTTTAGACTAGAGGATGTGTCTTTTTCTTATGACGATAGACCGATTTTAAAATCCATTTATTTAGATATTAAAAAGGGTGAAAATATTGCCATTGTCGGGAAAAATGGAGCAGGGAAGTCAACTCTAGCCAAGGCCTTAAGTAGCTTTATTCAGACGGAAGGCCGCTATCTTTGGGACGAACAGGATATCAAAGGAGATTCTGTTGCAGAGCGGGCGGAACGAGTAGGCTATGTGCTGCAAAATCCCAATCAAATGATTTCAACCAATATGATTTTTGATGAGGTGGCTCTAGGGCTTCGTTTGCGAGGTGTGGACGAGCAGGAAATTGAAACGAGAGTCTATGAAACCTTGAAAATCTGTGGTCTTTATGAATTCCGTAATTGGCCCATTTCTGCCCTTTCGTTTGGACAGAAAAAACGTGTCACTATTGCATCGATTTTGGTTTTAGGAGCTGAAATTATCCTCCTAGATGAACCGACTGCAGGTCAAGACCAGAAGAACTATACTGAGATTATGGAATTTCTCGAAGAGCTGCATCAAAAAGGGCATACGATTGTCATGATTACTCATGATATGCAATTGATGCTGGATTATTCAGACCGGGCCCTTGTCATGGCGGATGGAGAATTGATTGCCGATACTGATCCAGCTAGTCTGTTGAGTAATCCCGAGTTGTTAGTAAAAGCTAATCTAAAAGAAACCTCTATCTTTAACTTGGCCAAGAAACTAGACGTGGATCCACTTGCTTTAACGGCATTTTACAAAGAAAGGAGAGAAGGATGCAAGCTAAATTAATCGGTTACCAGCATAGAGATACTGTGATTCATCGCTTGTCAGGAGCTGGGAAACTTCTCTTTTTCATTCTCGTGTCACTGGCTGCCATGATTAGCTATGATACCAGATTGCTTGTTCTGATTGCTGTCTTTTCGGTCTTTCTCCTCTATTTGTCAGAAATCCGTTTTAAAGATGTTTCCTTTGTGGCCGTTTTTGCGACGGTATTTGCCGTTTTAAACGTCTTGATGGTCTATCTCTTTTCTCCCGAGTATGGGGTTGGACTTTACGGAGAGAGAAGTGTGATTTGGCAGGGAATCGGTGCCTACACTCTGACTAGCCAAGAGCTCTTTTATCTGCTAAATCTGGCCATTAAGTATCTTTGCACCATTCCCCTAGCTATTATCTTTTTGATGACAACTCATCCTAGTCAGTTTGCTTCTAGTTTAAATCAAATTGGTGTGCCTTATAAGATTGCCTATTCTGTCAGTCTGACCTTGCGCTATATTCCAGATTTGCAGGAAGAATTCTTTACTATCAAGATGTCTCAGGAAGCGCGTGGGATGGAATTATCTAAGAAAGCTTCTCTTATGCAACGAATCAAAGGCAATCTGCGCATTATTACTCCCTTGATTTTTAGCTCGTTAGAACGCATTGATACCATCGCGACTGCCATGGAACTTCGCCGTTTTGGGAAAGAGAAAAAACGGACTTGGTATAGTTATCAAGCCTTGAAAAAAGGAGATTATCTTACCTTGCTCTTGGCAGCCTTATTTTTAGTAGCTAGTTTACTACTTATCTTGCAGAATCAGGGACGATTTTACAACCCTTGGAAATAGCTTGAAAAAATTGAAAAAATCAAGTCGTTTCTATTGACAATGATTCTGAAAGTGTTATACTAAGAAAGTAGTTTCGCTGATTTACTTCAAACCTGTTGTGAGGTAAGTTAACGATGCCTTAACCACGCTGTTTGCTGAGCTTGACTCCGGGCAGTGTGGCTATTTTTTTGCAATGGTGAAAGGAAGCAAGTCATGACAAATCACATTGTATTATTTGAACCTCAAATTCCACAAAATACAGGCAATATCGCGCGTACTTGCGCTGCGACCAATTCTCCCCTCCACATCATCAAGCCTATGGGCTTTCCTATCGATGACCGCAAAATGAAGCGGGCTGGATTGGATTATTGGGATAAGCTAGAGATTTATTTTTACGAGAGTTTGGAAGATTTTATGTCCCAGATGAAGGGAAAACTCTATCTGATTTCGAAATTCGCGGAAAAAGTCTATTCTGAGGTGGATTTATCGACTGATGAGGACCATTATTTTCTCTTTGGACGTGAAGACAAGGGTTTGCCTGAGGACTTTATGCGAGAACATCCTGAGAAGGCTCTCCGTATTCCTATGAATGATGAACACGTCCGCAGCCTCAATGTGTCTAATACCGTCTGCATGATTGTCTACGAAGCCCTCCGCCAGCAGAATTTTGCAGGTCTTGAGCTTGTTCATACCTATGAAGTGGATAAATTGAAATAAATAATGAAAATGAACAAAATGCTTGCGCTTGCAAGCGTTTTTTGTTATGATAAAAGAGTCTTCAGGGCAGGGTGAAATTCCCGACCGGCGGTAAATTTGACTAGCTATTTTAGCTTTCTCGTCGTTGTCTTGTCTCGATATACTTTAAGTATTATCTTCGACTGCGACGCCTAGATAAATCTAAAATATCTTAGCCAAATAAGTCCGCGAGCGCAAGCTGATGTGGTGAGATTCCACAACCGACAGTATAGTCTGGATGGGAGAAGACGAAAGAATGGCTTTGTCTGTTCTGATAGATTTATAGCCGGATTGTAACCGCTTGCTCAATAGAGTAAGAGGGAAGATTTGGGATATAAAAAGTGAGAATAGATAGAGGAATCCTTTCTAACTTCTTCTGATTTTATAGAAAATTGGAGGAACCTGTTATGACAAACACACGTCGACTTTCGACCATTGCAATTCTATCAGCCATCTCATTTGTGCTGATGTACTTTGACTTTCCGCTCTTGCCAGCGGCATCCTTCCTCAAGATCGAATTTAGTATCTTGCCAGTCCTTGTGGGCTTGGTGGTCATGGATTTGCCTGCTGCTCTAGGAATCCTCTTGCTTCGCTCACTCTTGAAATTGCTTCTTAACAGTCAGGGAGTGAATACTTACATTGGTTTGCCGATGAATATTGTAGCTTTGGGAGTTTTTGTCATCGTATTTGCTTTGATTTGGAAAAAGGAACGGACGACCCTTCGTTTCCTACTAGGATCTCTAGCTGGAACTATTGGCTTGACCGTGGCAATGTTGGTTCTCAACTATGTTTACGCTGTTCCTTTGTACGCGAAGTTTGCTAACTTTGATATTGGAAAAATTTTGGGACTTTCCAACTACCTAATGACTATGGTATTGCCTTTTAATTTGATTGAGGGTATCATCTTTGCCGTTTCATTCTGGTTGTTGTATGTTCTCTTGAAACCAACCTTAAAACATTATGAAAGATAAACAAACATTTTTAATGAAGGGCAGTTTTGCCCTTTTACTTTTCGTTATTCTTGGCTATATGGTCAAATTTTACCCTGAAACGCTGGTCGGTTTTGACCAACCGATTCAGACTGCCGTTCGAGGAGACTTACCAGATTATTTGACTATTCTTTTTAGGGCCATCACAAGCTTGATTGATATTCCGGTGATTATCACTTGGGTTGTCATTACAGCTTTTATCTTTTATCGTAAGCGATGGAAGATTGAAAGCCTACTTATGATGGGGAATTTGGCTTTAGCAGGTCTTTTAATCGTGACCTTTAAAAATATATACCAGCGCCCACGACCAGCTATCTTACATCTGGTGGAGGAGAAGGGATTTTCCTTTCCAAGCGGCCATTCTCTGGCTGTAACCTTGATGGTCGGCTCTCTGATTGTCATTCTTAGTCAACGGATTAAAAATCCAGTTTGGAGAAAAATCGTGCAAATCGTCCTTGGCCTCTACCTAGTTAGTGTGCTGGTATCAAGGGTCTATCTAGGAGTTCACTACCCATCAGATGTCCTTGCCAGTCTCTGTGTGGGCTTGGGAGTCCTGTTTATCGAATTTCCCTTCTATGACAAGCTACGCTTCCAATGGCGATTTAAAGGCAAACAGAAGTGAGTATCGAATTCCCTTGAGGAGAAAGAAATGAAAGTTAACATAAAAGATCTTCATCCAACTCAACTCTACCTATCAGAGAAGAAGTTACAAGGTATTCAGAGGCTTTACCAGTTGGCAGAAACAATCCAAGTCGATCCAATCAGTATTCTTGCCTTTGGAGATTATTGGCTGATTACAGACGGGCATCACAGGACTTATCAGGCTTTATTGGCAGGTCAAGATACGATTTCTGCTGAGTTTGATAGAGACGGCGGTGATGAACTATATCATCTCTATGCGCAAGCTTGTGAGGAAAGAAAGATTTACTCTGTTCTGGATTTAAAAAATCATATCTTACCTCAAGATGAGTATGAAGCAAAATGGTATAACTGGTGTGAGGGTTTTAATCAAGCAGCAACTCTCTTGTTGAAAAGGAAAGCAGATGACACAGGCCCTACAAATAGATAATGCACTGCGTCTTGTTCCTTATTGTAAGGTCAATCATTGTGAGGAAGCTTTGGCTTGGTATCAGGATGTGAACTTGGTTTACCTCGTAGATGGTGTGAAGAGACCTTACAGTCAAGAAACTTTGGAAGCCATGTATTCCTATTTGGATCAGCATGGTGAGCTTTTTTGGATTGAAGTCAAGGAGAAGGGAGAATGGTTTCCAATTGGGGATGTTACACTATCTCAGGATAATCTCCCCATTGTGATTGGGAATTCCGATTACCAACATCGAGGGCTTGGGAAAAAGGTTCTAAGTACTTTGATTGAATTGGCTCGAGTAAAAGGATGGAAAGAATTGAGAGTCAAGGAAATCTACACCTACAATCATGCTTCTAGGAGGTGTTTCAAGTCGCTTGGATTTGTGGAAGATGGAGCAACAGAAAAAGGAATGGGTTTTATATTGAAATTAGTCTAATCGAACTTGTTTTTTAACTAAAAATCTGATAAACTAAGTAGTAATTGAATAGAAATCTGCAAGACTAGTAACTCAAGGGAAGTATATCAGGGAGGAGAGCCGTGACTGCAAGCTCTCTATATGAAAGCTGGGTGAATTCACTTGTGCATGGATTTAGAAATGAAGGTCTGACTTGTCAGATGAAAACGGATGGTACCGCGTGTCAACGCTCCGAGTGGAGTTTTTGGCATGTGGTTTTCTTTTTATCTACGAGCGACTGATGGAGGAATTATGTCAACTATTGAAGAACAATTAAAAGCGCTTCGCGAAGAAACGCTGGCTAGCTTGAAGCAGATTACTGCTGAAAATGAAAAAGAGATGCAAGATTTGCGTGTCTCTGTCCTTGGTAAAAAAGGGTCACTTACGGAAATCCTCAAAGGGATGAAAGATGTCTCTGCTGAGATGCGTCCAATTATCGGGAAACATGTCAATGAAGCTCGTGATGTCTTGACAGCTGCTTTTGAAGAAACAGCTAAACTCTTGGAAGAAAAGAAAGTCGCAGCTCAACTAGCTAGCGAGAGTATCGATGTGACACTTCCAGGTCGCCCAGTTGCGACTGGTCACCGTCATGTTCTCACACAAACCAGTGAAGAAATCGAAGATATTTTCATCGGTATGGGGTATCAAGTCGTGGATGGTTTTGAAGTGGAGCAAGACTACTACAACTTTGAGCGTATGAACCTTCCGAAAGACCACCCAGCCCGTGATATGCAGGACACTTTCTACATCACAGAAGAAATCTTACTTCGTACCCACACGTCTCCTGTTCAAGCGCGTGCTATGGATGCCCATGATTTCTCTAAAGGGCCTTTGAAGATGATCTCGCCAGGGCGTGTGTTCCGTCGTGATACGGACGATGCGACCCACAGTCACCAATTCCACCAAATCGAAGGCTTGGTTGTTGGGAAAAATATCTCTATGGCCGATCTTCAAGGAACGCTTCAATTGATTGTCCAAAAAATGTTTGGTGAAGAGCGCCAGATCCGTTTGCGTCCATCTTATTTCCCATTCACTGAGCCATCTGTTGAGGTTGACGTTTCATGCTTTAAGTGTGGTGGAGAAGGCTGTAACGTATGTAAGAAAACAGGTTGGATCGAAATTATGGGTGCCGGTATGGTTCACCCACGTGTCCTTGAAATGAGTGGAATCGATGCGACTGTTTACTCTGGATTTGCCTTTGGTCTTGGTCAAGAGCGCGTAGCTATGCTCCGTTACGGAATTAACGATATCCGTGGATTCTACCAAGGCGATGTCCGCTTCTCAGAACAGTTTAAATAAGATTGAAACCTGAAACACAGTCCTATATAGTTCTAGTCATTTTCTCTCGATGAGAATGGTGAGGACTGATTTGAAGAAAAAGAAAGGAATTGAAAAGGTCACACTTGGTGGGATCTTACAATCAGAATTATGCTTGTATCTTATAAATGGTTAAAAGAATTGGTGGACATTGATGTGCCATCACAAGAGTTGGCTGAAAAAATGTCAACTACAGGGATCGAGGTCGAAGGTGTCGAATCACCAGCTGCTGGTCTCTCAAAAATTGTCGTCGGTGAGGTCTTGTCTTGCGAAGATGTGCCAGAAACTCACCTCCATGTCTGTCAGGTTAACGTTTGCGAAGAAGAAGCCCGTCAAATCGTTTGTGGTGCCCCGAATGTGCGTGCTGGTATTAAGGTTATGGTGGCACTTCCGGGAGCTCGTATCGCTGACAACTACAAAATCAAAAAAGGGAAAATCCGTGGCTTAGAGTCACTTGGAATGATCTGTTCACTTGGTGAATTGGGAATTTCTGACTCAGTTGTGCCTAAGGAATTCGCAGATGGCATTCAAATCTTGCCAGAAAATGCCGTTCCTGGGGATGAAGTCTTCTCATATCTAGACTTGGATGATGAAATCATCGAACTTTCTATCACACCCAACCGTGCAGATGCCCTTTCTATGCGTGGAGTGGCTCACGAAGTGGCAGCCATCTATGACAAGGCAGTCAACTTTAAAGAATTTACTCTTTCAGAAACGGACCAAGCTGCAGCAGATGCTCTTTCTGTGGACATTGAGACAGACAAGGCGCCTTACTATGCAGCTCGTATCTTGGACAATGTGACTATCGCACCAAGTCCACAATGGTTGCAAAACCTTCTCATGAACGAAGGCATCCGTCCAATCAATAACGTAGTAGACGTAACCAACTACATCCTGCTCTATTTTGGTCAGCCTATGCATGCCTTTGATTTGGATACCTTTGAGGGGAATGACATCCGTGTGCGTGAAGCGCGTGCTGGTGAAAAATTGGTGACTTTAGATGGTGAAGAACGTGACTTGGACGTGAATGACTTAGTTATCACTGTCGCAGACAAGCCAGTAGCTCTTGCAGGTGTCATGGGTGGTCAAGCAACAGAAATCTCTGAAAAATCTAGTCGTGTCGTCCTTGAAGCTGCAGTCTTCAATGGTAAATCAATTCGTAAGACTAGCGGTCGTCTTAACCTTCGTTCTGAATCATCTTCTCGCTTTGAAAAAGGCATCAATGTGGCAACTGTTAACGAAGCTCTTGATGCGGCGGCTAGCATGATTGCAGAACTTGCTGGTGCGACGGTGCGTAAGGGCATCGTTTCAGCAGGCCAGCTTGATAATTCTGATGTGGAAGTTTCTTCTACCCTTGCAGACGTCAACCGTGTCCTTGGAACAGATCTTTCATATGCTGATGTTGAAGATGTCTTCCGTCGTCTTGGCTTTGGCCTTTCTGGAAATGCAGATAGCTTTACAGTCAGCGTCCCATGTCGCCGTTGGGATATTACCATCGAAGCAGACCTCTTTGAAGAAATCGCTCGTATCTATGGTTATGATCGCTTGCCAACCAGTCTTCCAAAAGATGACGGTACAGCTGGTGAATTGACTGCGACACAAAAACTTCGTCGTCAAGTTCGTACGATCGCTGAAGGGGCAGGTTTGACAGAAATCATTACCTACGCTCTAACAACTCCTGAAAAAGCAGTTGAGTTTACGGCTCAACCAAGTAACCTTACAGAACTCATGTGGCCAATGACTGTGGATCGTTCTGTCCTCCGTCAAAATATGATTTCAGGTATCCTAGATACAGTTGCTTACAACGTAGCTCGTAAGAACAAAAACTTGGCTCTTTACGAGATTGGAAAAGTCTTTGAACAAACAGGCAATCCAAAAGAAGAACTTCCAAATGAGATTAACAGCTTTGCCTTTGCCTTGACAGGCTTGGTTGCTGAAAAAGACTTCCAAACAGCAGCAGTGCCAGTTGATTTCTTCTATGCTAAGGGAATTTTGGAAGCTCTCTTTGCTCGCTTGGGGCTTGAAGTGACTTATACAGCAACATCTGAAATCGCTAGCCTTCATCCAGGTCGTACAGCTGTGATTTCACTCGGTGACCAAGTTCTTGGTTTCCTTGGTCAAGTGCATCCAGTCACTGCCAAGGCTTATGATATTCCAGAAACGTATGTAGCTGAGCTCAATCTTTCAGCCATCGAAGATGCGCTTCAACCTGCTACTCCATTTGTGGAAATCACGAAATTCCCAGCAGTCAGCCGTGACGTTGCCCTTCTCCTCAAGGCAGAAGTGACTCATCAAGAAGTTGTAGATGCTATCCAAGCTGCAGGCGTAAAACGTTTGACAGATATCAAACTCTTTGACGTCTTCTCAGGTGAGAAATTGGGACTTGGCATGAAGTCAATGGCTTATAGCTTGACCTTCCAAAATCCAGAAGATAGCTTGACTGACGAAGAAGTCGCACGCTACATGGAAAAAATCCAAGCATCACTTGAAGAAAAAGTGAATGCAGAAGTGCGTTAACTCATCAATCCATCCTCCGGGGTGGATTTTTCTTTTCAAATAACAATTCAGGATCAAAAATAGACAGTTGGGGAGCGGAGGTAGCAAATCGAGTTTGCTACTGTATAATGGATTTATCACTAATACTCTTCGAAAATCAAATTCAAACCACGTCAGCTTCGCCTTGCCGTATATATGTGACTGACTTCGTCAGTCTTATCTACAACCTCAAAACAGTGTTTTGAGCAACCTACGGCTAGCTTCCTAGTTTGTTCTTTGATTTTCATTGAGTATAAAAGTGCTCCAGGCCATATTTTACACAGCAATAGTCTTCTAAAAATGGACAGAAATCATTGTAAAGGCTATCAAAAAGGAGTATAATGAGTGCAAGACATTTCGGAGGTGAAAGATGCTAGAAGTAAGAAGTCTAGAGAAAAGTTTTGGATCCAAGCAAGTTTTGTTTGGTATTGACTTTCAAGCACGACCAGGTCGTATTTTGGGATTAGTCGGGAAAAATGGTGCTGGGAAGACAACGATTTTCCACAGTATTTTGAAGTTTTTAGAATATCAAGGAGAAATTAGTCTGGATGGTCAGGATATTCGTCAGGAGACCTACACTCGGATTGGCTATCTGCCTGAAGAACGCAGTCTCATGCCTAAATTGACAGTCCTTGAACAAGTTCGTTACTTGGCGACTCTAAAAGGTATGGATGCTAAGGAAATCAAGGAAAAACTCCCTCAATGGATGAAGAAGTTGGAAGTGAAAGGGAAGCTGACTGATAAAATCAAGAGTCTGTCAAAAGGAAATCAGCAGAAGATTCAGCTCATTATTACTCTGATTCATGAGCCAGACTTGATTATTTTGGATGAGCCTTTCAGTGGATTGGATCCAGTCAATACTGAATTGCTCAAGCAAGTTATTTTTCAGGAAAAAGAGCGCGGAGCAACCATTATCTTTTCTGACCATGTCATGACCAACGTTGAGGAGCTTTGTGACGATATTTTGATGATTCGAGATGGCCGTGTGGTCTTGCATGGGCCGGTTCAGGATGTTCGTAATCAATACGGGAAAACGCGTCTCTTTGTTTCAAGTGAACGAAGCAAGGAAGAATTGGAAAACCTTCCTCATGTCAAACAGGTGAGCTTGACCAAACAAGGCAGTTGGAAATTGATCTTAGAAGATGAGAGTGCTGGTAGAGAACTCTTCCCGATCTTGACTCAAGGGCAATATATCGCAACCTTTGACCAACAAGCGCCAACAATTGATGAAATCTTTAAACTAGAATCAGGGGTGGAAGTATGAGAAATATGTGGGTTGTAATGAAAGAAACCTATCTTCGACACATCAAGTCGTGGAGTTTCTTCTTTATGGTGATTTCACCATTCTTGTTTATTGGTCTATCTGGAGGAATTGGCTATCTCCAGGGCTCTTCAATGGCTCAGAGTGGTAAGATAGCAGTAGTTAGCACTGTTCCAGCTGTGACAGACAGTCTTAAATCTACCAATGGTCTCAATTTTGATTATCAGGATGAAGCAAGTGCCCAAGCTGCTATCAAGGATGAAAAATTAAAAGGCTATCTGACTATTGATCAAGAAGATAGCGTTCTAAAGGCAGTTTATCACGGTGAAACTTCTCTTGAGAGTGCTATTAAGCTCGGAGTAACGAGCAAGTTAAATGAGCTTCAAGATCAACTCAATCGTTCTGCAGCCAATTTGTCGCAAGAGCAGGAAAAACGCTTGGAACAAACAGTTAACTTTACGGAGAAAATTGATGAATCCAAGGAAAATAAAAAGATGGTCCAAACCTTTGCGGCTGCAGGACTGGGCTTCTTCCTTTATATGATTTTGATTACTTATGCCAGTGTCACTGCTCAGGAAGTAGCCAGCGAGAAAGGGACTAAAATCATGGAAGTGGTTTTCTCCAGCATTCGCGCCAGCCATTATTTCTATGCTCGTATGCTTGCTTTGTTGCTTGTGATTTTGACTCATATTAGCATCTATGTCGTGGGTGGTCTCGCTGCTATTCTGCTCTTTAAAGATTTGCCATTATTAGCCCAGTTTGGTATTTTGGACCATTTAGGAGATGCTTTCTCTCTAAATACCTTGCTCTTTATTTTGGTTAGTCTCTTTATGTACGTAGTTTTGGCAGCCTTCCTAGGTTCCATGGTTTCTCGTCCTGAGGATGCAGGAAAAGCCTTGTCACCTTTGATGATTGTGATTGTGGTAGGTTTTGTGGGAGTTACTGCTTTAGGCTCTGCAGGGGATAATTTGATATTGAAAATCGGTTCATATATTCCCTTTATTTCGACTTTCTTCATGCCATTTAGAGCTATTAATGGCTATGCAAATGGGTTAGAAGCATGGCTTTCGCTTACGATTACGATTGCTTTTGCAGTAACAGCAACAGTCTTTATAGGGCGTATGTATGCTAGTCTCGTTCTTCAAACAGATGATTTAGGTCCTTGGAAAACCTTTAAACGTGCCTTATCTTATAAATAGAAGAGCCTCGCGAAAGCGAGGTTTTTTTAGAGATAAAAAGAGTGGAATTCAGAAAAATATTTTTCATATCTATTGACTTTTAGGGGTGAAATTTGGTATTATAGTAGGCGGTATTGTTTACCCCATTTGAAAGGCCCCGGAACCTTCCAAATACTTTTCGATGGGAAGGAACACCCATCACCGTAAACAAAAATCGAACTATATATAGGAGAAATCATGAACAAAACAACATTTATGGCTAAACCAGGCCAAGTTGAACGTAAATGGTACGTAGTTGACGCAACTGATGTACCACTTGGACGTCTTTCTGCAGTAGTTGCTAGCGTACTTCGCGGAAAAAACAAACCAACATTTACACCACACACTGATACAGGTGACTTTGTGATTGTTATCAATGCTGAAAAAGTTAAATTGACTGGTAAAAAAGCAACTGATAAAATCTACTACACTCACTCAAACCACCCAGGTGGATTGAAACAAATCTCTGCAGGTGAACTTCGTTCTAAAAATGCAGTACGTTTGATCGAGAAATCAGTTAAAGGTATGCTTCCACACAATACTCTTGGACGCGCTCAAGGTATGAAGTTGAAAGTATTTGTTGGAGCTGAGCACACTCACGCTGCACAACAACCAGAAGTTCTTGACATTTCAGGACTTATCTAAGGAAAGGAACAATAAAGTATGTCACAAGCACAATATGCAGGTACTGGACGTCGTAAAAACGCTGTTGCACGCGTTCGCCTTGTTCCAGGAACTGGTAAAATCACTGTTAACAAAAAAGATGTTGAAGAGTACATCCCACACGCTGACCTTCGTCTTGTCATCAACCAACCATTTGCAGTTACTTCAACTGCAGGTTCATACGACGTTTTCGTTAACGTTGTAGGTGGTGGATACGCTGGTCAATCAGGAGCTATCCGTCACGGTATCGCTCGTGCCCTTCTTCAAGTAGACCCAGACTTCCGCGATTCATTGAAACGCGCAGGACTTCTTACACGTGACTCACGTAAAGTTGAACGTAAGAAACCAGGTCTTAAGAAAGCTCGTAAAGCATCACAATTTAGTAAACGTTAATTCGAAAGAATTACTATACTTATACAGAGCACCTTTCGGGGTGTTCTTTTTGTACTTTCTTACTAAATTGGTGCAACTGACACAGTTGTTGCGACTTTAGTCGCTTGCAAATGTGGCTGCAACAGAACAATTCCAGTTGCCTCAAAACGTTAATCAATACGATACTATCAATGTTTCAAAGCACTCGAAAGTTTATCTTATGGGTGCTTTTTTTGTATTTTTGAAAAAATAATTAACTAGACAATAAACGTCCACTCTTTTTTGTAAACTTAAATTATCAATAGAAAAGGAGCAAGTTAAATGAACTATTATCAAGTTGAGTTTAAAAATCCCGATGATTTCTTAAAAAATCAAACAGAAGGTTTTATTAAGACTAATCGTTTATTACTATTTAAAGAGGATGAAGCTTATTACCTAATTTCTCAAGAAAATTACAATGATCAAGAAATTATGGAAAAAATAAAGGACTTTTTTGATTATGAGTTCTCACTAGCTAAAGTTGAGCATTTAATAGAAAGTGATTTTATAAAGAAACTTGGAAGAAGCGATATAGGAGATTTAGTAAAATTCTTACTTAGTGCAGAAAAAGAAAGATTTTCTGAACAATTAAAACCTAATTTAGAAAAGTTGGATGAGTTAAATGATATTATTGCCCTAAATGAATTCAAAGGAGTTGTTCGAGAATTCATCGATTATATATCCTTTCAAGAAAAAATAAGTAATAAAGAAAAGCAACAACACTTTTATATTTTTACTGGTGAGAAAGGATCGGGTAGAAAGTTTGCAATCAAGTTTCTAGAGTCTCTCTTTGGAATGAATGCGATATTTGTTAATTGCAATCAATATTTTGTTCCTAAAATAGGTGAAAAAGATTTCCCTGTATTAGTCGATTATCTTTCGGCAAGATCAAAACCAAAATCAGACATTTTTGATAATTTTCGACAGAAGAAGGGGAATTCCTTTAATATTATTATCTCTAGAAGTATTCAAGAGGCGGAATCTATTAGAAAAGAGTTACTTGAAGATTTTAATAAGGTATCAATTATTAATTTTCCACAGTATGATGAATCAGAGCTTAAAGGGATAGGTCTTCAAATGCTAAACCAAAAAGGTGTTCGATTGAGTAACGAAGATTTTGAACATCTATTTGAAAATAAAGTGCTAAAGGATGCTAAAGAAGTTCGCCTTTTTGTTCAAGAACTTGTTGAATTTGCAGTACAAAATAATTATGATCCTTCAGATAAAAACGAATTAAATCTCGATGGATTTATTATCAAAAATGAATCTTCAGTTGAAGATGAAGAAACTGCAGAGAAAAAGTTGAGTGAATTAATTGGTTTAGAAGAAGTGAAAATAGTCCTAAATCAACAGTTAGCATATAATCGGGTTTCTGCATTGCGTCAGGCTCATGGATTTAGTAATCAAGTATTAAATCGTCATCTTGTTTTTTCCGGAAATCCTGGCACAGGGAAAACAGTAGTTGCCAGGCTCTTTTCAGAAATTTTATACAACAATAAAATAATTCAAAAGAATAAGTTAGTGGAAGTGGGGCGAACAGAATTGGTTGGTGAATATGTTGGCCAAACTGCTCCAAAAGTAAAAAGAGCTTTTGATGATGCAAAAGGGGGAGTACTCTTTATAGATGAGGCCTATAGTCTTATTCCGAGTAGTGAGAGAGATTTTGGACACGAAGCTATTTCAGCGATTATACAAGAAATGGAAAATCGTCGGGATGAGGTGTTGGTTATTTTTGCTGGATATGAAGAATTGATGGCCCAATTCATTGAAACTAATCCAGGATTATCCTCTAGAATTTCTAGAGAAATAAAATTTTTTGATTATACAGTTGATCAACTAATTGCTATTTTAGAATTGATGATAAATAAAAGACATTATCAATTAATTGAAGATTGTAAGATAGTACTACGTCAGCATCTTTCAGAAGTTGTAAATTGTAGCAATTTTGGAAATGCTAGATACATCCGTAAATTAGTAGATGAGATTATCTTCTGTCAAGCACAACGAGTGATTGAAGGTGATAAGATTCAGTTAGAAGATGAAAACTTTTTAAATCAAATTACATTGAAAGATATTAATAAGGCTATTGTAGCTATTGAAGTAAAAGCAACGAAATCAATATCGTTGATAGGATTTGGAAGGTAGAAAAAACTATAGTAGACTTTAAAAGAAGAAATTGGTACTTGAAAAAGAGTATTATCAGTAAAAGATTTGAGATAGGAAATTGATTGAATCTGAACCATTGGAAATGCTATAATGTTGATAAAGGATTTAGAATTATATGAACGACCAAGAACGCTTATTAACTATATTTTTACGCTTACAGTCTGGTGCGCATTTATCTAAGACTCAGCTTGCAGATGAATTTGGTGTTAGTGAAAAAACTATACAACGAGATTTTTCTCTCTTGTCTGGTTTCTTAGATACACAACCAATGGTTGCAGCAGAGCTTGCTTATGATGCCAAGCACCATACGAAATACCTAAAAGGGAAATCTTTATTTAATAAAAAGGATATTCTTATAATTTCAAAAATTTTACTAGAAAATCGTTCTTTAAATAAGGAAGAAAACAAGGCTTTACTTGATAGTTTATTGGCACTTATTTCAAAAGATGAGCAAAAAGAAGTTTCTAGTATTATTGCAAGTGAGTTACTAAATTATGCACCATTATCAGACACTCAAAATCGTATTGATAAGATTTGGGAATGGTCTGAAATGATTCGTAAGGAATTGGTACTAGATATTGAATATCAATCTCCCTATAATTCTAAAAAGCATCATAGCATTTTTGAACTGCACCCCAAAAGTTAGACAGAAAAAATCTAACTTTTGGGGTGCTTTTATTATGAAATTAACTTATGATGAT
>CAJNBP010000001.1 GCA_905221035.1 bacterium | reverse complement strand
TGGTGGTGTCAGTACCCATGATCCTAGCTTAGTATAAAGCACTTTAACATTTTGATTTTCAGATGCTTCTGTTAAGTTTGCACTTGCTACTACTCTTGATCCATCTGTTGATACCAATCCATCTTCTGAGCCTTGATTAGCTTTTAAGACGTATCCCTTAACCACAGGTGATGCTACTTCGTCAAATGTTGTATCATTTGATGTCCATGCTACATTAGGATCAACAACGTCACCCGTTACGACATTAACTTTCAAACTACGAGTAAATGTTACTTTGTCTGTTGCTTTGTTAGCTACTTCTTTGTCTGTACCATCTTCTACATAAGTGATTGTACGTGTAACATGTTTAGTCGTTGCCAGTTTATCAATTAATGCTTTCGTCCATTTTGGTCCGTTTGGATTTTTTGGATCAATTGGTTTTCCTGGTTCTGGTTTTGGATTGTCGTCACCTTTTGGATTGGTTGGTTCAAATGGTGGGACATCTACCACTTTTGGTTTCACTGTTACTTCGAAAGTTTGATCAACTGTTTTATCTTTATCGAAGTTTCTACCTGTCTCTGTTGTGAATCCGTCAGTTACTAATTCATATCCAAGAACTTTCAATTCTGCAAGCTTATTCGCTGTTGTATAGTTAATTGCAGTTCCCGAATCACCTGTTAGTTCTTCTGTATGAAGAACTGTATTTGTTCCTTCAACAACATATTTTACTATAGCTTTTTGAGTATCTGCTTCATATGTAATCGGTGTATCCTTACCTGGTGTTGTTGGCACTGGTGGTACCTTGTATCCATTTTCTGGATGTTCTGGATCTACTGGTACTAATGGATTTCCATCTGGTGTCTTAGGTGTATAACCTGGCACATATGGAATCACTGGTGGTTTCGGTGTATTTGGATCCGTTGGTGTTCCTGGTTCAGGATATACTGGTGTTCCAGGTTTAGTTGGATCTGTTGGGTGGTTTGGATATGGTTTTGGATCGAAATTCGTTCCTTCTGGTGGTGTTACACCTTTTGGTAATCTTGGTACCCATGACCCTATTTTTCTATATTCAACTGTCACTTCATATGAATCAGTATCAGGTTGAACTGTGTTTTTTGCTACAGAGGCGACATTTGCAAAATAGCCCTCTAATACAGGTGTATCAACTTTTAATAACTCTTTTGTTTCAGCATCCCAAGCACCAATTTTTGTTAAACCTGTTGCTAAGCTTGTAGTTGTATCTCTTGAAAACTCAACCTTATCTTCTCTCTTTTTAATAGAATCTGTATTCAGTTCTGTTGTTACTTCCTGGTTATCTTGAATATCAATTTTAACGTATTTAATCGTACGTGTTACTTTTCTAACCTCTGTATCTTCTGTAACTGGTTCATTTACTACAATTTTGTAAACTTGCGTTGGTTCTCTTTCTTCAGAATCGTCCAATGTATCATACTTAGTTGTTTTTGATATAGGATTCTTCGTTGATACGATATATCCTCGTTGTTTTAAAGATGCAATTTTATTATCAACTTTTTCCCTATCTTCTGGTGTTACTACTTGATCAGAAAAGCCATTGAACTCAAGTTTTTCTTTAGATAATTCTACTTCTTTTCCAGTTGTGACATTAACAACTTTGATAAGAATTTTTTGTGGATTCGGTTTGTACTCAATTACAAAATTCTTTTTAGGATCGTTCGGTACATTCGGTACCTTGTACCCTTTTTTCGGATCTGCTGGATCTACCGGTTTTACTGGTACTAGCGGATTTGTATTTGGATCCTCTGGTTTTGTTGGATCATTTGGAATCTTAGGTGTATAACCTGGCACATATGGAATCACTGGTGGTTTCGGTGTACTTGGATCCGTTGGTGTTCCTGGTTCAGGATATACTGGGTTTGTTGGTTTTGTTGGATCGTTTGGATTATTTGGATATGGTTTTGGTGTCATATCTATATCTTTTGGTGGTGTTACACCTTCTGGTAATCTTGGTACCCAACTTCCTAGTTTTTTATAAACAACTTCTTTCGTTATATTTTCCACTTCACCAGTTGAAGTTGGTGCTGTTGCTTCTTCTTCTCCTACGCTTGCTATATCTGCGATATAACCTTCTAGTACTGGTGTATCTACTTTCGGGAATCTACTATTTGTGCTTGTCCAGTCCTTGTAAGATACCGTATTATTCGCTGTATCAGTTACTTCTTTTCCTGTGAATTCGACTGTATTTTCTTGCTTTTGTTTTTCAAGAGTCGTTCTAATTGTAGCTCCATTCACATTATCTTCTTTTACATATCTAATTGTTCTCTTAACTGTTCTGGTTACATCTACTTCTGCCGGCGCTGGTGGCGTAGTATCTTCCTCATATACATAAGTTACCGTTCTTGCTTCTGTAGTAGTCATCGTGCCTCTGTCACTTGCAGAAGTTCTTAATCTTCCATCGTCAAGCGAATTGTCCTCTAATGATCTCTTCAATCTATAGCGTTTACCATCAGCTGTTGTTAAAGTAGTAAGTTTTTTGCCTGTTACATCATAATCTGTACCTAATAATTGATCTTTTTGAGCAATATATGTTCCGTCTGTATCTTTTTTACCTAGATCAGTTTCTTTTTGACCTGTTACAGTATTTTTAAGCGTCAATAGAGTTCCATCGACAGCTTGATACTTAACTTTTACATTCCCTGACATAGCTGATTTTAGTTCAGATGTCTTTTTAACCTTGTCGATTTCTTCTCTTATTTTTTTCTCTTGATCTCCAGTAATCTTACCTTTTTCTTTTAATTTAGTAATAATACGTCTTGCGACTTCCTTCGACGGTTCTACAGTATCTTGAATTACTGAGAAATCGGCTAGGATAGGTAAGTTGTATTGAAGTCTTGGACTTTGCATATTAACACCAACACGTTTTTCATTTTCTGCAAACACTTGCACTTTATAGGATACAACGTCTTTTCCTAGTGGAATATCTCCTGTTGAGAAGTAGCCACCTTTACCTAGTTTTTCCTTATCGCCATCAATTGCTTTTGTAATTTCTTCTGATAATTTTTCATCAGAAATAACCCTATCACGCGAAACATTATATTTTTCAACAAAGTGGTTAGTGAATTTTTTTAAACCATCTTGTGCCTCCAAAGCGAGTGCATTGGTTCGTATTTTATTATACTCATCTTCCGTTAATTCGCTTTTGTCAGGTTGTCTGGTAGCGTACATGTTTGAACCAAGGATTTTTGCTTCTTTACCGTCTCTGGCTTCCATATAGCTATAAGAGTTTGTAGATTTAATAGCAGACTCTAAGGCAGAGATTTCTTTGTTTAGTTCAAATTTTTTCTCTTCATCAGCTGTTTCTAATTCTGCTTTTTTAGCTACTAGTCTAGTACTTAACTCTGCACGATGTTCTGTTACTTTAACTGGATCTATTTCGAGTTCTAATTGGTCTGTATCTCCATGATAGATAATTTTCTTCGCAGTTGGCAATATAAAATCTAGTAATTTATAGACACGATCTGAGTCTCTAGACTTAATTAAATTTGTGTTGTCTGGATATTTTTCACTGGTAGTCAACCATGTTGGAGATTTTTTTTGAACCTCCTTATCCTTCACTAGCTTTAATAAACCATTTAATTCATTTCCATATCTAGTAAACGATTCTTTAAAATTAGTCTCCTTTTTGAAATTTTTTTCATTCAATTTATCCTTATCTATCGGTAATTCAACTATCGCTTTTCCTTTTTCAGCAAGTTCTTTTTCGATATCGCTTTTTATTTCATTTAATTTATCTCTATCTATTTTAGCTCGCCCATATTTTTCCTTATATCGTTCAGTTGCAAGAGTGTGAACTTTATTATTGTACTCTGTTTTCAATAAGTCTTTAATCTTTTTATTAACCGCCGTTAAATTGACACCTTGAGCATAACGTTCTTCGTTCTCTACTACTCCATCAATACGGTTGATAGTGTGGTCATAGACAGTTTCTTCAGATTTATCCTTTTTAATAGCTTTAACAACGATACGATAAGTTCCTTTTGACCCTGCAAAGTCCGAGATATAACCTGTCACAAACTCGATTTTCAAACGACTTCCATATGCCGTTGAAAAGGCTGTAAAAGTTTTTTCAATTCCATTGAAACCTTCAATATTTGGTGCGTGTTGGAGTATATCTTCCCTTTCTTTGACAGGTAATTTAGCAAGCTCAGCTTTATTTTCATCACTATTTGCTGTCTTTATATCGAAATCAGAGTGATCTTGTGCTTTATCAGTTTTATTGGCAATTGTACGACCTTTGGCCAGCATCAACATGTATTTGAAGCGACGGTCTAATGCTTGCTCGTGAAGATAGATTTGGTCAAGGGCATTAGAACCAAGCATTCCACCTTCTTGGCGTTTGCCATCTTTGTCAGTGTACCAACCAGTGAAATAGCCTTGCTCATTTTTCATCCCAATGGCGAATTTACCAGTTTCACCATCTTTTTTCATAATGGCTGTCCATCCACCGAAGTTACTGATTTCTCTAATTTCTCCTGGTTGAAGTTTCACACCACTTGGGTCATCAGTGACGTTTCCGTTTTTATCAAATCGAAGTTCGTCTCCTAGTGTATCCATGTTTCTCAAGTATGATCGTTCATTATTTTGGAAGTCATCCGGCATATTTTGGATAATCTTCCACATTTCTTCAACTGTAACATTACCTTCAGGAAGATTGAAAGTCAAGTGAGCGTTAGGGTCATGTGCTCCAGGCTCATCTCCTTTTGGTATATTTACCCCTGGTTGATCTGGTTGTACTGTAGCCCCCTTACGTTCGGTTAGAGCAGAATTTAATGCTCCGTTATTTCCAGTTGTGCCAGCAGGAGTCTCAGTTCCAGTAGAAGTATTAGCAGTTCCGCCGGCAGGAGCATCTCCCGCGGCTCTTTTTGAACGGCGACTGCTATTAGACGTTGTTTCTGAATTTGATGGTGCAGATCCCTTTTCAGAATAGTACACCAGCACTGTTTCAGATTCAGTTGACGATGTAACTTCTTTTGATTCTACAGTTGACTTGTCTGGCGCACCAAAACCATCTACTGTTGGTGAAGTTTTCGCTTCCCATTTTCCTGTTGTCCATTCTTCTGTACCTTTTTTACGTGTTAAGGTAACTGTTTGAACGACTGGTGTTGCTACTTCTTTGCTTTCATCAGAAGCATTTACATATTTGATGGTACGTGTGACTTCTTTTGTTTCTGTTTCTTCAGCCACTCCAGCTAGAAGGGTAGCTGGATTTGGGGCAGGCTTCGCCTGATAGTTAGACCCAGGCAAACCATTAGGGGTATTGGTATTATATTCTAAAGGCGAACTAGAGTGGCTTGCCCCTCCTTCAGTATTAGCCTCCGCGTGTACCACACCTGCCCCCATGGCAAGGTAAAAAGCACCAATGACGACACTAGCTGCACCGACGCTTACTTTTCGAATACTATATTTTAGTTGTTTATCAAATTTACCCATTTTAGACTCCAATCGTATATATATATATATCATTATACTATTTACTATATAGTAGTATATAATCTCATCTAAATATTATACATCAAACAACTGTAAATTTCAATTTTTTTGCTTTAAATGTAAATTTCCAGACTAACTTCCACTGCTAATCCAAGTGGAAGTTAGTCTGGGAATTTACCTAGCAGATATGGATATACATGTTAAAATCATTTATATATGAAAATGTTAGTTTTTAGGTATTGAGTAAGTAAAATAAATCATTTTTAAAATTAAATTTCTATTTAAAAAATTAGATACTAATTTCTAATATTTTAATCTTTATTATCTTAAAATTTTTATAGTTAATCTACGGACAATTAAAATATCAGAACAAAAATGCTTCGGCTAACTCTGTCATACCTTTAATACTCAACCTAAAAAATTTTCTATAATCTTAAAAAGCATTTAGAGGTAGATTGATAGTTTTATCTTTTATTAGTAATTCGTTACATACTTGAAAAATTTTCTATAAAAAGTGTCTTGACTAAAATTTTTTATATTTGAGAAACATATAATATCAGTTATGCACAATCCTTTATATTTTTTATATTTCTCAATAGATAATCTGAATTGTGAGTCGAGCCAAGTTATATTCATCATAATCAGCTCAAAATTAATTACTTGAATTCATTTCTTTAAGAATTTTTTTGATGGACAGTAATTTTGACTTCGAACAACCTAACAGCCTCATAAGTTTAGAATTTGAAAATACTAAATAGACCGCGCCTTCTTCATCTATCCAACCACGATTGAGAGATCATTCTAAACGATCTTTTAAAATAGAATAAGCCACCTTTACTTCTAGTTTCATATCCATATATTTCTCATCCTCAAAAAGAATTTTAGGTAATTTGTAATACCGTTCTGAAGTTTGGTATTGATTTGCGGTAATTCGTTTCATAGCGCTCCTCCAAGTTCTTTGAGTATTAAATCTCCACTTGATTCCAATCGAACCAAGCCACTTTTTTCTAATTTAGCCATAAGAGAGATGGCCTCAACAATGTCTATTCCCATTTCACGTACTAAAAATGAACGGAGTGGATTCAATTTTCAAAGAACAGGTAGCTTTATTATAGATAAGAGTAGTTGAAATTTTTATCACATTTTTGAGGTTGTTGGAATAAAAAAAGCAACTCACTGCTTTACGAATGAGTTACTTTTGTACTAAAATATTTGTTGCATAATTTCCCTAATAACCTGAACAGAGTTATCAAATGAGATATCTTTAGCATACTTAAATTGACGTTGATAACGAATCCATAGCTCTTTCTGATAATCAGAAAGTTCAATTTCTCTCACTTGTTCTTCCCAATTATAAATGATTTCTTTACTTTTACGTTTTTCTGCCGTATTCTCAAGTGCATTTTTTAATACTTCAAGATTAATCTCTTCTTTTCTAAGTTTATATAAGGTGAAAAGATCATATCGATCACGTGGACGCGTCGAAGCTAATCCCCTACTGATAATCGTTTCTAACTTTTCAGCAAGTACAGTCTCTAGATTATATGTCCATATCTGGATGCTTTCATTAGTAAAGATAGAAGTCATTGAATAAGTTATTTCTCTTGGTGTGATCTTATCACCAGTAGTAATATCAATAAAAACAACCTCCTTTAATGTATCAAAAGTCGCATTTAATTTTAATGAAAATCCTCCATATTCATCATCTTGGCGAATAGGTTCTAGCTTATCTACTGAAAATGAAAATCCATCAGTTTTAGAACAAAGAATCTCTTCAAAGATATGAATCAAATTTTCTCTGCTCATTTTGGTTCCCTTCAGAGTGACATCTAAATCCATTGTAGTTCGCTTATCTAGTCCAATCATTTGACCTATTAGATACCCTCCTTTTACAATGAAGGAATCTATATAAGAACTAGTAGAAATCAGATTTAACACTTGCTCAATTAAATAATGTTGTTGTACTTGTTGAGCTGGAATTCCCTTATCTTTTGAAATATTTTTGATTTTTGCTTTAAAGCTATTCGCATTTGAAAACATTAAGATAGCACCTCCGTATAAGATTGTAACTTATCAGTTACTTTAAATAACTGGGCATAATAAAATAATTTGTGTAAATGAATTTGATTCTGTTGAAAATATTTCTTAAACGCTGGTGCAATAATTTGAAGATCCACCTGATGAACTGGTCTTAGACATTCAACCAAAACTCGTTCAATTTCATAAACTTTAATAAATTGACCAGGAAGACGCTCTATTTCAATAATTCCTTCACTATAGTGAGAGCGTAAGATAATAGGACATATATCTGCTTCCTTAATGTTTTTGGTATTCGTACCATAAGGAAAACTCATCGTCATGTTAAAAGGGATAGTCAAAGATAAACCATGTAACCAAAGTGCTGTCTCCAAAGAAAAGATTCCCTTTGGAAATCGATACTGAAGGACAAACCACTCATCTAAATAAATATCAGGTAAGCGATATAACCCTTTTTCTTCAGTATCAATTTTTCCTTCTGTAACCATTTTTAATAAGGTTTTGTAGTGTAAATTTTCATCTATTACTTGTTTAAAAGTTAAAAAACCATACTGATTGAAAGAGTTCATCAGTTTCTCTCTTTTATCAACCATATCATTCTCCTTTCTTAGAAACAAAATGCTAACATCCTCTATATATGTTAGCATTTTGTTTCTTTAAAATCAATTCATTTATTTTTTTATTTCAAAATTAATCCATACGTAAGACAGACCAGCTATTATTAAAGAAAAAATAAGACATAGACTGATAGGTTCCACACTAAATGTAGACCCATACTGCCCCATAAGTCAGATTTATAGCGTACAAGCCCTAAAAACATTCCCAATGAAACATACAAACACCAAGCTAGAATGGTTCCTGGATGATGAGCTAAAGCGAACAAAACACTTGTCAAGGCAATTCTGATATCTAATTTTTTGACCAAGTTCCATAAAATTTCTCGATACAAAAATTCTTCAACCATACTCGCATCAATTAAGAGAAAATGGTGATGTAGTCATGATTTCATTTTTTTACTCAAGATGGCCATTTCACCTTTCTTGCCTTAACTGGTTTAAATCGAATCTTATTAATGAGTCTAAGCTCTATTTCTCTACAATCTGTAACGGAGGTATCATTGATTTTAAGGCTTCTTGGAAAGTATTGATTACCTTGTTCATGTGATAGTTCTACTGTATAACTGATACCATTACTTAATTTAAAAACTACAAAATAAATATGATCTCTTCTAAATCGGCGACCAACTCTTCTATTCAAAATGCCATCAGTTGTATAGAATTTACACTCCATTACATGTAACATTTGATAAAGCAACAAGGTTCCAACTATTTTAAATTTATTTTCGTTGAACCAACCATTATCAGCTTTATTAAGACGTTCCAATGTCCAATCATCTTTTAATCCTTCAAAAATACTCCCTGCATTATTAGTTGGTAAATTAACATGATGTTCTCTAGATAATCCTAAAAAATGAGGAATGGAGGAATTTGGGACTGATAGAATAATTTCAGGACAGTTCTCCATATTTGTCTGATAAATATATTTGTACTGAGAAACATTTTTCTCAATAGTATTGGCCAAGCAATCCATCTTAACATTTAGAATATCAATCTTTCCATCAAACGTCTTTAGCCATTCCAAAGTATAAGTCATTTGAATTTTCTCCTAAAAAAGAGAAGGAAGCTCCTGCTTCCTTCTCTCTCACGTATTGAGTTTCACCTCACGCTAGATATGCCCTATCTGTTCCTCAAGGGTAGGCAGTCCTGCTATTCTTTTTCTCAACAAACAGTCTGAACTGAGAGCGGAGCCCACAGGCGGGTGCAGACCATATCCACTAGCCCACAAGTAATTATATCATTTAATTACCTTCATTATACGCAATTAGTCCATATTTGTCAACAATTACATTCATTATGAATATCTAAATAAATCAGGCCACCTATTTTAAACAAGCAGCAAACTATAAACTAGTAGGTTCCACACTAAATGTAGACCCATACTGCCCCATAAGTCCGATTTATAGCGCACCATCCCTAAAAACATTCCCAATGAAACATACAAACACCAAGCTAGAATGGTTCCTGGATGATGAGCTAAGGCAAATAAAACACTTGTCAAAGCAACTCGAATATCTAATTTTCTGACCAAGTTCCATAAAATTTCTCTATACAGAAATTCTTCAACCATACTCGCATTGATTAAGAATAATAAAAATGAAAACCAAGGAACTTGATGTTGAAGCCCAATTAAGTTTGCTTGATTCGTGCTTCCTTGAGCATGAATCAGACTAAAACATAGACTGATAATCAGTAGGCTGACAAATCCAATACCAAGCCATTTTTTTCTAATTCAGCCATAAGAGAGATGGCTTCAACAATGTCAATTCCCATTTCACTTACTAAAAATGAAATGACAATATAGCGTGATGATTGTAATTCTTTTGTCATTTTCCCTCCTGAAAATAAAAAAAGGAGAACAATATTCAACTGTTCTCTTCTTAGATAAATATTTATTGTTGTATTCATTTTTCCGATACGCAAACGACATCTACAAATACATATACATCCATGTACCTTTTTAGGACTTTTTGACGTCAAAATTGCCTTTATCTATAAATACAAAATGCTTCTTGAAACATCTTGAAAGAAATTTTTCCACCTTTCAACCACAGATTGTTCTTCCCGAGTGAATCAATTTCGTGAGAATCATTATCTAATAGAAAGTTGGGCTCACAATTAAAATCTGCTAATAGTTTTTTTCTAGAACCTTCAATAGAATTTATATTTTTAACCCCAATAAATCGTGTATTTTCTTTAGAAAAAATTTTTCGTTTATATGCACCTGATAAGTGATAACCTTTTTTCAAAATGTCATAACTATTGAAATGAGCGATATAGTTAACTATTTTTTGATTATTGAAATCCTTCATTATAGTCAGTGAATGTTGATAACTTCCATCTTTCTCACTTATAATATTTTCACTTAACCATTGATTAACCCATGATTCTTGTTCATAATCATATATACATACAATATGCAATTTATCTGCTGCACTAATTTCTACTCCATGTAAAATATGAGGATTTATATCATAAATCGGATAATTTTTCATTATGATTGAGACTGCCATTTGTAACTTTTTAATACCTTTGGTAGTATTATGATCAGTTACTACAACTATTTCTATTCCATTTTTTATGATTGCCTCTGCTAACATAAGAAAACTAATATATTCTTTTGAACTAGAAAAAACAACCTTATCAAAATTACTAAAAAAAATTGTCTTATCAACTTTATTTTTCTTATTTTCAAAAAATATATCATATAGTTCATCTTCAGTAATTTTTTTATATTTCGTTGTAGTCCAATTAGAAAATAGCTTGTAATCATAAGAAACAGGTGTATGCAAATGAATTAAAGTCTTGTGAAAGCTACCGAATTTCTCTTTGGAATTTGTTAGTTCTTGATAAACAGACTTTATCTTGTTATTAAACCCTCTCACTTCTACTCTCCTAAAAATATCAATTGTTTATTTTCAAGTAATTCATTAAGTCTCTTTTCCCCCACCTTCAACATCTCTTTCTCTACCTTGCTCCATTTTCCGAAGAGGCATTCTTGTAGCACTTCTGCTGCTGAAGTTGTATTTTCTTTTGAATCATATACACAACTTCTATCTCGTTGATAAATTTGAATTCTTTCAAAGATAGCTAGTTCTTCCAACTGTCGGGTATTATCAACTAGATGATTTACAATGAAATCATGATGTTCTTTTGGAGTTGCGCGTGCTTGATTTGGATTGATAGCGTATAGTTCTTCGTATCGGATAAGAGTGCTCAGATAGGACAGCTTAGGCTTTGTCGCAATCAAGGCTAATTGTACTTCATATCCCTTATTTTTCAAGAGTTGTGCTGTTTTCTTTGGAACATCAACTGTTCGTAAAGTTCCCTCTATCAAAAGATTGTATCCCAAATGACTTAATTCGGTTACTAAAGACTCTACCATTTTCCCTGCAAAATCCTTGGTGTATTCAACGCTATCTTTGCCATATTCTTGCTGCAGTTCTATATAGTGTGGATGCTGAGAGCGAAAACTATCACCATCTATGATAACAATATTTCCTTGAAATTCTTTCTGTTTTATACGATGAATTGTTGTCTTGCCAGCACCACTTTGCCCTCCAAGTAAAATCGCTATAGGTTGCTTACTGGACTTTTTTCCTCTGGTCAGAGAACGAAGATTCCGCTCTAAAGCATGTTTGAATTCACTATCAGTATAATCTTGGATTTCCACTAGGCTACCATCCGTTTTTCAGATATCTCTAACATACGTTCAATTCCATCCAAATAGCCGCTATATCTCTCTATTTCATCAAAAGTTTCTACTAAATAGATATTCGTATGAATCAAGTCAGATAGATCATCACTCATTAAAATCCAAGGATTAGATTCATCATCGATGCTAATCCCCTGACTATCTTGATAACGATAGAGTCGAGATAATAGATTAGCACCTCTTTCTTTGACAATTTCAATTTTTAAAGTCAATTCATAATCTTCAACAGGATTGAGCATTTTATCTTCTCCTACAATATCGACATAAGATACATTAAACTTCTGACAGATGATATCTATTAGTTCTGTAGAGACTGAACTAGTTCCATTTTCATAACGACTCAGACTATTTCGTGAAATACCTACAATCCGTGCAAATTCGGGTTGTGTTAATTCATGTGTTTTACGTAAGGATTTTATATTCTTTCCAATCATGGCAAACTCCTTTATTTTTATAATTCCATTATAGCATAAAAAAGCAAAACGCACCAAAAATGGTGCGTTATTTCTTGTTTTTCTAGCCTAAACTTTACTTCTATAAAAGTCACCTAAAGAGCCATAAATATTTATTCTTGTATTAATTTTTTCGATGCGCAAACGACATCTACAAATACATATACATCTATGTGCCTTTTTAGGACTTTTTTAACGTCAAAATTGCCTTTATCTACAAAGACAAAATGCTTGTAAAATAGCTTGAAATCAAGGATTATCACCTTTTTCGTTGTAGCAACACTCCACACTCAGCGGTTCGCTGTTACCGTATCGTTTCGTCGTAAACTCCTTACTCTACGACAGCTATCCCATGGGCGGAACATCTACTTCTACTTCGCTGATGCCTCAGCTCGTACAAGCAGTGATACCGCCTCAACGTGATGCGTTTGTGGGACTCAAAAGGTTTGGGGAACCTTTTGAGGATTAACTACGTTTCTCTAACAAGCTTACACACTCGACATGGTTTGTCGTGTCACTCTTTGCAGTGATGATACTTGGCAACTTGCCCCCTCTTTCCATGATAGAGGGAGCATTTCTCAAATACTTTGGGATTCCTGTGGCTTTCACATGGTTTATGTCTACAAAAACTTTTGATGGTAAAAAGCCTTATGGATTTTTGAAGTCTGTCATTGCTTATGCACTGCGACCAAAGCTGACCTATGCAGGAAAAAAAGTAACGCTTGGCAGAAACCAGCCACAAGAAGCCATTACAGCAGTTAGGAGTGAATTTTATGGCATATCCAATTAAATACATTGAAAACAATCTCGTCTGGAATAAAGACGGGGAATGTTATGCTTACTATGAGCTTGTTCCTTACAATTACTCATTTCTAAGTCCAGAACAGAAAATACAAGTGCATGATTCTTTCAGACAGCTTATCGCACAAAATCGTGATGGCAAAATTCATGCTTTACAAATCAGTACAGAATCCAGCATACGTTCTGCACAAGAGCGTTCCAAAAATGAAGTCACTGGCAAGCTCAAAGCGGTTGCCTATGACAAAATCGACCAACAGACAGACGCTTTAATATCCATGATTGGCGAAAATCAAGTGAACTACCGTTTCTTTATCGGCTTTAAGTTGCTTCTCAACGATCAGGAGTTTTCTATGAAAAGTCTTACCGTTGAAGCAAAAAATGCTTTGTCTGATTTTGTCTATGATGTGAACCATAAGCTGATGGGCGATTTTGTTAGTATGAGTAATGATGAAATCCTGCGTTTTCAGAAGATGGAAAAGCTCTTAGAAAATAAAATCTCTCGTCGTTTCAAAATCCGCAGGTTAGATAAGGACGACTTCGGCTATCTGATTGAACACCTTTACGGACAGACAGGCACTGCCTATGAAGAGTATGAGTACCATCTATCAAAGAAAAAGCTGGATAATGAAACGCTGATTAAATACTATGACTTGATTAAGCCTACTCGCTGTTTGGTGGAAGAAAAACAGCGATATTTGAAAATCCAGCAGGAAGATGAAACCGTCTATGTAGCTTACTTTACCATTAACAGCATTGTCGGAGAACTGGACTTCCCGTCCTCTGAAATCTTCTACTACCAGCAACAGCAATTTACATTCCCGATTGATACGTCAATGAATGTGGAAATTGTAGCGAATCGTAAAGCCCTATCTACTGTCCGCAATAAAAAGAAAGAACTGAAAGACTTGGATAACCACGCTTGGCAAAGTGATAATGAAACCAGCTCCAATGTGGCGGAAGCTCTGGAAAGTGTGAATGAGCTGGAAACCAATTTAGACCAAAGCAAGGAATCTATGTACAAGCTGTCTTATGTGGTAAGGGTATCAGCAAATGATCTTGACGAACTCAAACGTCGTTGTAATGAAGTGAAAGATTTTTATGACGATTTAAGCGTAAAACTGGTACGACCATTTGGGGATATGCTCGGCTTACATGAAGAATTTTTACCTGCCAGCAAGCGTTATATGAATGATTATATTCAATACGTGACCTCTGATTTCCTCGCTGGTTTAGGTTTTGGTGCTACTCAAATGCTGGGGGAAAATGAGGGGATTTATGTTGGCTACAGCTTAGATACTGGACGCAATGTCTATCTGAAACCTGCTCTTGCCAGTCAAGGGGTTAAGGGTTCAGTAACCAATGCGTTAGCGTCGGCTTTTGTTGGTTCGCTGGGTGGTGGTAAATCCTTTGCGAATAACCTTATCGTCTATTATGCGGTGCTTTATGGGGCACAAGCAGTGATTGTAGACCCAAAAGCAGAACGTGGCAGATGGAAAGAAACCTTGCCAGAGATTTCCCATGAAATCAATATCGTCACTCTGACTTCTGATGAGAAAAACAAAGGCTTACTTGACCCTTATGTGATTATGAAAAATCCCAAAGATTCTGAATCACTGGCTATTGATATTCTGACATTCCTTACGGGGATTTCCTCTCGTGATGGGGAACGCTTCCCAATCCTTAGAAAAGCCATTCGTGCAGTAACCAATAGTGAAGTACGAGGGTTGATGAAAGTGATTGAGGAATTACGGGTTGAGAATACGCCACTAAGTACCAGTATAGCCGACCATATCGAAAGTTTTACAGACTATGACTTTGCACATTTATTATTCAGTAATGGTTATGTGGAGCAGTCTATCAGCTTAGAAAAACAACTGAACATTATACAGGTTGCGGACTTGGTACTTCCCGACAAGGAAACTTCCTTTGAGGAATATACCACTATGGAGCTTTTATCCGTTGCTATGCTGATTGTCATTAGTACCTTTGCTTTAGACTTTATCCATACAGACCGAAGCATTTTCAAGATTGTAGATTTAGACGAAGCATGGAGCTTTTTACAGGTAGCACAAGGAAAAACACTATCTATGAAGCTGGTTCGGGCTGGTCGTGCTATGAACGCTGGGGTATATTTCGTGACCCAAAATACAGACGACCTCTTAGATGAAAAACTGAAAAATAACCTCGGCTTAAAATTTGCATTTCGTTCCACTGACCTTAACGAGATTAAAAAGACCTTAGCCTTTTTTGGTGTAGACCCAGAGGACGAAAACAATCAGAAGCGATTGCGTGATTTGGAAAACGGGCAATGCCTTATCAGTGATTTATATGGTCGTGTCGGTGTGATACAGTTCCACCCTGTATTTGAAGAACTGCTCCATGCCTTTGATACCAGACCACCTGTGCGAAAAGAGGTGTAAATGTGAAACCATCAATAGTAAACAGAATAAAATCAAACTGGACGCTGAAACGTCTAGGTAAAGTGGCAATGACAGTGGCTTTCACACTTGTGATTGCCATTTTTCTTTTAGCCATGCTGGGAACGGTGGTTCAAGCTGCGGGCTTGGTAGATGATACGGTCAATGTGGCAAATGAATACAGCCGATACCCACTTGAAAACTATCAACTGGATTTTTATGTGGATAATAGCTGGGGCTGGCTTCCGTGGAACTGGTCGGACGGGATTGGAAAACAGGTCATGTATGGACTATATGCCATTACCAATTTTATTTGGACAATCAGTTTGTATGTTTCCAATGCGACAGGTTACTTAGTACAGGAAGCCTATTCCTTAGACTTCATTTCCGCTACAGCAGATTCCATTGGTAAGAATATGCAGACCTTAGCTGGTGTGAGTGCAAACGGATTTTCAACAGAGGGTTTCTATGTTGGATTCCTCTTACTCTTGATTTTGGTTCTTGGGGTTTATGTTGCCTATACGGGACTGATAAAGAGAGAAACCACAAAGGCAATTCATGCCATTATGAATTTTGTGCTGGTGTTTATCCTATCGGCTTCCTTTATTGCCTACGCTCCCGACTACATTAAAAAAATCAATGACTTTTCATCAGACATCAGTAATGCCAGTTTATCACTTGGCACGAAGATTGTCATGCCCCATTCCGATAGTCAAGGCAAGGACAGCGTGGACTTAATCAGAGATAGCCTGTTTTCCATACAGGTTCAGCAACCGTGGCTACTGCTTCAATACAACAGTTCAGACATTGAAAGTATCGGTATTGACCGTGTGGAAAGCCTGCTCTCCACCAGCCCAGATTCCAACAATGGCGAAGACAGAGAAAAAATTGTTGCGGAAGAAATTGAAGACAGAAGCAATACCAATCTAACCATTACAAAGACCATTAACCGTTTAGGTACAGTCTTCTTCCTATTTGTCTTCAATATTGGGATTTCCATATTTGTATTCCTATTAACAGGAATCATGATTTTCTCGCAGGTACTTTTTATCATCTATGCTATGTTTCTGCCTGTGAGCTTTATTTTAAGCATGATTCCATCATTTGATGGTATGTCAAAACGAGCCATAACAAAGCTCTTTAATACCATTTTGACACGAGCTGGAATCACATTGATTATTACGACAGCATTTAGTATTTCAACCATGCTCTATACCTTATCGGCTGGTTATCCGTTCTTTTTGATTGCTTTTCTACAGATTGTGACCTTTGCAGGAATCTACTTCAAGCTGGGCGATTTAATGAGTATGTTTTCTCTACAGAGTAACGATTCTCAAAGTGTGGGAAGTCGTGTGATGAGAAAACCTCGTATGCTTATGCACGCTCACATGCACCGTCTACAGCGGAAACTTGGACGTTCCATGACTACTCTAGGGGCTGGGTCTGCCATTGTTACAGGTAAAAAAGGACAGTCGGGTTCGGGGAGTTCTGCAAGGACACAAGCAGATCACTCCCGACCAGACGGAAAGGAAAAATCAACACTTGGAAAACGTATCGGTCAAACCATCGGTACAGTAGCTGATACCAAAGACAGAATGGTAGACACTGCTAGTGGTTTGAAAGAACAGGTTAAAGATTTGCCGACCAATGCAAGATATGCAGTATATCAAGGAAAATCCAAAGTAAAAGAGAATGTCCGTGATTTAACCAGTAGTATTTCTCAAACCAAAGCGGACAGAGCCAGTGGACGCAAGGAACAGCAGGAACAAAGGCGAAAAACCATTGCGAAGCGTCGCTCTGAAATGGAACAGGTCAAACAGAAAAAACAGCCTGCTTCTTCTGTTCATGAAAGACCGACTACAAGACAAGAACAATATCATGATGAACAGACCTCAAAACAGTCTAATATTCAGACTTCATATAAGGAATCTCAACAAGCCAAACAAGAGCGTCCAGCAGTTAAGTCCGATTTTTCAAGTCCAAAAGTGGAACGCCAAGGCAATACCGTTCAAGAAAAAACCGTTCAAAAGCCAGCAACTTCAACCACTACAGCAGATAGAACTTCACAACGTCCAATCACAAAAGAACGTCCGTCTACTGTTCAAAGAGTACCACTACAAAATACAAGAAGTAGACCACCAATCAAAACCGCCACCATTAAGAAAGTCGGTAAGAAACCATGAAGTTGAAAACTTTAGTGATTGGTGGTTCTGGATTATTCTTGATGGTCTTCTCACTGCTTCTGTTTGTTGCCATTTTATTTTCAGATGAACAGGACAGCGGAATTTCCAATATTCATTATGGAGGTGTGAATGTTTCCGCAGAAGTGCTGGCTCATAAGCCTATGGTAGAAAAATATGCCAAAGAATATGGCGTTGAAGAATATGTCAACATACTTCTTGCGATTATACAGGTGGAATCGGGCGGTACTGCGGAAGATGTTATGCAGTCCTCGGAATCCCTCGGTCTTCCACCTAATTCATTGAGTACAGAAGAATCCATTAAGCAAGGTGTGAAGTATTTCAGTGAATTATTAGCCAGTAGCGAAAGGCTCAGTGTAGATTTAGAATCGGTTATCCAGTCCTACAATTATGGTGGTGGTTTCTTAGGGTATGTGGCTAATCGTGGAAATAAATATACCTTTGAACTGGCTCAAAGTTTCTCAAAAGAGTATTCAGGTGGCGAAAAAGTGTCTTACCCCAATCCCATAGCCATACCTATCAATGGGGGCTGGCGATACAACTATGGCAATATGTTTTATGTGCAACTGGTAACGCAGTATCTTGTCACAACAGAGTTTGATGATGATACGGTACAAGCCATCATGGACGAAGCACTGAAATATGAGGGCTGGCGATACGTTTACGGTGGAGCTTCCCCGACTACTTCTTTTGATTGTAGCGGACTGACACAATGGACGTATGGAAAAGCTGGAATTAACTTACCACGAACCGCACAACAGCAATATGATGTGACCCAGCATATCCCACTATCGGAAGCACAAGCTGGCGATTTGGTTTTCTTTCATTCTACCTATAACGCTGGCTCTTATATTACTCATGTTGGGATATACCTTGGCAATAACCGTATGTTTCATGCAGGCGACCCAATCGGTTATGCCGACTTAACAAGCCCCTACTGGCAACAGCATTTAGTGGGAGCAGGACGAATCAAACAATGAGAAAGGAAGATTTAATGATGAAATTTAGAAAAAATCAGAATAAAGAAAAACAGATACCAAAGGAAAAGAAACCTCGTGTCTATAAGGTCAATCCTCATAAAAAGGTTGTGATTGCCTTGTGGGTACTTTTAGGGCTTAGTTTCAGCTTTGCGATATTCAAGCACTTTACAGCTATAGATACTCATACTATTCACGAAACAACTATCATAGAAAAGGAATACGTTGATACTCATCATGTAGAAAATTTTGTAGAGAACTTTGCGAAAGTCTACTATTCATGGGAGCAATCCGATAAGTCCATTGATAATCGAATGGAAAGTCTAAAAGGCTATCTGACAGATGAACTTCAAGCTCTCAATGTTGATACAGTACGCAAAGATATTCCTGTATCGTCTTCTGTAAGAGGATTTCAGATATGGACGGTAGAGCCAACTGGCGACAATGAGTTTAATGTAACCTACAGTGTAGACCAGCTCATTACAGAGGGAGAAAATACAAAGACCGTCCACTCTGCTTATATAGTGAGTGTCTATGTAGATGGTTCTGGAAATATGGTACTGGTTAAGAATCCGACCATTACCAACATACCTAAGAAATCAAGTTATAAACCAAAAGCCATTGAAAGTGAGGGGACGGTTGATTCCATTACAACCAATGAAATCAATGAGTTTTTAACGACGTTCTTCAAGCTCTATCCTACAGCGACAGCCAGTGAACTTTCCTACTATGTGAATGACGGGATATTAAAACCAATCGGAAAAGAGTACATCTTTCAAGAACTGGTAAATCCTATTCACAATCGTAAGGATAATCAAGTCACGGTATCGCTGACAGTGGAGTATATCGACCAGCAGACCAAAGCAACGCAGGTATCTCAATTTGATTTGGTACTTGAAAAGAACGGGAGTAATTGGAAGATTATAGAATAACAAATATTGGTACATTATTACAGCTATTTTGTAATCACGTACTCTCTTTGATAAAAAATTGGAGATTCTTTTACAAATATGCTCTTACGTGCTATAATTTAAGTATCTATTTAAAAGGAGTTAATAAATATGCGGCAAGGTATTCTTAAATAAACTGTCAATTTGATAGTGGGAACAAATAATTGGATGTCTTTTTTAGGAGGGCTTAGTTTTTTGTACCCAGTTTAAGAATACCTTTATCATGTGATTCTAAAGTATCCAGAGAATATCTGTATGCTTTGTATACCTATGGTTATGCATAAAAATCCCAGTGATAAAAGTATTTATCACTGGGATTTTTATGCCCTTTTGGGTTTTTGAATGGAGGAAAATCACATGAAAATTATTAATATTGGAGTTTTAGCTCATGTTGATGCAGGAAAAACTACCTTAACAGAAAGCTTATTATATAACAGTGGAGCGATTACAGAATTAGGAAGCGTGGACAAAGGTACAACGAGGACGGATAATACGCTTTTAGAACGTCAGAGAGGAATTACAATTCAGACAGGAATAACCTCTTTTCAGTGGGAAAATACGAAGGTGAACATCATAGACACGCCAGGACATATGGATTTCTTAGCAGAAGTATATCGTTCATTATCAGTTTTAGATGGGGCAATTCTACTGATTTCTGCAAAAGATGGCGTACAAGCACAAACTCGTATATTATTTCATGCACTTAGGAAAATGGGGATTCCCACAATCTTTTTTATCAATAAGATTGACCAAAATGGAATTGATTTATCAACGGTTTATCAGGATATTAAAGAGAAACTTTCTGCCGAAATTGTAATCAAACAGAAGGTAGAACTGTATCCTAATATGTGTGTGACGAACTTTACCGAATCTGAACAATGGGATACGGTAATAGAGGGAAACGATGACCTTTTAGAGAAATATATGTCCGGTAAATCATTAGAAGCATTGGAACTCGAACAAGAGGAAAGCATAAGATTTCATAATTGTTCCCTGTTCCCTGTTTATCACGGAAGTGCAAAAAACAATATAGGGATTGATAACCTTATAGAAGTGATTACGAATAAATTTTATTCATCAACACATCGAGGTCCGTCTGAACTTTGCGGAAATGTTTTCAAAATTGAATATACAAAAAAAAGACAACGTCTTGCATATATACGCCTTTATAGTGGAGTACTACATTTACGAGATTCGGTTAGAGTATCAGAAAAAGAAAAAATAAAAGTTACAGAAATGTATACTTCAATAAATGGTGAATTATGTAAGATTGATAGAGCTTATTCTGGAGAAATTGTTATTTTGCAAAATGAGTTTTTGAAGTTAAATAGTGTTCTTGGAGATACAAAACTATTGCCACAGAGAAAAAAGATTGAAAATCCGCACCCTCTACTACAAACAACTGTTGAACCGAGTAAACCTGAACAGAGAGAAATGTTGCTTGATGCCCTTTTGGAAATCTCAGATAGTGATCCGCTTCTACGATATTACGTGGATTCTACGACACATGAAATTATACTTTCTTTCTTAGGGAAAGTACAAATGGAAGTGATTAGTGCACTGTTGCAAGAAAAGTATCATGTGGAGATAGAACTAAAAGAGCCTACAGTCATTTATATGGAGAGACCGTTAAAAAATGCAGAATATACCATTCACATCGAAGTGCCGCCAAATCCTTTCTGGGCTTCCATTGGTTTATCTGTATCACCGCTTCCGTTGGGAAGTGGAATGCAGTATGAGAGCTCGGTTTCTCTTGGATACTTAAATCAATCATTTCAAAATGCAGTTATGGAAGGGATACGCTATGGTTGCGAACAAGGATTATATGGTTGGAATGTGACGGATTGTAAAATCTGTTTTAAGTATGGCTTATACTATAGCCCTGTTAGTACCCCAGCAGATTTTCGGATGCTTGCTCCTATTGTATTGGAACAAGTCTTAAAAAAAGCTGGAACAGAATTGTTAGAGCCATATCTTAGTTTTAAAATTTATGCGCCACAGGAATATCTTTCACGAGCATACAACGATGCTCCTAAATATTGTGCGAACATCGTAGACACTCAATTGAAAAATAATGAGGTCATTCTTAGTGGAGAAATCCCTGCTCGGTGTATTCAAGAATATCGTAGTGATTTAACTTTCTTTACAAATGGACGTAGTGTTTGTTTAACAGAGTTAAAAGGGTACCATGTTACTACCGGTGAACCTGTTTGCCAGCCCCGTCGTCCAAATAGTCGGATAGATAAAGTACGATATATGTTCAATAAAATAACTTAGTGTATTTTATGTTGTTATATAAATATGGTTTCTTGTTAAATAAGATGAAATATTTTTTAATAAAGATTTGAATTAAAGTGTAAAGGAGGAGATAGTTATTATAAACTACAAGTGGATATTGTGTCCTGTAGGTGGAAATAAAACACGATTAAAGATAAGGGAAGATACTGAATTAAAAAAATTCCCCCTCTATTGTCCGAAATGCAGACAAGAAAATTTAATTGAAATAAAGCAGTTCAAAGTAACTGTGATTACAGAGCCAGACGCAAAGACGCAGAGCCGATAAAATGAGATTAATACAATCTCATTTTATCGGCTCTTTCCGTTATGTATGGATTCTTTTAATTAGTCTTCGATGTTTCTTGCTTCGTTGATACCGCTGGCTAAAGATTCCATTAAGGATAGTTCTTTGTCTGTAAAGCTATCCATGTATTTCTCTATCTGTAATCGTCGGGTGCTTTTTACCAAGTTATTAGCAGGTAAGAAAAATTCATCAACGGAAACATGAAGTAACGATACAAGGTCATAAAGAACTTGTATGCTGGGGTGTTGCCCTTTATTTTCAATATTAGTTAAGTACCGTGGGTCAATTTCAATCAATGCTCCCACTTGTTCACGAGTTAAACCTCGTTTCAATCGAGCTTCTTTAATGGCTAAACCAAAGGCTCTAAAATCATATTTATCTTCTTTTTTACGCATAGTAGACCACCTCTATACATTTTATTGTTCCTACTGAATTAAAAACAGGTATAGAAAAACGTGTTATATGGTTTATAGGTTTATATTTAATAAAAAGCACTACTAAACGCCAATAAAAAAAACCGTTATATGGTAGTGCTATTTACGCTGTTAAAATATTGTATATTACTTCCAAATGGCGGTTTGTTGGAGGTCAACGTCGCCATGAAGTACATCATATACAATAAATTTACTTACATTGGGTTCTTGTCAAAAAAAGTCGTCTATCTGCAATAGATAAGTACGTCCACCAATGTGGTTTTATAAATCATATAGATAGAATAACAGAAGCATGTAAACAGAGAAATAAATCTGTTTATATGCTTTTTTGGCTATTCAGAACTTTTTTACAAAGTTTATTTATCAGTAATGCAACAAATCCCCCTTTCACATTGGGACTAAGAGTGAAAGGAGATAAACGAGCAAGGCTCACTTCCTTTCCTAGACAGAAAGGGGGTGAGAAACATGAAACCATCTTCTTTTCAGACCACAATAGAAAATCAGTTTGACTATATCTGTAAACGTGCTATGGAAGACGAGCGAAAGAATTATATGCTTTATCTTTCAAGGATTGCAAAGCGTGAGGTGTCCTTTTCGGATGTTGGCGATTATCTTGTTAGCCAGTTTGCGACAACAGATAACTATTCAACTGACTTTCAGATTTTTACACTCAATGGGTTATCAGTAGGCGTTGAAAATGATTTGTTGAGTGAAGCATTACGTGAGTTGCCAGACAAGAAACGTGAAATTCTACTGCTGTTTTACTTTATGGACATGAGCGATTCAGAAATTGCAGACCTGTTGAAATTGAACCGTTCTACTGTCTATCGGCATAGAACCAGTGGACTAGCCTTAATTAAAAAGTTTATGGAGGAATTTGAAGAATGAAAACACAATATCCTATGATTCCCTTTCCTCTCATTGTAAAGGCAACAGATGGCGATACCGAAGCGATTAACCAGATTCTACATCATTACAGAGGGTACATAACGAAGCGTTCCCTACGACTTATGAAAGATGAATATGGCAATCAAAGTATGGTCGTTGATGAAGTCTTACGTGGAAGAATGGAAACCAGACTGATTACAAAGATTTTGTCATTTGAAATTAAGTAATATCCTCTCTCCTTTCGTGGAAGCGTGCTAAACCATTCCACGCTTCCCGAACAGGGAGGTTTGTTATTCCACCAAAGCATATTGAGCTTTCAATGTGTTTTGATAGGCTAACGAGCCATTGTTCTTTGAAAACTGAATAAAAGTAATCGAATACGTTTCGATAAGAAAAGAGCCAACGGAACTAACCGCCATGACCTATCTTATAAAGATAGCGAGCGATTCATGTTAGTGATCCGAGAAGCAATCTTTAGCAGGATTGCCTGCAACGACATTCTTATCGTGATAATGATACTCCCATACAGTCAATAGTCCGAGCGTGATAAAACCGTCGCAGGCAATGAGTATGGCTACATGAGAACCATGCAGGGGTGGAACTCCCGTGAGCTTTGCTAAAGCTGTTCGATTGCTGGTAAAACAACTTTTATGAAATCCAAATAAGTGATTTGGAAAGGAGGATTTTATGAAGCAGACTGACATTCCTATTTGGGAACGTTATACCCTAACCATTGAAGAAGCGTCAAAATATTTTCGTATTGGCGAAAACAAGCTACGACGCTTGGCAGAGGAAAATAAAAATGCAAATTGGCTGATTATGAATGGCAATCGTATTCAGATTAAACGAAAACAATTTGAAAAAATTATAGATACATTGGACGCAATCTAGCGTCGCCAAAGGGTCTTGTATATGATAAAATAGTATTAAGTCGTATCAAGGCTCTTTCCATAAAGGAAAGGAGCAAATGCCATGTCAGAAAAAAGACGTGACAATAAAGGTCGAATCTTAAAGACTGGAGAGAGCCAACGAAAAGACGGAAGATACTTATACAAATATATAGATTCATTTGGAGAACCGCAATTTGTTTACTCGTGGAAACTTGTGGCTACAGACCGAGTACCAGCAGGAAAGCGTGATTGTATCTCACTTAGAGAGAAAATCGCAGAGTTACAGAAAGACATTCATGATGGTATTGATGTTGTAGGAAAGAAAATGATACTCTGCCAGCTTTACGCAAAACAGAACGCTCAAAGACCAAAGGTTAGAAAAAACACTGAAACTGGACGCAAATATCTTATGGATATTTTGAAGAAAGACAAGTTAGGTGTAAGAAGTATTGACAGTATTAAGCCATCAGACGCTAAAGAATGGGCTATTAGAATGAGTGAAAATGGTTATGCTTATCAAACCATCAATAACTACAAACGTTCTTTAAAGGCTTCATTCTATATTGCTATACAAGATGATTGTGTTCGGAAGAATCCATTTGACTTTCAACTGAAAGCAGTTCTTGATGATGATACTGTCCCTAAGACCGTACTAACAGAAGAACAGGAAGAAAAACTGTTAGCCTTTGCAAAAGCTGATAAAACCTACAGCAAAAATTATGATGAAATTCTGATACTCTTAAAAACAGGTCTTCGTATTTCAGAGTTTGGTGGTTTGACACTTCCAGATTTAGATTTTGAGAATCGTCTTGTCAATATAGACCATCAGCTATTGAGAGATACTGAAATTGGGTACTACATTGAAACACCAAAGACCAAAAGTGGCGAACGTCAAGTTCCTATGGTTGAAGAAGCCTATCAAGCATTTAAGCGAGTGTTAGCGAATCGAAAGAATGATAAGCGTGTTGAGATTGATGGATATAGTGATTTCCTCTTTCTTAATAGAAAGAACTATCCAAAAGTGGCAAGTGATTACAACGGCATGATGAAAGGTCTTGTTAAGAAATACAATAAGTATAACGAGGATAAATTGCCACACATCACTCCACATAGTTTGCGACATACATTCTGTACCAACTATGCAAATGCAGGAATGAATCCAAAGGCATTACAGTACATTATGGGACATGCTAATATAGCCATGACGCTGAACTATTACGCACATGCAACATTCGATTCTGCAATGGCAGAAATGAAACGCTTGAATAAAGAGAAGCAACAGGAGCGTCTTGTTGCTCAGTAGTACAAATGAATTTACTACTTATTTACCACTTCTGACAGCTAAGACATGAGGAAATATGCAAAGAAACGTGAAGTATCTTCCTACAGTAAAAATACTCGAAAGCACATAGAATAAGGCTTTACGAGCATTTAAGAAAATATAAAAAGATAATTAGAAATTTATACTTTGTTTGTCTAAAAAAGCAGCAAACTATAAACTAGTAGGTTCCACACCAAATGTAGACCCATACTTCCCCATAAGTCCGATTTATAGCGCACCATCCCTAAAAAGATCCCAAGTGAAACATATAAACACCAAGCTAGAATGGTTCCTGGATGATGTACTAAGGCAAATAAAACACTTGTCAAAGCAACTCGAATATCTAATTTTCTGACCAGGTTCCATAAAATTTCTCGATACAGAAATTCTTCAACCATACTCGCATTGATTAAGAACAATAAAAATGAAAACCAAGGAACCTGATGTTGAAGTCCAATTAAGTTTGCTTGATTCGTGGTTCCTTGAGCATGAATCAGACTAAAACATAGGCTTATAATCAGTAGGCTAACGAATCCAATACCAAGCCATTTCATCCTAGTTTTCATATTGACCTTGACCACTTGTTTTCGTTGGCCATACATCCATAAAAAAGAAATGAGCGACGCACAATAGAGAATCTGTAGTATGGTTAACTCACCAATACAAAGCAATTTCAGTAAGTATAGGGATACCAATAAGACATTTACTTGTTGGAATATATAAACTGGAATTATTCTTTTCATAGTTACCTCCGAAATAAATCTTCATAATCTAAATCTAATACCTGCACAATCCTTTCTACCCAAGGACTTTGAGGCATTCGTTGTTCCATCTTGTAGTGGCGAATCTTTTGATACAAACGATTCAATTCACTTGGATAGTGAAACTCCCCCGCAAACATTTTTCTGGTTAACTCAATCCAGCTGATATTTCTTTCAGCCAAAATGATGGACAAGTTCTCCCAAAATCGTTCAGCCATATTGCTTCTCCTTTAGTTAGATAAATAATGTGTTTGTGCCATGTAAATCAATTGTTTCGTATCTCTTGGCAATAAAGCTCTAGCCTCTTCCAAATTCAGATTTGGATAAACTCTCTTATTTGAAACCGCAAGAGGAAGTCTGATGGTTAGTTCAGGATTTTTTAAGATCATCTCAATAAAATCCGTTAATCTTAAATTGTCACGGTTCTTAAATCGTAATAAATTTGGAGATAAAAACTCAAAACAATCTGAAGAATAGCTCATCATCTCAATTAATTTGTCCTTTGTCATTTCAGAAATCGAATGACAAGATACCTCAATGCCGTATTTTTGAAAGAAGTCTAAAAGAAGTTGATTTCTATGGTTATTTTTACTTAGATAGAGATCAATCATGGGAGACCTCCCAAATATTCGGTTCCATTTGATATTCTGAGACGATTAAGGAATCTAATAAATTGGAGAAGTTAATTGATTTCTTGTCTTCATCATAAGCTTTTACAGTTACTTGGGTTGTAAGTATTCCCTCTTTTCCCTCGGCTCGATAGCCTTGCCCATATAAAACAAAAACAAGATTCTGATTATCATCTACAAAAGCATCAGCTCCGTTCTTTATATCCTGACTTTCAAGGAATTCCATAATGTTTTGAAGATAGGATTCATAAAATAGTGGGTAGTTGTGTTTTTTATGGTAATCATCTAAGAATGTCACTTCAAACTCACATGGATAATTGGGCATCAAAAATATTTGTTCATCCAGCTGTTTGATTTCTGCGTCATGTAATTCTGTTTCTAATTCATCACAATCTAGTATTGATTCTTTATTTAATGCTTTCATCTTTTTCCTCTACTTCTTTTAATTTCTTTGCGATTGCGGCAATCACAGGAACGGTTACACTATTACCAGCTTGTTTATAGAGCTGACTATTACTAGAGACTTTTCTAGCAGCTTCAAAAGCCCAATCAGGAAAGCCCTGCAGTCGAAAACACTCTTTAGGGGTGATTCTTCGTATCCTCAAACGGTAAAATTGCCCATCAATTAAGACACCGGCTACATGATAAACTTGTTTATCTTCTCCTTCATAGCTAGCAACTACTACTCCCATTTGTCCACTAGTTGTTAACGTATTCGCTATACCTTTTCCAACTCTACCTCGACGATACTGAGAACTTGGTCTTTCCAAATTGATGGAATCTCCTATTTCTGCTTGAGCATATCCTTTTTTCGTTGCTTCCCGTACTTTTAGAAATTGGATTGGTTCTGGAATTAGTATTTTGGGAATTTTATCTCCACCTTGCATTGTAGTCAGTGTTGGAGATAAGCCCTCACTTCCATAGACTCGACCGGTCTCCTTAAAGCTAGTCGGTAAATCTCCAACAACGACAATACCATGTCTATCCTGAGTATTTAAAGTAAACATCGGCTCTTGATTATCCTTGAAACGTCTCCCATTTTGTCTTTTGTCTAATCTGTCTGGTGTCATACAAGGAATCGCAATTTTAAATCCTTCTCCTTTTCCACGAACTAAGGTTGGCGCAAGACCTTCTGAATAATAGACTTTACCACTCATTCCACTTTTTGATGGATTCAAATTCCCTAGTGTTTTTAAAGTCTCAGAGTTAGTTGCTTGACCTTCTCGTCTGAAAGGAAATAGGAGTCTGGTACCTTTCTTTCTAGAATGTCCGATAATAAACACCCTCTCTCTGTTTTGGGGAACGCCAAAATCCTTACTGTTAAGCACCTGCCACTCAACATCAAACCCCAATTCATCAAGTGTGGTAAGTATTGTGGTGAACGTCCGTCCCTTATCGTGATTGAGTAGGCCTTTAACATTTTCAAGAAAAAGAAAACGTGGTTGGATTTGTTTGGCCGCCCTAGCAATTTCAAAGAACAAAGTTCCTCTAGTATCTTCAAATCCCAATCGTCTTCCTGCGATTGAAAATGCTTGACAAGGGAATCCCCCACAGATGACATCGACTTTCCCTCTAAGTTTTTTAAATTCATCATCTGAAACATCTCGTATGTCATGAAATTCTATTTCTCCTTCCGTTTGAAAAATGGATTTATAAGATTCTCTAGCAAATTTATCAATCTCACAAAATCCAATACACTCGTGTCCAACACTTTCCATTCCAAGCCGAAATCCACCGATACCTGAAAATAAATCAATAAATCTCATTTCTTGATTACCCCTTTCTTATCGACTATCATTGTCAGAACTGTCACTCCACTTGAAATGACAATGAGCATAACTAATATCCACTCGATTGGCGACATTTAACCACCTCCTTTTCTAACCCGATTATTCCAAACAGAATACAAGCCGTTAAACACAAATTCAGCAAGTACTTCCGCTCTTCTAACAAAGCGAACATTGTCAAGAGCATACTGATAGATTCTCTCAAAATCAGTCATAGCAATTTCACTGGCTGTTTCAGAAAACCCCTCTCGTCTAAATTGGTCTTGTACCAATCCCCAAATATAATCTCGATCATATTTAGTGACCTTTTCTACTTTTCTTTTCAAGATAGGTTGAGTATTCCTATCCTCCTCATCCTCAATAAATAAAGAATCAGTCTCACTATATTTAGTCTCACTAACTTCAGTCTCACTAGGGGCTGAATATGAGACGGGGGGCGTTTCATTTTCAACCTGCCCTAGTCTTTTTTTAACACTAGGCCTGTTTGAATTACCTACTGGGGTAGAAGATAATTCCCCTAAATAAATCTTATTAGCAAGTCTCCCTTTCTCACTTGAAGACTGTTGAACTTCATCAATTAAGTCATATTCTTTAAGAATTTTTTTGATGGACAGTAATTTTGACTTCGAACAACCTAATAGCTTCATCAGGTTAGAATTAGAAAATACTAAATATACCGCTCCTTCTTCATCTATCCAACCACGACTGAGAGATAATTCTAAACGATCCTTTAAAATAGAATAAGCCACCTTTACTTCTAGTTTCATATCCATATATTTCTCATCCTCAAAAAGAATTTTAGGCAATTTATAATACCGTTCTGAAGTTTGGTATTGATTTGCGGTAATTCGTTTCATAGCGCTCCTCCAAGTTCTTTGAGTATTAAATCTCCACTTGATTCCAAGCGAACCAAGCCACTTTTTTCTAATTCAGCCATAAGAGAGATGGCCTCAACAATATCTATTCCCATTTCACGTACTAAAAATGAAATGACAATATAGCGTGATGATTGTAATTCTTTTGTCATTTTCCCTCCTGAAAATAAAAAAAGGAGAACAATATACAATTGTTCTCTCTTAAGATAAATATTTATTGTTGTATTCATTTTTCCGATACGCAAACGACATCTACAAATACATTTACATCTATGTGCCTTTTTAGGACTTTTTTAACGTCAAAATTGCCTTTATCTACAAATACAAAATGCTTGTAAAATAGCTTAAAATCAAGGATTTTCACCCTCTTGTTCGTTGTAGCAACACTACACACTCCACGTGATGCGTTTGAGGAAACAGATCCACTGGCTGGACTTTCTTCAACTCGTATCGCAATTCTTGGTAGAGTTTGATATCACGCGCCATGGTTGCCACATTACATGAAATATAGGCAATGCGGTCTGCTCCTGTTTGAGCGCTTGCTTTGATGAAGCTTTCGGTCAAGCCCTTGCGTGGTGGGTCTACAAGAATGGCAGTTGGTTGAATACCGCCTTTGAGCCAATTCTTCATTGCATTTTCAGCAGTGTCACAGACATAGTGGGCATTTGAAATATGATTCAGTTGAGCATTCTTTTTGCTATTTTCTACTGCTTCTGGAATAACCTCTACACCATAGACTTCCTTGACATGTTTGGCAACAGAGAGTCCAATTGTTCCAATTCCTGAGTAGGCATCAATAACCACATCATATTCTTTTAACTCCGCAAAGTCGATGGCCGTTTGATAGAGTTTCTCTGCCATTTCAGTATTAACCTGATAAAAGGCTGGGCCAGCGATTTGGTAGTCATTTCCCAACATTTGGTCGGTAATATAGTCTTGACCATAAAGAGTTTTCCACTCCTTACCAAAAATCGCATTGGTATTTTGGTCGTTGATATTTTGCATAACAGACACAATCTCTGGGAACTGCTTGATTAGTTGTTCAATCAATTGCTCCACTCGAAAAACTTTAGGACGAGTTGTTACCAAAATCACCATGATTTGTCCTGAGTAGTGGCCACGACGCACAACAAGATTCCGAATCAAACCAGACTGCTCCTTTTCATCATAAGGTTTCAAATCATAACGACGGAGCAAGTCGCGTAGGGCTACTACTATCTCGTCAATCACAGGGTCTTGGATAAAGAAATCTTCCAGTGGCATGAGGTCATGGGAATTCTTACGGAAAAATCCTGTTTCCAAGACACCATTGACACGACGAACAGGCACCTGCGCCTTGTTGCGATACTTGACTGGATGTTCCATACCGAGCGTTTCAGCAACCTCTACATCAGCAATTCCTGCAATCTTGTAGAGACTGTCCTTAACTTGCTTAGTTTTAAATTTGAGCTGTTCTGGATAGGCAAGATGACCTAAATCCGCGATTCCTGAACGCAGGTAAGCCAAATCTAGATCTTGATTACGGTGTGGTGATTGGACAAGGTATTCTTCAACTTTCCCAAAACCAATCTTTTTATTGACCTTAAGGACTCGCATGAGGATCTTTTCACTTGGTAAAGCATTCTCAACAAAAAATACCAAACCATCTACCTTGGCCACACCTGAACCTTCATGGGTCAAGTCAACAATTTCAACTTCTACAATATCATTTTTCTTTAACATTCTCTTCTCTTTCTATTGGCCGACAAAAAAGACGGCAACATTACGGTTACCATCTATTATACCATGATTTTTCTTAAGAACCAAAACTCTTGAAGAAGTTGACAAGGGCTTGCCAGATAGAACTTAAGAAGTTACCGCCGTCCTCCAGCGCCTTATCAGCATCAAAGTTAAGGTTGATATTTTTAAAACTGTTGCCAGCTTGTGATACGATACTTTGTTTAAGGTCATTTAGGGTTTTAGTGAAGTCTGCATTGCTGAGGATATCACTCTTTGAGAGATTCAAAGCAAAATTGATGATGATATTGATCTGGTTTCCTGTTATCACCTGATCAAGTTTGTAATTTTTCAAGGTATCTTCAACAATTTTACGTACATCTTCTTCTGTCAGATTACCCTTGCTTTCTTTAGCTTTGGCAAGTCCTGATTTGATATCAGCTAGGGCAACATTTAATTTATTGGCATCATAGCCTGATTTGTCTTTGTTTTCAGCATTGATATCTGACAAAGCCTTCAACTCTTCTTGAGCCAAGTCTTTATTAGCTTGCGGTACCTTAGCTCCATTAACCTCTAGCGAATAATAAATCCCGGCTAAAGCACTCTCACCTGTGACCGGAATGGGTGCTGCTACAGTGATTTTGGCGTGTTCCACACCCAAAGTTACGGCTGCATTTCGGTACATATCCTGAGTTACCTTAGTGATGTTTTCTGGTGTTTCAATCTTGACCTCAAGTGGCGACTTGTCACCTAGTTTTTGAATCTTGGCTGATGAATATAACTGTAAACTAGAGTCATTGGCCACATTCATGATTTTAGAATAGACATCAGGCGTCATGGTCTTGAGTTCTTTGGTGTCTGTTGAGGCATTGTAGCCTAATTTCTTAAGGGTTTGATTTTTTTGATCTTCAGACAATGAAGAACCTAGGACATATTCAGGTTGGACATAGGTTTCATCGATAACTTTTTGAACATCTGTTGCTGCATGGACACTATTCATAGCTGTTACTGCCCACAAGACAGCAGCACTGGTCAGAAAGAGTTTCTTTCTCATGGGGAATTCCCTCCTTTACCTTTCTAGAGTAATATATCTATCTTAAAGAAAACTTATAGCAAAAACACCTGGACTAGCCAGATGTCGAAAAGAGAGTGAAACATTTGATGATGTAAAGGTTAAGTTGCACCTGTCTAGAATAATAATAGTTTCCCCCATTTACGTAAAGTTCAGCACCGTGAAAGATAGAAATGGGGTGAATATAACTATAAGTCTTTCCAGTAGTATTACCCAGCAAGGGAGCAACCGTATCACGGGAGTACTGTTTGGCCAGTGCTAGGGTATTTTCTTTGCCATTTTGTGCGATAAAATCGATATAGGCGGGACCAAAATTATAGGCTTGCACAGCCGTCCAGACATCAACGTCCTTCTTTTGGGCTAGATAGAGATTGTCTGTCAGAGTTTGCACACCTTGTCGAATGCTAGACGCATTATCATTGATGGTGTTGGTGGAACCACTTGCAGACTCACTAGACTGCATGACGTCGCCTTCTTTACCTTTTGTTTCAGTATAAATCATAGCGAGCACGAGCTCTTCGTTTGCTGGGGTGTCTTTTTCACTCAAAATTTCTCGCACCATGGGTTGATAGGTCATGACTTGCTTGACATCTTGGTGAACACGGTAAGCTTTATAGCCAGCAAAAAGGAAGACTGCTAGTACAAGCACTCTTCGAATTCGTTTAAACATTATTTACTTTGAATATCCTCGATATTTTTGATTAAGATAGAGTAAGTTCCATTGTCGTTTTGGATAAACTCAACAGACTCGGCGTCTTGATAGACGTTATTGGGAACGATGAGCTCAATTCCATTTGACAAGGAGAGTTTTTGGTTTTCAAATTTCTTTAATTGGCGACTGGCATCAATTTCATCAAACTGAACTGGCTCTGGTACGGCTTCTTTGACTTGGTCAATAAAGCTTAAACGAGCCGTCAGATTGTTGTCAAAAAGGTCATTTGCCAATTTCTCTGGTGACAATTCATTGCTTTCTTCCAGATTGTTAAAAATTGCTGATTTGACCTTGGATTGAAATTGAAAATCATCTGTGTTAAAAGTCTCAGCAATCCTCTGGGCCGTTTTTTCTAGTTCCTTGATAGATTTCTTAGGAGAAATCTTAGGGGCGACGGCTAGGAGATTATCTGAAAAATAGTTCAAGAAAGCCCCGTTGTACTTGATTCGTTTTTCAATCAGATGGTACTTGCGACTTTGAAGATTAACCACCAAGGCCTCATCAGCCCCTGTTCCAAACCCAGGCAGGTTATTCTGAGTTAGCTTGATTGGATTATCAACTTCTCCACCGAGGTGGGTCAAGGTCTCACGCAGGGCAATTCGCAAGAAAGCGAAATGTTCCACGCCTTCTTTAGAAAATTGCACGAAAATCAAGTCATTGGTCTTGAGGTTTTCAGAAATGCTGAACTCTTCTTTCCAGAGATTAGCCAGTGTTACTGATGTCTCCAACAAATCGTCTGTGATGTGATTGAAGAAGGGATTTTCGAAGAAGAAAATCCCAGTCTTGGCTTCATCTGAATAGACACGTTCAATTTTTTTACGCAGGTATTCCTCGATTTTTGGAGTGATATTGAGAAACTTATCCGCTAGAAACAACTCGGTATCATCTGGGCTGAACTGATGGATAATGGCTTTCTTAATATAAATGTCCATAAAAATTTTAGTCCTCGTATAGTGGGAAGGCATCTGTCAACGCTTTGACTTCACTTCTCACTTCTTCTAAGACAGCTTCATTTTCTGCATTCTTGAGAGTTTTAATGATGAGTTCAGCCACTTTGCGACTTTCTTCTTCACCAAATCCACGTGCAGTGATGGCTGCAGATCCGATACGAATACCACTTGTCTTGAACGGTGATAAGGTTTCGTATGGGATTGAGTTTTTATTTAGGGTAATATTGACTTCATCCAGTAAGTTTTGAGCAACTTTTCCGTTTTCTACAACCTTAGTCACATCCACTAGGAAGAGATGGTTTTCAGTCCCACCAGAGATAATACGGAAATTAGGGTCTTGCAAGAAGACATCTGCCATAGCCTTGCTGTTTTTGATCACATTAGCAGCATATTCCTTGAAGGCTGGATCCAAAACTTCTTTGAAGGAAACAGCCTTGGCAGCTACAACATGTTCCAAAGGACCACCTTGAATACCTGGGAAAATAGCTGAATTGATCTTCTTAGCTAAATCTTCATCATTGGTCAAAATCAAACCACCACGAGGGCCACGAAGGGTTTTGTGGGTCGTTGTTGTCGTGATATGAGCGTATGGTACTGGGCTCGGATGTAGACCAGCCGCCACCAAACCAGCGATATGAGCCATATCTACCATGAGCTTAGCTCCAACAGCATCAGCAATTTCACGGAATTTTGAAAAGTCGATAATTTGAGAATAGGCTGAAGCACCTGCTACGATGAGTTTTGGTTTGACTTCTTGGGCTTGTTTCAAGATAGCATCAAAGTCCAAGAGTTCCGTTTCAGGGTCAACACTGTAAGAAACAAAGTTGTAGGTTTGACCTGAGAAGCTAACTGGAGCTCCGTGGGTCAAGTGTCCACCTGCTGCCAAATCCATCCCCATAACGGTATCACCTGGCTCAATCAAGGCCATGTAAGCCGCACAGTTGGCTTGGCTTCCTGAGTGAGGTTGGACATTAGCGAATTTGGCGCCGAAAATTTCTTTTGCACGTTCAATAGCTAGAGTCTCTACAACGTCTACCACATCAGTTCCACCATAGTAACGGCGTCCTGGGTAACCTTCGGCGTATTTATTCGTCAAGATAGACCCTTGAGCTGCCATAACAGCCTTGGAAACTACGTTTTCCGAAGCAATCAACTCAATGTTGTTTTGTTGGCGTTCTTCTTCTTTGGCAATAGCATTCCAGAGATCAGCATCGTATGCTTTAAAATCATCTTTGTCAAAAATCATAGGTCTTCTCCTTTATTGTGTGACTAGTCCATTAGTTTGATTTTCTTATTAGAAAATCAAACTAAAAGATGCGAATAAACCGTTTCTGCATTTTATCACAAGTATAACCAACTTTTTCATAAAATGCGTGAGCACCCAGACGATGATCGGCAGAGTTTAAGCGGATAAACCCATAACCACGTCTTTTTGCTTCTTCTTCCAACCCTTTTAGTAAGTTTTTACCAATACCTTGCCCTTGTGCTTGAGGCGAAACCGCTAATCCTAAGATATTAAAGCCTGCTTTGGAATAGAGGGATTCATAAACTTCAGCATGGACATATCCAAGTAGGACATGACTGACTTCATCCTCATAGCCAAGTAGGAAATGATGTGAATCTTGAGATAATTTAGCTAGTTGACTAGCTGTGTCCTCTGGACTAAAAGAGTAGCCCAAAGCCTCTTGATTAATCTCACATATAGCATTCACATCTGTCTCTTGTAAATTTCTTAGCATCTCATTCCTCCTCAAAAGAAATCTCTGGCAACCGAGCAAGAATATCTTCTCGCTTAATGGCCCCTTGGCGTAAGATTTTCACCTTGTCTCCAGACAAATCCAAAATCGTTGAATCCTGTCCAGTTAGAAAAGCATCGTCTTCTAGACCCAGAACCTCTTGGTCAAAATCCTTCAGAATTTGTTCAAAGGTTACTCCACTTGCCTGACCTGAAATATTGGCAGACGGTCCAATCAAGGGACCCGTCTTTTGAATCAAATCAAGCGTGACGGGGTGACTGGGCATTCGAAATCCAACAGTCGCGAGACCAGAATTGACCCAATAGGGAACTCGGTCATTGGCTTCAAGGATAATGGTCAAGGGACCTGGTAAAAAGGTCTCTACAAGTTTTTGAAGATAAGTTGGCTGATTCCTTGAAAAGTACAAGATATCCTCTAAAGAGGCGATATTGAGGTTAAGCGCCTTGTCTCTGGGGCGACGTTTGAGCTGGTAAACATGGTCAACTGCTTTTTCGTCTAGAGCCTTGGCAAAAAGACCGTAAACTGTCTCTGTAGGCAGAACAACAGCTCCACCCTTTTCCAACTCTTGTCTAATCCTGTCCATCATCAACCACGACCATCCTATCTTGACCAAATTGGTCCTTGAGTGTTCGAACTCGCTTTTCAGGAAGATGTTTCCTAAAAAGTTCAGGAACACTTTGACCTTGCTTGTATCCAATTTCAAGGTAAATCTTACCACCATCTTTGAGATAGTCTTTTGCATTTTCCGCAATTCTACGGTAAATAGCTAGGCCATCCTCATCTGCAAAGAGAGCTAGATGAGGCTCCGAATGCAAAACATTCAAACCGATCTCTGACTCATCTTCACGAGAGATATAGGGTGGATTGGAAACAATTATATCATATTTTTCAGAAATTTCTGTAAAACAGTCAGATTTTTTTAAAAATATTTGAAGATTTTGATTTTTAGCATTTTCGCTAGCTAAATCTAAAGCATCTTGGGAAATATCTGCTGCTGTCACTGACCAATCTGGTCTATTTTTTGCTAAGGCAAGAGCAATAGCTCCACTTCCAGTACCAATATCCAGAACTGAAAGATTCGTTTCAGGATTTTCAGCTAGGATAAGCTCCACTAACTCCTCTGTCTCTGGACGGGGAATCAAAACTCGTTCATCCACTTTTAGCTGCATTCTATAAAAATCTGCCTGTCCAATGATATACTGAGCTGGTTTGTGAGCTCCTAATTGTTGGAAAATTTCTTTTACAAATACTTCTTCCTCTTTCGTCACTTCCTGCTGGAGGGCAAAAACAAAGTCTGTAAAGGATAAATTTTTAAGGCTTCGATAGACAAAAGAGAGGCTTTCAGCTTCCTCTCCTTGTCTTATCAACTCTTCTTCAAAATCTGAAAATAATTGAGCTAATTTCATTATTTGTTTAATTCTTCTAATTTTTGTGTTTGGTCATAGAGCACCAAGGCATCTACAACTTCATCCAATTTTCCAGATAAGATAGTATCTAGTTTTTGGAGGGTCAAGCCGATACGGTGGTCTGTAACACGGTTTTGTGGGAAATTATAAGTACGAATTCGTTCTGAACGGTCACCAGTACCGATTGTTGACTTACGCTCGGCATCTTGTTCATCTTGTGCAATTTGTGCAAAGTGGTCAGCAACACGCGCACGGATGATTTTCATGGCCTTCTCACGGTTCTTCTGCTGGGTACGTTCTTCCTGCATCTCAACCTTGATATTGGTTGGCAAGTGAACGATACGAACGGCAGTCGCAACCTTATTGACATTCTGTCCACCAGCACCTGATGCGTGGTAAATGTCAACACGAAGGTCTTTTGGATCAATATCGTATTCTACTTCTTCCACTTCGGGCATGACAAGAACTGTCGCTGTCGAGGTATGAACACGGCCTTGGCTTTCTGTCACAGGGACACGTTGCACTCGGTGGGCACCTGATTCGTACTTAAGTTTAGAGTATACAGATTGACCCGAAACCATGGCAACCACTTCTTTAAAACCACCGACACCATTCATAGAGGCTTCCATGACTTCAAAGCGCCATCCTTGGGCTTCCGCATATTTTTGATACATGGTTAACAAATCACCAGCGAAAAGTGCTGCTTCATCTCCACCAGCTGCTCCACGGATTTCAAGGATGATATTCTTGTCATCGTTTGGATCCTTTGGAAGGAGCAAGATTTTTAGTTTTTCTTCGTATTCTTCTTTTTCAGCTTTGGCATCTTTCAATTCTTGCTTGGCCATCTCTTCCAAGTCCGCATCTCCGCCTGATTCCTTAATCATCTCCTCGGCATCAACGATGTTTTGAAGGACTTGTTTGTACTCACGGTAGGCTGTTACCGTATCACGAGTTGAAGCCTCCTCTTTTGAAAGTTCCATGAAACGTTTGGTGTCCGAAACCACATCTGGGTCACTGAGCAACTCTCCTAATTCTTCATAACGGTCTTCTACAGCTTGTAGTTGATCATAGATGTTCATTTATCTTCATTCTCCTTATTGATTTCAGGGGCAAAATAATGTTTACGGCAAACCGAGATATAGGTTTCGTTGCCACCAATCTGAATCTGCTCACCATCATAAACTGGCAGTCCATCTTGAGTACGTAACACCATGGTCGCCTTTTTCTTACAGTACTGACAGATGGTCTTGATTTCGTCAATCTTGTCTGCTAAGAGCAAGAGATATTTGGAACCTTCGAACAATTCATTACGAAAGTCATTTTTCAAACCAAAAGCCATGACGGGTATGTCTAACTCATCAACAACACGAGCTAGGTCATAAACATGATGACGTTTGAGAAACTGGGCTTCATCGACCAAAACACAGTAAGGTTTTTCTGGTAGGTCTCGGATATAGCCAAAGATATCTGTCGTTTCCTCAATCGCAAGGGCAGGGCGTTTCATGCCAATTCGACTCGACACATAGCCAACACCGTCACGCGTATCCAGAGCCGAGGTCATAATGACAACACCTTTTCCTTGCTCCTCATAGTTATAGGCCACCTTGAGAATCTCAATCGTCTTACCTGAGTTCATGGTCCCATAACGATAATACAACTGTGCCATGTTTCTTGCTTCACGTCCATTTCTAAATTTTTGCTACATTCTAGTATATCATAATTTTCTTAAGCTTTAAACGGCAAAATGTGGTAAAATAGAAGAAATCAAAAACTAGTGGAGGAAGCTATTATGCCATTTGTACGCATCGATTTATTTGAAGGACGCACGCTCGAGCAAAAGAAAGCTCTTGCTAAAGAAGTAACGGAAGCGGTTGTCCGCAACACTGGAGCACCTCAATCTGCTGTCCATGTCATCATCAACGACATGCCAGAAGGAACTTATTTCCCACAAGGGGAAATGCGCACCAAATAAGTTAGCTTAAGCAGAAATGCTTAGGCTTTTTCAATCTCCAAGTAGCATCCATTGAAGAAATAGTCTAAATTTGTTACAATTTGAAAAGAGACTTGGAATATTCCAAGAAAAGAGCTATTAATTAAAGGAAACATTATGATTACACGTGAATTTGATACCATCGCTGCTATCTCTACTCCACTAGGTGAAGGAGCCATCGGTATTGTCCGCTTGAGCGGAACAGACAGTTTTGCCATTGCGCAAAAGATTTTTAAAGGCAAAGACTTGAGTCAGGTTGCTAGCCATACCCTTAACTACGGTCACATCGTTGACCCTCAAACTGGTAAGGTCATGGACGAGGTTATGATTGGGGCTATGAAGTCTCCAAAAACCTTCACTCGTGAGGATATTATCGAGATTAACACCCACGGTGGGATTGCAGTGACCAATGAAATTCTTCAGCTAGCTATCCGTGAAGGAGCTCGATTGGCAGAACCTGGAGAATTTACTAAACGTGCCTTTCTAAACGGTCGTGTAGATTTGACACAGGCGGAGGCGGTGATGGACATCATCCGTGCCAAAACTGACAAGGCCATGAACATTGCAGTCAAACAACTAGATGGTTCCCTTTCTGACTTTATCAATAATACTCGCCAAGAAATCCTCAATACACTTGCCCAAGTCGAAGTCAATATCGACTATCCTGAGTATGATGATGTTGAGGAAGCTACTACTGCTGTTGTCCGCGAGAAGACTATGGAGTTTGAGAAATTGCTAACCAATCTCCTTAGAACAGCTCGTCGTGGTAAAATCCTTCGTGAGGGAATTTCAACTGCTATCATCGGCCGTCCCAACGTTGGAAAATCCAGCCTGCTCAACAACCTCTTGCGTGAGGACAAGGCTATCGTTACAGATATTGCTGGAACCACCCGTGATGTCATCGAAGAATACGTCAACATCAATGGTGTCCCTCTCAAATTGATTGATACAGCTGGTATTCGTGAAACAGATGATATTGTGGAGCAAATTGGTGTCGAGCGTTCGAAAAAAGCCCTTAAGGAAGCTGATTTGGTACTACTTGTATTAAATGCCAGTGAACCACTGACCACCCAAGATCGTCAACTCTTAGAAATCAGCCAAGATACTAATCGCATTATTCTACTTAATAAAACTGATCTTCCTGAAGCGATTGAAACTTCAGAACTTCCTGAAGATGTCATCCGTATTTCAGTTCTTAAAAACCAAAACATCGATAAGATTGAAGAGAGAATCAACAACCTCTTCTTTGAAAATGCTGGTTTGGTTGAGCAAGATGCTACCTACTTGTCTAATGCCCGTCACATTTCCTTGATTGAAAAAGCAGTCGAAAGCTTACAGGCTGTTAACGAAGGGCTGGAACTTGGGATGCCAGTTGATTTGCTTCAAGTTGATTTGACTCGTACTTGGGAAATCCTCGGAGAAATTACTGGGGATGCTGCTCCTGATGAACTTATTACCCAACTCTTTAGCCAATTCTGTTTAGGAAAATAAGAAAAATCCATGATCCTTCATTCGGTCATGGATTTTATTGTCTTTATTAATAATCTGGTCTCAAGACCCCTGTTACAGTTGCCTTAGTTGCTTCGTAGTCGCCATCAACAACAACCTTGATAATGCGTTTTGCATCTTCTTCTGGTGCTGGAACAAGAGGTAGACGAGTGGGTCCAGCTTCAAATCCCATATAGTTCAGAACGGCCTTAACAGGAGCAGGACTTGGATAAGAGAAGAGGGCATTGACTTTAGGAATGAATTGACGCTGAATAGCTGCTGCTTTCTTCATATCGCTTTCTGCAATGGCAGTGAACATCTCGTGCATCTCATCCCCATTTGTATGAGATGCAACAGAAATAACCCCATCCGCACCAAGGTTCATGGCATGGAAAGCATCTCCATCCTCACCAGTATAGACCAAGAACTCTTCTGGCTTGTGTTCAATCAAGTAAGCCATATTGGCCAAGCTAGTACATTCTTTGACACCGATGATATTTGGATGGTCAGCCAAACGAAGCATGGTTTCTGGAGTCAATTCGACAACCACACGACCTGGAATGTTATAGATGATAATTGGTAGGTCAGAAGCATCTGCAATAGCTTTAAAGTGCTGATACATTCCTTCTTGAGAAGGCTTGTTATAGTATGGTACGATCGCAAGTCCAGCAGCAAAACCACCAAATTCTGCTACTTCTTTGACAAACTCGATAGAGTCACGCGTATCATTTGTCCCTACACCCGCAATCAAAGGAACGCGTCCATTGACAATCTTTTGTACAGCCGCAAAGAGTTCCAACTCCTCATCGTGGGTCAAAGTTGGACTCTCAGCAGTCGTTCCAGCTAAAAGAATTCCGTCTGTGTGATGGGCCAATAAATGCTCAATCAAGGCTGGAATGGCATCAAAGTTAATGGAACCATCCTCATGGAAAGGGGTTATGAAGGCCGTGATAATTTTACACTCTTTTAAATCTTGATAAGACATGAAAACACCTCTCTATTTCAAAGAAGGAGTTCATCTGAACTCCTAAACGATATGACTATTTTAATTCAAATTTCAATTCAGCTGTTGGACGAACCAATCCACGCTCGTGAAGAGTTTCTGCAATCTGAACTGAGTTCCAAGCAGCACCTTTAAGAAGGTTATCTGAAACAACCCACATGTGGATTCCTTTTTCAGCATCCAAGTCTTTACGGATACGACCAACAAAGGTATCACGTGAACCTACTGCATTGATGGCTTGCGGATAGATTTGATGAGCTACATCATCTTCAAGAACAGCCCCTGGGAAGGCCGCGATAGCTGCTTTGACTTCTTCGATTGGAGCCACTTCTTTTGTTTCGATGTAAACAGACTCAGAGTGAGCTGACAAGACTGGAATGCGCACACATGTTGCAGATACTGCGATGCTATCATCTTCCATGATTTTCTTAGTTTCCTTGGTCATCTTCATCTCTTCGTAAGTGTAATCATTGTCAGTGAAGACATCAATTTGTGGAAGAGCGTTAAAGGCGATAGGATAGTGTTTCTTGTCACCACCTGAAGGTAAGATTTCCGCATGCAAATCACGTGGTTTCACACCATCATTCAACACTTCACGAAGTTCACGTTGTGTTTCAAGAATCGCACCCATACCAGCGCCTGAAACAGCCTGGTAAGTTGAAACGATGATACGATCCAAGCCCCATTTTTGACGAACAGGCTCAAGCGCCACCATCATTTGGATTGTCGAACAGTTAGGGCAGGCAATAATCCCGTTATGGGCATCAAGTGCGTGAGCATTGACCTCTGGAACAACCAAAGGAACATCTGGATTTTGACGGAAGTAAGATGTATTGTCAACTACTACCGCTCCAGCTTTAACTGCGTATGGTGCATACTTAGCTGATGTCGAACCACCTGCTGAAAAGAGAGCAATGTCAACTCCTTCAAAAGCAGTTTCAGTAGTTTCTTCAATCGTAATATCTTGATCTTTAAATTTCAAAGTCTTGCCTGCTGAACGTGCAGAAGCAAGTAAACGGATTTTTTCGATTGGAAGTGTTGATTCTTCCAACATTTTTATCATCTGAGCACCGACAGCACCTGTCGCGCCGACTACAGCAACTGTATATCCCATAAATAACCTCTTTCGGAATTTTCTAAAAATTTCTATAATAGATGTATTATACTACTTTTTCCATGAATTGCAAAGCTTTTTCATCATTTTTTGGAAAATAAAAATCCCCAGTCGCTAGACTAGGGACTAAGAGGCATCTTCATGTGATGAGCAGGTTCACACAACTCATCAAGGTCCGCTCCTGCGTTATGACCTCCTTATGCTCAATAGTAGCCTGAAGGCTACCTATCGACTCATCGCATCTATTATATTACTAGAGATAATTGGTTTTGTCAATAAGAAATTTTTGCAGGATAACTTTTATTATACAAAAGTCAGAATTTTTTCTCGCTAGCATAAGAAAAAACTCTTGTATTCAAGAGTTTCCCTGTCTATTTCATGCTAATTGCCGGGATTGAACCGGCGACCTCATCCTTACCATGGATGCGCTCTGCCAACTGAGCTAAATCAGCTTACTTAAAAAGTATACTATAGTTAGAAAAACTTGTCAAGTTTCCTTAGAAATTTTCCTAAGAAAAAGCCAGGTAATGACTACCCAGCTTGTCTAATTCTATTTGCTTAAATCGATTCGACGACCAATTTTTCCAATGATAATCGCTCCAATAATCAATGAGGCAAATTCACCAACTCCTGTTGTAAACCAAGTAAGGAAAAATGGTAATTGCGCTACGATATTCAACTCTGCAGCGATGGTAAACATGGAAATTGAAAAGAGGATTGAAAAGAAGAAATGATCTTTTCGAATCAATCCGTTAAAGAGGTAATCTTTGCTGTATTTTGCAAAAAGCCAAACACCTAGACTGAGGAATACTAAGGTTGATCCACCACCAACAAAGACATCTAGCAGTCCGAAACTAAAGAAATTAGCAATCATACAACCGATGGTAACTCCGATGATGTACTTAGGATTGTAAAAAGCCATAAAGTTCATCATTTCTGAAATACGGAACTGATAAGCACCATAGCTGATGGCATTTAGAGGCGGTGTAACAGTCAAAACGACATAGATAGCAGCGACGATTGCAATATCTGCAACATCACGAATAGTTAATTTTTTCATCTTTTCTCCTTTGGCGGGTTGTCCGCGTGTAATATGCTTGGTGAAAGAAGCTAAGCACCAAGGGTTGCTTTATTCAACCTTACTAGTATAGCACAATAGTCTTCTTTATGCTATACTTAAACCATGAAAATTCCTATTCAAAAATTTTTTAACAATGAAATCTTAGCCTATCTCTTTTTTGGCCTTGCAACAACTCTAGTTTCGATTCTCTCACGACTAGTCATTTATCAACTAAGTCATCAAGAACTCCTTGCTACTGGCCTAGCAAATATTATTGGTATCCTCTTTGCCTTTATCACAAATGATAGGATTGTATTTAAGCAGTCTAGACAGAATTGGCCAAGACGTTTAGTGAAATTTTCGATTGCACGTCTTTCTACTTTTCTGTTAGATTTGCTCCTTACTTTTCTCTTTGTAACCCAGTTTCCCCACATCATAGGTCAATTCGTAAATGGAAATCTTGACAAAATCAATGCAATCGAAACATTTCTTGCACAATTATTGATAATTATCCTTAATTATATTTTTAGTAAGGTTTTTATTTTTAAAAAATAAAATTTCTGAGCATATAGCTTGCAAGCTATTCTCAATTAATATATAATGAAGAGTAAAAATTTTTGAAAGGTAAAATGAAAATGTTAAAAGATCTTAAAGCGTTTTTGCTTCGTGGTAATGTTGTTGACCTTGCTGTCGGTGTGATCATTGCCTCTGCTTTTGGTGCTATTGTAACTTCATTCGTTAACGATATCATCACTCCACTTCTACTGAATCCTGCTTTGAAAGCTGCAAAAATCGAACGTATTGCTGAACTTTCATGGAATGGAGTTGCTTACGGTAACTTTTTGAGCGCTGTTATCAACTTCCTTGTAGTTGGTACTGTTCTATTCTTTGTGATTAAAGCTATGGAAAAAGCTCAAAACCTTACCAAAAAAGAAGAAGTTGCTGAAGAGGAAGCACCAGTTGGTCCAACTGAGTTGGAAGTACTTCAAGAAATCAAAGCTCTTCTTGAGAAAAAATAATCGTTTAAAAGGATCTAGCACACAGCTAAATCCTTTTTCTTTACTCTTTCGGCAACTTACCTGCTTTCTCAAGCATTTTCTTAATCAGATAAGGCATCTTAACATTTTCACGACCTTTTTTCTCAATCAGTTTTTTCACAAATTCTGGCATTTGTAAATCTTCAGATTCAGCCAAAATGTTTTTCGTCTCATCTGAAGGAACTAATTCATCAAAGGTTTCTTCTTCTGGAAGAAATTCCTTAAATTCTTTGTCCTCATTAGCTCTGACGGTATTGACCAAGGCATCAATCAAACGAGAATCCGTATTTGGCATTGGTGGACGATGGTAATTGACCCCAAATTCCTGACATAAGTCATAACACTCCACATCGTTGTCAAACAAGACTTCAATATGCTCGCTGATGAAGCTGATAGGGACAAAAATGTAATGGTCTGGATGTTCTGTCTGTTCTTTGAGATATTCCAAAACATCTGGCTTAATCCATGGAATCCCAATATCACTCTCGCTTTGCCAGGTATTTGTATATTGCTCGGAACTCAACCCTAGTTTTTCAGCGACTAGCTTGCCATTTTCGAAAATTTGGTCGATATAAGGGTCACCAAAATCCAAGGCAAAAATGGGCACACTGTGGGCTGAAAAGATGACTTTAAAGCTGTCCTGCTTTACTTCTTCTTTTAAAATCTTACCAATTTCATCCGCCCAATAGTTTAAGAGTGCTTCTTCCTGATACCAGTCCTTAATGACCAAAAATTGAATTTGTTTGCTTTCTAAAAATTTCTCATAGCCCATGACAGAGTAGAAAGAATAATGAGGCTCCAAAATCAAGCAAATACACTGTTCAATGCCGTCTGCTTCCATCTGACCGATCACATCTGGAATAAAGGGACTGGAAAACTTATTGGCAAAATAGACACTGTATTCATTACCTAGCCTAGATTCAACCAAGGCAACCTCTTCACGCGTAATTCTTTGCAGAGGTGTGCCTCCAATTCGTACATAATTATTATAGAGAGTCTGAATCTCGTGGTCTTGGGGTCTCACCCCACGACGAATATTTGTGAAAAAATCAGCTACACCTTCAAAGGTAATCTCTTCTGGTGAACCGAAAGTCATCATTAAAATTGCTTTTTTCATAACTGCTTCCTTGTGATGTTTTTATCAAGTTTATTTTATCATTAATTCATTAATAAGTAAACGCTAACATAGCGATATTCACAATCTTTTGTTTTTCTCTTCTTTCTATGATACAATGGAAAAAATGAATTCAAAAGGAGTTTTTTATGACTTATCCAAATCTCTTGGACCGCTTTTTAACCTACGTTAAGGTCAACACGCGCTCTGATGAACACTCAACTACTACTCCAAGTACACAGAGTCAGGTTGATTTCGCAACCAATGTCCTGATTCCAGAAATGAAACGTGTTGGTCTGCAAAATGTCTACTACCTTCCAAATGGTTTTGCGATTGGAACTTTGCCAGCCAATGATCCATCTTTAACACGTAAAATTGGCTTCATCTCCCACATGGATACTGCTGATTTTAATGCCGAAGGAGTCAATCCTCAGGTGATTGAAAACTACGATGGTGGTGTGATTGAACTAGGGAATTCTGGTTTTAAATTAGATCCAGCAGACTTCAAGAGTCTTGAAAAATATCCAGGACAAACCCTCATCACAACCGACGGAACAACCTTGCTAGGGGCTGATGACAAGTCTGGGATTGCTGAAATTATGACAGCTATTGAATATCTGACTGCTCACCCTGAAATCAAGCACTGTGAGATTCGAGTTGGTTTTGGGCCAGATGAAGAAATCGGTGTTGGTGCCAATAAATTTGATGCAGAAGATTTCGATGTAGATTTTGCCTATACAGTTGATGGTGGACCACTAGGTGAGCTTCAATACGAGACTTTTTCAGCAGCCGGTGCTGAATTGCATTTCCAAGGACGCAATGTCCACCCTGGTACTGCCAAAGGACAAATGGTCAACGCCCTTCAGTTAGCAATTGATTTTCATAATCAACTTCCAGAGAATGACCGACCTGAGTTAACGGATGGTTACCAAGGTTTCTACCATCTTATGGATGTGACAGGTAGTGTCGAGGAGGCGCGTGCAAGCTATATCATTCGCGATTTTGAAAAAGATTCCTTTGAAGCACGTAAAGCAACCATGCAGTCCATCGCTGATAAAATGAATCAAGAACTTGGTAGTAACCGTGTCACCCTAAACTTGACAGAGCAGTACTACAATATGAAAGAAATCATTGAGAAAGATATGACGCCAATTACCATTGCAAAAGCTGTTATGGAAGATTTAGAGATTACGCCTATTATTGAACCAATCCGTGGCGGAACAGACGGCTCTAAGATTTCCTTTATGGGAATCCCAACTCCAAATATCTTTGCGGGTGGCGAAAACATGCATGGACGTTTTGAATACGTCAGCCTTCAAACTATGGAACGTGCAGTTGATACTATCATTGGTATCGTAGCTTATAAAGGCTAAAAAAGACGAGGTAGCTCAGCTACTTCGCCTTTCTTTTTACTCTGCTGGTTTTGCTTGATTTCCAGTACCTGTTGCAGATTCTGTTGTTTCCTTTTCTGAAGTTGATTCATCTGGTTTAGAATCTGTTGCATTGCTCGGTTTGTTTTCGTCGCTAGCAGTTTCACTGTTAGATTCTGTAGCTGCGTTAGGTTGGTTCTCAGCACTGGCCTTATCACCATTTGCCTCGGCATTTGTTGCTGGAGTTGTTTCTTCACTCGCACTTGATTTTGACTTAATTTCTTGATTCAAGATCAGAATAGCTTTTGTCAATTCAAGTAAAGCGGCCTTATCTTTACTCTTAGCAGAAAGTTGATCTAGTAGAGCATCCACCTTATCAAAGTCCGCATCAGAACCTTTATTGTTTTCTAAATAAGCGTGAAGTGACATGAGGATATCGTAAAGTTTTTGATAGAGAATAAGTGTCTGAGGATCTTGCTCAGCATTTTCTTTCTCTTGTTGAAGAGCGCTGGCGATACGAGTCAAGACATCTTTCACCTGACTATTTACTTCATCCAAATCTGCATCAGCCTTGTTTGTAGCAGCTTTGAGATTTTCTACTTCTTCTGCCAAGGATTGTCTGATTCCTTCTTCTTGGATTTGTTCCAAGAGTTGAGTTGCCTTGCTCAAGAGATTTTCTACTTGTTCCTTGCTGACATGATTGACATGCTCTTCAGGCATAAAGTCTCCGTACAATTCTTTCAAGAAGCCATAAATAGCTGTCTTGGCACTTTGGTTATCTACTTTTTCAGTATCTAGAACTGTCTGACTTGATTTCGCAGTAGTTGGCTGAGCTTTCAAAGCTTCTTCCACTTCTTGTTTTGCTTGATAGATGCTTGGGAATAATTTGTTCAATTCTGCTGCCTTAAGGAAGGATTGAGATTGATACAAGGTCCAAGTCAACTGAGCCACTTTGTTTCGAAGTTCATCACTCAAACGACCGTCATTTACGTGTTCGTAGAAATACTTGATGTATTCTACAGTTGTAACCCCTGTTCGGTCATTAAAGTCTTGCAAGGCTTGAAGTTGTGATTCAACCGCTGCTAAACCAGCCTCATCTTTAGCTAACTTAGCTTCTTGGAGTCGAACGAGTAGGTCTTTCTTAGGAAGTCCATAAGTGTCTGTATCCAGTGTGTTGATTTTATCAATCAAGGCCTGATATTTCTTATCTAGAGCGCTTGTTTCAACAGGTTTGACACTTTCATCAATATGGATATATTGCTTATCAAAGAGATCAAGGGTTGCAAGATAACCTGCTGTAGAGTTAGTTGCCAGTTTCTTCATGTTTTCAGTAAATTGACCCAAGGCTAACTCAATCTGTCTTTGTTTGATTGGATCGTCTTTATAGACGTTTCGACTTTCAGCAAGAAGTTGGTCTACTTTTGATAAAACTGTTTTATCATCAAAGGCCCCAGGCTGATAGTTGGATTTCAGGGCTGGAATTTTGTTTTTCAAGGCTACTTCATAGCCCTTAGTTTGAACCTTGATGTAGTGATTGTGGTCTCCATGAGGGATCACAAAACTGCCGTTTTCAACCTGCAAACGATAAGGTGATACGCGATCACGTAAGGCAGTCGTATAAAGTTCATTCAGAAAATCTAATTCTGGATTTCCAGTTTGAAGAGGAATCCGAACATGTTCTTTTCGAACAGCATAGGGATGGATATGGGTCGGATCGTAGGCTTGGTCAGGATTATTAAATACAAAGAAACCTTTTGAAATTCTAATCGCTTCAAGTGGAACCCCATAGGTCTTAGAAATATAAGCTATTTTTTCTTCATCACTAGCATCTTTAGAGAATGATTCAACAGTATTTGAAAGTGGTTGAACAGGCTCTGCATCATGATGTGTTTTCAAATGGTCTTGTGCAGCCTTAATTTGCTCAACTTTCAAATCCTTCTTATAGAAGTAATGATTGTGGTCGCCATGTGACATGACAAATCCTTGATCATCTTCAGCAATAATACGATCGGCATCAAAATCATGGCCATGTTCGTCATGGTGATGACCATGTGCATCTTCATCATGATCGTCATCGTCATCATGTGCTGGACTTGGTGTTGCTGGTGTTTTACCTCTCAAATGATCCTGCGCTGCCTTGATTTGATCAGCAGTCAAATCCTTCTTGAAGAAGTAATGATTGTGATCGCCGTGACTCATTACAAACCCTTGCTCATCCTCACTAATGACACGATTGGCATCAAAACCGTGATCGTGTTCCTCACCATGATGATGTCCATGATGATCTTCGTCGTGATCGTCATCATGAGCTGGACTTGGTGTTGTTGTATTTGCCCCTTTCAAGTGGTCTTGCGCTGCCTTGATTTGATCAGCAGTCAAATCCTTTTTGAAGAAGTAATGATTGTGGTCGCCGTGACTCATGATAAATCCTGAACTATCTTCAGCAATAATCCGATTGGCATCAAAGCCGTGACCACCTTCTTCATGTTCCTCATGTGAAACACTAGGATTGGCTGCAAGAGATGGCGAAGGTGTTACTAGACCATTGTTAGGAAGAGTCGGTTGCCCAATTTGATTCGTCTTAGGAATGTAATGGAAATGATCACCATGCCTTACGATATAAGCTGTTGCTGTTTCTTCAACGATATCTTTTGGATTAAAGATATAGCCATCAGATGTTGCAGAGAAAGCCTTATTTGTAGTCAATGAGGCATGATTCAAAGTAGATGGACTATTTGAAAGACTTCCTAGACTAGACGCTACTTCATTAGTTTTTTCATTTGTAGAGACCGTAGAACCAGTTCCACCGATAGGCACCATCCTAGCAATCTTTTCTTCTAAAGCAGAGAGTTTGCTGTAAGGAATAAAGTGATAATGGTCGCCATGCGGAATCGCAACTCCATTTGCCGTGCGACTGATAATCTTAGCAGGGTCAAAAACCAGACCATCTGATTCACTGTAACGTTGGTCACTAGGTGAATCATAGAGTTCCTTCAAAAGACTTTGGAGATTTTCAGCTTTATTTGCTGGCTTGCTAGTTGAGCCTTGTGCTACAGATTGCGTGTTATTGTCACTAGCTGCTGAAGAATAACTTAACTGACTCGGTTGCGTATTTTTGCCAGCTAGAATAGCTTTTGCTGCTGCTAATTCACTAGCAGACAAATCACTTTTTGGAATGTAGTGATAGTGACCCCCGTGAGGAACGATATAAGCATCACCCGTATCTTCGATAATATCAGCTGGATTGAAGACATAACCATCATCTGTCGTATAGCGTCCCTGAGACCTTGCTACAGCAACATCAGAGCTGATCTTCTCATTATCTTTGACATGTTCTTGTTTTTGACGGTTGATTTCATCTTTAGTTCGAACATTATCAGCATGAGCTACATCTTTCAGGTAGACATAATATTTTCCATCGACCTTGATGATATAACCACCCTTGACCTCATTGACAATATCTCCATCCTTAAGTTGGTAGTTTGGATCCCTCATCAAAAGTTCTTCACTAAAAATCGCATCAAAAGGAACTTTCCCATTATAGTAATGATAGTGGTCACCGTGTGACGTTACATAGCCCTGATCTGTAATCTTAATAACAATTTGCTCAGCCTGAATTCCTTCTTTTTGGCTAACCTGGTCTGGTGTCAGGTTTTCACTTTTCTGACTTGACTGACTACCATCCACATAAGAGACCCGATTATTGTCCTTATTTTCCTGCGATCGATGCTGGTTCAGTGCATAGGCACAAAGACTCAAGGATACGATAACAGCTGATCCGGCTGCTATATACTTTTTACTGAATTTCATAAATCCCTCATTTCAATAAATGATGAAGCTTTTTCGTAACTTCTTTTTATCGGTTAAACAGTTTTTCTAAACCGGTTATTTAACCAATTAATTAACCAGTAAATAGTTTACCTTTTTTTAGTTTATCTGTCAAGATTTTTATATCATTATAAAAAAATAAAAGCCAGTATTGCTACTGACTCTTACATCGTCTTGATTTATAGGATACAGTTTATACTGCTGGTTTCGTCGTTACTGACTCACTACCTTTTAACAAAGCAAGTAATTTTTCTGCTTCTGTCATGATGCCATTATTATCCATGGTTTGGAGACTTAAGTTATTTCGTAAACCAGCTAGGGTTTCTGTCGCATTGCCTTTCAGACTAGCATCCGTTACTTTAGCAAGTAAAGCTTCTGCTTCTTTGAGCTTGGCTTCTACTTTTTCAGTCTCTACTTGAGGGACTTCTGGCTCAGCAGGAGTTTCCTCTACTGGCTCTTCATCTGCTTTGAAGTTCTTATTTGGATCTTCACTATGGTCTTTCTTACCTAAGACATGCTCGCTGGCATTGCCCCATCCATCATTAGAATGTGGACGTTCGTCAGGATGTTCGACATAGTACTTAATCGTCGCAAATAAATCTTCCAAAGTATAACCATTTGGAGCCTTGTATGAATGATCATCAAACCAAGCGAATTTAATATTATGGTAATGATCCTTATGAGGAATGATTAAATTACCATTTTTTATCTCAACTGTATGCTCAACCATGTATGGAAGTCGAACAAGTGGAATTCGTTTCTCCCCTTTTACACGATTGTAAATGGCCGCTGCACTATCTCCAGTTGGATTTGCTTGAGCGTCTGCATCTGGAGATGGAGGTAAAATACCTTTTTCTTTAGTATAAGATTGAGCAGCAGCTTTTTCCTTATCAGAAAGGCTATCTTTTCCAATCCAGTGACTATGTCCCATATGAGGCGTTACATAGGCATCTCCTTCATCACTGATAATATCATGTGCGTCAAAAATGTAGCCGTCTGAGGTTGTATACTTATCAGCTAATTGAGCAATACGGACTTCGTTTTCGGTATATTCAATTTGAGAGTTTGGCTTACCAAGACGTTCTGGATGGGTAATTGGTGCTAGGAATGCCAATAAATCATCTACTAATTTGCCTTTATTAGAAGATTCATCATTCAAGCGTTCTGCTAATTTGTCTAAGGCTTGGAAATCAGAAGTACGCCCCTTATTTTCAGACAAGGCTTTATGAGCCTCGGCCAATAAATTATATGCTTTATCATAAAATTCTTGGTCACGAGGAGCGACATTTTCTTTCTTCGCAACTAGGGCATGTGTCTCTTGAGTTTTCTTAGACAAGAGATTTTCAATAGCGTCAATCTTATCCTTAGCCAGGTCTTTAGCTAGAACATAACGACTGACTCCCTTATCCTCGAAAATATAACCGTCGCCAACTTTTCTAACAACCTGGTTGATATCAAGTTCAGTCGGTTTATTTTCCACTGGTGCTAGAGGTTTTGTAGTTAGAGCTGGAGCTGGCTTCAGAGGAGTAACACTTGGCAAGACACTGCCATTTTGTCCCTTGACAGCTACCATACGAGCTAATTTTTCTTCCAAAGGTGACATTTGTGAATACGGAATAAAGTGATAATGGTCTCCGTGGGGCACTGCGACACCATTAGCTGTACGTTTGATGATTTGTGCCGGATCAAAGACTAGGCCATCCGATTCCACATGGCGTTCTGATAAAGGTTTGGCATATAATTCACTTAAAAGTGTTGAAATGTCTTCCCCTTGATTTTGATGATATGTTGGTGTGACAGTCAGATTAGGAGTCTCTGTCAAACTTGGTTGGACTGGATTAGTATTATCACTACTTGGTTTACTTGAACTTGTAGAGGAATGTGCACCCTGTTTACCATTCCAATAAGCTTGGGCAGCAGCTAATTCTCCTGCCGACAAAGCGCCTTTTGGTATGTAGTGGAAATGATTGCCATGAGGGACAATAAAAGCGTCACCTGTATCTTCAATCACATCTGACGGACTAAAGACATACCCATCATCCGTTGTATAGGCTCCTCCAGTCCCTCGATTCGGTGCCGGCGTATTGAGATTAAAGTTTGGTTTAATGGTTGAACTTGGTGTTGAACTTGTTTTCTCAGGACTGCTTGGTTTCGTATTATCAGAATGACTTTGAACTGGCTGACCTCCAATTGGTAGATTTCGAGCCAATTTTTCTTCCAAAGCAGACATTTGCGAATAAGGAATGAAATGGAAATGATCCCCGTGAGGCACTGCCACACCATTTGCTGTACGTTTTGTAATCTGTGCTGGGTCAAATACTAATCCATCAGATTCCACATGACGTTGGCTAAGTGGCAAAGCGTACAATTCTTGAAGAAGACTAGCTAAATCCTCATTTTGACTCTCAGGAGTTGTTGCAGAATCTTGAGGAGCCTCAGATTGACTCGTTCTCACACTAGATCTTGTTTCAGCTCTGCTTGAACGATATTCAACCGTACTTAATTGCCCACCTTTTCCAGATAAGAAGGCTTGGGCAGCGGCTAATTCACTAGCAGACAAGTCACTCTTAGGAATATAGTGGAAGTGATTGCCATGAGGAACGATATAGGCATCACCCGTGTCCTCAATGATATCAGAGGCGTTGAAGATATACCCATCATCCGTTGTATAACGTCCTTGGGCTCTGGCTGCAGCAACAGCATTATCTGTGCTTGCATTATGATTATGACTATGTTCCTGTTTCTGACGTTTAATCTCTTCTTTTGTCCGAATATTATCCGCATGAGCCGCATCTTTGAGGTAAACATAGTATTTCCCGTCTACCTTAATCACATAGCCACCCTTGATTTCATTGACAATGTCTGAATCCTTCAACTGATAATTCGGATCTTTCATCAGCAGTTCTTCACTGATGATAGCGTCATAAGGAACCTTGCCATTATAGTAATGATAATGGTCTCCATGAGAGGTCACATAACCTTGATCCGTAATCTTAATGACGATTTGCTCGGCATTGATCCCCTCTCTCTTACTGACTTCATCTGGTGTTAAATTTTCTGCCTTTTGACTAGCCTGATCACCATCTATATAAGCAACTCGATTAGACTCTTTCTTAACTTGACCAGCTTGATATCGTCCAAGTTCATAGGAACAAACACTTAGGGCAAGAACTGCCACTGAACCTGCTACATATTTTTTATTGATTTTCATTCTTTCCTCACTTTAATTCTTCTGCTAGAACACTCATATTTTCTTCCAGATTTTCTAGATAAGTCTTGTCATTTTGTGGGTCTGCCTCTAAAGGATTCAAAGTTTTAAGACCCACACCTGTTGATTTGACAAGAGTTTCAGCTACTTTCGAAGAAGCGTTACTTTCTGTAAAAATCGTTTTAACCTTATAGGTTTTAACAAATTCCTGAATTTCTGTCAGTTGTCTTGGACTTGGTTCTTGTTCAGGAGAGATACCTGCAATACCAAGTTGATTAAGTCCAAATCGCTTAGCAAGATAAGAAAAGGCTGTATGTTGTGTTACAAAGGTTTTCTGACTCGCTTTTTCAAATTTAGGCTGGAATTTCTTAGTCAATTCTTGAGCTTTTTTGATAAAGGCTTGCGCATTTTTTTGATAAGTTTCTTTATGCTCATTATCCACCTCTGAAAGTTTATCAGCGATAATTTGCGCTTCTTCGCCAGCTTTCTCAGGATCTAGCCAAGTATGCGGATCGTAGAGCGTTTTTTCATCAACTCCATCCCCTGCTTCCACATCTTCTAGCCCTGGGACGCGGTCTAAAGTCATTCCCTCTGAAGCCTCTAAAACCTTAACTTTGGATTTTTTTAGATTGGGATCTAAACTTCCTGCCCAAGATTCGAGCGTATGAGAATGGTAAACAAAGACATCTGCATCATAGATGGCTGCAATATCATTCGCTGAGGGTTCAAAGGAGTGAATTCCGCTACTTGACTGAATCATCCGAACATCATTTAAATCTCCAGATACTTCCTTGACCATAGCGTAGATAGGATAGAAACTGGTCACAATTTTCATCCCTTTCCCTGTCTGGCTTTCCTTCTGACCACAAGCACCTAAACACAAAAGAAAGACACTTAACAATACTAAAAATAAACTTTTTTTCTTCATGGATAACTCCTTAACTATTTAATTAACTGGTAAACATTCTACTCCTAAAAATTTAATCTGTCAAGCTATTTTTAGAAAAAAATTGAAAATTTCTTTCACATATAAAAATCTGCTGAGTTTCAACAACTCAACAGATTCTCACTTTATATACTCAATGAAAATCAAAGAGCAAATTAGGAAGCTAGCCGCAGGCTGCTCAAAGCACGACTTTGAGGTTGCAGATAGAACTGACGAAGTCAGCTCAAAACATGTTTTTGAGGTTGTAGATGAAACTGACGAAGTCAGTAACCATATATACGGCAAGGCGAAGCTGACGTGGTTTGAAGAGATTTTCGAAGAGTATTATTCTTCTATGGTAGAATGCTTATAACCATAAGTGAAATAAATCATACTTCCTACTAACAATGCAACTAGGAAAGCAATCCAGGTTTCCATATTATACTGCAACATAAAGGATAAACAAATGATGATTGATAAAATAGGTAATAAGGGTACCAATGGTGTTTTAAATTCTCCAGCTTTGGGCATTCCTTTTTCTTTCCGTAAGCGAATCAGCCCATAAGCCAGCATGATCAGGTAAGACAAGGTACAAATATTTAAGAAGGCTGCTATACTAGCAAGAGGGAACATTCCTGCTGCTACCGCTGAAGCTAAACCTGTTAAAATAGTAGCATTCTTTGGTACCTTGCTAGTCTTCGTTAGTTCTTTAAAGGCGGCAGGCATCAAGCCATCACGCGCTAAACTGTAAATCATACGCGATAGGGCATAGGTCATCGAGATACAAACCGTAATCAAGGTCAAGATAGCCACCAATGACACATAGTTGGCTGCCCAACTAATCCCAACACTACGAAGGGCATAGGCAACAGCATCGTCGACATTTAGATGGCTATAATGGACAACACCAGTCAAGACAAGCGTCACCAAGGCATAAAGAATAGTTACGATAGATAGCGATAAGACAATCCCTCTAGGAATATTTTTTTGAGGAGTCTTGACTTCATCTACAGCCATAGAGATGGATTCAAATCCCAAAAATCCAAAGAACATTAAGGACGCACCAGCCATAATACCAGTACTAGCACCATAGATTTGTCCAAAACCATACGGAGCAAAATTGCTCCAATTATCAAGCTTGATATGCCAAATTCCTACTAAAACAAAGAGAGCTAAAGCGGAAAATTTCAAAATAACTAGAATAGAATTAAAGCGTAAGGCTGCCTTGGCATTGAGTAAAACAAGTGAGGTCACCAATACCAAGACAAGAATAGGCAATAAATCAACGAATGTCCCTGCTTGAGGATTAAAGGTACCATTTAAAGCCTGAGGAAGGGCTATCCCGTATTGAGAGAGTAAGCCTTTAAAATAAGCTGCCCAACCCGAAGCTACGCCTGATATGGCTGTCATGAACTCCATCATGGTTAACCAACCAGCCAACCAAGCTGGGAATTCTCCTAAAATGGCATAGAGATAGCTGTAAGCACCACCTGTAGCAGGTACTCGCGAGGCAAATTCTGCAAAAAAGAGGGCTGATAATCCCACGCACAAGGCAGAAATGACGATTGAGATCACTAGGGCTGGACCAGCAAGAGTTGCAGCTGCAGTACCTGTAATCGTAAAGACGCCCGTCCCTACCATGGCTCCGATACCCAGAAGAATCAAATCCCATAACTTCAAATGCCTGTGCATCTCCGTTTTATCCAAACTAACATTCTTTGTTCTAAATATATTCATCTTTCACTCCAAAATAAAATGATGATTCTATTTTACCATAAATATAGGAGATTCGTGAATATTTATAAAATGTTTTTCTAAAAAAATCTGACTACATCTTGTAATCAGATTTTTATCGATTCTAGTTCATTTCTTTAAAGGCTGCTTCTGCATCTGCATTACTGATAGCACCAAATTGAATCTTTCCAATCTTTCCTTGACTATCAATCAGGTATTCTGTAGGAATGCTTCGGATTTGATAAGCTTGGAAGGTGGTTGCTTTGATATCATAAAGAACTGGGATATCCTTATAACCTTGATCTTGAAACCATTGTGGGAATTGCTCAACAGTTTTTTCACCTTGAATTCCTGGGGCAATGACACTAAGAATTTCGAAATCACGATCTGGTTTCGCCGCTAGTTCCATCAACTCTGGCATACTTTTCTTACATGGACCACACCAGGAAGCCCAAAACTTCAAATAGACTTTTTTACCCTTATAATCAGATAACTTAACTTCTTTACCATCCATAGATTGCAAGGTGAAGTCTGGAGCCTCTTTTCCAACAGCAATTTGTTGTACAGTAGTTTGTTGTTTTGGCTGTTGTGCTGCTTGAGGCTTTTTAGTCTCTTCCTCACCACAAGCCATTAATACGACTAATGACAAGAGGCTTAAGCCAGTAAACATTACTTTTTTCATCTTTTTCTCCTTTATTCAAAAATTCCAGCTAGAACATTTACTTGTCCTAGTATTAACAAAATTCCCATTAAAATAATGAGGAAACCACCAATTTTCTTCAGTAGCATCATATGACGCTTGATTTTACTAAAATAAGGCATGACTACGCCTGAAGCTAGTGCCAAAACCAAGAAAGGAATGGCCATCCCCAGAGTGTAAATCAAGGTATAAATAGCTCCCTGCCAAGCCCCATTACCACCAGAAGCCGCAAGCGCTAAAACCGAACTCAAAACTGGACCGATACATGGCGTCCAACCGAAGCTAAAGGTAATACCGAGTAAAAAGGCTGACCAATAACGATTGGCTTCTGATTTCTTAAAAGTAAAGCTTTTTTGAACCTCTAATTTCTTAAAATGAAAAATTTCCATCTGGTGAAGGCCTAAAATGATGATAATCGTACCCATGGTATAGCGAAACCAATTGGCATAGAGAATATTACCAAAGTAACCAGCACCAAATCCTAGAATAAAGAAAATAAGAGAAATACCCACGATAAAGCAAAGCGTTCGAATCAGACCCGACCAAAGAACCTTTCTCCCAAATAAGGAAAAACTTTTTGCACTTTCCTGATCATCCAGCAAAATTCCAGTATAAACGGGTAACAGAGGAAAAATACAAGGGGAAAAGAAGGACAAGATCCCTGCTAGAAAAACGGAGATTGAAAATACTATCGTTTCCAATAAAGAACCAACTTTCTTAAGATTTCTAATCCTATTTTACTATAATCAATTTTATTTGTATGATTTCTGCTACGCAAATTGAATTAGCCTATTTTTGAATGACCTTTTCTGCCACTCGTTAATTCAGATTTTGCCCCAGAAATGCCCTAAGAGCACAAAAAAGCCCATCACACAAGCTCAAATGCTTGATATGACAGGCTTTTTAAAGGCTGATTATTTAACAGCGTCTTTAAGAGCTTTACCAGCTTTGAATGCTGGAACTTTAGAAGCTGCAATTGTGATTTCTTTACCAGTTTGTGGGTTGCGACCTTTACGAGCAGCACGTTCACGAACTTCAAAGTTACCAAAACCGATCAATTGAACTTTTTCACCAGCTGCAAGGTAGTCAGCTACTGCTGCAAATACAGCTTCAACTGCTGCTGCTGAGTCTTTCTTAGTCAATTCTGTAGCTTCTGCTACTTTAGCGATCAAATCTTGTTTGTTTGCCATGTTAATGATTCCTCCAAATTAATTTCTAATTAACAAATATAATCATATCCTAAAATCCCTTTTAGGTCAAGTTAAAAACGCTATTTCTTCCCATTTTCTTTATTTTTTTAGGAGTGGTAACGTACCAAAATAGCCCAAGCATTCTCACCTGTGTGCGTTTGAATAATGGAACCCGTTTCCAAAACAGAAATTGGCTGTTCAACATAAGCTTGTAAGCTTTCTTTCATCTCTTTTGCCCAATCAGCACTACCAGAATATGAAATTCCAATCTCTGCTACAGAACGTTCAGAGAGTGATGTTCTCAACTCTTCCAACCATTTTTTAAAGGTTTTAGCACCACGACCTTTAACCATTGGCTGCAATTCATGGTCTTTCATTTGCATGACAACACGGATATTGAGAAGTGAGCTCAACAATCCAGTTACACGGCCAATTCGTCCACCTTTTACTAGATTTTCTAGAGTAGAAACACCAATATAAAGCTCTGTATGGTTTTTTACATCTTCTACATGAGCTAAAATCGTCTCCAACTCTTTGCCTTCTTGTGCTAATTTTGCAGCCTCAACAACTTGGAATTTCAAGGCTTGGTCAGTGAAGGAGCTATCAATAACTGTCACGTCGGCAGTAGATAGGCTGGCACCTTGGCGCGCTGCTTCTACAGTACCAGAAAGAGCATGGGACATATGAATAGCAAGAATCTGGCTACCATCCTTGCATAGGTCTTCAAAAACTTCAGCGAAGACACCTACAGGCGGTTGACTTGTCTTAGGAAGATTCTTACTTGCTTGCATCAACTGAAGAAATTTACCTTCTTCTTTCAAATCAGCATCAGAATAAACAACATTATCAATCATTACAGATAATGGAACAATTGTAATATCTAATTGTTTTACGAGTTCTGGTTCAATAGTAACAGATGAATCGGTTACAATCTTAATTTTTGTCATAGTATCAATCTTTCTATTTTAGGATTCAGATTGGTTTTCTTACTTCTAATTATATCAAAAAAAGATTAAAAATCCTAATGGAGTCAATCAAATTTTCCGTAAAAATTTGATATAATCAACTTATAAGAAAAGAGGTGTCCTATGATTAAAAAAATTTACCCCATTTTTACCATTTTACTAGGTGCTGCTATTTATGCTTTTGGACTGACTTATTTTGTAGTTCCCCATCATCTCTTTGAAGGAGGGGCGACAGGTATTACCCTCATCACCTTTTATCTTTTTAAAATCCCTGTTTCCCTCATGAACCTGCTGATTAATATTCCCCTTTTCATCTTGGCTTGGAAGATCTTTGGAGTAAAATCTCTCTATTCTAGTTTGCTTGGAACCTTAGCTTTGTCCGCTTGGTTGGCTTTTTTTGAGCGTGTTCCCCTTCATATTGATCTTCAAGGTGATTTACTAATCACAGCTCTTATAGCGGGAATTCTATTGGGAATTGGCCTCGGAATTATCTTTAATGCTGGAGGTACGACGGGCGGAACTGATATTCTAGCTCGTATTCTCAATAAATACACTCATATATCCATGGGGAAACTGCTCTTTATCTTAGATTTTTGTATTCTCATGCTTATTCTCCTAATCTTCAAGGATTTACGATTGGTCTCCTACACACTCTTATTTGATTTTATCGTTTCGCGTGTCATTGATTTGATTGGCGAAGGTGGCTACGCAGGTAAAGGCTTTATGATTATCACAAAACGTCCTGACCAACTTGCTAAAGCGATTAATGATGACCTAGGAAGAGGTGTTACTTTTATTTCCGGTCAAGGCTACTATAGTAAAAAAGATTTGAAAATCATTTACTGTATTGTCGGTAGAAATGAAATTGTGAAAATGAAGGAAATGATTCATCGAATCGATCCTCAAGCCTTTATAACTATTACAGAAGCCCATGAAATCCTTGGAGAAGGATTTACCTTTGAAAAAGAATAAAAAGAGGTAATGTCGTGACCTCAAAAGTTAGACTAAATCATCTATCTTTTGGGTTACAAACAACCTCTTTTTTCTTTACTCAAACTCTTAAGACCAATTCCGAGCGACTTCTTCATCAGCCTTTAACTGATCCACTAATTGATCAACAGAATCAAATTTTGTCATATCTCGAATGCGATCAAGCCAATAAACCATGACGGTTTCCCCATAAATATCTTGATTAAAATCAAAAATATTGACTTCAAAACGTGCTTCTTCTCCATCAAAGGTCACGTTTTTCCCGACACTAGCCATAGCACGATACTTCTGTCTTTGAATCTCAACATCAACGACATAAACGCCATCTGCTGGCATATAAGTACGGTCTAAAAGCACTAAATTAGCTGTTGGATAACCAATCGTACGACCACGAGCATTGCCATGAACCACCATCCCTCTTGATGGAAGCGGTGCTCCCAAAAGTTCTCCTGCTTCTTTCACATTTCCATCTAAAATAGCTTGACGGATACGAGTTGAACTAATCTTTCCTTTCTCATCTTCTACAGGTGGGACAATAATGACTTCTCCATCAAAGTAATCCTTTAAGTCTTCTGCCGTTTTTTGGTCAGAACCAAATGTATAATCAAAACCTGCAACAATAATTTTGGCATTCATAGCCTTGATATAAGTTGCAAAAAATTCTTCTGCCGTGAGACTAGCAAATTGACTACTAAAATCAAGGAGATATAATTCTTCTACACCTTCACGCTTTAATTTCCTCTCACGTTCAGCAGGGTTCAAAATATGTAAAAACAGATCAGGATGATAAGGCTCTAAAGCGATTTTTGGAGATTCATTAAAGGTCATAACGACGATAGGCAATAAATCTTTTCTCGCAGCCTTATTGGCAACACGAAATAATTCTTGATGCCCCTTGTGTATACCATCAAAATAGCCGAGAACAACGACTGAATCAGATGGTGTGCCAATATCTTTTTGGTTCTTTATAGGAATAGTAATAATCATAAAATAATTATATCATAGCGATAGCTATTTCTGGAACAGAAAATCTGAAATGTCGTTTTTTTAACCTAAAGTGCCTATTTTTGAAGAATTATATTTTTAAAATCAGAAAAACGCATTATATCAGGCACTTAAAAGCTTGATACAATGCGTTTTATCATGAAAAGATCTACTGAATTCTATAGGAAATGAATTTCCAGCAGTCTTTTCACTTTCTTTTAATAAGTTCCTTCTTCACCTTGACTAGTCAAGATAACAGGTCCATCTTTTGTAATCACGAACTGGTGTTCATATTGACAAGATAGGCCACCGTCGATGGTCTTATGCGCCCAACCAGTCTTCATATCTGTATCAATTTCCCAATCGCCTGTGTTGATCATTGGTTCAATGGTTAAGACCATTCCTTCACGAAGACGGAGGCCACGACCTGCAATACCATAGTTAGGAACCATTGGTTCTTCGTGCATTGTTGGACCAACACCATGTCCTACAAGATCGCGAACAACACCGTAACCACGGCTTTCAGCGTATTCTTGAATAGCTGCACCGATATCACCGATACGATTTCCAACAACAGCTTGTTCAATCCCTTTGTACATGGCTTCTTTAGTTACATCCATCAAATTTTTCACTTCTTCGGACGGTGTACCTACAGCATAAGCCCAACATGAGTCTGCTAGACCACCAGAATAGCTCTGAGTGTATTTTTTCATTTGCTCAACATTGTTGAAGTTTAATTTTGAGACATTCAAATCAGATTTGGCAATTGGACCTCCCAAAACCATATCAACCTTGAGTAAATCGCCATCTTTTAAGATATAGTGACGAGGGAAAGCGTGAGCTACTTCATCGTTAAGAGAGCAACAGGTAGCATAAGGATAGTCCATCATGGCACCGTCAACCCCAATCTGAAGGGGAAGGAAATTTTCTTCCTTACAACGACGGCGAACATACTCTTCAACTTCCCACATGTCTACGCCAGGCTTAATCAAATCACGTAAGCCGATATGAATACTTGCTAGAAAATCACCGGCTTTATCCATAGCTTCGATTTCACGAGCTGATTTTAATGTTATCATTTTTTCTCCTAGTTTCTAATTAATTTTAACGGTCACATTTGCTTTTGAAACAATCTGATGACCATGATAAATATCGTAATCAATAATAGCTGATCGTCTAGTATGATGGATAATGCGTGCTTGAATGCGCAATATATCATCAATCTGAACAGCCTGTAAAAAGTAGATCAGCATCTGCTCGATAATGAGATTGCGCCCGCTATTCACAACTAAATCTTGGGTCATGTGAGTCAAGATTTCTGCCAATACGCCGTTAGCCAAAACACCATTTTTCTCAAGCATAAAGGGCTCAACTGTAATGACGACCTCATCATGGTGATAAGAGAGTTTTTGTCCAATCTGCTCAGAAAAAGTTGGTAGAGCCGAAACTTGGGAACGACTCATTTTCTCCATGACATCTCGTCGTGTCACAACTCCAAGCAAGGTTTGATTATTCCGAACAACCGGTACCATTTCAAAGTCTTCAGCAATCATCCGTTGACTCACATTGGCAATATTTGTCGATAATCCAACCAAAAATAGACTACGCGACATGACCTTGTCAATTGTGGTACTTGGTGACTTATCACCAGCGTCTCTCATGGTTACAACTCCAACAACGATCTGGTGTTGATTGATAACAGGGAAACGACTGCTACGATTCTTACGAACTAAGTCCAAATAATCTTTAACGGTGTCGGTCTCTCTCAGAAAACCATACTCATGACTCGGACGATAAAGTTTCTCAACTGTCAGAATATCCGTCTTAATTTGAACATTTGACAAGGCTTTATTGATCATGGTTGCAACGGTGAAAGTATCATGCTTGCTTCTCAGAACAGGAATCCCTTTTTGATTGGCCAGTTTAAGAACATCATCATGAACATGAAAACCACCCGTAACCAGAACTGCATTTTCATTTTCCAGCGCTAGTAATTGGATACGGGTACGGTCTCCGACAATCAAGAGCCCCCCATCATGAAGGTAAGATAAGATATTTTGTTCAGTCATAGCACCGATTGAAAACTTACTAAATTCTCTCTCTAAACCTTCTTGCCCAGCCAGAACCTCAGAAGACGTCACTTCTGCTATCTCAGCAAAAGTTAATCTTTCAATCGCAACTTTCTGGGATTTAACACGTATAGTACCACTTCTAGGACGGGTCTCCACAATTCCACGGTTTTCAGCTTCCTTGATAGCGCGATAGGCCGTTCCATCACTGACTCCCAGATGATTGGAAATACTACGAACACTGACCCTTTTACCTACTGGCAATTCTTCCAAATAGCTTAGAATTTCCTGATGCTTACTCATTGAATTCTCCTTTTACATACCGAAATTCAAGATAATCCCGCATTTTTCTTGTGTAGCGATCACTTCCCTTAAACTGACGGAACAAACTAAATCCAGCCTTAAGAGCAACCTTTTGACTTGCTTCATTTTCGAGGTGGGTAATAATGGACAATTGTTTTAAACCAAATTCCTCAAAAGAAAGTTGACAAATTTTTCTAACAACCTCTGTCATAAATCCTTGAGACCAAGCATCTTTTCTCAAAAAATAGCCAAGTTCTGCTTCTTTTTTAATTTCATCTAACTTTTCAAACTTAACAGAACCAATCATTTTTTCAGTTTTCTGGTCACAAATTGCCCATACTCCCAAAGGAGCCTTCATAAAATAATTGGCCAACGCATATTGACTCTCTTCCAGACTTGCCTGAGTTGGGAAAATAAATTGGAGATTTTCTGGATTCGAAGCGATCTCATGGAAATCTTGACTATCACTAAAAAAGAAAGGACGCAAATACAAGCGATCCGTTTCAAAAAAAGAAAACATTGCTAATTTGGTCCAAATATTCATAAACACCTCTACGGTTTAGTCCTCAACAAGTCTAATATCCGCTCCTAGATTACGTAATTTTTCGATAATATCAGAATAACCACGTAAGATAAACTCGATATTGGTAATTTCAGTTCGCCCCTCGGCCATCAAACCAGCAATAACTAAAGCTGCACCAGCTCTCAGGTCAGTTGCTTTAACACTTGCCCCACGCAAATCACGTCCACCTGAGTACAAAATATGACCATTTGTTGTCGAAATATCTGCATCCATCTTTGCTAGTTCAAAAACATGATTTACACGTTTTTCGTAAATCGTATCGACAATTGTACCACGACCATTCGTTCTTAGTAAAAGTGGGGTAATCGGTTGTTGCAAATCAGTTGCAAAGCCTGGGTAAGGAGCTGTCTTAATATTGATTGCTTTCAAATTAGACTGTTCTTCGACAAAAATGCTGTCTTCAGATACAGTCATTCTCACTCCCATTTCTTCCAACTTAGCAATAAATCCTTCTAGGTGTTCGTAAAGAACATTATTTATACGAATCCCCTTGCCAACTGCAGCAGCTAAAGAAATATAGGTTCCAGCTTCGATACGGTCTGGAATCACCTGATGACGAGTTCCATGTAATCTTTCAACACCATCAATAATGATGATATTAGTTCCTGCACCGCGGATATGAGCTCCCATATTATTCAAGAGGGTAGCTACATCAATAATTTCAGGCTCACGGGCTGCATTTTCAATAATAGTACGACCATTCGCTTTAACTGCAGCAATCATCGTATTAATCGTTGCCCCCACACTAACCGTATCCATGTATATACTTGCACCATGAAGACCAATCTCTTTAGAAGACAACTTCATGGTATCCCCTTCGTAGCTAACCTTAGCTCCCATGGCTTCAAATGCCTTAAGGTGTAGGTCAATCGGACGAGGACCAAGATCACATCCTCCCGGTAAACCAACTGTCGCTTCACCAAATCGGCCTAAGAGGCTCCCATAAAAATAGTAAGATGCACGAAGACTGTTAATTTTACCATAAGGCATTGGAATATTTTGAACACCTCTTGGATCAATCTCCAAGACATCGTCGTAACGCTTAACAGTAGCTCCCATCAATTCCATAATTTCGACAAGACTGGCTACATCCGAAATATCTGGAACACAATCCAAAGTCACCACATCGTCAGCCAATATAATAGCTGGAATTAAGGCCACAACGCTATTTTTAGCACCACTAATAGTGATTTCACCTTGCAGTGGTAATCCACCATTGATAATAATTTTTCTCATTATAAGTTTTTAATACTCTTTCAAGATTTCTAATAAGGTTCTTAAAATAAAGTATATCATAAATTTATCCTTTTTTCCATCCTTTTCAATTTTATTGGATCGGAGTTGATGAGTTATTTTCTGAATTACTAATCTTTCTAAAATTGCTATTTGCCCCTTTTATGCCCCCTGAGCACAAAAAGGCTCTATAATATTTGTAGTGGGTAACTTCCCTATGGATATTATGGAGCCTATTTTTTTGTAGAAAAAAAGTCCCATATGACCTATAATGAAAAGCAACCAAACCATCATTAGAAAGAATCATATGGAACAATTACATTTTATCACAAAACTACTCGATATCAAAGACCCAAATATCCAATTTATGGATATCATCAATAGGAATACACACAAGGAAATCATCGCTAAACTGGATTATGAGGCCCCATCTTGTCTTGAATGTGGAAGTCAAATGAAGAAATATGACTTCCAAAAACCGTCTAAGATTCCTTACCTTGAAACAACTGGTATGCCTACTAGAATTCTCCTTAGAAAACGCCGTTTCAAGTGCTATCAGTGCTCGAAAATGATGGTCGCCGAGACCTCACTCGTCAAGAAGAATCATCAAATTCCTCGTATTATCAACCAAAAGATTGCGCAAAAGTTAATTGAAAAGACTTCTATGACCGATATTGCCCATCAGCTTTCCATTTCAACTTCAACTGTCATTCGAAAGCTCAATGATTTCAACTTTAAGCATGATTTTTCTCGTCTTCCTGAGATTATGTCCTGGGACGAGTATGCCTTCACTAAGGGAAAGATGAGTTTCATTGCACAAGATTTTGATAATCTCAACATCATCACTGTTCTTGAAGGCAGAACACAAGCTATCATTCGAAATCACTTTCTGCGCTACGAGCGAGCTGTCCGTTGTCAGGTGGAAATCATTACAATGGATATGTTTAGCCCCTACTACGATATTGCCAGGAAACTTTTTCCTAACGCTAAAATCGTTCTCGATCGCTTTCACATTGTCCAACATCTCAGCCGTGCTATGAGTCGTGTGCGTGTCCAAATTATGAATCAGTTTGAGCGAAAATCCCATGAATACAAGGCTATCAAGCGTTACTGGAAACTCATTCAACAAGATAGTCGTAAACTCAGTGATAAGCGATTTTATCGCCCTACTTTTCGTATGCACTTAACAAATAAAGAAATTCTAGACAAGCTTTTGAGCTATTCAGAAGAGTTGAAACACCACTACAATCTCTATCAACTCTTGCTTTTTCACTTTCAGAACAAGGAACCTGACAAATTCTTCGGACTTATTGAGGACAATCTAAAGCAGGTTCATCCTCTTTTTCAGGCTGTCTTTAAAACATTCCTCAAGGATAAAGAAAAGATTGTCAACGCCCTTCAATTACCCTATTCCAACGCCAAATTAGAAGCGACTAATAATCTCATCAAACTTATCAAACGAAATTCATTTGGGTTTCGGAACTTTGAAAACTTCAAAAAACGAATTTTTATCGCTCTGAATATCAAAAAAGAAAGGACGAAATGTGTCCTTTCTAGATCTTAGCTTTTCTTCAACCCACTACAGTTGACAAAGAGCCCACAAAAAAAGCCCTTCGGATAAAATCCGAGGGGCTAGAAACGTTGTTAAATCAACGATTATTTTTTCAAGTTGTAGAATGATTTCAATCCACGGTATTCAGCTACTTCACCAAGTTGGTCTTCGATGCGAAGCAATTGGTTGTATTTAGCGATACGGTCTGTACGTGAAAGTGAACCAGTCTTGATTTGTCCTGCGTTAGTTGCAACTGCGATGTCAGCGATTGTTGAATCTTCAGTTTCACCTGAACGGTGTGATACAACGGCAGTGTAACCAGCTTCTTTCGCCATTTCGATAGCGTCGAATGTTTCAGTAAGAGTACCGATTTGGTTAACTTTGATAAGGATTGAGTTAGCAGCACCTTCTGCAATACCTTTTTCAAGGTAAGAAGTGTTTGTTACGAAGAAGTCGTCACCAACCAATTGAACTTTACCACCAAGACGTTCAGTAAGAGCTTTCCAACCGTCCCAGTCATTTTCATCCATACCATCTTCGATAGTGATGATTGGGTATTTGTTGACCAATTCTTCAAGGTAGTCGATTTGTTCTGCAGCAGTACGTACAGCTGCTCCTTCACCTTCAAATTTAGTGTAGTCGTAAACTTTACGTTCTTTATCGTAGAATTCTGATGAAGCACAGTCAAATCCGATAAATACGTCTTTACCAGGAACATATCCAGCAGCTTCAATAGCAGCAAGGATAGTTTCAACTCCGTCTTCAGTTCCTTCAAAACGAGGAGCAAATCCACCTTCGTCACCTACGGCTGTTTCCAAACCACGAGATTTAAGGATTTTCTTAAGAGCATGGAAGATTTCAGCACCCCAACGAAGCGCTTCTTTGAATGATGGCGCACCAGCAGGTACGATCATGAATTCTTGGAAAGCGATTGGAGCGTCAGAGTGAGAACCACCGTTGATGATATTCATCATTGGAGTTGGAAGAACTTTAGTGTTGAATCCACCTAGGTAGCTGTAAAGTGGGATTTCAAGGTAGTCAGCAGCAGCACGAGCTACAGCGATAGACACACCAAGGATTGCGTTTGCACCCAATTTACCTTTGTTAGGAGTACCGTCAAGAGCGATCATAGCACGGTCGATAGCTTGTTGATCACGTACATCGTAGCCAATGATAGCTTCAGCAATGATGTTGTTTACGTTGTCAACAGCTTTTTGTGTACCAAGACCACCGTAACGAGATTTGTCACCGTCGCGAAGTTCAACTGCTTCGTGTTCACCAGTAGAAGCTCCTGATGGAACCATACCACGTCCGAAAGCACCTGATTCAGTGTAAACTTCTACTTCAAGTGTTGGGTTACCGCGTGAGTCTAGGACTTCGCGAGCGTAAACATCAGTAATAATTGACATTTTTTACTCTCCTTATGAGTTAAATTTTTTACACCTCTATAATACCTTAAAACCCCTCCTTTTTCAAGAAAAAACGTTATCTTTGTGCAAATTTTCCTTAACTTTATAAAGTAATCGCTTTCTTTTGTCTGTTTTATTCTAACTTTTATGATATACTGTTTTCATGACAGATTTATCAAAACAATTACTTGAAAAAGCTCATGGTGGGCCAAAATTAAATCCAGATGAACAAAGACGCTACCTTGGTACTTTTGAGGAAAGAGTTCTTGGATATGCAGATATTGACACAGCAAATAGCCCTCAGTTAGAAAAAGGCTTTTTATCTATTTTAGAAAACCTTCAGGAAAAAGCAGAGCCACTATTTGTGAAGATTTCACCAACTATCGAATTTGACAAACAAGTTTTCTACTTAAAAGAAGCTAAAGAAACTGATAGTCAAGCTACCATCGTATCTGAAGAGCACACTTCTTCTCCTTTCGGTCTGATTATTCATACCAATGCACCGGTTCAAGTAGAAGAAAAGGATCTTCGACTTGCCTTTGCAAAACTTTGGGAAGGTAAAAAAGAAGAACCAACCAAAACATCCTTATGGAAGAAATGGTTTGGCTAAATATTACTCAGACTTAATAAACGCCCAATATTGGCAGCCGTGTGCTCCAGATAGACACTGGCATTTTTCAGACTATCTTCTAGAGGTTCACTTTTCTCCAAAATAGAAAAGGCTGCTTGAATATTTTCAAATGGTAGGGAAGGTAAATCTTCAGCTAGACTGCCACAAATAGCAATAACAGGAACTCCGACAGGGGTTCTTTTTGCTACGCCTATAGGCGCTTTCCCTGCTAAACTTTGACGATCTAGCCTTCCTTCTCCAACAACAACCAAGTCAGCATCAGAAACTTTTTTATCAAAGTCAATCAAATCTAAACAGGTGTCAATTCCAGATACGATACTTGACTGAGCAAAGGCACACAAACCGCCAGCAATGCCTCCACCAGCTCCTGCTCCTTTAATTTCCAATGTTGCAGGGGAGACTTTTTCATAAAAATCTTGGATAGCCTGATCTACTGCCTCAAACATAGTAGGATCTAGGCCTTTTTGCTTGCCAAACGTGTAGGTAGCACCTTGATATCCACATAAGGGACTTGCGACGTCTGCTAAAATATGAATGTGTACATCTTCAGGAATTTCATAGCAATTTTCTATTGAAACAAAAGCTAAGTTTAGTAAGGTCTGACCGCAAGCAGTCAAGTTATTTCCATCCCTATCATAAAATTGATACCCTAAACCAGCAGCAATCCCCAGTCCTCCATCATTACTGGCCGTACCACCAACGCCAATATAAATTTCTTTAATCCCTTGAGCAATGAGGTGGCGAATCAACTCTCCAATACCACGAGTTTGGATTCGCAGTGGATTTCGTTTTTCTAGCGGAATTTTTCCAAGGCCAACCAAGTCAGCTACTTCAAATAGGGCTAATTCCCCTTTTTGAAAATAGCGCATGGCTTCTTTTTGGCCAAAAGATCCTGTCACTTGAATCCATTTTTCTTCTAGGTCAAGAGAATGTCGGATAGCATCTACAGTACCTTCTCCCCCATCACCAACAGGGCAGAGGAGACATTCTACATCTGCTAGCGATTCTTGGAACCCTCTCTTAATAGCTTCAGCAACCTGCTCTGCAGTCAAGCTTTCCTTAAACGAATCTGGTGCAATTACAATCTTCATATTTTCCCTCATTCTAAAAAGTCAATCAAAGGAAGAACTTCTAAAAAATCCCTCTTGTCAACATGATGCGGTATTTCTTTTTTCAGCACTTCTTTGGCACAAAAAGCAATTCCAAGTCCTGCTGATTTCAACATTAATAGATCATTTGCCCCATCACCGATTGCAACAGTTCTATCTCTAGGAAGTTGCAGTTCCTTTCTCCATTTTTCCAGAGTTTCTTTTTTAACCTCGGGACTGATAATTTGTCCAACTAATTTTCCTGTTAGAAGACCGTCTTTAACTTCAAGTTGGTTGGCAGAGAAATAGGTAATGCCAAGGGATTTTGCTAGTCTCTCAACTATTGGTGTAAATCCACCAGACACCAGACCTACTAGGATGCCATTCTTTTGGAGAATGGAAATGAATTCCTGGGCATTTGGCGTTAAATGAATAAAGTCAAAAACTTTCTCAAAGACCGAAACAGGAAGACCTTCCAACAAGGACACTCTTTTTCGTAAACTCGTTTCAAATTCTATCTCTCCTCGCATCGCCTGACTTGTAATCTGCGCAATTTCTTCCTCACAACCTGCCTCTCTTCCCAACAAATCAATCACTTCTTCTAGGATTAAGGTGCCGTCAACATCCATGACACACAAGCCTTTTACTTGGGACATAAGTTCTCCTCTCTAAACAGCCCAAAAATCGTATGAAGTCATCATACGATTTTATCTATTAGTTAACTAAACTATGGTACAAGTCAAGGTATGATTTGCAGGCTGTATCCCATGAGAAATCACACTTCATAGCTTGTTTTTGTAAGTTTCTCCAAACATCGGGATGGTTCCTATACAAGTCCAATGCTGTTTGGAAAGTCCAATTTAACCAATAAGGAGATAGATTGTCAAAGCTAAAGCCTGTACCATTTCCTTCGATTGGATTGAAAGCGCGGACAGTATCTCGCAAACCACCAACTTCATGAACCAATGGTAATGTTCCATAACGCATCGCCATCATTTGAGACAAGCCACATGGTTCAAAACGACTCGGCATGAGGAAGAGGTCACAAGCAGCGTAGATTTCTTGAGCAAGTTTGACATCAAAAGTGATGTTTGCTGATAGCTTGTCTGGGTAAATCTGAGCAAACCATGAGAAAGCTCCTTCAAAGGCTGGATCTCCAGTTCCCAAAAGAACAATCTGAACATCATTTTGCAAGATATGGTGAAGACTTTCGACCACCACATCAAAACCTTTTTGACGTGTCAAACGAGAAACAATTCCCACCAGTGGAACGTCAGCTCTAACTGGCAAGCCTACTCTCTCTTGCAATTTTGCCTTATTTTGGGCTTTCCCAGACAAATCTTCCTGATTGAAATGATAATCTAAAAGAGCATCCGTCTGAGGATTATACAGGTCAGCATCAATCCCGTTCACGATACCAGAGACCTTGCCAGATTCCATTCGAAGAATCTGATCCAAGTTACATCCGAACTGACTGGTCATAATTTCATGAGCATAACTAGGCGAAACGGTTGAAACACGGTCCGCATAGAGAATACCAGCCTTCATCCAGTTCAGACAGTTGTTCCAGCGAAGGGTACCATCAGCATAACGTTCAAAACCGACTCCAAACAAATCCCATAACATTCCTTCTGAAAATTGTCCTTGGAATTCCAAATTATGAATGGTTAAAACTGTTTTAATTCCCTCATAGGCTTGAATCCAACGGTATTTTTCCTTTAACAAGAAAGGAATCATAGCTGTATGGTAGTCATGAACATGGAGAAGGTCAGGAATAAAGTCAATCCTTTCCATAGCCTCAATGGCAGCCAGTTGGAAGAAAGCGAAACGTTCCCCATCGTCAAAATCACCATAAACATGACCACGGAAGAAATAATATTGGCTGTCAATAAAGTAGAAGGTTACACCGTTTAAGACGGTTTTCTTAATTCCACAGTACTGTCTGCGCCAACCGACGCTCACCTCAAAATGAAGAACATCTTCAATTTGATTTCCAAATTTAGCCTCTACCATGTCATAGTAGGGTAAAATCACTGCAACTTCGTGCCCAGCTTTTACCAGTGATTTTGGAAGAGCGCCAATAACGTCTCCCAAACCACCTGTTTTTGAAAAGGGTGCACCCTCAGCTGCTACAAATAAAATTTTCATGAATGAATATCCTCTGTTACTTTGCTACCTTTCTTAACGACAACTGGATGTTCTGCAGTTCCTCGAATCACAACACCAGGCTCAACTTCAACACCCTTGTCCAAGATAGCATATTCGACCTGAGCTCCTTCTCCAATAACAACACGAGGGAAGAGCAGGCTATCTTTAACCAGGCTATCCTTATGGACATGAATATTACGTGATAGAACAGAATTAGCCACTTGACCTTCAATGATACTACCAGAAGCAAACTGAGAAGTACTTACCTTAGATGTATTGGCATAGTAAGTTGGCTCTTCATTTTTGACCTTTGTATAAATCTTTTGGTTTGGTGAGAAGAGAGAGTAGAATTTTTGTGATTCAAGCATATCAATATTCGCTTGGTAATAAGACTCTACAGAGTGAATGTTTGCTAGGTAGCCTGTGTACTCGTAGGCAAAAGCCCCTTCTTTTGCAGCTAAATCCCGTAAAACATAGCGCAATTTCTCTGGATGTTCTTTCTTAGCTTCTTCTTCCAAACGTTCAATCAACCAAGGTGTATCAACAACAAAGATATCTGTGGACATGTTGAACGTTTCATCTGTTGACTTGCTATCAAAGAGTTTATGAGAACGAACATGGTCTGTTTCATCCACTTCCAAGATTGCGTTTACTTCTGAAACATCTTTCTTAGCTAGTTTTTTATAAACTACAGTGATAGGTCCTTTTGTTGTACTATGTAGGTGGAAAACTTGGTTCAAATCAATGTTAATCAAGACATCGCAGTTGAGGGCAACCGTTTGGTTTGAGCCAGAACGTTTCAAATAAGTAAGAAGCTGTTGGTAGTATTCTTTTCCAACTGTGCTACTTTCTACACGGGTATTGTAAATTCCTAGATAGTAATGGCTAAGAAGGGTTGATAAGCCCCACTCGCGTCCTGAACGAATATGGTCAAAGACTGAGCTGATATTATCCTGCTGGAAAATACCAAAGACACTACGAACACCTGCATTAGCAAGGCTTGAAAGCGGGAAGTCAATCAAACGATATTTCCCACCAAATGGCAAACTTGCTACTGGACGGTGGTCTGTCAATGTCGACATATCGTGAAAACCAACTGTATTTCCTAAAATGGCAGAATATTTATCAATCTTCATCTGTTGCTACCCCCACTACTTCATTATATCCTACAACTTGTACTTCATCTGTTCCATCAATTTCGACACCGTCAGAAATAATCGCACCTTCACCAATAATGGCACGTTTGATTTTAGCTCCGTTTCCAATAATAGCTCCACTCATGATAACTGAATCTACTACTTCTGCCCCTTCGCGAACTTGTGCCCCTGTTGAAAGGATAGAATGTTTAACCGTTCCATCAACAAAACATCCGTCTACAACTAATGAATCTTCCACATCAGCATTTGCACCAAGGAAGTTTGGTGGTGAAATCAAGTTTCTTGAGTAAATCTTCCATTGACGGTTACGGCTATCCAAGGCATTTTCTGGAGAAATGTACTCCATGTTGGCTTCCCAAAGTGACTCAATCGTACCAACGTCTTTCCAGTAACCATTAAATTCATAAGCATAGACACTTTCACCTGACTCAAGGTAATTTGGAATGACATTCTTACCGAAGTCTGACATATCAACATTGCTCTTTTCAGCAGCAACTAACATATTGCGGAGACGTTGCCAATCAAAGATGTAAATACCCATAGAAGCTTTGGTAGATTTAGGTTGAGCTGGTTTTTCTTCAAATTCAACAATGCGGTTATTAGCATCTGTATTCATGATACCAAAACGACTAGCTTCTTTAAGAGGGACGTCTAAAACCGCTACTGTCAAGCTGGCATTATTATCCTTGTGAGACTGGAGCATATCATCATAGTCCATTTTGTAGATGTGGTCCCCAGAGAGAATCAAGACGTACTCAGGATTGACACTGTCAATATAGTCGATATTTTGGTAAATAGCGTGACTAGTCCCTTCGAACCAACGATTTCCTTCACTTGCAGAATAAGGTTGAAGAATAGAGACACCAGAATTGATACCGTCTAGTCCCCAGCTTGAACCGTTCCCGATATGGTTGTTGAGAGCAAGTGGTTGATACTGTGTAATGACCCCAACATTGTGAATCCCTGAGTTGGCACAGTTTGAAAGAGCAAAGTCAATGATACGGTAGCGCCCACCAAATTGCACAGCTGGTTTTGCGATGCTTTGAGTGAGTTTACCGAGACGAGTTCCTTGCCCACCAGCAAGAATCAAAGCTAACATTTCATTCTTCATTTTCTACTCCTTTTTGGTTTTTACTTGTGACAATTTTAGTAGGTTTCAAGCGGCGCTTGATTTTCCATACACTTGCTCCCATAGCAGGTAGGGTAAAGGTCAAGGTCTGCTCATAATCTTTCCATAGTCCTTCTTGCGTTTGAACAGTTTGATTATGTTCTTTCCAAACGCCTCCCCACTCTTCTAACTCAGTATTCCAGACTTCTTCATAAATCCCTGCGACAGGCAATCCGATTGTAAAATCTTTTCGTTCAACAGGTGCCATATTAAAGACGCAGACTAGCATATCGCCCTTCTTACCCTTACGGATGAAGGAAAGAACACTCTGGTCTCGATTATCCGCATCAATGATTTCAATACCATCATAGCTGGTATCGATTTCCCACAGACAGCGATGGTCTTTGTAGAATTGATTAAGCTGAGAAGTGAAATACTTCATCTTAGCATTCATAGGGTCTTCTAGATTAGACCATTCCAACTGCTCTTCAGATCTCCATTCTAGGAATTGGCCGTATTCGCTACCCATGAAGAGCAATTTCTTACCAGGGTGACAAATTTGGTACGTATAGATATTGCGCAAACCTGCGAATTGATTGTAACGATCTCCCCACATCTTATGCATCATACTCTTCTTACCGTGAACCACTTCATCGTGCGAGAATGGTAGGAGATAGTTTTCATTGAAAACATACATAAAGCTGAAAGTCACCAAATTAAAGTCATACTTACGGTAAATAGGGTCTTCTTCGTAGAATCGGAGGATATCATTCATCCAGCCCATATTCCACTTGTAGTCAAATCCTAGACCACCAAGCTCTTTCATTCCCGTAATCTTGGTTGCTGACGAACTTTCTTCCGCAATCATCATCACATCTGGATGCGCTAGTTTAATGACATCATTCAAGCGTTGAAGGAAATAATATCCTTCATAGTTGAGATTGCCACCATCTTTATTAGGTGTCCATGGTGCATCATCGTAGTCTAAATAGAGCATGTTGCTAACAGCATCCACACGAATACCGTCCAAATGGTAAAAGTCAATCCAAAACTTAATACTAGAAATCAAGAAGGACTGGACTTCATTTTTTCCAAGGTCAAAATTGAGAGCGCCCCAACCGTAGTTATGAGCTTTATTATGGTCTTGATATTCAAAAGTTGGTGTCCCATCATAATAAGCCAAGGCATCATCATTAATGGTAAAATGACCAGGTACCCAGTCCACAATAACCCCAATATTGTTTAAGTGACATTCCTCAACAAAATCTTGAAATTCTTCAGGACGACCATAGGCATGTTCTAAAGCAAAGTACCCCATAAGCTGGTAACCCCAACTCAAACCTAGTGGGTGGGACATCAAGGGCATAAACTCAATATGAGTATAGTTCATCTCAACTAGGTAAGGAATGAGTTCATCTTTCAATTGAGCAAAACTATAAGGACTTCCATCTGGATTTCTCTTCCACGATCCAGCATGAACTTCGTAGATATTGACAGGACGTTCAAAGAAAGTCCAACGTTTTCTGCGAGCTAACCAAAGCCCATCCTTCCATTTCTTTTCTGGAATCTCTGTTAAAATAGCTCCAGTACCCGGACGTGCCTCATACCGTACAGCCAAAGGATCAATCTTCATCAACTGATGACCATTTGCACGTGTGATATGGTACTTGTAAATTTGGCCTTCATGAGCAAGGCTGGTAAAGACTTCCCAGACACCAAATTCATTTCGTTCCATTGGAATTTGATTTTCTACCCAATTGGTAAAATCCCCCACCAAGTGGACAGCCTGAGCGTTGGGAGCCCACACACGAAATGTATAACCGTACTCTCCATTTAGTTCTTCTCTATGTGCTCCTAAATAATGCTGAAGATGAAAATTTTCTCCTGTCATAAAGGTGCGCAAAGCTTCTCTTTTATCCATAATACCTCCCCTTTTCTGTAAGCGTTTTCTATAGATTTATTATACTACCTTTTTATGGAAGATTCAAGTAAATTATCATATTTGGTAAAAATTCTTTTGAAAATCTTCAAAAAATGAACTTATCCATTCACTTATAAATCAAGGAATGACAGATAGTTTGTGAAAACGTCCTCTTTTTGATTACTATCATATCACAAAGTTCGTATTTTATCCAAATATAGCATTGTTTTTATGTGAAAAATAAAACCAGGAAAACAATTTCCTGATTTTACATTTTATTTCATATCAAAAACAATGGATTTGACATTTGTCATCGCTTCAATGCTATATTTAATTCCTTGAACACCAGCACCAGAGCCTTTGACACCAAGGAATGGGAAATTATCTGGACCACGCTGGGTTTTATTATTAATATGGACTGTTCCCACTTCAAGTTTTTCAGCGATTTCAAAGGCCTTTTTGAAATCATTTGTAAAGACTGAGGATTGAAGGCCGAATTCAGATTCGTTGGCAAAGGCAATTGCTTCTTCTACATTAGCCACACGAATAATTGGTAAAACAGGACCAAATGGCTCTTCCCATGCTACTTTCATATCTTTTGTAACTTGGTCAAAAAGCACAGGCCAGAGAAGATTGCCCTCACGTTTGATTGGTGTAAGAGCCTGAGCACCTTTTTCTAGCGCATCCTCAATCAAGCCCCAAATGAAGTCGGCTGAAGCATTGTCAATAACAGGTGTAATATCAGCATTGTCAAATGGATCACCAACTGTTAATTTAGAAACTTCTTCCTGAAGCAAAGTAGCTAATTGATCTGCTACACTTTCGAGAACAATGACACGTTTAATGGCCGTGCAACGTTGGCCTGAGTAGCTAAAGGCTCCTGCAACGATTTGCTTGGCAGCGTGTTCCAAATCTGCATCTTCTAGTACAAGAGCCGCATCTTTTCCACCAAGTTCCAACATGATAGGACGCATACCAGCTAAACGACCAATACGTTCTCCGATAGGGGTTGATCCTGTAAAGTTGATAAAGTTGACTTCTTTGTGCTCAATGATATAATCCCCAATTTCTGAACCACGTCCCGTAATAGTATTGAAAACACCTGCTGGAATCCCTGCTTCTTCAAAGGCTTTAGCCAACAAGAGACCAGAAATAGAACCTTGTGTTGGTGGCTTAAACATAACCACATTCCCTGCAATCAAGGCCGGAGCAATCTTAGATCCAGAAAGGTTGACTGGATAGTTAAATGGCGCGATAGCTAAGACAATTCCAACCGGCTCACGACGGACAACAGCCAGTTTGTTTTTACTTGCTGCTTCAAAACCGCCACCTTCCATCGCTTGTCCAGTGATACGGAGACCCTCTTCAGCAGCATAGCGAATCAAGTCTGCGGTACGCACCACTTCTCCAATTGCTGCTTTAATCCCTTTAGCAACCTCTTTGGCAAGAATTGTACCAATTTTTTCTTTATCACGTTCCAAAATAGCTACTGTCTTATGCAAATAGGCTGCACGCTCAACTGGTGCTAAAGCTCGCCATGCTGGCAGGGCTGCACGCGCATCTTGCATAGCCTCATCTACTTCAGCCTGACTCATAGCGGGTACTGTACCTAATTCTTCTTGATTGATTGGTGAATAAATCGTAATTTCTTTTTCAGATGATTTCCATTCTCCATTTACTAAATTCTGATATCTTGTCAAATTCTCGTCCTCCTGAAAATGATTAAGATATATTTTACCAAATTTTCAGAAAATTACAACCCTTTTTACAATATTTTTGAGATTATTTTCACAAGGTTGATTTTTCAAACTATTTGAACTCTCTTGTTAAGCAGTCAGTACCAGAAGAAAAGGCTTAGATGAACTAAACCTTTTTCTTGCTATACTATTTTTCATTGACTTTTGTGTTTTCTAGAATCAAAATATCCTAGAAATTATACGACATACTTGATAACTTTTGATTTTTTCTACAAGACTTTAAAGACGCTGGCACTAACGCCGCCAACCATGTCTTTATCATCTAAATGGCTATTGGTCACCAAGAGTTCTAGATTTCCAGCATTTTCAAACTGGAAGGGCTTCCCTTTAGCATTAAAGACTACCAATAGGTGATCCTCTCCATGAATCTCATAGACAATCCAACCGCTATGTTCGTGAGCGGAATGAACAAAAACATGATGGTAAATCTCATCATAAGTAGGGTAAGAAAAGGCACAGGTTTCTGTCTTCAATCGAATAATTTGACGGATAAACTCAATACTATCTTGACGCTCATTGATCAAGTCCCAGTTCACTTGGTTCACACTGTCAGGAGCGTTATAGCTATTCATGGCACGCTCTCTATCATCATGAGTCAACTCACCATTTTCACCAGTCGCAACTAGTTTGGTACGACCAAATTCTTGACCGATTTCCATAAAGGCCATCCCCTGCATGAGCAGATTCATGGCTGTGGCTGTCTCAACCTTACGCATGATTTGCTCAGAACTTTGGTCTGGATGAAGGGTTGCCAACAAATCGTGAAGATTGTAATTGTCATGAGCTTCCACATAGTTGAGTACTTGATTTGGATGTGTATAGGTTCCTAATTCACGACTGCCTAGAATTGCTTTGGCAAGAATTGGTTCTGTCGCAGCACCACTGACAAAACCTGACTTGATAGCACCGTAGACTTCTCCACCTTTGACAGCATCGCGCTGATTGTCATTAAAGAAACCAATATTTGGCATCTGGTAGGCATTGTCTTTCTTAGCCTTATCATAAGGGGCAAGACCTGTTCCCATATCCCATCCTTCTCCATAGAGGATAATGTTGGGGTCGATTTCATCCAAGCTTTGACGAATCATCTGCATGGTCTTGACATCATGAATCCCCATCAAGTCAAAACGGAAGCCGTCAATATTGTATTCTTGCACCCAGTATAGAAGGGAATCAATCATATACTTGCGGAACATTTCGTGTTCACTGGCAGTTTCATTTCCAACACCCGTTCCATTCTGGAAGGTACCATCTGGATTCATACGATAATAGTAATCAGGGACAGTTGTTTGAAAAGGTGCATCAACAACTGAGAAGGTATGGTTATAGACCACATCCATAATAACACCAATACCCGCATCGTGGTAAGCTTGAACCATGGTCTTCAAATCACGAATAACCTGAGCTGGATCATCTGGATTTGTTGAAAGGCTGGTTTCTGGTGCGTTATAGTTTTGTGGATCATAACCCCAGTTGTAGGTTACATTCCCATCCGCATCATACTCTTTATGACGATCTGCAATTGGTTGCAACTGAACATAATTGTAGCCGATCTCTTTGATGTAATCAAAAGCAGTTGCTTGGCCGTACTGGTTAACCGTCCCAGTCTGAGCTGCACCCAAGAAAGTTCCTCGAAGATGTTCATCCACACCTGAAGTCGGTGATTTGGTCAAATCACGAATATGCATTTCACAGATGACTGCCTTACATGGATTTGTCAAACGCCAAGTAGCATCAGAACCATGCTTAACCTCAAAGTTTGCAACTTGCTTTTCTTCATGACTCAGAATAGCTGAACGTTTGCCATCAGGGCTGGTCGCGATGGTATAAGGGTCACGTGTCACTGTTTGGTGATGAGGAAATTGGACTTGATACTGATAAGTCTTACCAGTCAAATCTTCCTCAACATCCAAACTCCAGACACCGATTGTATTGTCTCTATGATTATAAGAGTAGCTATTGCCTCTCTCCATCTCAAAAGTCTTCCAAACAGGTGCATCATTAGTAGCTGATTCATAAACGACAACCTGCACTTCTGTCGCTGTTGGAGCCCAGAGGGCGAAATGAGCCTGATTGTCCTCTACACGGCACCCCAATTCCCCTTGGTAGCCCCAGTGGTGGTCGAAACTAGCACTATTGATAGCCTTGTCAAAGGCAAAAGGATTTTGATTTTTATAGAAAGGACTGGCGATAGCAGGATTTTCAGAATAATAAATTCTATCATCCCCTTCCAAAATCCAGACCTCTGTTAAGAGAGGATAGTGATTAAAACGGATGGCATATTCTTTACTGGTTTGGCCAGTATGAACCACAAAATTCAAGCTTTCTAAGGGATGAACACTTAGGTGTTCAAAACTAAATAAAGCACCAAAATAATCCTCTTTATAAGTCAGTAAATCAATTCGTTGATCCTTACTCTTTACAAAAGAGCAAGTGTCGTATTCACCATTCTTGCGATGGTAATGAATGCGCATAGGGTAGTTATACATTTTTATTTTTCCTTTTTTAATTTATTTCTGTTTCACTAATAAATTCTTGACCAATCTCGTCTCGATTGACAAAAAATTCGATGTGATGATGGCAGACTTGAAGTTCAACTGGGGTATCTCCTCCATATTCCCCATCTAGGTTCAGCATAAATGGTTCCTGGTCATCTAAAACTTCTAAACGCAGTTTGCTCGTTTTGAGGTATTCGATATTGACATCTGAGACATGCTGCCCACCATTAATGGCCTGTATCAATAAGCCCAACATATCAAATAGCTTGTCTGTCTTGACCAAAATCAGAGTAAAATTTCCATCGTCTAACTTGGTATCAGGCGCTAACTGCTCAAACCCTCCAATGGAATTGGTCAGGGCAACAAAAATCAAGGACACCTCTCCTTCAAAGACCCCCTGATCGTGTGTGATTCTCACTGGACGAACCTTGGTCTTAGGAAACATTTCAATGCCTTTAGCAACATAGGCAAAATAACCCAGACGCGTCTTGACTTCACTTGGAACACTGTAAGTCAATTCAGTCAGAGTACCTGCAGCGGCAATATTAATAAAATATTTGTCGCCAAAAGCTCGTCCAATATCCATATGAATGGTCTCATTTTTAGCAATAATCTGAGCAGCCGCAACAGGATCACCCATTGGAATTTTTAGGGCACGCGCATAATCATTAGTCGTCCCTGTTGGAATAATGGCAAGCCGAGGCCTCTTGTCGAGCGAGGCAACCCCATTGACTACTTCATTAATTGTTCCATCACCACCTGCAGCAATAATCAAATCAAAACCAGCTTTGGCTGCTCTCTCAGCTTCTTTTTGTGCTGAAAGAGGTTCTGGAGTCGTTTGAAAGGCACTGGTTTCATAGCCAATATCTTCCAAAACATCCAGCACTTCTGCTATATTTTTCTTGATAATTTCCTGCCCTGAGGTTGGGTTATAAATTAAACGCGCACGTTTTCTATCTTCTGTCATTGTTACAAACTTTCTAGCCAAGTTTCGTCTCGAACCTCAATACCAAGTTCTTGGGCTTTTTGAAGTTTACTTCCAGCATCTGTACCTGCAACGACGAGGTCGGTCTTTTTAGAAACACTGCCTGTGACTTTAGCTCCCAGACTTTCTAGTTTGATTTTAGCTTCTGAGCGCTTGAGACGTTCCAATTTTCCTGTCAATACAACGGTCAAACCTGACAAGGCTGCATCCGCAACTACTGTCTGTCCTTTATAGTCCAGATTAACCCCGGCTTCTTTCAATTCTGTGAGGAGAATCTCAGAGCCCTCTGTCGCAAAATAAGTCTGAAGACTCTTGGCAATCACACCACCCAGACTTTCAATACTAGCCACTTCATCTGGATCTGCCTGAGCCAGATTTTCAATCGAGTGAAAATGTTGAAGTAAAAGCTGACTGGCCTTACTGCCGACATGGCGAATGCCCAAACCAAACAAGAGCTTCTCGGCAGAATTTTCCTTAGATGCTTGGATGGCCTGATAAAGTTTAGCAGCTGACTTTTCCTTAACACCCTCTAAAAGAAGGAAATCTTCTTCTCGCAAACGGTAAATATCCGCCACATCCTTAACCAGATTGGCAGCAAAGAGCTTTTCAACTACTGATGGACCAAGACCTGTAATATTCATGGCATCTCGAGAGGCAAAGTGAATCAAACCTTCCATGATTTGAGCAGGACAACGCGGATTGATACAACGGAGAGCCACTTCATCTTCAAAGTGCAACAAATCAGAGTCACAACTTGGGCAGTTTGTAGGGATATCTAGTTTTTCTTCAGAAATCCGTTTGGATTCTACTACACGCAAAACAGCAGGGATAATATCTCCAGCCTTATAGACGATAACCGTATCGTCCTTGCGGATATCTTTTTCAGCAATATAATCCACGTTGTGAAGGGTCGCACGGCTAACAGTTGTACCAGCAAGCTGAACGGGAGTCAGATTAGCAGTTGGGGTCACAACGCCCGTACGGCCTACTGTCCAGTCAACTGACAGGAGCTGAGCTTCTTTTTCCTCAGCAGGAAACTTGTAGGCTACTGCCCACTTGGGAGCCTTAACGGTAAAGCCAAGCTCTTCTTGGCCTGCTAGATCATTGACCTTGATCACCACCCCATCGATATCATAGGGCAGATTATCCCGTTCCTGTCCTACTTCTTGGATAAAATTCCAAATCTCATCCATACTTTCAGCTAAAATTCGCTTAGGATTGACTACAAAGCCAAGTTGTTCAAGGTGCTTCAAAACCTTTTCTTGGCTGTCACGAGTTGAAGGGCTGGCTTCTTGATAGAGGAAAGTGGCAAGATTGCGCTTGGCAACTACTGCTGTATCCAACTGTCGCAGGGTTCCTGCCGCCGCATTACGAGGATTGGCAAATTCAGGCTCTCCATTTTCTTGGCGAGTTTGGTTAACTTGGTCAAAAGAAGAGCGTGGCATGTAACATTCCCCACGAACTGTGATATCTAGTTCTTCTGGTAAAGTCAAAGGAATGTCCTTAACACGCTTGAGGTTTTCTGTGATATTTTCACCAATAGAACCATCTCCACGCGTTGCACCTGCAACTAGAATCCCCTTTTCATAAGTAAGCGAGATTGATAAACCATCGATTTTTAACTCACAAATATAGGTCGGATGAGCTAGTTCCTTACGAACACGCGCATCAAAAGCTTCAAGCTCCTCACGTGAAAAAGCATCCTGCAAACTATAAAGAGGATACTGATGACTGTATTTTTCAAAACCATCTAAAACCTTGCCACCAACACGATGGGTCGGACTGTCTGCTAATACTTGATCTGGATAGGCAGCCTCCAACTCGACCAACTCACGGTAAAGGCGGTCATACTCACTGTCTGAAACTGACGGATTGTCGCTGGTATAGTACTCGGTCGCATAGCGATTGAGCAAGGCTACTAACTCATTCATTCTTTTATTCATAAAACCATTTTACCATAAACTAAGCCCTCCTCACAAACGAGAAGGGCGGAAAAAACACTTAGATTGGAATTATTTTTAAAACTCAAACAGACTTATATCTCTTTTTTAAAATGAATTCGTACATAGCCTAGAGCTAAGAAAGATAAAGCAACAACTCCAAGTCCTATAATCAAGAAAGAATAAAGATGGACACTTGGAAGCCAGGTCATTAAACCTGTTGCAATTGGCATAAATAGTATAGCTAAGGTATAAATCGAACTAAGGACTCTGCCCAGATATTCACCATCAACCTTGGTTTGTACTTGAGTAAAAAAGTGAATATTAAACATCGTCATAAATAGTTCACAAATGAAATTCCCTGAAAAGGCAAGGTAGGTGGGGAGTGTGAAACCCATTATCATCACTCCAAGTCCAGTCAGAGCCAATAACAACAAAAGCTTTTCCATACTAGCTTTAATCTTACTAGCTAACAGGGCCCCAACAATAGATCCGATAGCACCCATTGTTAAAATAGTGGCATAGGCACCTTGTACTCCATAGAGCTGATTTGAAAAGGGAAGGAGATAATTAAAAGCTGCGAAGAAAAAATTGACACTTGAAGCTATGACTAACAAAAAGAAGATTTCTTTTTGCTTCACAATATAGTGAACTCCCTCCTTAATATCAGAAATAATAACTTTAAATGTGAGTTTCTTCTCCCCCAAAGCCTTCTCTTCTTTCTTTGGAAGCAAGGCTACCAAGCCAAAAGCGAGAAAAAAACTAAGAGCATCTAATACCAAGGTAATGCGAAGACTTGCGAATTGTAAGACCAGAAAAGAGAGTACAGGGGAACTCACACTGACAACCTGCAAGACCAACTCCAAACGAGAATTATAGAGGACTAGTTCATCCTTCTCTACCAATTCTGTGATAATGGCCTTATTTGCAGGTCTAGAAAAGGCAAAAGCAATCGCCTGCACAATATTAGCAACAATCAAAGCTCCAATCATCCAGCTGTCATTTCTTATAAAAGAAATAGCCAGACAAAGAATCCCACAAACAAGGTCTGCCGCCATTAAAATCTTACGACGAGAAAAACGGTCTGAAATGACTCCGCCAAAGGGATTAACTAGTATGGATGTAGCGAGTTCAGAGATCTGATAAATCCCTAAAACTGTCTGTCCAATCGTTCCCATCGATGCCAACCAGACACTATTTCCATAATCATAGAGCATATTTCCTATCTTGTTAACAGCTCCACGACTAATCAGCTGTACTGCATAGCGATTCATATAAAAACTCCTCTCAAATTTTGAAACTATTGTATCAAAACCGAAAGGAGCTTTTGATTTCTTCCCTTATTTGGGAAAATTAATCTTTGACAAATTTTTCGTAGTGTTCTTGATAGTAGGCTACTTGCTCTGGAAGACCTAACACATCAAAAATATGCATGGCCTCTTGTATCTGCTTACAACCTTCTTTACACTGTCCTTTTTGGTACAAGGCAAAGCCTTTTAGGTAATGTAAAATATTTCGTTCATACAGACTAATATTTTTGCCAATAATCTTCTCTGTATAAGCCTCGAAATAGTTGGCATTATCAAAAGAAGAATGCTCTAAACAATGCTGGTAACAATTGAGGGCCAAAATCAACACTAATCTCTTATGGCGACCAATCTCTTGGTAAAATTCTTCCCTCTCCATAACTTCTCTACCTATCCGTGTAACATAGTCCACATCGTAGAAACTATAGAGATTTCCAAAAAGAATCAACTCATACATGGTCCATTCCTCTGTTTTGAAGAGATAATCTGCTACCTTATCCAAATCATCCTGCTTCATCTCATAACTCGCATCTCTTTGACAAATCAGACCTTGTAGCAAAATCCAGTTCAGCTCAAAATAAAGGGGAGTCGTCGAACTCTTAGCCTTTTCAAGTTGTTCTCTTTGAAGCTTTTGAAAACCTGCAATATCATTTGAATAGTAAAGGGGCACAATTTGTCCCATCATAGCAACATGTTCATGATTATGAAAATTCCTTGCCTTATCCATGAAATTTTCGATTGTGACATGAATGTTATCCAAAATCTCAAAGAAACGTGAGACTGCTAGGTCAGACTCCCCAAGCTCAAAGCGAGATAACTGAGAGGTTGAACAGGACTCGCCTGCGGCCTCCTTTAAGGAATAATTGCCACTTGTCCGAAATTCACGAAATACTTTTCCAAGATGTTCCATCTTTACACCTGCTCTGACAATTCTTCCCACTCAAGCATAGCTTCTTCCTGACGGTGGCTGATTTTGTCCAGCTCAGTCTGCAATTCCATGAGTTTACCTGCATCATTGGTTTCCAACATTTGTTCCGAAATGGCTTGACTTTGACTTTCTAACTCTTCAATTTCAGCTTCTAGACTTTCAATTTGTCGCATGAGCTTGCGAACTTCTTTTTGACTTTCTTTCTGAGCTTGATAGTCATTGACTGGACTTGCTTCTTTTACTTGATTGCTGGTTAAAGCTTCCTCTAACTGACTGACTTCCATTTCAGCCTTTTTATCGACATAATAGTCGTAATCTCCAAGGTAGAGAGTTGATCCATTCTCAGACAATTCTAGAACATGAGTTGCCACACGATTGATAAAGTAACGGTCGTGGCTGACAAAGAGCAAGGTTCCATCAAAGTCAATCAAGGCATTTTCAAGCACTTCTTTACTATCAATATCCAAGTGGTTGGTTGGCTCGTCAAGGATCAGGAAGTTGTTGTTTTCCATAGACAATTTAGCCAAAAGCAAACGAGCTTTCTCGCCACCTGACAACATGCCAACTGATTTTTTAACATCATCTCCAGAAAAAAGAAAGGCCCCTAGACGATTACGGATTTCAACTTCTGGTGTCAACTTAAAATCATTCCAGAGTTCATCCAGAACCGTATTACTTGCTGTCAGCTTGCTTTGGGTTTGGTCATAGTAACCCACCTCCACATTAGCGCCAAAGCGCTTCTCTCCCTCGATAAAAGGAATCTGATCCACAATAGATTTGATAAAAGTTGATTTCCCAATACCATTTGGACCGACGATAGCGACAGCATTCATCTTACGAAGGTCTAGGTTGATAGGTTCTGACAATATTTCCCCATCATAGCCAATAGCCGCATTTTCAACAGTCAGGACAACATTACCAGAGCTTTTTTCAGACTGGAAGGTCATATTGGCTGATTTCTTACCAGCTTCAGGCTTGTCCAAACGCTCCATTTTTTCCAGTTGTTTGCGTCGAGATTGGGCACGTTTGGTCGTTGAAGCACGGACTAGATTGCGATTGACAAAATCTTCCAGAGCAGCAATTTCCTTCTGTTGCTTTTCATAGTTTTTTGCCTCAGTAGCTAGCTTTTGCTCTTTCAGCTCGACAAAGCGAGAATAATTGCCCACATAGCGATCCAAGGAATGCTTGGTCAAATCCAGCGTAATCGTCGCAACCTTGTCTAAAAAATAACGGTCGTGGCTAACAATAATGAGGGCACCGCTATAGTTTACCAAGTAATTCTCTAGCCAGGCAATAGTTTCGATATCCAAGTGGTTGGTTGGCTCGTCCAAGACCAAGAGATTGGGCTTTTCAAGAAGCATTTTAGCAAGTGCCAAACGAGTATTTTGACCACCAGAAAGCTCGGCAATTTTCATCTGCCACATAGATTCGTCAAACTTGAATCCATTTAAAATCGCTCGAATATCAGCTTCATAGGTAAAGCCACCCGCTTGACGAAAATTCTCAGATAAGCGGTCATAATCTGACATCAGTTTATCCAAATCCTCACCAGACTTTTCACCCATCTCCAATTCCATCTGACGAAGTTGTTTCTCAGTTTGACGCAGGTCATCAAAAACATGAAGCATCTCATCGTAGATGGTATTTTCAGACTCAAATCGGCTATCTTGGGCTAGGTAAGACAGAGAAATATCTTTTTTCTTATTGATTTCTCCACTAGTTGGTTCCTCTTCTCCAACCAAAATCTTCAAAAGAGTAGACTTACCTGCTCCATTTTTCCCAACAAGAGCAATCCTGTCTCGTTCATCAACTTGCAGGTTGATATTATCAAAAAGAACCTCTCCTGCAAAAGAACGTTCAATTTTATTAGCTTGTAAAATAATCATACAAGTAGTATAGCATGTTTCCCTAAGGCATTCAAGACTTGATAAACAGGCATAGGTCACTACTTTTCTGAAAATTATGCTACCGTTTTACTAAAATGCTAAAAAGTGCTATAATGTGAACGGTTAAAACAATTTATAAAAAGGAGAATTTTAATGTCTTACCAAGAAAATTACCAGAAATGGGTTGATTTTGCGGAGCTTCCTGACTACCTTCGTCAAGATTTGGAAAATATGGACGAAAAAACAAGGGAAGATGCCTTCTATACAAATCTTGAATTTGGTACTGCGGGTATGCGTGGCTTGATTGGTGCTGGTACAAACCGCATCAACATCTACGTTGTTCGCCAAGCTACTGAAGGATTGGCTCGTTTGATTGAGTCAAAAGGTGGAAACGAAAAAGAACGTGGTGTCGCAATCGCCTACGATAGCCGTCACTTCTCACCAGAGTTTGCCTTTGAATCTGCAGCAGTGCTTGCTAAACACGGTATCAAATCTTATGTATTTGAAAGCCTTCGTCCAACTCCAGAACTCTCATTTGCGGTTCGTCACCTCAACTGTTTCGCAGGTATTATGGTCACAGCCAGCCACAACCCTGCTCCATTTAACGGTTACAAGGTTTACGGTGAAGACGGTGGACAAATGCCTCCACACGATGCGGACGCGTTGACTACTTATATCCGTGCTATCGAAAACCCATTTGCAGTTGAAATTGCTGATGTGGAAGCTGAAAAAGCTTCTGGCTTGATTGAAGTTATCGGCGAAGCTGTTGACGTAGAATACCTTAAAGAGGTTAAGGACGTAAACATCAACCCAGCCTTGATTGAAGAATTCGGTAAAGACATGAAAATTGTCTACACACCACTTCATGGTACTGGTGAAATGTTGGCTCGTCGTGCTCTTGCCCAAGCAGGATTTGACTCAGTTCAAGTCGTTGAAGCACAAGCAACTGCTGACCCTGACTTCTCAACTGTAAAATCTCCAAACCCAGAAAGCCAAGCAGCCTTTGCCCTTGCTGAAGAACTTGGTCGTCAAGTTGGTGCAGATGTTCTTGTGGCAACTGACCCTGACGCTGACCGTGTTGGTGTTGAAGTACTTCAAAAAGATGGTAGCTACCTCAACCTTTCAGGTAACCAAATCGGTGCTATCATGGCTAAATACATCTTGGAAGCCCACAAAAACGCTGGAACTCTTCCTGAAAATGCAGCCCTATGTAAATCTATCGTATCAACTGACTTGGTAACGAAGATTGCTGAAAGCTACGGCGCAACTATGTTCAACGTCTTGACTGGTTTCAAATTCATCGCTGAAAAAATTCAAGAATTCGAAGAAAAACACAACCACACTTACATGATGGGGTTTGAAGAAAGCTTCGGTTACTTGATTAAACCATTCGTACGTGATAAAGATGCTATCCAAGCCGTTCTTGTCGTTGCTGAACTTGCTGCCTACTACCGTTCACGTGGTTTGACCCTTGCTGACGGTATCGAAGAAATCTACAAAGAGTACGGCTACTACGCAGAAAAGACTATCTCTGTTACTCTTTCAGGTGTCGATGGTGCAGAACAAATCAAAGCAATTATGGCTAAATTCCGCAACAATGCTCCAAAAGAATGGAACACAACAGCTATCACTGTCGTAGAAGACTTCAAGGCTCAAACTGCTACTGCTGCTGACGGAACTGTTACAAACTTGACAACTCCTCCAAGTGATGTATTGAAATACACACTTGCTGACGGTTCATGGATTGCAGTTCGCCCTTCAGGTACAGAACCAAAAATCAAGTTCTACATTGCAGTTGTAGGTGAAACCAACGAAGAATCACAAGCTAAGATTGCTAACATCGAAGCAGAAATCAATGCTTTTGTAAAATAAAATCCTATAAAAGATGGCTCTTTGTCAACTGTAGTGGGTTGAAGAAAAGCTAAGATCGAGAAAGGACAAATTTCGTCCTTTCTTTTTTGATATTCAGAGCGATAAAAATCCGTTTTTTGAAGTTATCAAAGTTCCGAAATCCAAAGGCATTTCGTTTGATAAGTTTGATGAGATTATTAGTAGCTTCCAATTTGGCGTTGGAGTAGAGTAGTTGAAGGGCGTTGACAATCTTTTCTTTATCCTTGAGGAAGGTTTTAAAGACAGTCTGAAACAGAGGATGAATCTGTTTCAGATTGTCCTCAATGAGTCCGAAAAATTTGTCTGGCTCCTTGTTCTGAAAGTGAAAAAGCAAGAGCTGATAGAGATTATAGTGGTGTCTCAAGTCTTCTGAATAGCTCAAAAGCTTGTCTAGAATCTCTTTATTCGTTAAGTGCATACGAAAAGTAGGGCGATAAAATCGCTTATCACTGAGTTTACGACTATCTTGTTGAATGATCTTCCAGTAACGCTTGATAGCCTTGTATTCATGAGATTTTCGATTGAACTGATTCATGATTTGAACACGGACGCGACTCATAGCACGGTTAAGATGTTGTACAATGTGAAATCGATCTAGAACGATTTTAGCACATGGAAAAAGCTGTTTAGCTAAGGCATAGTAAGGACTAAACATATCCATAGTAATGATTTTCACCTGACAACGAACAGCTCGCTCGTAGCGCAGAAAGTGATCTCGAATGACAGCTTGTGTTCTACCTTCAAGAACGGTAATAATGTTGAGATTGTCAAAATCTTGTGCAATGAAGCTCATCTTTCCCTTGGTAAAAGAATACTCATCCCAGGACATAATGTTAGGAAGTCGTCTAAAGTCATGCTTAAAGTGAAAGTCATTCAGTTTACGTATGACAGTTGAAGTTGAAATGGCCAGCTGATGGGCAATATCGGTCATAGAAGTCTTTTCAATCAGCTTTTGCGCAATTTTTTGGTTGATGATACGAGGAATTTGATGATTCTTCTTGACGAGAGAGGTCTCGGCTACCATCATTTTAGAGCAATGATAGCACTTGAAACGACGCTTTTTAAGGAGGATTCTGGTAGGCATACCAGTTGTTTCAAGGTAAGGAATTTTCGATGGTTTTTGGAAGTCATATTTCTTCATTTGACTTCCACATTCAGGACAAGATGGGGCCTCATAATCCAGTTTGGCGATGATTTCCTTGTGGGTATCTCTATTAACAACATCCATAATTTGGACATTAGGGTCTTTGATATCGAGTAGTTTTGTGATAAAATGTAATTGTTCCATATTAATCTTTCTAATGAGTTGTTTGGTCGCTTTTCATTATAGATCTTATGGGACTTTTTTTCTACAACGAAATAGGCTCCATAATATCTATAGGGGATTTACCCACTACAAATATTATAGAGCCTAAAAGATGAGACAAACCAATCTCATCTTTTTTTCGTATCAAATCTAAGCAATTTTAGAAACTTTATGGCATACTAGACATATCAATGAAAGCGAGGTAATCTCATGGAACAATTTTTAGATAATATCAAAGACCTTGAAGTCACTACAGTTGCGCGTGCGCAAGAAGCTCTTGATAAAAAAGAAACTGCAACCTTCTTTATCGGTCGCAAAACTTGCCCTTACTGCCGTAAATTCGCAGGTACATTGGCAGGTGTCGTAGCTGAAACTAAAGCCCACATCTACTTCATCAACAGTGAAGAATCAAGCCAACTCAATGAGTTGCAAGCATTCCGCTCACGCTACGGAATCCCAACTGTACCAGGTTTTGTTCACATCGCAGATGGACAAATCAATGTCCGTTGCGACTCTTCAATGTCAGCACAAGAAATCAAAGAATTTGCAGGATTGTAAAACATATAAAAAGAAGGCACTCGCCTTCTTTTTTATATATCTGTCAATGGTGTTGCGGTATCTGGTGAGGTATCATAAACTTTAAAGTCTACTCCGACTCCCAGATCAGCTTGTGCTAGCTGGTTGACCATGGTCATGTGAGCCAGCTCCTTGATATTATTTTCCTTAGACAAGTGTCCTAGGTAGATTTTCTTAGTGCGATTTCCTAGCGTCCGAATCATGGCGTCAGCACCATCTTCGTTAGAAAGGTGACCGAGATCCGATAGGATTCGTTGTTTGAGTCGCCAAGCATAAGATCCTGCTCGCAAAATCTCTACATCGTGGTTGGACTCGATAAGATAGCCATCCGCATTTTCGACAATCCCTGCCATACGGTCACTAACATAACCTGTATCGGTCAAAAGGACAAAACTTTTATCATCTTTCATAAAGCGATAGAACTGCGGTGCGACTGCATCATGGCTTACACCAAAACTCTCGATGTCGATATCTCCAAAAGTTTTGGTTTTGCCCATTTCAAAGATGTGCTTTTGCGAAGAATCTACCTTGCCAAGATATTTACTATTTTCCATAGCTTGCCAAGTTTTTTCATTAGCATAAAGATCCATACCATACTTGCGAGCCAAAACTCCCACTCCATGGATATGATCTGAATGCTCATGGGTAATCAAGATGGCATCAAGGTCTTCTGGTTTGCGATTTATTTCAGCAAGTAGGCTAGTAATCTTTTTACCAGACAAGCCTGCATCCACTAAAAGCTTCTTTTTTGGTGTTTCCAGATAAAAGGAATTTCCACTGGAACCCGACGCTAAAATACTGTATTTAAAACCTGTTTCACTCATTCTAGTCTTCTACTTCATCCTCCCATACTTCTTCTTTCACTGCATCCTTATCATAAGGGAGCACAATGGTAAAGGTTGATCCCTTACCGTATTCACTCTTGGCCCAAATAAAGCCATTATGTTGTTTGATAATTTCTTTAGCAATAGACAGTCCCAGACCTGTTCCACCTTGGGCACGACTTCTAGCACGGTCCACACGGTAGAAACGGTCAAAAATACGTGGTAAATCCTGCTTAGGAATACCCAAGCCTTGGTCTGAGATAGATAAAATCATCTGATCATCAGTCGTCTTCATTGTCACTTTAATTTTCCCACCATCTGGAGAATATTTGATGGCATTGTTGAGAATATTATCAATCACCTGTGTCATCTTATCTGTATCTATCTCTATCCAGACTGAGGTAATTGGATAATCTCTCACCAGTTCATATTTCTTCTCTTCATCCTGCCCTCTTATCTGATCAAAACGGTTGAGGATAAAGGTTATAAAGGCAGTGAAATTGATTAATTCCACATCCAGGTGACTGGTTGCATTATCAATTCGTGAAAGATGGAGAAGGTCTGTCACCATCCGCATCATACGATTAGTTTCGTCTAAAGACACCTTGATAAAGTCTGGTGCAACAGGTTCTGACAAGGCTCCCTCATCCAAAGCTTCAAGATAGGATTTTACACTAGTCAGAGGCGTCCGTAACTCATGACTAACGTTGGAAACAAAGAGTCTCCGTTCGCGCTCTTCCTTCTCTTGCTCCGTTGTATCATGCAGAACGGCAACCAGACCTGAGATAAAGCCAGATTCTCGACGGACCAAGGCAAAGCGCACACGAAGGCTTAGATACTCTCCATTAGCATCCTGAGAATCAATCATAAGCTCAGGAACTTGGGTAATCAAATCACGAAGTTCATACTCATCTTCAATCTTAAGCAATTCTAGAATACTTTTGTTGAGAACATCTTCTTTCTGAACACCTAACTGTTTCTTAGCCATGTCATTAATCATGGTAATCTTGCCACGACGATTGGTCGCAAGGACTCCATCCGTCATGTAAGAGAGGATACTATGTAATCGTTTACTCTCCTGTTCCAGATTTTCTTGAGTCAACCGAATTACTTCTGATAAATCATTGAGATTATTGGTAATATTAGTGATTTCAGAGCTTCCCTGCATATCCAATACCTGAGAATAATCTCCTGCAATCAGGTCCTTTACCTTTTGATTGATTTGCTTCAACCGAATATTATCCCGACGATTTTCTAGCAAGAGCAAGGCCACGACTAAAATAAAGCCAAGTAGAATGAGGATAAAGATAAAATCACGGGTTAAAACTGTGTCTTTAATTAGTTTAATCATTATTTCTCATATAATAACCAACACCTCGACGTGTTAGAATATACTCCGGACGACTTGGTGTGTCTTCAATCTTCTCACGCAAACGTCTGATAGTTACATCAACTGTTCGAACATCTCCGAAATAATCATAACCCCAGACCGTTTCAAGCAAGTGTTCACGCGTAATTACTTGACCGATATGAGAGGCCAAGTGGTATAAAAGCTCAAATTCACGGTGGGTCAAGTCTAGTTCTTCACCGTATTTCTTAGCAACATAGGCATCTGGAACAATCTCCAAGTCCCCAATTTGCAAGGGTTGAGTTTTATTTTCATCTGATTCTTGATTATCTACAGAAGTCAAATCTGTACGACGGAGAAGGGCTTTGACACGCGCCTGCAACTCACGATTTGAGAAAGGTTTGGTTACATAGTCATCCGCACCAAGCTCTAAACCGATAACCTTATCAAATTCGCTGTCTTTAGCTGAAAGCATGATAATAGGCACACTACTCGTCTTACGAATAGTCTTAGCAACTTCTAAACCATCAATTTCCGGAAGCATCAAATCTAGAATAATAATATCTGGCTGCTCTGCTTCAAATTGTTCTAGCGCTTCACGACCATTAAAAGCAGTTACAACCTCGTAACCTTCCTTGGTCATATTAAACTTGATAATATCCGAGATTGGTTTTTCATCATCTACAATTAATATTTTTTTCATATGTTCACCTTTTTCTCTACTATTATACCAAAAAAATAACAAGAAGACACAATAGCTATTCTTTGCTACTATCTAAGTTGGCTTGTGCATAAACCTGCCAGATTTTTTGTTGGGGTTTGGCAAGTGGGTAATTTTTAAACTCTTCTGGTGAAAGCCAGCGAACTTCCCGATCTGAAAAATCATGGAAGTCACTCACCTGACCTGCTACAATTTGAACATGCCATTTACGATGGCTAAAGACATGCTTAACAGTCTCAAAACAACCATCAATCCAATCAACTTCTAGGTCATAGTCCTGCTGGAAACTCTCTTCTGGGCCAGGACCAAAATTCACACTTTCTTCTGCAACCTGATGAAAGAGGTCAAACTGCTCCTCTTGCGAAAACTCATCTACTTCTATCAAGGGAAAATGCCAAAATCCTGCCAACAACTTTTCACTCTCATTTTTTTCAAGTAAAAATTGCCCTTGAGCATTTTTCACAACTAGTGCTTTTAGATAAATGGGAACTGGCTTTTTCTTTGGAGCCTTAATTGGATAACGGTCCATGGTTCCATTCTGATATGCCGCACTAAAGTCCTTCACTGGACTCTCTTCTGGCCTAGGATTTACAGGAGCCTCAATATCAGACCCTAAGTCCATCAAAGCTTGATTAAAGTCACCCGGACGATCAGGATCAATCAAGATTTCCATCATCGCCTGAAAAATTTTGCGATTACTTGGAGTACCAATATCGTGGCTAACTTCAAACAGCCGTGCCAAAACTCGCATGACATTACCATCTACAGCTGGCTCAGGCAAGTTAAAAGCAATACTGGAAATCGCTCCTGCTGTGTAAGGGCCAATTCCTTTCAAACTGGAAATTCCTTCATAGGTATTTGGAAATTGACCCCCAAAGTCAGCCATAATCTGCTGGGCTGCAGCCTGCATATTACGAACTCGAGAATAATATCCCAAGCCCTCCCAGGCCTTCAGTAGACGCTCCTCAGGCGCATTCGCTAAACTTTCCACTGTTGGAAACCAGCCCAAGAATCGTTCATAATATGGAATAACCGTATCCACCCTAGTCTGCTGGAGCATGATTTCAGACACCCAGATATGATAAGGGTTTTTACTTCTACGCCAAGGTAAATCTCGTTTGTTTTCATCATACCAAGCGAGAAGTTTCTCACGGAAAGAAATAATCTTCTCTTCCGGCCACATGACGATACCGTATTCTTTCAAATCTAACATATCTCTAGTATAACACAGACGACTCTAACTGTCCTTTTCCTAGTATTAATACTCTTCGAAAATCTCTTCAAACCACGTCAACGTCGCCTTGCCGTAGATATGGTTACTGACTTCGTCAGTTCTATCCACAACCTCAAAACAGTGTTTTGAGCTGACTTTGTCAGTCTTATCTACAACCTCAAAGCAGTGCTTTGAGCAGCCTGCGGCTAGTTTCCTAGTTTGCTCTTTGATTTTCATTGAGTATAAAAAGCCTCTTCCCAAGGGAAAGAGGACTAAATCTTATTGATGAACTGCTTGAGCTGCTGTGATAAGGGTCAACTTGTAGACATCATCCGCATTACATCCACGAGAAAGGTCGTTAACTGGCTTGTTCAAACCTTGTAAAACAGGCCCTACGGCCGCAAAACCACCAAGACGTTCGGCCATCTTGTAGCCGATATTTCCTGCTTCGATACCTGGGAAGATGAAGACATTTGCTTGACCAGCTACTGTACTTCCAGGAGCTTTCAAAGCTGCAGTTTCAGGAACAAAGGCTGCATCAAATTGCAACTCACCATCGATTTCAAGGTCAGGACGCAAGTCGTGAGCAATTTTAGTTGCTTCTACAACCTTATCAACGCTTTCTCCAAACCCTGAACCTTTAGTAGAATAGCTTAGCATAGCAATTTTAGGCTCGATGCCAAACATCTTAGCTGTGATTGCTGAGTTGATGGCAATTTCAGCCAAGGCTTCTGCATCAGGATTGATGTTGATAGCACAGTCTCCAAATAGGTAACGTTCCGTACCACGAACCATGAGGAAGGCACCTGAAGTACGCGTTACATTTGGACGAGTTTTAATGATTTGTAGGGCTGGACGAACTGTTGAAGCAGTTGAATGAATCGCACCTGATACCATTCCATCAACCAAGCCCAAGTAAACCAACATAACACCAAAGTAGTTAACATCTTCAACCAAAACCTTGCGTGCATCTTCTTCAGACATTTTGCCCTTGCGACGCTCCACCAAGGCAGCAACCATTTCTTCAAATTGAGGATAATTTTGAGGGTCGATGACTTCATAACCATCCATGATCCCTTCAATTTCAAGATAAATTTTAATTTTTTCAGGATTTCCAAGCAGAACAGGAATCACTTCTGTTTCTTTTACCAAGCGTTTAGTGGCTTGAAGAATACGTGGCTCTTCCCCTTCAGGGAGAACGATACGAGCATTTTTACCAACAAGGTTGGCTTTGAGACTTTCAAAAACTTCCATGAGTTTTCTCCTTTAAGATAATAATTATACTCTGAATTACTTTTTATAGAGTATTAGTTGATAACTGGGTAATTAGGTTACTGAAATCATCCGGCAAGGGACTTTCTAACTGCAAGTCCTGCTCTAGAAATGGATGATAAAAAGATAAATAATGGCAATGCAGAGCCTGACGTTGGATACCGTCATCCAGACTACCACCATACAAATCATCTCCCAACAAAGGAAAACCAATGTGAGAAAAATGCACTCGGATTTGGTGGGTTCGCCCAGTATGAAGACGAATGTCAACCAAGTGAATATTCCCATAAGAAGCTACAATCTTGTAGGAAGTATGGGCATACTTTCCACCTTTTGCCACTCGTCTGGTAATAATGGAGTCTTCATCACGCGCAATCGGAGCAATAATTTCCCCCTCTGACTCCAAGTGTCCATCTCCTTTAACGAGGGCAAAGTAGCGTTTCTCGATAGATTTCTTCTGCAACTGCTTGTCTAATCGTGCATGGGCATAACCGTGCTTGGCAAAGAGCATCAAGCCAGAAGTGTCTCGGTCAAGTCTGGTCACAATGTGAACCTGCTGATTTTCGTAATTTTGCTTGACATAGTAACCCTTGATAAAATTGGCAATGGTATTGGAGTGATTGACACTAGGAATAGAAGCCACTCCATAGGGTTTATTCAGAACTAGAAAATGGTCATCCTCATAGAGAATGTCTAATGGGCGCTCGATAGCTTCTAGAGTTTCAAAGCCTTCCTCAGCGGGAATATCGATAGTAACGCGGTCCCCAATATCCAATAGATACGTTGCATTTTGCGGTTGGTCATTGACCCGAATAGCTCCACCTCGAAACTTAATCTTAGCCAAAAGTCCTTTAGAAACCTCGTGCTTTTTCAAAAAGGTCTTAACCTTGACATGCTCATCTGCGATAAATTCAAACCTCATTCATCCACCTCTCCGATGAAGGCATCCTTAACACGGTTCCAGAAACTGGTATGGCTAGGAGTCGCAACAAAGTGAATCTTATGATGATCAATTTGATACTCGATTCGCTCGATATTGCGGAAAGAATACACACTATTATCCACCGAAATAGTATGGTAATCGTTTCTCGTTGGAATGAGTTCAATCTTATCCTTTTTAGGGACGATAATGGACGAACCCAGCGTTCGATAGACACGATTATTAAGGCTGGCAATTTCCGTCAATTGAAGAGCTTCAATTGTAGGATGTAAGACAGCTCCACCAAGCGACTTGTTATAGGCTGTACTACCAGTCGGTGTCGAAACTGTTAGCCCATCTCCACGAAAACGTTCAAAGGGAACACCATTGATTACAATATCTGCTACCATGGTTCGATCAGACCTGCGGATACTGGCTTCATTTAGTGCTCTAAAAATCTTAACTTCACCATTTTCAAGAAAGACCTTCACATTCAAAACAGGATAAGAAACCTTAGCTCCAGTATCTAGCTGCAAATTAGTCACTAGCTTGTCCAACTCAAAATCACGGTAGTCTGTATAGAAACCCAAATGTCCAGTATGAACACCAATAAAGCGGACCTTATCAAGTTGATTTTCGTACTTATGAAAAGCCGACAAGAGCATGCCATCCCCACCAATAGAGATGACAATGTCCGGATTGGTATCATTAAGTATAAACTGATTTCTCTTCAAACGATCTCGCAATTCATACAAAACCCTTTGACTCTGCGGTTTTCTATTAGCTATCAGGTCAATTCGTTTACCTGTATTCTTCATCTGTATCGTCACTGTTTCCTACACCGTCATTTAATTTTCTACTCAAAGGATCAAAAAGTGCCTGGGCTTCTTGGATATCATCACGAATTTTACCCATTTCTTCATCTAACTGATGGGCAATCTTGGCTGTAATTTCCAGTCGCTTCTTAATCTCCTCTGGGAAATCCCCTTGGTACTTGTAGTTGAGAGAATGTTCTATTGTTGCCCAGAAATTCATGGCCAAGGTACGTATTTGAATTTCTGCCAAAATGGTCTTGGCTCCATTGATGGTGTCAACCATATATTCTACTACCACATGATAGGAACGGTAGCCTGAAGCCTTTCGATGAGTAATGTAATCTCGCTCCTGTATGATCCGCATATCCTGACGCTTACGCAAAATAGCTACAACTTCTTGGACATCATCTACAAACTGAACCATCACACGCAAACCAGCAATATCCTGTAAATCGTGTTCTAAGGTCGCATAAGTAATACCACGTCGAGCCATTTTTTCTTTTATACTCTCGATTGGCTTGACTCGACCAGTCACAAACTCAATCGGAGAATGCTTATTTTGCTTGCGATATTGCTTACGAATACCACGAAGTTTAATCTTTAACTCACCAACAGCTTGAATGTAAGGATCTAGAAATTCTTCCCATTCTAAGGTCATATATTCTCCCTTGTTCTCATATTATCCTTCAAAAATATCTTTGATTTTTTCTCCAGATTTATATACAATAAATACAAAGCTATTATACCATAAATCCGCTTTCAACGATAAAGAAAAGGTAAGAAAAATGAAACATTTAGAAATTGAATTGAAAACACTATTGAAAAAAGATGAATACAATCGTCTAAAAGAGCAGTTCACAGACGTCACTCCTGTTCTTCAAAAAAATTACTACATAGACACGCCTGATTTTGAACTACGAGAAAAGAAAGTCGCTATGCGTATTCGAACTTTTGAAGACTGGGCAGAATTGACACTTAAAGTCCCACAAAGTGTTGGAAATATGGAATACAATCAAAAATTGCACCTAAAAGATGCTGGAGATTATCTGAGCAAGGGAGAGCTTCCTCAGGGACTGGTGCTCGAAGAATTGGCTAAACATGGTATCCAAAGTAAAAAATGGCAGGTCCTTGGTTGTCTAACAACGCTTCGCTATGAAATGCAAACAGCTATCGGTCTCATGGCACTAGATGAGAGTCAGTACTTTGATATTACAGATTACGAATTAGAGCTTGAAGTGGAAAATCACGAGCAAGGCAAACAGGATTTCCAGCAATTTTTAGAGGAAAATCAGATTGCTTATCAAAAAGCTCCTTCAAAATTGGTTCGATTTGTCAAAAGCATGAAAAATAGCTGAAATAATCTCCATTTTTTGGTAAAATAGAAAAGATAAAATACAAAAATCCCAGTTCATATAGGCTAGGCAGATATAGCTAGGATTTAAAAAGTTTACAGAGGACGGTCTATAATGTCAGATAGAAAAAACATGAAACTTTTCGCACTCAACTCTAACCAAGAGATTGCACAGAAAATTGCACAAGCTGTTGGTGTGCCACTTGGAAAATTATCATCACGTCAATTTTCAGACGGAGAAATCCAAGTAAATATCGAAGAAAGTGTCCGTGGTTATGATGTCTACATCATCCAATCAACAAGTTTCCCAGTTAACAACCACCTAATGGAATTGTTGATCATGGTTGATGCTTGTGTCCGCGCAAGTGCCCACAGTATAAACGTTGTCCTTCCATATTTTGGCTATGCACGTCAAGACCGTATTGCTTCACCTCGTGAACCACTTACAGCTAAACTAGTGGCTAATATGCTGGTTAAGGCTGGGGTTGACCGTGTCCTTACCCTTGATTTGCATGCTGTTCAGGTGCAAGGCTTCTTTGATATTCCTGTTGACAACCTCTACACAGTTCCTCTATTTGCAAAACATTACTGCGATAAGGGCCTACTTGGTTCAGATGTTGTTGTCGTTAGCCCTAAAAATTCAGGTGTCAAACGTGCTCGTAGCTTGGCTGAATATCTTGATGCTCCTATCGCCATTATCGACTACCCTCAAGACGATGCAACTCGCAACGAAGGCTATATTATCGGTGATGTGGAAGGTAAAAAAGCCATCTTGATTGACGATATTCTGAATACAGGACGTACCTTCTCTGAAGCTGCTAAAATCGTTGAACGTGAAGGGGCTACAGAAATTTATGCTGTTTCTAGCCACGGCCTCTTCGTCGAAGGAGCTGCTGAACTTCTTGACAATACTAATATTAAAGAAATTCTTGTGACTGATTCAGTAGCAACAAAAGAAAAAACTCCTAAAAACGTATGCTACATCACTGCTAGTGAGTTAATTGGTGATGCCATCGTACGTATTCACGAAAGAAAACCAGTCAGCCCACTCTTTGCCTACAACAAAAAGAAATAAGGTGATTCTTTGATTTATTTGGACAATGCTGCGACGACTCCTATGTCAGCAGTTGCTATTTCAGCGATGACCAAGGTTATGCAAGAAACCCACGGAAACCCTTCTAGTATTCATGGTCATGGTCGTCAAGCTGGTAAACTCTTGCGAGAAGCCCGTCAGGAACTAGCTCAGTTACTGGGGACAAAACCTCAACATATCTTTTTCACTTCTGGTGGGACAGAAGGCAACAATACTGCCATCATTGGCTACTGCCTTCGTCATCAAGAACAAGGAAAACATATCATCACAACTGCCATTGAGCACCATGCCGTCCTTGAAACAATTGATTACTTGGTTCAACACTTTGGTTTTGAAGCAACCATTATCCAGCCAGAAAATCAAGAAATCACAGCCCAACAAATTCAAAAGGCTTTACGTGACGATACGATTTTGGTTTCTATCATGTTTGCCAATAACGAGACAGGAAACCTACTGCCCATTGCTGAAATTGGCCAAATACTCAAGCAACACCCTGCTGCCTATCATGTTGATGCAGTTCAGGCTATCGGTAAAATCCCTATTCATCCAGAAGAATTGGGCATTGATTTTCTCACTGCTTCGGCTCATAAATTCCATGGTCCTAAGGGAATCGGCTTCCTCTACGCATCAAGCATGGACTTTGATTCCTATCTCCATGGGGGAGACCAAGAACAGAAAAAACGTGCAGGGACTGAAAATCTAGCTGCCATCGTTAGCATGGTTGCAGCCCTAAAAGAAGACCTAGAAAAACAAGAAGAACATTTTCAACATGTACAAAATCTAGAAACTTCCTTTCTTGCGGAGCTTGAGGGAGTTCAGTATTATCTGAATAGAGGAGAGCATCATCTTCCTTATGTTCTCAATATTGGATTTCCTGGCCAGAAAAATGACCTCTTACTCCTTCGTCTAGACTTAGCTGGAATTTCAATCTCAACTGGCTCAGCTTGCACTGCAGGCATTGTCCAATCCAGCCATGTTCTCGAAGCCATGTACGGGGCAAATTCAGAACGTTTGAAGGAATCCGTTCGCATCAGTTTGTCTCCACAAAACACTGTTGAAGATCTACAAACCCTCGCAAAAACCTTAAAAGAAATTATCGGAGGTTAGCCATATGGCATTTGAAAAAACCATTCAGTTAAAAAATTGTCGTTACGACTACACTCTTAGCCCGTCTGTTAAGAAATTCACCCTTAAGGACAACACCTTTTTTGAGACTAAGGTTGGTAACTATGAACTGACTCGCCTACTTGAAAAGGTTCCAAACAGCGGTGAAGGCTTCCAACTCAAAATCATCATTAACAAGGAACTCACAGGTGCTAAAATCAATATCACTGACAAGTTTGGTCTTCGTCTGGTTGATATTTTCAAATCAGAAGACCACCACATTCATCAGGAAAAATTCTACTTCCTCATGGATAGTTTGGTAGAGCGTGGTGTCTTTACAAAATCTGAAAGATAGGTCCCATATGTTTGAACTAACCTATAAAGACAGCTATCAGGTAGAGCGGACTCTCAAGTACGAGGACTATGAGGCACTAATGCTAGCTTTGTCAGGCTGTGTGACCCTACCAGATACACTTTATGTGACTTCTTTGACCTTTAAGGGACAAGAAGTTTATCAAGGTCTGGTTGGAGACCTCTACCGTTTTCTATCACATGCAGATTTTTCACATCAAAACTAAGATTTTTCTTAGTTTTTTCTTGTTTTTGTTGATTTTTTCACAATGTTTCTATAAAATAGAAGAATAGAAAGGTTGTGATTTTGTGAAAGATAAACAGTCTGCTATTCCAAAAGCTACAGCGAAAAGACTCTCTCTCTACTATCGAATTTTTAAGAGATTTCATGCAGAAAAGATTGAACGTGCCAACTCTAAACAAATTGCAGAGGCCATTGGGATTGATTCAGCGACCGTACGTCGTGATTTTTCCTATTTTGGTGAACTTGGTCGTCGTGGTTTTGGCTATGATGTCAAAAAACTGATGACGTTTTTTGCCGATTTGCTCAATGATAACTCTATTACCAATGTCATGCTGGTGGGTATTGGAAATATGGGCCATGCCCTTCTCCACTACCGCTTCCACGAGCGTAACAAGATGAAGATTATCATGGCCTTTGACCTTGATGACCATCCTGAAGTCGGTAGCCAAACTCCTGATGGGATTCCCATTTACGGAATTTCTCAAATTAAGGATAAAATCAAGGATGCTGATGTGAAGACTGCTATCCTGACTGTTCCTAGCGTTAAATCACAAGAGGTTGCTAATCTCTTGGTGGATGCTGGCGTGAAAGGGATTCTCAGTTTTTCACCAATCCATCTGCATTTACCAAAAGATGTGGTCGTTCAATATGTCGATTTAACAAGTGAACTCCAAACCCTCCTCTATTTCATGCGAAAAGAGGATTAGAAAGCGAAAATCATTTTATGAAAAAACCAGTTATTGGGATTACAGGAAACGAAAAAACTCATCCAGATGATGACATCATGATGAGCTACGCAGCAAAAGGCTTTGTGGAAGGCGTTAAAGACGCTGGAGGGATTCCCATCATCCTACCGATTGGTGATCAAGAAATGGCCTGCCACTATATCAGTATGATTGACAAGCTCATCTTGACAGGTGGGCAAAATGTTGATCCTAAATTCTATGGTGAACCAAAAACCATTGATAGCGATGACTACCACCTTCAAAGAGATATTTTCGAACTGGCCCTCATCAAGGAAGCAATTAAACAGAAAAAGCCGATTTTCTCTGTCTGTCGTGGGACTCAACTCTTTAACGTTGCCATGGGTGGAACTTTGTATCAAGATATCGAAGACCACTGGCAGGATTGTTCTGCCGAATACACAACCCAGCGCTTGGTAACAGAACCAGATACTGTTCTTCGAGAAATCTATGGAGAAATCTCCCATATCAACTCCTTCCACCACCAGAGTATCAAGGATTTAGCTCCCAACTTAAAGATTGCGGCTCATGATCCTAAGGATGGTATCATTGAAGCTGTCATAAGTACGGATGATGTTGCCTTCCTCGGTGTCCAATGGCATCCAGAATTTCTTTTTGAAAATCGTCCCAAAGATAAAAACCTCTTTGACTATATCGTTAATGAACTTTAGATTAAATCTGTCTTTTCTCGATAACTAAAGTAGCTGGAGTGAGAGACAATCAAATGGTCTAAGAGAACAATTCCCATCAGATCGCAGGCTTCTTTAACAAGTTTAGTGACATGATCATCATTTCGGCTTGGGGCTACCGCTCCTGAGGGATGATTATGAACCAAGATGAGAGAGGTCGCCATATGCTTGATGGCATAATGAAGAATCTCTCGCGGCTCAGCGATACTACGAGTGGCAGAGCCGATAAAAATGGTCTGTTGATGGATGATTTGATTTTGAGTATTGAGATAGAGCGCCACCAGGTGCTCTTGTTTTTTATGGCCCAATTCCTGCTGCATCTTCTTGGCCAACTTTTGACTGCTGAGAATACTTTCCATCTCAATAGTTTCGTGTTTATGAATACGATGTCCCAGTTCAATCATGGCTTGTAATTCTATGGCCTTAACTCGCCCAATACCAGACAGACTCTGTAATTCCTGCAGGGTCATTTTTTTCAAATCTGTTAGGCTTGAAAGATTGCTCAAGACTTTCTGGGCAATTTCAAAAACACTGGACTGACGTGTCCCTGTTCTGAGTAAAATAGCTAGTAACTCTTGGTTACTAAGCGCTTCCACTCCTTCTTGGGCAAGTCTTTCTCTCGGTAATAATGAATCTTCTTGGAATGAAATACTGTACATAAAAATCCTCCTCACTTTATTATTCGTGAGAAGGATGAAAAATTAGATTTTTTTCTCAATTGGGGCCACACTGGCCAAAAGTTTTTTCAAACCAACTTCCGGGAAATTGATTTTCAATTCCTGCGTAGCACCGCTACCTGAAACTTCCAGAACAGTTCCCTCTCCCCATTTCTTGTGGAGGGCAATGTCACCAATGGACCAATTTGTCTCGTTAGACGCTGATTTTGCACCGGCTGAAAATTGACCAAACGGAAGACCATTTGACTGGATAGTTTTTGGGGCCGCACTGCGTTTACGGTCTTGGAGGGCCTGGGCAAGACTCATACCTTGACCGAAGGCAACCCCACCACTGCTATAAGACGCTTTAAAGCTTGTATTTGCTGGACGGGCCAATCCTTGATACTCAAGTAAGTCTGAACTAATTTCATTAATAAAACGAGTCGGACGGTTGTAGTTAGTACGACCGAAAAGCAGGCGCGAGTTGGCATTGGTCAGATAGAGAATTTTCTCTGCACGCGTAATTCCTACATAGGCCAGACGGCGTTCTTCTTCTAATTCATCTTGATCTTCAGCTGCACGACTAAGTGGAAAGACATTTTCTTCCATCCCAATCAAAAAGACAACTGGAAACTCGAGACCTTTGGCAGCATGCAGGGTCATCAAGGTCACTTCTGATGTCTCCTGACTACCTGAATCTGTATCCGCAATCAAGGCCAAGTCATTTAAGAAACGACTCAGTTTGTCCAAACCAGTTTCCTCTTCGGGCACATCAGAGGTATCGTCAAAGTTTTTCGTCACAGAGAGGAACTCTTCGATATTTTCAACCCGAGCCTTGCTTTCTAGAGTCGCTTGGGCATTAAGAATATCGACATAACCTGTTTTTTCAAGGACGGCCTCAACCAACTCAGTAATACTTAATTGATCCAGTTGCTCCCGCAAATCCAGAACCATATTGGCAAAATCCCAGATAGACTGGGCTACCTTCCCCTTGATACCAGACAACATGATATTGGCTGAAGCATCTAGCATAGACATGTTTTGCATATTGGCAAAATCACGGATTTTCTCAACCGTTCCTGGCCCTATTCCACGTTTAGGCTCGTTGATAATACGCTCAAAACTAATATTGTCACTCAAATTAGCAATGAGGTTAAGATAAGCGATAATGTCACGAATTTCCTTACGGCTGTAGAACTTAGTCCCGCCGACCATTGTATAAGGGATGTTGGACTTGAGCAGGGCTTCCTCAATAGTACGGGACTGGGCATTAGTCCGATAGAGAACTGCAAAATCCTTGTGAAGGAAGTTTTGACTGCGACAAATCTCATCGATGGTTCTGGCTACAAATACAGCCTCATCCAGCTCATCATTGGCACGATAGTATACGATTTGCTCCCCATCCGCATTTTGAGTCCAGAGATTTTTAGGACGGCGGTTTTTATTATTTTTAATAACCTCATTGGCCGCTTGGAGAATGGTTTTAGTTGAGCGGTAATTTTCCTCCAACAAAACAACCTTGGCTTGGGGGTAATCCTTTTCAAAGTCCAAGATATTCTGCATATCAGCACCACGCCATCCGTAGATAGACTGGTCCGCATCCCCAACCACACAGATGTTTTTAAAGCGCGAAGCCAAGAGTTTGACCAATTGGTACTGGGCATGGTTGGTATCTTGGTACTCATCAACGTGGATGTATTGGAATTTTTGCTGGTAATAGGTCAAAACATCAGGATTTTGATCAAAAAGACGCAAGGTCAGCATAATCAAATCATCAAAGTCAACCGACTCCGACTGACGCAATTCTTTTTGGTAAGCAGTGTAACACTGGGCCACGATTTGCGTGTACATATCGCCAGCTTGGGCAGCATAAGCTACATCATCAATCAAATCATTCTTGGCATTGGAAATAGTCCCTAAAATGCTCCGTTCATTCCATTTTTTCGGATCCAGGTTCAACTGCTTAAGAATCCGTTTCATGAGAGTTCGCTGTTCACCAGGATCTACAATGGTGAAATTGCGGTTGTAGCCAATATGATCCGCATCACGACGCAGAATACGCACACACATGGAGTGGAAGGTCGCAATCAAACAGTCCTGAGTAGCTGGATTAAGTCCGTAAGCACGCTCTTTCATCTCACGCGCAGCCTTATTAGTAAAGGTAATGGCCAAGATATTCCAAGGATTGACCAGCTTTTCATCAATCAGATAAGCGATGCGGTGGGTCAAAACTCGGGTCTTTCCAGAACCAGCCCCCGCCATGATCAACAAGGGACCTTCTGTCGTTTGCACCGCCTCAGCCTGACGGTCATTCATTCCATTCAATAATGCGTTCATCTTCTCTTCCTTACTCTTGAAGTCAATATTTCTATTATATCAGAAATCAAGGAAAATATCTTTACCTAGATTAATTGTGTGTAGAAGGCAGCTCTCTCATCAGCTGAAAACAACTCCTTAGCACTAGATAAGAAAATGAGCTTGGATAGTGTTTCCAAACTCATTTGAATTTAATTAAACTACTAGAACAAGCCTAGAACTGTTCCGTCACTTTCAACATCCATGTTGAGGGCTGCTGGTCGTTTTGGAAGACCTGGCATAGTCATCACGTCCCCAGTTAAGGCAACGATGAAGCCTGCACCTAATTTTGGTACCAATTCACGAATGGTAATTTCAAAGTTTTCTGGTGCTCCAAGTGCATTTGGATTGTCTGAGAAACTATACTGAGTTTTAGCCATACAGATTGGCAATTTGTCCCAACCATTTTGAACGATTTGAGCGATTTGCGTTTGGGCTTTCTTCTCAAAGTTCACTTTGCTACCACGATAGATTTCAGTGACAATCTTTTCAATCTTTTCTTGGACAGAAAGGTCATTGTCATAAAGACGTGTATAGTTGGCTGGGTTTTCAGAGATAGTCTTGACAAGTGTTTCAGCAAGCGCTACACCACCTTCTGCGCCATCAGCCCAGACACTAGCCAACTCAACTGGTACATCGATTGAGGCACAGAGTTCTTTCAAGGCTGCGATTTCAGCTTCTGTATCAGATACAAATTCGTTGATAGCTACAACTGCTGGAATACCGAACTTACGGATATTTTCAACGTGGCGTTTCAAGTTGGCAAAACCTGCACGAACTGCTTCTACATTTTCTTCAGTCAGAGCGTCTTTAGCCACACCACCATTCATCTTAAGGGCACGAAGGGTTGCGACAATAACTACTGCATCTGGAGAAGTTGGCAAGTTTGGTGTCTTGATATCAAGGAATTTTTCAGCACCAAGGTCCGCACCAAAACCAGCTTCAGTAACTGTGTAATCAGCCAAGTGAAGGGCTGTGCTTGTTGCCAAGACAGAGTTACATCCATGAGCAATATTGGCAAATGGACCACCGTGTACAAAGGCAGGTGTACCGTAAATTGTCTGAACCAAGTTTGGCTTAATAGCATCTTTCAAAATCAAAGCCAAGGCACCCTCAACCTGCAAATCACCTACAGAAACTGGTGTACGGTCATAGCGATATCCGATAACAATGTTAGCCAAGCGGCGTTTCAAATCCTCAATATCAGTCGCCAAGCAAAGAATGGCCATGATTTCTGAAGCGACGGTAATGTCAAATCCATCCTCACGAGGAATACCATTTAGAGGACCACCAAGTCCAACGGTTACATGACGAAGGGCACGATCGTTCAAGTCCACTACACGTTTCCAGAGAATACGGCGTTGGTCAATTCCTAGCTCATTTCCTTGATGCAAGTGGTTGTCAATCAAGGCAGAAAGAGCATTGTTAGCAGTTGTAATGGCATGCATATCTCCAGTAAAGTGGAGGTTGATGTCTTCCATTGGCAGCACTTGGGCGTAACCACCACCAGCAGCACCCCCTTTAATCCCCATTACTGGACCAAGAGACGGTTCGCGGATAGCAATCATGGTTTTCTTGCCAATCTTATTCAAGGCATCCGCAAGACCAATAGTAATGGTTGATTTTCCTTCACCTGCTGGTGTTGGGTTGATGGCAGTAACCAAAATCAATTTCCCAACGGGATTGCTCTCAACTGCACGAATTTTATCAAAGCTGAGTTTAGCCTTGTATTTTCCATACAACTCCAAATCGTCGTAAGAAATTCCAAGTTTCTCTACAACATCAACGATTGGCTTCAACTCAATACTCTGTGCGATTTCAATATCTGTTTTCATTCAAAACTCCTCTAACCTCTTATATGATAATTCATTATAACACAAAACAAGATTTTTAACATCCTTAAACTCTCTAAACGTTCGTAAATATCCCTGTTTTTAAGGTTTTTAGAGTCCTTTCTTAAATTTTATATGGCTTTATAGTTTGAAACTATAGAATAATGAAAAAATAATTTAGTCAAGAAAATAGCTGTCAATTTCAGATAAATTATGTAAAATTCTTGTGTTTTCAATTTCTAATTTTTCTGCCAACTCAATAGAATATTCAAAACTAAGTTTAGTGTTTAACGATAAATCAAACGAGTAATCTTGTAATTCACCCAGTTTTTTATATTTTTCTATGATTTCATTATAAATAGCAAGATAATGCTTATCTAATATTTTTATGTAATTATTCAGATTTTCCTGGTAGTCTTGAATGATTTTTTGTTCGCTATCATTTAATATTCCCTTCCCTATTTCCCAAATGATTGAGCTGGCTATTGAACCTACTACAGAACCTAGAACTGGTATAGGAATCATTGCTTGACCAATACATGCACCAATTGTTGCAAAGGAAGCATCCATTACATTTAATGTCAAAAGATTCATAAATTCATCTTGGGTTATTTCTGTAGATCTATACTTTAGAACAATGTCTATCATTCCATAAGTTGCCATAACTAAGGCACTAGCATTTGGAGCACTAATCCCCAAGACGTTTGTTAATCCGTAAATTGAATAACCAGATATTGCACCCTTTACAACTCCTTCAGCTGTATTCAATCCACAATCTAACCAATCTGATTGTTCGAATTCAAAAATACTTTTTCCTTCTTTATATTTTCCATACACACTCGACATCAAAGCTAAACCACCCTGTAAAAAAGCTGCGTTTCTTGCAACCTTGTTAGCTTCTTTTAAATTAGGTAATGCATGTTTTTGTGCTACTAATCTTTTTTTATTTAATTCTTGTTTTTTCAGTTTGACTGTTTTATAAATATTTTTCTGTTCAGAATCCAATAAAGAGTTAATTGAATTCTTTTGAGCGTCTTTATAATCTAGAGCAGAAGATTTCATCCAAGATTTGTATGAAGTAAGTCCCTTGATTTCAGTGATATCATTAATCATTTGGCGTATATCCGTAATTTGTTTAATGGATAATCTCTTGCCATTAAATTCAACTTCTTTTGCTCCAGCCATTATTTTTTCAAATACTTGAACGTGATCTTTTGGAAACATCATTTTCATTTTTGTATTGTAAAAAAATGATTGTTCTAATTCATCACGTAAATTATTATAAAACTTCATTTGAATGGTATTTCTACCAATTAATAAATCGGCTGGTCCATTGTCATTCAATACTTTAACTATTGGGTTTAAGCCCTCAATTGCTCTCCTTGCATTTACAATTCCTGCTTCTGCAAACTCTGCTATAAAACCATGTACTCCACGATCACCGCCACGATTTTTAACAATAACATCTTCTATATTATCTTTAGCATAATCTAAAATTTTAGAGGCATTATCCTTGTTTAAGATGACATTGCGAGCTTCATCTTCTATCATTTTCATAGCAATTTGTAAGTCTTGAATTCTTAAATTATTTAAGCAATTGACATATGCTCCAATACCTTGGTTAAATGCTTGATTAAAAATTTGATTAACCATTTATTTTAATTTCCTTATTTATCATAGCTGTCAGTGATAGTGTTGAATTCACTAAATTACCTGCTTTATATTTTTCATCTTCAGTAAATAAGCTATAGTCCATTCCGGTTAAAGATAAATTGGCTAAATAAATTCCTTCTGTTTGTTTTTCAGTTAATTCTATTAATTCCGTAACTTCTATTACTTTTTCTTTAAGTTGTCTAGCCAACAATTCTACCTTTTTCTGTTCCTCTATAGCCTCTTTTGCAACTTCTTCATTTTTCCTATTAGCTACTACACCAGCGCCTACAGAAGCGGTCAACATAACGCCTGCAATTCCCCAACCGACAGGACCAGCCAATGCTAAAAATGCGTTACCGGCTGCCACTCCACCGCCACCAGCTGCTACACTTCCACCACCTAACCAAGCTAGAGCGGCGCTATTTGCTGCAGCACCTGTCAAACTTGAAATTGCAGTACCTGTTGATGCAACACCAAATGTAGTTGCAACACCCATAGCGGCAGTAGGACCTAAAGTTGCAACTGTTACTCCTAATGCGCTAAGAGAAGCCGTAGCCGCTGTGCTACCACTTGCTAATTCAGCTTCCTTAATTGACTGTGAAATAGCAATTTGCTTATCTTCAAAATTCTGAATTTCAACATCAATTTCTTCTAATTTTGTTTCAAACTCTTTTGGCTTATTTGCTAGCTTACTAATTCTTTCTTCAATAATTTTTACAACTTTGACCGCTTTTTCCCTAATCTGATAGAGTTCTGTTGATTTATTGGCTAAATTATCAGCTTCATCATTATACAATCTTATAGATTCTTTATATCCCTCGACAGCTTCTTGTCTAAGTTTGAAATTAAAGAGGTCAACAGCATCAATTTGCTCTTTCGTATTATTCGCTATTTTACCCGCTTCATTAAAAGTTTCCGATGAAGCTTTAGTTACATGTTCTGCCACATCACTGGCTACCCCAATAGCTTTTTCAGAAACATCTGCAATAACATCGCCAACCTGGCTTGATACATTTTCTATAACTTTGACAGATTCTGTAATAGCTTCTCCAGTAAATTTACCTGCATCATTTAATACTTTACTAGTAGCAGATCCAGCATCATTCAATACCTTAGTAGCTTCTTTTGTAAAATTATCAGCAAATTTAAAAAAATCCATTAAACACTCTCCTTTATTGTATATACTCCTATTATGCAATAAACAGAAGAGATTGTCAAAATCGACCATATATTAATTTACTTAATTTTTATCGCTTTCATTTTACTTACCGTTTATTTTTGTGTACAATAGTGCTATGAAAATTTTAGTTACATCGGGCGGCACCAGTGAAGCTATCGATAGCGTCCGCTCCATCACTAACCATTCTACAGGTCGCTTGGGGAAAATCATCACAGAAACCTTGCTGGCTGCAGGGCATGAAGTTTGTTTGATAACAACAAAACGAGCTCTGAAGCCAGAATCTCACCCTAATCTAATCATTCGAGAAATTAACAATACCAACGACCTTCTTCTGGAAATGCAAGAACGTGTCAAGGACTATCAAGTCTTGATTCACTCAATGGCTGTATCTGACTACACTCCTGTTTATATGACAGGGCTGGAGGAAGTTCAGGCTAGTTCCAATCTAGAAGAATTTTTAAACAAGCAGAATCATCAAGCTAAGATTTCTTCAACTGATGAAGTTCAGGTTTTGTTCCTTAAAAAAACACCCAAAATCATCTCTTTAGTCAAGGAATGGAATCCTGCTATTCATCTGATTGGCTTTAAACTGCTGGTTGAAGTTACCGAAGATCATCTGGTTGACATTGCTAGAAAAAGTCTTATCAAGAACCAAGCAGACTTGATTATCGCAAATGACCTCACTCAAATCTCAGCAAACCAGCATCGTGCAATCTTTGTTGAAAAAGATCAGCTTCAAACAGTCCAGACTAAAGAAGAAATTGCAGAACTCCTCCTTGAAAAAATTCAAGCCTATCATTCTTAGAAAGGAAAGCTATGGCAAACATTCTCTTGGCTGTAACGGGGTCAATCGCCTCTTACAAGTCGGCAGATTTAGTCAGTTCTCTAAAAAAACAAGGCCATCATGTCACTGTCTTAATGACTCAAGCTGCTACAGAGTTTATCCAACCTTTGACACTACAGGTCTTATCTCAGAATCCTGTCCACCTCGATGTCAGGAAAGAACCTTATCCCAACCAAGTCAATCATATCGAAGTTGGAAAAAAAGCAGATTTATTTATCGTGGCTCCTGCAACTGCTAACACTATTGCAAAACTAGCCCACGGCTTTGCAGACAACATGGTAACCAGTACAGCTCTAGCCCTGCCAAGTCATATTCCCAAACTCATCGCACCAGCTATGAATACAAAGATGTATGACCATCCAGCAACTCAGGCTAATCTAAAAACATTAAAAACCTACGGCTATCAGCTGATTGCTCCAAAAGAATCCCTACTAGCTTGCGGAGACAATGGACGAGGAGCTTTAGCCGACCTCACAATTATTTTAGAAAGAATAAAGGAAACTCTCGATGAAAAAACGCTCTAATATTGCGCCCATTGCTATCTTCTTTGCAACCATGCTTGTGATTCATTTTCTAAGCTCACTTATCTTTAACCTTTTTCCATTCCCAATTAAACCGACCATCGTTCATATTCCTGTCATTATTGCCAGCATTATTTACGGTCCACGAGTTGGAGTTACACTTGGATTTTTGATGGGGCTACTTAGCTTGACCGTTAACACAATTACAATTCTACCGACAAGCTACCTCTTCTCCCCATTTGTACCAAACGGAAACATCTACTCAGCTATCATTGCCATTGTCCCACGTATTTTGATTGGTTTAACTCCTTATCTAGTCTATAAACTAATGAAAAACAAGACTGGACTAATCCTAGCTGGTGCCCTTGGTTCACTTACCAACACAGTCTTTGTACTTGGTGGAATTTTCTACCTTTTTGGAAATGTCTTTGATGGTAATATCCAAAAACTCCTAGCAACAGTTATCTCAACAAACTCGATTGCTGAATTAGTCATTTCCGCGGTTCTAACCTTGGCCATTGTTCCAAGACTGCAAACTTTGAAGAAATAAAAACAATCTCCGCTTTCATACTTGAAGGTGGAGATTTTGTTTGATGTAGTTTGTTTTTTAGTGAAATTTTTACCAACTTTCAACTTAAAAATGACCTATAAACCCAAGTAAATCCTTGCTTTATTGTCTTGTTTATTGTACTATACTAGTGTATATACAGATAAAAAGGAGATTCTTATGAATACACGGAAAAAGACCCAATTTATGACAATGACAGCCCTATTAACGGCTATTGCGATTTTGATTCCAATTGTTATGCCTTTTAAGATAGTCATTCCACCAGCTTCTTACACTTTGGGGAGCCACATCGCTATTTTTATAGCCATGTTCTTGTCGCCTTTGATGGCAGTTTTTGTCATCCTAGCCTCTAGTTTTGGATTTTTGATGGCTGGCTATCCCATGGTTATCGTTTTTCGAGCTTTTTCCCATATCTTTTTTGGGACTTTGGGAGCTCTTTACCTACAAAAATTCCCCGATACCCTAGATAAACCAAAATCTTCCTGGGTTTTCAACTTTGTTTTGGCTATCGTTCATGCCCTTGCTGAAGTGTTAGCCTGTGTCCTTTTTTACGCAACTTCCGGTACCAATGTAGAAAATATGTTCTATGTTCTATTTGTGCTAGTTGGATTTGGCACAATTATCCATAGTATGGTAGACTATACATTAGCACTAGCTGTCTATAAAGTACTTCGAAAACGCCGTTAAAAGGAAAAACTATGACAAAAGATCGCAAACAAGCCCTGCTCCAACTCTTGAAAGAAACTCCTAAAGCTCTAAATGGTCAAAGCTTGGCGGAACATTTTCATGTCACACGTCAGGTCATTGTACAGGACATTGCAATTTTGAGAGCCGATGGCGCTCCTATCCTATCCACCAATCGTGGCTACGTCTATAAGCAAGTTGATGTTAATCCATACGTCCACAAACTTTTTAAAGTGAAACATGAAGTTGAAGAAATGGGTCAAGAACTCCTTGCCATCGTAGATAATGGTGGACGTGTTCAAAACACCTTGATTGACCATCCCGTCTATGGAGAAATTGAAACCTTGCTGAAACTGTCTTGTCGCAGAGATGTGCAACATTTTCTAGAACAAGTCGAGCATTCAGACTTTAGACCTCTGTCTGAATTGACGGATGGCATTCATTACCACCTAGTCGAAGCCGAAACACAACAAGACCTCCACTATATCGAGGAGGCCTTGGATAAACTTGGTTATTTAGTAAAGGATTAGAAAATTTTCTTTTCCCAATCGTCTTCTGTACGGCGAGGGTAGAAAAATTCAGATTTGTCCGGAGCTTCCATCATTTCCATCAAAGGTAACATATCATAGGCCAGATCCAAATTCGGAATCTGGTCTTTTTGAATCCCAGAAACTTCTCCAAATCCAAAAGATTGAGACTTTTATATAGAATCAGCTATAGCAGGCTCTAAAGACTATTCGCTTGATTTTATATTGAAAAGTTTCTCCTTAATTTTTCACAATTTCATTCCCTTAATTTTACTTTCGAGCAATAAACATACCATATTCTTTGGGAATAATTAACTTACCCTTATGAAAATGCACTTCCAATCTTTTACGAATGACTTTTTCTTTTAGCGAACCTATTTCTGAAATTCCTTTAAAGGATTGGATGTATTTAACTAAATCATCTATGCTAGTTACCTGTAACTCATCATCATAGAGTAATGTATCGACAGAGTTAAAATACCTACTCAGGTACCTTTTGCCATTTTGTAAAGTAAAAGTTTTATTTTCCAAATCTTGATTAACCTCATCTTTAAATAAACTTGCCAAATAATCTACAACTCCATTTTCACCAAATGTAGCACAGTAAAAAATTCCGCCTGTTTTTAAGACTCTATTCACCTCAGAGAGCGCTTTAGGAATATCATTTACATGATGTAGAAGCATATTAGCAATAACAATATCAAACGTTTCATTCTCAAAAAAAATCTTTTGAATATCCATTATCTCATAGTTGACATTGTCTCTATTTCCAATCACTGACTTCGTGGTTTTCACCATATCTTTAGAAAAATCTGTAACAATCAACTGCTTCATTTTATCTATAGAATCACTATTACTTTTCCATAGTTCACCTGTACCACATCCCAATTCTAGAACCTTTACTTCATCAGTAATTTGGTAGTTGGAAAATATCCAATTATTAAACCCTAATTTATTTTTTGAATACTTCTTATGCAATTCTACTCGAATATCAAGATTATCATGACTTTTATATTGTTCAATTACTTTATCATCCATTTTCTGGTACTTCCTTTCATATTTTAAGATTATACCATAAAATAAAACAATCTCCGATTTCAAAATTGAAGGTGGAGATTGTTCTAGGTATAGATAGAAAAGAAGAATAAGAAATTTATAAATATTAAGTTGACTTACATCACCATGCTTAGACTATATTTCAGTACACTCCTTTAAAGGATAACACCTAGCTACTAATCGTAGAACTAAAAAATTTCTTTCTCCCAATCGTCTTCTGTACGATGACGGTAGAACAACTCCGACTTGTCAGGAGCTTCCATCATCTCCATCAAGGGTAACATATCATAGGCCAGATCCAAGTTTGGAATCTGGTCTTTTTGCACCCAAGAAACTTCTCCTTCATCTGAAGAGCGAAGGGTACCAGAGAACTCAGTCGCCTTGTAACAAATGACAATATAGCGCCCACCTGTATCCAGTGGCCAATTTTTAATGCCGACAAGTTGAGGATTTTGGATAGTCAATCCTGTTTCTTCATAGATTTCACGAATGACAGACTCGGCAAAAGACTCACCATTCTCAACATGACCTCCTGGAAAGGCATAACCAGACCAGCGATTGTTTTCAGAAGACCGATACTGCATGACTACTCGCTTATTTTCTAGATCTTCGATTAGGCAGATATTGGTTAAAATGGTTGCTGTTATACTCATCATTATGTCTATTCCTTTATTTACAATTTTTTAGTAATGATACAAAAATAATGATTTAGCACGATTCAACAAATTGACATATTATAGGAATTTCCGAAATGATAATAGCGCTTTACAACAATCCAAAAGACTTTAGGGATACTCAGAAATGTCTTTTATAATAACTTTTAGCTTCATATTGTAACCGCAATTTTTTATTCCAAAAATATCAACTATGAAATGTGGAAAAGAAGATAAAATCACGATTTGTTCATTTGGCTTGATAAATTTTTCAAATTGATTTTTAAATATAATCTCAGAATTGGAAATATTAGCTTCATTTTCAACCAAATACAATGAACCATATATGAAATACTGGACTAATTTTTCAATTTTCTCTTTTGAGTAATCAGAATTTTTATAACTATCAGAAGATATACACTTATATTTTTTCTTAAATGTGGTTTTGCTACCTTTTCCCTCAACTTCATAAATATCATACAAATGACATAATACATTACTATCATTTATAAAATCATCGCTAAAGCATTTTAAAGCTTCAAACATAGGATAACTAATTAGTAGCTTTCCTTTTTCTGTTGATTCGTTAAAGAAAGACAGTAAATCATTCACATTGTCATAAAGAGTATTATTTCGATTTCCATGCTTACAGTAGTAATGTGCATCTAAGTCAAAAAATAGAAAAATATCAGAAAAATTATCATAGTTTTCTAAATCAGAGCTGTATTTTATAGACTTAGATTTCAATATGTCTAGTAGGACAGGAATTGTCTCAAATTCATCCTCCTCTGGATAACTAGAAATCCTTTTATATAAATCATAGATTAATGTTCCGTAGCTCTGAACAATAATGGGAGATACTTTATTTCCATTTTGCTCCATGACTTCTTTATGATATTGAATAAATTGGTTTATATATTTCGGTTCATCTTTGGCACCCTCAACAATAAATAATATATTACTCATTATCAAAACTACCTGCTCTATACATCTTCTCAATATTTTGTGCTTGACGAATCTCACGACCTGATCGTGCAGCTATATTAGCAATGGTTCCTCTCGAAATAGTAAAATAACTATCTGGTCTTAAAATTAAATTCGACATATTTGCAGTATTATGTGTTGTTAAAATAACTTGAATAGGTGAAGATTTTAATTTATTTATTAACTTTCTAGATACTTTATGATGAAAATAAGAATCAAATTCATCAATAAACACAAATTGAATTCCATCTACTATTTGCATATACCACATGAAGAACAAGGACAATGACAAGGTTCCTTTGGACATAATATTAAAGAAATCAGCTTCTTTCCCTGATCGAAATTTTGCAAAGATAGATTTCGAACCATCGATCTCTTTTTCGAATAATTCATAATTGATATCTAAATCAGAAAGAAATTGTTGATATTCTTTTACTTTATCTTTTTCAATAATCATTTCTGCGATTGTTCCACGCCCCGTCGTATATCCTTGATAATGATTTCCATAGATTGAATCAAAGGATAACATTGAATCAACAAACTTAATAAATCTATCAAAGATAGCATCTTTTTGATCTTCTTCCTGATTTCCACCTGTAGTATAAACATATGCAAGTTTCACCAGCGATTGATCATCTCTTAATTTTTCAAAGTTTAGTTCACCACCATTTTTAAGATTTATCGTTTTAATCTGTTTCTGTCTATCGTATTTAACAATCAATTCATCATCTATGAATAATTCTTCATATAAAATAACGTTATACTCTCTCTTACAATAATTATATTCTACAATATGGTCATTGAAATTAAACGTATACTTAAATTCTGCAAACTCAGGTATAGTTTCTAGATTTAAAAAATGTTTTTTATAATCATCAATATTTTTTTCATTATCTGTAAGATGGGTAATAATATCCATAATTGCTAAACCCAAATTAGATTTACCAGAAGCATTATCACCGTATACCACTGCTGTATTAATAATATTACTTTGAATAATTTCATCATTAAATGTATAATTACCAGATGTTAAATCAAACTCTATTTTTGAAGCGAAATTTTTAAAGCCTTTTACCATAAATTTTTGTAACATTTCAACATCTCCTATCGACCGTAAAAAAATTACGGTTTTTTTAATTGTACAAAAAAAAATTATATATTGCAAGGTATAGACTTAGATTTATTAATAATTAAATACTATCTCCATAAACACTAAATCTATTATTTAAATTTTATCTATTTATCTTTCTTTCCTACCCCAACGCCTTCACTTCCAGCATCATATCACGAATCTGAGCTGCAAGTTCAAAATCAAGCACTTCGACGGCTTCTTGCATTTGTTTTTCTAGTTTCTTAACTAGTTCTTTGCGCTCTTGTTTGTTGAGGCTGTTGATGTCAACTTCCTTGTCCTCTTCCTTGGCAACTGCCTTAGTCACGGCAATCAAGTCACGAATTTCTTTCTTAATGGTTTGTGGAACGATACCATGCTCTTCATTATAAGCCATTTGGATTTTCCGACGACGGGCCGTTTCATCAATGGCACGTTGCATAGACTGAGTCATCGTGTCCGCATACATGATGACATGGCCTTCGCTATTACGGGCAGCACGACCAATGGTCTGGATGAGGCCACGCTCATTACGGAGGAAACCTTCCTTGTCAGCATCGAGAATAGCTACGAGGCTTACTTCAGGAACGTCAATCCCTTCACGGAGGAGATTGATTCCGACCAAGACGTCAAAAACTCCTAAACGCAAATCACGGATAATCTCTGTCCGCTCCAAGGTCTTGATATCCGAGTGCATGTACTTGACCTTGATGCCCATTTCCTTGAAGTAGTCGGTCAAATCTTCTGCCATTTTCTTGGTCAAAGTGGTAATAAAGATTCGTTCATTCTTTTCAACACGGGCATTGATTTCGCCTAGGAGGTCATCAATCTGTCCCATAGTCGGACGGACTTCCACCTCTGGATCTAAAAGACCTGTCGGACGAATGATTTGCTCAATCACTGTCTCGGTCTGTTCATTTTCATAGTCGCCTGGTGTCGCTGAAACGTAGACAATCTGGTGCACATGACTTTCAAACTCCTCACGGCGTAAAGGTCGATTGTCCAAGGCGGACGGTAAACGGAAACCATAATTAACCAGCATTTCCTTACGCGAACGGTCACCATTGTACATGCCCTTGATTTGCCCCATTGTCATGTGACTTTCATCAATCATAATCAAGAAATCATCTGGGAAGAAATCCAACAAAGTGTAAGGTGGCTCTCCTTCGCTCCGTCCATCCATGTGGCGTGAGTAGTTTTCGACACCGTTGGTATAGCCCATCTCGCGCAACATTTCGATATCATACTCTGTCCGTTGCTTCAAGCGTTGTGCCTCAAGGAGTTTGCCTTCTTTTTCAAAGATAGCTAACTGCTCCTCCAATTCAGCCTGGATCTTGGCAATGGCAACTTCCATGTGGTCGTCATTGGTCACAAAGTGAGTCGCAGGGAAAATCGCTAAATGATCCACTTCTCCCAATACCTGACCAGTCAGGGCCTCAACCTCACGGATACGGTCAATCTCATCTCCAAAGAACTCTACTCGAAATGCATGTTCATCTCGGGAAGCTGGGAAAATCTCCACCACATCCCCACGAACACGAAATCTTCCCCGTTGGAAATCAATATCATTACGCTCAAACTGGATATCAACCAAATCATTCAAGAGTTTATCACGAGAAATTTCAAGACCTGGACGCAGACTAACGACGCTGTCAGCGTATTCCTTGGGCGAACCCAAACCATAGATACAAGAGACAGAAGCCACAACAATGACATCATTACGCTCCAAAAGAGCCGAAGTCGCTGAGTGGCGGAGTTTGTCAATCTCGTCATTGACAGAGCTGTCTTTCTCAATGTAGGTATCGCTAGAAGGAACATAGGCCTCTGGCTGGTAATAGTCATAGTAGGATACAAAGTACTCAACAGCATTTTCAGGGAAAAATTCCTTAAATTCCCCATAGAGCTGTCCTGCCAGAGTCTTATTGTGGGCGATGACCAGAGTTGGTTTATTGACTTTGGAAATGACCTGACTCATGGTATAGGTCTTCCCTGTACCAGTCGCCCCCATCAGAATCTGAGCTTTTTCTCCCCCCTCGATATTATCTACCAACTGCTCAATAGCTTGGGGTTGATCTCCTGATGGTTGATATTTTGATACTAGTTTAAATTGATTATCTGTAATGCGGTTAATCATAAGAATCCTCTCTCGATGTGCTATTCCTATTTTAGCATACTTGTAACATTTTCACGAAGAAAAGGACGGACCTAAGTCACATCCTTTCATTTTCTTTCTTTAATTGATATGCGAGATGGACAATCAGCAGTAGCAAGATCAGACTTGTCATGATAAATCCTTCTATTCCAAAAGAGCCACCTGATAGCCAGCCTTGATCGCCTTGTGGTAAAAAGGTCATGAGCGATGTTCCCGACGGCTGACCACTGACTAAAATCCCAAATAAATTTCCCTGAGCAAAATTCCAAGCCCCATGAATACCTGCTACACCCCAAACTGTATCTGTTTTAAGAAGATATAGTGACATGGCAACTCCGAATAAAAAGAGATCAATTGCAGATAAGAAAGTTATGCCTGAATTTCCTAAATGAAGTAAGGTAAAGAGACTACTAGATATGATAATAGCAACTTTAAGATTGGTTCTCTTAGCCAATTGTGGAATCAACCAAGCACGAGTAACCAATTCTTCTGCCGTTCCTTGTAAAATCCAAAAAGGTATTGTAAATAAAGTAAAAGCTAGCGAATAAGTATCCAAGTGAATAGAGTCAAAATGATACTGACCCAACATTACTAGTCCAGCTAAAGCAAGTATAAAGAGGGATAGTCCAATACCGTATCCTTTAAATAAGGCACTTAAAAAATTTTCTTTATAGAATCCCAAGGTTCGAATAGGTCTTTTCTCTACTTTTCTAGTCCATCTAAACACAGTTAAGATGATAAAACCAAAGGACAGTAATTCAAATATTAAATGGATATCACTTGTTTTATCAGAGATACTTTGAAATACAGATTGAAGGAGATCTGCAATTCTTTGACCACCTACACCAAGACTGCTAAATAGCCCGATCAATGCTAAAAAACTAAGACCAAAAAAAAGAGAAGATATGAATTCAGATACATAGACGAAAAATAGAGCTAACAAGGGGCTTGTGTAAATGTTTAAACTCATTTTTGAAGCTTGGAAGTCTTTAAATATTCTTTTGTTCTTCATATCTCCGTCCTCTTTTCTTCTATTATATACTATTATTATAGCACTTTATAGTAGCAATTCAAGAAAGAAAAGGAAAATGCAATGTTATATTTTCTGACACAGAAATATAAAAATTTGCCTTTTTTTACTTTTTCTGATATAATGGAAAAATATTCGGAAAAGGAGACTAAAAATGAAGAAAAAATTTCTAGCATTTTTGCTAATTTTATTCCCAATTTTCTCATTAGGTATTGCGAAAGCAGAGACGATTAAGATTGTGTCTGATACCGCCTATGCACCTTTTGAGTTTAAAGATTCAGATCAAACTTATAAAGGAATTGATGTTGACATTATCAACAAAGTCGCTGAGATTAAAGGATGGAACATTCAGATGTCCTATCCTGGATTTGACGCAGCAGTCAATGCGGTTCAAGCTGGTCAAGCTGACGCTATCATGGCAGGGATGACAAAGACGAAAGAACGTGAAAAAGTCTTTACCATGTCTGATACTTACTATGATACAAAAGTTGTCATTGCAACTACAAAGGCACACAAGATTAGCAAGTACGACCAATTGTCTGGCAAAACTGTTGGTGTTAAAAACGGAACAGCCGCTCAACGTTTCCTAGAAACGATTAAAGACAAATACGGCTTTACTATTAAAACATTTGACACTAGTGATTTGATGAACAACAGCTTAAGCGCTGGTTCCATCGATGCTATGATGGATGACAAACCTGTTATCGAGTATGCCATCAACCAAGGTCAAGACCTCCATATTGAAATGGATGGTGAGGCTGTAGGTAGCTTTGCTTTCGGTGTTAAAAAAGGAAGCAAATACGAGCACCTGGTTACTGAATTTAACCAAGCCTTGGCTGAAATGAAAAAAGATGGTAGTCTTGATAAAATCATCAAGAAATGGACTGCTTCATCATCTTCAGCAGTGCCAACTACAACTACTCTTGCAGGATTAAAAGCTATTCCTGTAAAAGCTAAATACATCATTGCCAGCGATTCTTCTTTTGCACCTTTTGTTTTCCAAAACTCAAGCAACCAATTTACTGGTATTGATATGGAATTGATTAAGGCTATCGCTAAAGACCAAGGTTTTGAAATTGAAATCATCAACCCTGGTTTTGATGCTGCTATCAGTGCTGTTCAAGCTGGACAAGCTGATGGTATCATTGCTGGTATGTCTGTCACAGATGCTCGTAAGGCAACTTTTGACTTCTCAGAATCATATTACACTGCCAATACTATCCTTGGTGTCAAAGAATCAAGTACCATTGCTTCTTATGAAGATTTAAAAGGAAAGACAGTCGGTGTTAAAAACGGAACTGCTTCTCAAACCTTTCTAACAGAAAATCAAAGCAAATACGGTTACAAAATCAAAACCTTCGCTGATGGTTCTTCAATGTATGACAGTTTAAATACTGGTGCCATTGACGCCGTTATGGATGATGAACCTGTTCTCAAATATTCTATCAGCCAAGGACAAAAATTGAAAACACCAATCGCTGGAACTCCAATCGGTGAAACAGCATTTGCCGTTAAAAAAGGAGCAAATCCAGAATTGATTGAAATGTTCAATAACGGACTTGCAAACCTTAAAGCAAACGGTGAATTCCAAAAGATTCTTGACAAATACCTAGCTAGCGAATCATCAACTACTTCAACAAGCACTGTTGATGAAACAACTATCTGGGGCCTGCTTCAAAACAACTACAAACAACTCCTTAGTGGTCTTGGCATCACTCTTGCTCTAGCTCTTATCTCATTTGCTATTGCCATTGTCATCGGAATTATCTTCGGTATGTTTAGCGTTAGCCCATACAAATCTCTTCGCGTCATCTCTGAGATTTTCGTTGACGTTATTCGTGGTATTCCATTGATGATTCTTGCAGCCTTTATCTTCTGGGGAATTCCAAACTTCATCGAGTCTATCACAGGCCAACAAAGCCCAATTAACGACTTTGTAGCTGGTACTATTGCCCTATCGCTCAATGCAGCCGCTTATATCGCTGAGATCGTTCGTGGTGGTATTCAGGCCGTTCCAGTTGGGCAAATGGAAGCCAGCCGTAGCTTGGGGATCTCTTATGGAAAAACCATGCGTAAGATTATCTTGCCACAAGCAACTAAATTGATGTTGCCAAACTTTGTTAACCAATTCGTTATCGCACTTAAAGATACAACAATCGTATCTGCTATCGGTTTGGTTGAACTCTTCCAAACTGGTAAGATTATCATTGCCCGTAACTACCAAAGTTTCAAGATGTATGCAATCCTTGCTATCTTCTATCTTGTAATTATCACACTTTTGACTAAACTAGCGAAACGCTTAGAAAAGAGGATTCGTTAATGGCAAAATTAAAAATTGATGTAAATGATTTACACAAAAGCTACGGAAAAAATGAAGTTTTAAAAGGAATTACAACTAAGTTCTATGAAGGAGATGTTGTTTGTATCATCGGTCCTTCAGGTTCTGGTAAGTCAACCTTCCTCCGTAGCCTCAATCTTCTAGAAGAAGTCACTAGTGGTCACATCACTGTGAACGGCTATGACTTAACTGAAAAAACAACCAACGTTGACCACGTCCGTGAAAATATCGGAATGGTGTTCCAACACTTCAATCTTTTCCCACATATGTCTGTTTTGGACAATATCACCTTTGCTCCTATTGAGCACAAGTTGATGACTAAGGAAGAGGCTGAGAAATTGGGAATGGAGTTGCTTGAAAAGGTTGGACTAGCAGATAAAGCTAATGCCAACCCAGATAGCCTATCAGGTGGTCAAAAACAACGTGTGGCCATCGCTCGTGGACTAGCAATGAATCCAGATATCATGCTCTTTGATGAACCAACTTCTGCCCTTGACCCTGAGATGGTTGGAGACGTACTAAACGTTATGAAAGAATTGGCTGAGCAAGGCATGACCATGATTATCGTAACCCATGAGATGGGATTTGCTCGTCAGGTTGCCAACCGCGTTATCTTTACTGCAGATGGCGAGTTCCTTGAAGACGGAACACCTGACCAAATCTTTGATAACCCACAGCACCCACGTCTGAAAGATTTCTTGGACAAGGTCTTAAACGTCTAAACTCAAACTGTAAGGATTTCCTTGCAGTTTTTTTCTATCTCGTATTGGATTTTTTGATTTTTCGGAAAATTATGTTAGAATTAAGTTTATGAAATGAGGTTTCCTCATACCTAGCAAGACTAGGAATAAAAATAGAAATTAGGTAGCTAGATGTCATCTAAGGTTATTGTTACAATTTTTGGTGCGAGTGGAGACCTGGCTAAACGCAAGCTCTACCCTTCCCTTTTTAGACTATATAAATCCGGCAATCTTTCCAAGCACTTTGCTGTCATTGGAACTGCCCGTCGTCCTTGGAGCAAGGAATATTTTGAATCTGTTGTAGTCGAATCTATCCTTGATTTGGCAGATAGTACCGAACAAGCTCAGGAGTTCGCCAGCCACTTCTACTATCAAAGCCATGATGTCAATGATACAGAACACTATATTGCTCTACGTCAATTGCAGGCTGAATTAAATGACAAGTACCAAGCTGAACACAACAAGCTCTTCTTCTTGTCAATGGCTCCTCAATTCTTTGGAACCATTGCCAAACACCTTAAGTCCGAAAACATTGTGGACGGTAAAGGTTTTGAACGTTTAATCGTTGAAAAACCATTTGGTACAGATTACGCAACTGCAAGCAAGTTAAATGACGAGCTCCTAGCAACATTTGACGAAGAACAAATTTTCCGTATCGACCATTATCTTGGTAAGGAAATGATTCAAAGTATCTTTGCAGTTCGCTTTGCAAACTTGATTTTTGAAAACGTTTGGAACAAGGACTTTATCGACAATGTTCAAATTACCTTTGCGGAGCGCTTGGGTGTAGAAGAACGTGGTGGCTACTATGACCAATCTGGTGCCCTCCGCGACATGGTACAAAACCATACTCTACAACTCCTTTCTCTCCTTGCTATGGACAAGCCAGCAAGCTTCACAAAAGATGAGATTCGTGCTGAGAAGATTAAGGTCTTTAAAAACCTCTATCATCCAACGGATGAAGAGCTTAAAGAACACTTTATCCGTGGTCAATATCGTTCTGGTAAGATTGATGGCATGAAATACATCTCTTATCGTAGCGAGCCAAATGTAAATCCAGAGTCAACAACTGAAACCTTTGCATCTGGTGCCTTCTTTGTAGACAGCGATCGTTTCCGTGGTGTTCCTTTCTTCTTCCGTACTGGTAAACGTCTGACTGAAAAAGGAACTCATGTCAACATCGTCTTTAAACAAATGGATTCTATATTTGGAGAACCACTTGCTCCAAATATTTTGACCATCTATATCCAACCAACAGAAGGCTTCTCTCTTAGCCTAAATGGGAAGCAAGTAGGAGAAGAATTTAACTTGGCTCCTAACTCACTTGATTACCGTACAGATGCGACAGCAACTGGTGCTTCTCCAGAACCATACGAGAAATTGATTTATGATGTCCTAAACAACAACTCAACTAACTTTAGTCACTGGGATGAGGTTGGTGCGTCATGGAAATTGATTGACCGTATCGAAGAGCTCTGGGCTGAAAATGGTGCCCCACTTCATGACTATAAAGCTGGAAGCATGGGACCTCAAGCAAGCTTTGACTTACTTGAAAAATTCGATGCCAAATGGACTTGGCAACCAGATATCGCCTATCGTCAAGATGGTCGTTTAGAATAAAAAAATTTCCTGCAAGTTTGTAGCTTGCAGGATTTTTGCTTCTGATTAGAGTAAGCCTTCCAAGAGACCTTTCATAAAGTTTTCTGAGTTAAATTCTCCAATATCATCGATTTTTTCACCAAAACCAATCAATTTAACAGGAATATTGAGTTCTTCTCGGATGGCTAGAACAACACCACCTCGAGCAGTTCCGTCAATCTTAGTCAAGACAATTCCTGTTAAAGGGGTAATTTTTGAAAATTCTTTGGCCTGTACCAGGGCATTTTGACCTGTTGATGCATCAAGAGCCAAGAAGGTTTCATGGGGTGCTTCTGGGACAACACGTTTAATGATGCGACCAATCTTTTCCAACTCAGCCATGAGGTTGTCCTTGTTTTGCAGACGACCAGCGGTATCAATCATAAGAATATCAATACCTTCAGCTACAGCACGTTCCATGCCATCAAAGACCACACTAGCTGGGTCAGCTTTTTCAGGTCCAGTTACAACTGGAACATCTACACGACGGCCCCATTCAGCTAGCTGTGCTACTGCCCCTGCACGGAAGGTATCTGCCGCAACCAGCATGACCTTCTTACCAGCTTGTTTATAGCGGTGGGCTAGTTTCCCGATAGAAGTTGTTTTCCCAACACCATTGACCCCAACAAAGAGCATGACTGTCAAGCCATCTTGGAAGTGAATGCTTTCATCATAGTTGCCATCCTTTTCATAAAGCTCAACCAATTTCTCAATGATGACACGGCGAAGGGCGTCAGGTTTCTTGGCGTTTTCAAGCTTAGCTTCGTAGCGTAGCTCCTCAGTTAAGTTGGAAGCGACTTGGACACCAACGTCACTCATGATCAGTAGTTCTTCCAATTCCTCGAAAAATTCTTCGTCAACAGAACGGAAGTTGGCAAAGAAGGCGTTCAAGCGAGCACCGAATCCTGTACGAGTTTTCTTGAGACTGCGGTCATATTTTTCTTGAACAGTTTCTTCTGCTTGAGGAATTTCTGGTTCAAGAACTTCAGAACTATTTTCTTCTGCAGCTTCTATGAACTCAGGATTTTCTTCCACTGCGACTTCTTCTTGTTGAACTTCTACAGCTAGCTCTGAGTCCTGACTTTCTTCAACCATGTCTTGGATTTCCTCTTCTTCAAGCACAGCTTGTTCAACAATTTCAACTTCTGCTACTTCTTGAGAAACTTCCTCAGTTTCTGTAAGGGCAGGTTCAGTATCTTCAGATAAATCAAGATTTTCCAGAGCTTCTTTTACAACTTCTTCGATTTTAGGTTCTTCTTTTTTTCCGAATAGACGGTCAAACAATCCCATATCTTAGTTCTCCTTTAGCACATATTCTTCGATAGCCCAGGCGACAGCTTCTTCATCATTTGTCATTGGAGTCACCACATTTGCGACTGCCTTGACTTCAGGAACAGCGTTTTGCATAGCAACACCGAGCCCTGCCCATTCAATCATAGAAAGGTCATTGGCCTCATCTCCACAAGCCATCACTTGGCTTTGATCGATTCCCAGATGGCTGATTAGTTTGGCCAAGCCTGTTGCTTTATGAACATTCTTTGGTGACCACTCTAGCAACATTTCACGCGATTTAAAGATTTCATATTGGTCAAATAATTCTGGCGAAATCTTCTGAATGGCTGCATCCAAGGGTTCTTGAGAAAAGGCAGTCACGCATTTATTGTAGGTCATTTGACTAGACAAGTCTTCAAAGTCCACTGGAACAAAGGTCAAAGCTGGATTGAATTTAGCGTAAAGACTTTCTTGGTCCGATTGGATTTGATAAACAGTTCCTTCTGAGATGGCATCAAGAGGCAGTGATAATTTCTCTGTTTCCTCATACAAGCGTGACACATCATCATATGAAAAGACTGTTTTATCAAGGATTTCTCCTGTATTTTTCTGAACCAAACCACCATTAAAGGTAATGGTATACTCATCTTCATGGCCGTCAGTCCCTAGCTCATGGAGGAAGAAATCCATAGCTTTTAAAGGACGGCCAGTTGTCAATACAACCTTGATACCACGATCACGCGCAGCTTTCAAGGTTGCCTTGGTACGATCCGTCAGCTTTTTATCAGTAGTCAGCAAGGTCCCATCCAAGTCCAATGCAATCAATTTTATATCTGCCATTATAAGCCCTCCATATAAGCTATAACCGACTGGTCCTTATGGTGACCAATCACAGTCTCTGCTAATTCTAAAATTTCTGGTCGTGCATTTTCAGGAGCTACAGGATGTTCAACAACCTGCATCATGTGCAAATCATTTAGATTGTCTCCAAAAGCCATAACCTGATCCATTGTGATACCAAGTTTTTTAACCAATTCAACAATCGCCACTCCCTTATCGACATAGTCCAGCACGATATCAATGGATTCAAAGCCAGTTGTCATGGCCTTAACACCAGGAACGTTTTCATTTACCCAAGCTTCTCCAGCTTCAAGCGTTTCTTCTGTGAAGTTGGTTGTAAATTTGAAAATATCATCTGTGATATCTTCTAAACTCGCTACTTTTTGGATATTTTCATTATAGTGCTGACTCTCTTTCAAATAGGTCTCATCAACCGTATCCAAAACATAAGAGCCTTTTTTCCCTGTTAAAAGCAATTTATTGATATCGACATAAGGTGACGTTTTCAGCTTTTCAAAAGTCGTCAAATAAAACTCACGAGACATGGTCGCTTCATACAAGTCTTGACCTTGATATTCTACCAAACTGCCATTTTCCGCGATGAAAATAATGTCATCACGAACATCAGCAAATAATTTTTCTAAAGACAGAAATCCCCGACCCGAAGCCACCGCAAAGTAAATCCCTTTTTCCTTGTAGGAAGCCAAAAGAGACTTGAGGCGATCCATATCAAAGCGCCCATTCCCATCTAGGAAGGTTCCGTCCATATCCGTTGCTACTAGTTTAATTGTCATCCTTCAATACTTTCTAAATCTTTTAACTTAACTGAAACAATCTTTGAAACACCTGATTCCTGCATGGTCACTCCATAGATAGAATCAGCCGCTGCCATAGTCCCCTTACGGTGGGTTACGACGATAAACTGGCTGTCCTTGTCAAAGCGGTTGAGATAATCTCCAAAGCGTTTGACATTGGCTTCGTCTAGCGCAGCCTCTACCTCATCCAAGATAACAAACGGAATCGTCTTAACTCGAATAATAGAGAAAAGCAAAGCTAGAGCCGACAGGGCTTTTTCCCCACCACTCATGAGGTTGAGAGACTGGATTTTCTTGCCTGGTGGTTGAACAGAAATCTCAACCCCAGCTGTCAGCAGGTCTCCTTCAGTCAAAATGAGGTCCGCCTGACCTCCACCAAACATCTGCTTGAAGGTCACTTTAAAGGACTCACGAATAGCCTCAAAGGTTGATTTAAAGCGGTCTTTGACCTCATCATTCATCTCTGTAATGGTCTCAAGGAGCAGGTTTTTCGCAGACAAAATATCATCACGTTGGCTATTTAGGAAATCCAGACGATTGTGGACTTCTTCGTACTGTTCAATAGCTTCCAAGTTGACAGGACCCAGTGAGCGAATAGCCTTCTCCAAATCCTTAACCTCTTGCTCTGCCAGATTGAGATTTTCCAACTCATGCGCCTTTTCTAGAGCTTCAGTATAGCTAATCTGATATTGGTCTGTTAATTGACTTTGTAGATGGCGCAAACGCTCGCTGATCTTTTCTTTCTTGGCTTCAGCACGTGTTTGCTTGCGAATCCACTCTTCATTCTGCTGGCGAGCCTGGTCCAAATGACTGGCAATATCATCCAGCTGACCTTCTATATCATCCAATTCAAACTGCTTGCGAATCAAACCTTGTTGGAGGTTTGTTTTCTGAGTTTTGGCTTCATCAGCCTGTTGACTGAGCAAATCCGTATCAACTTTCTCAAGATTATCAACCTTTTCTTGGAGAAGGCGCTGGATTTCCTCTTGCTCGATATTCAGATTGTCCAATTCTTTGCCTAGACGTTCAATATCAGCTACTTCATAACGTTTTTGCCCTTGCAGTTCTGTCTTAAGCAAGCGAGCTTGAGCTACCTCTTCCTGCAAGTTTTGATAGCGTTCTTGAATAGCGTTTTTATTAGACTTAATCTCTTCAATCTCAGCTTCCAGATTTTGCTTGTCGCTAGCGATAGTAGTAAGGCGCTCTTGGCATTTTTCCTTATCCGCTTGCCAATCTCCCTCAGAAAGACGATTTAATTCCTCTTCTTGGAGTTTCCAAAGAGTTTCCAGTTCCTCAACTTGCTGACTGGTCTGCTGATAAGCAAGGGACAAGCCCTGCTCCTGGATACGTGCTTGTTCTCCTTGAGATTTGATGGCTTCTAATGATTCAGTCAATGAAACCATCTCATCTTGCAAGTTCTTCAAACTCTCCTCATCTGTACGCAAGCTTGCTTCTTCTTCAGCAATTTCTTTTTGTAATTGTTCCAGTTCTGGCTTGATGAAAATACTGTTATTCTGGCGATTGGCTCCACCTGCATAGGAACCACCAGTGCGCAGCTCTGTCCCATCCAGTGTCACCATGCGCACCTGATAACGAACCTGACGCGCTGCTGCACGCGCATGTTCTACAGTATCAAAAATAGCTGTCGTAGCTAGCAAGTTCTTGAAAATGGCTTCTAATCTGGTATCGAATGTCACCAGCTCATCCGCCATACCCAGAAATCCTGGACTTGCAGCAATAGCATCTTGATTCTGACTAGAAATCGTACGCGCCTTGATAGTCGTTAAAGGAAGGAAGGTTGCACGACCAGCTCTGTTTCGTTTAAGGAAATCAATCGCCTTGGTTGCCGCCTCTTCATCTTCTACGATGATATGCTGACTGCTTGCTCCTAGCGCAATCTCTAGAGCAGTTTGATAATGCACATCAAAGGCCAGGTGCTCACTAACTGCTCCAATAATCCCACCAAGGCGGTCTTTTTCTTGGAGAACACTCTTAACACCTGCATAAAAGTTACTATGATTTCTCAGTATATTTTCCAAACTTTGGGCTCTAGCCTGCTTGTTTTTGAGACTATCCAGACGGTCAAAAAGTTGATTTTGTTGAGCTTGATAGGAAGTTTTCTGCTCCTCTTGCTCCTTGGCACAGATTTGATAGTCGGCCAGTAATTTCTGAACCTGCTCCTTGGCAGTTTCAAGCTCTTCTTTTTGATGACTAGCCTTCTCTTTAGCTGTAGCTAACTGTTCTTTCAGCTTTTCTAATTGATCTGCTTGTTTTTGAGAAAGCTGACGACTATTTTCCAACTCATTCTCAATACGGGTCAGTTGGTTTGAGACATCTGCTTCTTCTTGTAAAAGAGCGACAAAGCGTTCACGCAAGAGCTCAATCATCTGATCGGGATCATCTGAAAAAGCTAGTAGTTCAGCCTCTAATCGATTCAGTTTTTGATTATTTTGAACTAGATTTTCCTCTAACTGTGCCAAATTCGCTTCTTTTTCAGCTTTTTCCTTACTTAGAGAATTTCTCTTATCCTCTAAAGCAGCCAAACGGGCTTGTGCTTCCTGTTGATTCAGGGCTACTTGTTCGGACTCCAGTTTCGATAGGGCTAATTTTCTCTCTAAGTCACTAATCAGACTGGTCAAATCCATCAAACTGCCCTGGTCTTTGGCCATTTCAGCCTGCAAATCTTGGCGTTGCTTTTTAAGAGTTTGATTTTCCTCTTCTAATTTTTCACGCTTTTGGTAATAACTGGTCAAGAGTTCTTGAACCTGAGCCAACTCTTCTTCTGTCGATTCTAGTTCAACCTTATTTTCCTTGATTTGAGCAACCAATACATCCAAGTATATCGCTTTGCGTTGACCATCCAAATCTAGAAACTTACGAGCATTCTCAGCTTGCTTCTCAAGAGGCTTGATTTGATTATCCAACTCGTAGATAATGTCCTCTAAGCGGTCTAGATTATCCTGAGTTTGCTGTAGCTTGCTCTCAGTTTCTTTTCTGCGAGTTTTGTATTTCAAAACTCCTGCAGCTTCTTCAAAAATGGCACGGCGTTCTTCAGGCTTGGAGTTGAAAATCTCCTCAACCTTGCCTTGGGAAATGATGGAGAAAGAATCTCGTCCCAAACCTGTGTCTAAGAAGAGGTCATGGATATCACGTAGACGGACTTTCTTGCCATCAATCTTGTATTCGCTATCTCCACTACGATAGATATGGCGTTCTACCCTGATTTCTTGACCAGCATCCTTGATAAATCCGTCATGATTATCCAGAGTCACAATTACAGAAGCATAATTGAGCGGTTTGCGACTTTCGGTCCCAGCAAAGATGACATCCGGCATCTTGCCCCCACGGAGACTCTTGACACTGGACTCTCCCAAGGCCCAACGCAGACTTTCTGTAATATTCGACTTTCCAGATCCATTTGGGCCAACGACTGCCGTCACACCTTGGTCAAAGACGACCTTAGTCTTGTCAGCAAAAGACTTGAATCCCTGAATTTCGATTTCCTTTAAATACATGAATCCAGCCCTTTCTCAACGGCATTTTTAGCAGCTTCCTGCTCTGCTAATTTCTTAGAACGACCTTGACCTTGACCAATACTCTTACCTTCGACAAGAACTTCCACATCAAAGACCTTATCATGGGCAGGACCCGTTTCAGAAATCACCTGATAACGAATAGCCACATCTCCATTGACCTGAAGTAACTCTTGGAGATGGGTTTTGTAGTCTGTAATCATCTCAAATTCGCCTGCTTCAACCTTAGGAATCATGACTTGATAGATAAATTCCTTGACCTTGGCAACATCCTTGTCCAAAAGGAGGGCACCGAGAAAGGCCTCAAAGGCATCACCAAGAATGGTGTCCCGATTACGACCACCAGATTTTTCTTCCCCCTTACCAAGTTTTATAAACTGGTCAAACTGACAATCACGCGCAAAGCCAGCCAAACTCTCCTCACGGACAATCATGGCACGGAGTTTAGACAAGTCGCCTTCAGGCTTTTTAGGATATTTTTTATACAGATATTCTGAAATCAATAACTGTAGAACAGCGTCTCCTAAAAATTCCAAGCGTTCATTGTGTGAAATTTTTAAGAGGCGGTGCTCATTGGCATAACTCGTATGAGTAAAGGCAGTCTCCAATAAGTTTTTGTCTGCAAATTCGATTGCAAAATGGTTCTTTAGTACAGTTTGTAATTCTTTCATACCAACCTCTTTCTAACTGATAACAGTCCTTTTTATTATATCAAAAAAAGCCCCCTGAGTCACTTTAAAACGGGACTGGAGGGGATTTGGGCATTCTTTAAAAAGAGATTTTCAGTTTTATACTCAATGAAAATCAAAGAGCAAACTAGGAAGCTAGCCGCAGGTTGCTCAAAACACTGTTTTGAGGTTGCAGATAAGACTGACGAAGTCAGCTCAAAACACTGTTTTGAGGTTGCAGATAAGACTGACGAAGTCAGCTCAAAACACTGTTTTGAGGTTGCAGATAGAACTGACGAAGTCAGTAACATACCTACGGTAAGGCGACGCTGACGTGGTTTGAAGAGATTTTCGAAGAGTATTAGGGGCAAATTTGAGGCAGGATAAATAAAAAGCCCTATTTAAAGGCTTTTTTAGGATATTTACATCCACCCTGAGGGAATCGAACCCCCATCTCAAGAACCGGAATCTTACGTGATATCCATTACACTAAGGGTGGAAACTTGTTTTATTATAACAAAAATTTGCTCTAATAACAAGTTTTTTTCTGGCCATATAGCCCGTCTTAGTGGGAAGCATCCCCATTCCAGATAGAGTTTTTCACGATCACATAATCAACATGTTTAAGGTCAGCAACCTGACGTCCACCCGCATACGAAATAGCACTTTGAAGGTCTTGTTCCATCTCAGTTAAAGTATCTTGCAAGTGCCCTTTGGCAGGAAGCAAGATGCGTTTGCCCTCCACGTTTTTGTAAGCACCTTTTTGATATTGTGAAGCTGAACCATAGTATTCTTTGAACTGTTCACCATCGACTTCAATCGTTTTTCCTGGACTTTCGATGTGTCCTGCAAAGAGGGATCCAATCATGACCATGCTAGCACCGAAACGGATAGACTTAGCAATGTCGCCGTGAGTACGAATTCCACCATCAGCGATAATCGGTTTACGGGCAGCCTTGGCACACCAGCGAAGAGCAGCCAACTGCCAACCACCTGTACCAAAACCAGTCTTGACCTTGGTGATACAAACCTTACCAGGACCGATTCCAACCTTAGTCGCATCCGCACCAGCATTTTCCAATTCACGTACAGCTTCTGGTGTTCCCACATTTCCAGCAATGACAAAAGTATCTGGCAACTCTTTCTTAATGTGTTGAATCATAGAAATCACGCTATCTGCATGACCATGAGCAATATCAATAGTGATGTATTCTGGAGCATCAGATTTGAGCTGGCTAACGAAATCATACTCATAGTCCTTAACACCGACAGAGATAGAAGCAATGAGCCCTTGATTGTGCATACGTTTGATAAAGGGAATGCGTCCTGCTTCATCAAAACGGTGCATAATGTAGAAGTAACCACCTTTAGCCAGTTGCTCTGCTACATTTTCATCCAAAATCGTTTGCATATTAGCTGGCACAACAGGTAGTTTAAAGGTGTGATTTCCTAGAGTGACGCTTGTATCCGCTTCTGCACGGCTTTTAATGACACATTTATTTGGAATCAATTGAATATCTTCGTAATCAAAAATTGGAAATTCATTTAACATATCGATGTCTCGTTTCTTTTGTAATGACCTACCTATGCTCTCGCATCACTACGCCTTTTCCGACGTTTCCTTAATTTATTATAAACTAAAGTACAGTTTTTGTCAAATAATTTTATAAATTAAATTATATTGTTCGGTTTTTACTTGTATCAAAAACAAAAGAAAGAGGAGAAATTATTTTCTCCCCAGTTCTTTAGTAATATTCCTTTTAAAAGTTTCTTCAGAGTTTTCCATCATTTCACAAAATTCACGATAGGATGAAGAGTTCTGAGGAATTTGAATAGACCATTTCTTTAATAAGGCTCCGTACCCTGCTAGCTTTCCTATCTCATTATCAACAACCTTGTCCTTGCTCGGAAAAACAAGACCAGCCTTCTCAGCTTTTAAAATATAAGAATAGGAAATCAGCTGGAATAAGTCCTCACGGTTGATTCCTTTTTCAGTCAATTCCAATTTTTTATACTTAGCATCTAATACTATTTTAAGCTCTTCTTGATAAAAATCTGGATATACTTTTCTTTCTTGACTAGAAAATACTGAAATTCCGTCTGTCTTGTCCTTATTTCGAGGATGGATGAAACCTTTTGGCAACAAGGTGTAAACATACTCTTCCCAAAGCCAGGCAACATCAAAAAGAATACCATGAATTTTTTGATCTTGATACCCTAAACCGTGCTTTTCTTGGTTTAGGATCATCAGACAAAGTTCTTGTAACTTTCTGTACTCGTGAAAGTATGCATGACGTATAGGTTTAGATTGATTTCCCCGAATAATCTTAGCACGATCAGCTAGTTTATAAGAGGGCGTTACACGCACGATTTCAGATACGTTTTCACGACTAGTTGAGACATTATCTAGTACCCCTTGACCAATGCTTTTCTGGTTCTTAATGTATTCAATAGTGTGACGAACCAACTGCATGAGGGGATTATCATAGGTGAACTCTCTCGTTGTGTAGGCAATATTTCCCGTGAAAGGAAGATTTTTCTTGAGATGGTTTCTTACATCAATCACTCCCTTAACATGACTGTCATTATGAGAAAATCGCTGGTATTCCTTATAAAAACCTTTTCGGAGAGCAGCTTGTAGATACTTGGGGAAGAGATACATCAAAAGTTGATAAAGCCTCTCTTCACGAGACAAAGCAACATCTAAACTAGTGAGATTGATATGAAGAACCTTGTGTAAGAGATAATGCAAAAAATGGTCATTACTCTCATCAGAAAAACGAGAGGAAATCGTTAATCTTTCCTGACCACAACCCAGAAAACCAATCACATTTCCTGTCTTGATTTCCCGATTAACTGTTTCAAAGATTTTTTGGTCCTTTTCTAAGTCAGGAGAATTCTTCAAATCATTTGGAAAAATGAAAACACGTTCATCTTGGGATAGACTTTCCAAGGTTCTGTCTAAAAGAAGATTGCTTAGTTTAGGATATTCTTCAACAAATTCTTCTTTAACAAGCTTGTGTTGATTATCAGTGATCCGCATCATCGTTTTCATCACCTTCATTGTCATCAGCTACTGCCTGATCTTTTTGCTCATTCTTTGTCAGATCGAATGCTTTTTTCAATGTTTCTAGAGTTTCAGCTTCATCATAAGAACCACGTACATAATCTTCCAAAAGTGGTTTGAGATAATCAGACCAAAGTAATTCATAATCATATTTCAATTTTTTTAAATTACGGAAATAACTTGGCCCGATATGGTAATGACTGTTTAATTCCTGAACGTTTTCAATAGCAGCATTCAAGTTTCTTAGTCGAGTCTTAGCTTCTTCAGCACGCTCACCTAGTTTTTCATCTAGAATGTGAAGTCGACTTTCAGCCGTAACTTCAACAAAGCGGAAACGACGACGCATAGCAAAATCGAAGGTATCAACAGATCTGTCTATATCATTCATGGTTCCAATAATATAGACATTGTCAGGGATATAAAATTTCTCATCAGTTTCATGTAAATTAGCATATTGGGTAGAAACACTTCCCTCTTCACCACGATAACCAGGATCAATTGAGAAAAAGAGTTCTCCAAAAATCTTAGAAATCTCACCACGGTTGATCTCATCGATGATGAAGACAAATTTATCTTGACCTCCGGTTTTCTTAGCATCTCTAGCTTTCTGACAAAACTTCTTAAAGATACCATCTACTAGTTTAAACTCAATGTTACCATCTCCATTAGATACTGGTCTCAATCCCTCTACAAAATCCGTATAGTCATAAGATGGGTGAAACTGTACAAAGCCTATTTGATCTTCATTGCCACCTGTTAATTCTAAGGCAATTTCTTTAGCAAGGTATGTTTTTCCCGTCCCTGGTGCACCACGAAGGATGAGGTTTGGAGACTTTAATAGAGATTGGGTTAATTGATGACGAAAATTGTTTAATGAATCCATTGTACTATTTTCTTCCTTATTTTCCATAAAAAGCTTAGAATACTCAAAAAGAATAGTTCCTAATTTCGATGGCTCCAACTCAGGATAAGTTTTGGACACCAGTTCAATTATTTTATGATTTTGCAGATAAGGGCCACCTTGATTTGTCTGAGAAACAAAGTGGCTCCAAAATTCTTTCTGACTATTAATATTTACACCAAAGAAAGGATTTCCCTCAGAATAGATACAAAGTAATTTTGTCACCATAGCAGAACGACCAATAAATTCATTTGTTGATCTTTTCATATCAAAAATAGGATTTTCAAAGTTAAAACGAATACCTTCTTTGATAATTTCATACAAATCTGATTTTAATTTTGAAAATCGTTGATCCAACTCTGAAATCTCATTATTAGCTTGATCTTTATATTTGTTTGTTTTTTTATTCCAATAAATACCAAATTTTGAAGCTGAGCCACCAGAAATTCCAAGAAATAGATTTTTGTATTTCCCCTTCTCAAGAGCGTAGCACAAAGACTTATTTTGCTGTCCCTTTCCTATTACATATTCATCGATTGACATTGTTAAAATCCTATCCAAAGGCCATTCCTGGAGAAACTCTTCTTTTAATTTATCATTAAACTTTTCACCAGCAGTTGCCTTATTTAATAACTCTTCTTTATTTAGACTATACCATTTATAAAAATCTTCTAAACTAACTTTTCTTTTATTCATCAATCTAACTCCTTTTACTAATGATGTTTAAATATTAGCATTACTTATTAACATATATTTTATAAATAGAATACCATATTCTATAGAAAAAGAAAAGAATTTCTAAAGAAAAAGCCTAGTGTAGAGTGGGGTATTCCCTCGTAACACTAGACTTCTTCTACATCCTAATAATACTCACCCTGACGGTAGTCCCATGAGTTAAAGGTATCTGACAGGTGCATCATGATTTTATCAATATCAAGACCTTTACGGATCACAACTGGAGCTGGTGAAGTTGAACGTGCTCCTCCTTGTTCTGGGATGAGTTTGCCGTCCTTATCGACCATAGACACCATCACACCTTGCTCGTAGCGAGTTTCAATCGTTTTGTCCGGTTGGATAGATGCCACATAGTCGTCTGCCTCGATGACAAGATCCACTGCTCCTTCGATACGTTCTCCGATCCCTTCTACCTTACCACGATTTCCTTTTCCAGATGGGTTTGCAGATGAGGCATAAACCATCTTTCCTTCTTCCCAAAGTTTGGCAGCCAATTGTTCACCAGCTTTCCCGAATTTGATAACAAAACAGCTAGTACCACGCACGTCAGTCATAAGTTCTTCACGGCCATCACCATACTCTTTGAGTTTCTCAAAGGCTTCTGGTTTCCAAGGAAGGATACAACCAAGGAGAATGTCTTCGTCCCAATGTTTTTGGTAGAAGGCTTCAATTTCTGGGTTTAGTTGTGCTAAAGCGCGAAGCTCGCCCATGCTACCGCAGAGGACAACACCTGGTTTGTTGCGGTTACGTTCTTTGGCTGCGAACTTACGCTCAAGTCCTGCCTTATCGCTGGTCATGATAATGTAACCGACTTTAGTAGGGCAAACGATACAACCGCCCTCACCTTTTAAAATGTCATAGCCTTCTTGTGAAAGTGTTCCGTTCCATTGAATGTGTTTTGTCATAGTTCTATTTCCTTTTCTATTTTTTCTAATCCTGCCAGTAGGCTGGTCGTTGTTTTTCATAAGCAGCAATCAAGTCTTCATACTGCAAAGTAATATCGATATCATCCAAACCATTTAAGAGCTTGTGTTTCCATTCGCTATCGATTTCGAAAGTGAATTCTCCAACTGGTGAGATGATTTTTTGTTGTTCCAAGTCCACAGTTACCTGATCAGTTGGTTTGAGCTGGGCTAGTTTCTCTCTAACCTCCCTAGGCTGAACAATAGGCAACATACCATTATTGAGTTCATTATTGTAATGAATGTCCCCAAAAGATCCTGCAATCACGACCTTAAAGCCATAGTCGGCTAGAGCCCAAGCTGCGTGTTCTCTCGAAGAACCTGCCCCAAAGTTATCCCCTGATATAAGGATACTGGCCTTACGGTATTCAGGGCGGTTAAAGACAAAGTCTGGATCCTCAGTATACTTGTCGTCCAGATAACGCCAAGCATACATGAGATACTTACCAAAGCCTTTTTTATCAATTAACTTGAGAAACTGCTTGGGTAGGATTTGGTCGGTGTCGATGTTATCATTCATGAGAGGAACGGTTGTTCCCGTATAAACTGTAAATTTCTCCATATCCTCTCCTTACTGGGCTTCTGGCATTTGCCGAACATCTACGAAGCGCCCTGCGATAGCTGCAGCTGCTGCCATAGCTGGACTGCAGAGATGGGTCTTAGCTCCAAATCCCTGCCTGTCTTCAAAGTTTCGGTTGCTGGTTGAGGCGCAGTGGACGCCATCAGGTACCTTGTCTGGATTCATTCCAAGGCACATAGAGCAACCTGGGTCTCTCCATTCAAAGCCAGCATCTAAGAAAACTTTATCCAAGCCCAATTTCTCAGCAGCTCGTTTGACAGGACGAGAGCCTGGAACCACGATAGCCGTTAAGTTAGGAGCTATTTTCTTCCCTTTGACAAATCGCGCAGCCAGCTGCAAGTCACTGAGACGAGCATTGGTACAAGACCCGATAAAGATATAGCCTAGTTCAATATCCGCTGGCTTTTGACCAGGCTCCAAGTCCATGTAATTATAAGCGCGCTCATCATTCATATCCTTAATTTCTGGGAATCTACTGTCAAAATCAACACCCATAGCAGGATTAGTTCCCCAGGTTACCATGGGAGCCAAGTCTGAGACATCCATCTGGATAACCTTATCATAAACGGCATCCTCATCACTGACAATTGTTTTCCAATCCGCCACAGCCTCTTCGAAGTCCTCTGGAACACACTCGCGTCCTTTGAGATAGTCATAGGTAGTCTGATCTGGATTCATGATTCCCATCTTAGAGCCAAACTCAATAGACATATTGCAGATGGTCATTCGCTCTTCCATGCTTAGTGCATCAATCGCTTGTCCACGATATTCCACCACATAGCCAACACCACAGGCAACGCCGTACTTGGCAATCAAGGCGAGAATATAATCCTTAGAATAAACTCCTTTTTGAGGAACACCAGTGAACTCTACCAGCATTTTCTTGGGTTTGACCTGCCAGAGGGTCTGGGTAGCAAAGACATGCTCGACCTCACTGGTCCCAATTCCAAAGGCGATAGCTCCGAATGCTCCGTGGGTTGCCGTATGGCTGTCTCCACAGACGATGAATTTCCCTGGTTGGGTTCGTCCTGTTTCTGGACCAACCATGTGAACGATCCCCTGCTTTTCAGAACCGTGGGCAGCATGTTCGATCCCAAACTCCTCAACATTTTCAGCAAGCTTATCAATTTGAGCCTTAGAAATCACATCTCGAATATCGTAGATATTGACCGTCGGGACATTGTGGTCAAAGGTTCCAAATGTCAAGTCTGGTCGTCTCAATCTACGACCTGCATCTCGTAATCCTTGAAAAGCCTGAGGACTGGTCACTTCATGAATATAGTGCTGGTCCACATACATGAGTTGGGGCTGCCCCTCTTCTCCTGTGATGACATGACGGTCCCATAATTTATCAAAAATCGATTTTCCTGCCATCCATTACCTCCAAATAAAATATAAGGCTACTAGTGTAGACACCATTCCGAGAAACCAAACTGTTTTAAAATACCATTTTCTAGTCTTGTGATGAAAGATGATTCCTGCTAACCAGGCACCAAAACCACCACAAGTAAAGGCTAAAATAAGTAAGATTTTCTCAGGGATGCGCCAAGCTCTTCTCCTTGCCTTAGATTTGTCAATACCATAAATCAAGAAAACCATGACATTCCAAATCAAAAGGACTAGAGTAATTTTTTCGTCTAACTTCATAACCTTGCAATAATAGCTTCTGTCATTTCCTTGGTAGAAGCCTGTCCACCTATATCTCTCGTTAAAATGCCAGCCGCTAAACTTGCCTCAACAGCACGCTCGATACGTTCCGCATCCTCATAACGTCCAAAACTGTCTCTCAACATCATGGCAACTGATAAAATCATGGAGATAGGATTGGCAATTCCTTGACCTGCAATATCAGGAGCTGAACCGTGAATGGGCTCATAGAGACTTGGACCCTTTTCAGAATGACTGGCTGATGGCATAACTCCAAGTGTGCCGGATAAAACGCTTGATTCATCAGATAGAATATCCCCGAAAAGATTCTCTGTCACGATAACATCGAACTTGGCAGGATTGGTAATCATAAGCATGGCAGCTGAGTCCACCAGCTGGTGTTCCAAGGTTACATCTGGGAAATCCTGCGCGACTTCCTCAGCTACTTTCCGCCAGAGTTTTGAGGTCGCTAGAACATTTTGCTTATCGATACTGGTAAGAATTTTTCTGCGATTTCTTGCAATTTCAAAGGCCTTACGAATAATCCGTTCTACTTCCTCATAGCTATAGTCGTTGATATCACGCGCTTTGCGCTCTTCAAGGATATGATCTCCAAAGTAAATCCCACCAGTCAACTCACGCACCACGACAAAGTCTACACCAGCAATTCGTTCTGGTTTGAGTGGTGACAAATGCTTGAGACTATCAAAGATTTTTACTGGGCGAATATTGGCATAGAGATTGAGTTCCTTACGGAGAGCCAGCAGGCCTTGTTCAGGGCGAACCGCTGCTCCATCATACTGAGGACTACCGATAGCCGCTAGGAGAATGGCATCTGCTTCTCTACATGCCCTGAGGGTTTCATCAGGTAAGGGATGCCCTGCAGCATCAATACCTGCACCTCCGAAGGGTCGTCTGTCAATCTCATAGTCAAAATCTGTTTTTTCAGCTAGAGCCTCCAGAACCTCTAAACCAGCCTCCATGATTTCTGGGCCGATTCCGTCCCCTGCTAGAGCTACTATTTTCTTTGTCATAGCATTCTCCTTTACACACTAGGCATATCGCGGTAAGAAACGCTGCGTCCCATATCACCAGCATTCTCTTTTTGAACAAAGGTATTAGCATTGATATAGGCAATAGCCGAAGCCTTCAGCACATCGAAATCAAGCCCTGCTGCATTAAAGATGGTTTCTGTATCTCTGTTTTCAACAGTGACCAAAACCCGAGCTTGGGCATCAATTCCATCTGTCACCGCATCAATGGTATAGGACACCAAACGGACAGATTGGTTAAAGAACTTGTCGATAGCGTTAAAGATAGCCTCAACAGAGCCTTGCCCTGTCGCATTAAATTCGACTTTCTCACCATCCATATTAGCTAGGCTAACAAGCGCTTCAATGTGATTGTCTGCATGAGTTTGAAGTTGCAAATCATCAAAGTGGAAGCCTTCTGGATTTTCAACCATGGTTCCAGCGACCAGAGCTCGAATATCTGCATCTGTGATTTCTTGCTTCTTATCGGCCAGTGCCTTGAACTTGGCGAAGAGTGGTTTGATGTCCTCTTCTGTAAAATCTAGGGCTAGTTCTCTTAGTTTCTCGACAAAGGCATGGCGACCAGACAATTTTCCAAGTGGGAGGCTGTTACTCTTGACACCGACCAATTCAGGGGTGATAATCTCATAAGTGAGAGGATTTTTAAGAACTCCATCTTGGTGAATACCAGATTCGTGAGAAAAGGCATTGCCACCGACCACAGCCTTGTTTTTAGGAACTGGAATACCTGAGAAGCGAGAAACCATTTCTGACGTATTGATTGTTTCATCCAAAACAATATCACTAGTTGCTTGGAAGAAGTCCTCACGAATCTTCAAAGCAACAGCTACTTCTTCAAGAGCAACATTACCTGCGCGTTCACCGATACCATTAATAGTTCCCTGGACACGTCCAGCACCGTGTTTAATTGCTGTCAAAGTATTTGCAGTTGCCATACCGAGATCATCATGACAGTGGACACCAAAGACAACTTTATGATCTGATTTAATATTTTCAGTCAAGTGATCAAAGATGCGTGCAAACTCTTCTGGCGTGGTGAATCCAACCGTGTCAGGGATATTGATATAAGACGCACCAGCATCAACCGCTGTTTGAACGACTTGTAATAGGAAATCCAACTCTGTTCTAGTCGCATCCTCTGGAGAGAATTCGACCACTTCAAACTTAGAACGTGCATAAGAGACATGCTCCTTAATAGCTTCTAGAATCTCTTCCTTGCTCTTATTGAGCTTGTACTTGCGGTGAATCGGACTGGTAGCGATAAAGACATGAATCTGTGGATACTTGGCATCCTTAAGTGCCTCATAACAAGCATCAATATCAGATTTTACAGAACGAGCTAATCCTGTCACTGCTGTTTTTTTCATAGCTTTAGCAATTTCTTGAACGGCTATAAATGAATCTGGACTAGCAGCCGGAAAACCAGCTTCAATTACAGAAATTCCCCATTTCTCCAGCTGTCTTGCAATGGAAACTTTTTCCTTTATTGAGAAGTTAACACCAGGTGTTTGTTCCCCATCACGAAGACTTGTATCAAAAAATTCAACTTTACGCATAAGATTTCCCCTTTTCCAAATATGGTTTTAAAAAAACATCTCGCTTAGAAGTCCAAGCGAGATGCTGATTCACTCCCGCTTGGTAAGCCAAACAGGACTAATGCTTTTTGCACTAGCCCGAGTACCTCAACAACAAAGCAAATTGATTAAACTTAGCTGTTCTCATGTTTGACTTTCTCCTTCGTTTGATATCTTGTTTAGTATTTTAGCATAGGCAAAAGCACTTGTCAAGAAAAAATCAAATATTTTCTGAAAATTTCTTCAGTATAGAATATTTAGCTAATTGAAAATTCTTGAAAACCCTTGAAATATTTTATTTTTTAGAGGTTAAGCTCCAACTTTTCTCTATCAATTCTAGCACCTCTTCATCTGAAAACGTATCATCAAAAGCCACACTAATCCAGTAGCGTTTGTTCATATGAAAAGCTGGATAAATACCCTTTTGTGAAAGCAAGTCAGCTACTTGATCGTGTTTGAGGTTAACTGCTTCGACTAGTCCTTCTCTGCCCTTTTCCAGCTTATCCCAAGAGATTTTCATCAAAATAGCATACCACTTTTGATTACCTTCATGTCTTAACACTGCCGTATCAGGCGATTTTTCCCACAGAAACTCCAACTGATTACCATACTTTTCCTGAACTTGAGTCATGATTCGTTTAGTCTGAGGGAAGATGAAATCCTGAACATCAAAACAAGTCTTCCGTATCTGGTAAAGAATCTCCAAACAAGCCTCACGGACACTTGCAACAAAACTTCCTCTCATACTTTCCATATGGACTTGAGGATAGAGGTCGTCCGTTTCCTGATCAAAGACCTGAAAATTCACATTATCAGTAGTGATGGAGACTGTCATGAAAAAGTCACCCTGCAAAATCTGGCAACTATAAGTCCAGACTTCCCCATTTTCTACAAAACCATAGGCACGAGCCTTTTCTTGATTAAACTGATAGGATTTAAAAATTTCAAACATAAGTGAAAACTGCTACCCAAAGCTAGCAGTTCCTTTCTATTTTCTAAAAGACAACCTTGGTTCCATGCAATTGTGTTACACCCAGCTGGTCGATAAAGGTTTGACGGTTGTCCAAGTCAATCCCCCCACCTGGAAGAATTTCAATTTTACCTTTAGCATGTTCCAAAATTCTGTGATAGTGAGCGAAACGTTTGTCTAGCGAATCACCAGATACTCCAGCACGAGTTAGGATACGAGTGACACCGGCTTGGCTGAGCCAGTCAATGGCTTCCAACTGGTCTTCATCACTCAATTCATCAAAGGCCATGTGGAAGATAAGTTCCATTCCTGTTGATGCCGCAATCAACTTTTCTAAATTAGTCTTATCCAACTTCTTATCAGCAGTTAAAGCCCCAAATACAACCCCTTGACTTCCAGCATGAGCAGTCAAACGAATATCTTCTAGCATGATAGCAATTTCTAGTTCATTATAGACAAAATCGCCACCACGAGGACGAATCATGGTCATAATGGTCGTATCATAGTTAGCTGCCAGTTCAACTGCTACCTTAGTTACTCCATAGCTTGGTGTTGTTCCACCAACTGCTAGATTATCACAGAGTTCGATTCGACGAGCTCCAGCCTGCATCGCTTTTTCAAGCAAGGTCACATTTTCAGCACAAAATTCGTAAATCATTTGATTCTCCTTGAGTATTACTTCGAATTTATTATATCATATTGCTGTGAATATGCTTTTAATTTTATCAAGGGAAATAGTAACAAATTTTACCTATTCTTTGTCTGGAATAACCTTAAAGAGATAGTAGGTGATAAAGATGGTCAGAGCTCCCAGACCGATTTTGACTGGTAAGAGAGGGGCAAAATAAATGGAAATTCCCATCAAGATGTAGATAGACACAATGATTTTTTTCTTACGTTCACGTGCAATGGACTTGGTTTCCCGAAAATCAGCTACATATGCTTGATAGAGCTTGGTATGATAAAGCCAATCTTCGAAGCGCTTGGAACTTCTGGAGAAACAAGCGATAGACAACAAAAGGAAAGGCGTTGTCGGCAACAAGGGTAAAACAACCCCAACAATAGCCAAGGCCAGTGATAAAAAACCAATAATTAGATAAATAATACGCATAACTACTCCTAATTAAAATAATCTTCTTCTAGTTTCGCATACAATGATGAATTTTGTCAAGCTCCAACCAAAAAGAGCCTGAAATTCACTTTCAGGACTCTCCTCTTATTTAATCTTTTCTTCCTCGTAGTCACCCTTGCCACAAACAACCTGCTTGCCACCACCACGGACTTTTTTCTCCATGAGGAAGTTGCCACATTTTGGACAGTCACGACCAACAGGCTTGTCCCAAGAGGTAAATTCACATTCTGGATAGCGATTGCAACCATAGAAGAGGCGGTTACGCTTGGTTTTACGTTCAATGATTTGTCCCTGATGACAACTTGGACACTCAACACCGATTTCTTTCACGATTGCTTGGGTATGACGACAATCTGGGAAATTGCTACAAGCGTAGAACTTACCAAAACGACCAAGTTTAATGACCATTGGACTGCCACAGACTTCACAGTCAAATCCAGCTGGTTCATCCTTGATTTGGATTTTTTCCATTTCTTCTTCAGCCTTGGCCACTTCTTTAGAGAATGGTTTGTAAAAGGCATCAATAACACGTTGCCACTGCTCTTTTCCAACTTCGACATCATCCAGTTTGCCTTCCATTTCGGCTGTGAAGGTTACGTTTACGATATCTGGGAAATATTCAACGATAAGCTTGTTGACAATTTCACCCAACTCTGTTGGTTCAAAGCGTTTGGCTGCAAGGCGAACATAATAACGTTTCTGAATGGTTTCAATGGTTGGAGCGTAGGTTGAAGGACGTCCAACTCCATTTTCCTCCAAAGTCTTAATCAGTGTCGCTTCAGAATAGCGAGCAGGTGGTTGTGTGAAATGTTGCTCTGGTTTGCTATTAACCTGCTTGACCACATCTCCAACAGCCATGTCCGGTAACATCTTATTCTTGTCAGAATCATTATAAATGGCAAGATAACCATCAAACTTAACCTGACTACCATTAGCAGCAAATTGAACCCCATTTTGAGACAATTTAACAGCCATAGTATCAAAGACGGCAGCTGTCATTTGGCTAGCCACAAAACGATTCCAGATAAGGGTATAGAGCTTGAGCTGATCCTTGTCCAGATACTTAGCGATACTTTCAGGTGTATTAAAGACACTAGACGGACGAATAGCCTCGTGGGCATCCTGAGCTCCTGATGCATTTTTGACCTTGCTACCATGCTTAGAATACTTGCTACCAAAACGGTCCGTAATGAAGCTTGCTGCCTCATTTTGCGCCACTGGACTGATACGAGTCGAATCGGTACGCATATAGGTAATCAAACCTTGCACCCCAGACCCAATATTAATCCCTTCATAGAGCTGTTGGGCAACCATCATGGTCTTTCGAGTACGGAAATTGATTTTATTAGCCGCATCCATCTGCATAGATGAAGTGGTATAAGGTAAAGGAGCATTGCGTTTGCGCTCTTTCTTATCCACCTGATCCACTGAAAAGTCTTTACTAGTCAGACGAGACAATACTTCCTTAACTTCGTCATTGCTAGTCAGTTTCAGCTTTTTACCATCTACTCCATAGAAGGAAGCCTGAAATTGCTTGGTTCCCTTTTTAAAGACAGCATCAATTGTCCAGTATTCTTCTGGCTGGAAGGCATTGATTTCATTTTCTCGGTCAATGATGAGTTTAAGGGCAATAGACTGTACGCGACCTGCTGATAAGCCCTTCTTGACCTTCTTCCACAAAATAGGCGAAATCGAATAGCCTACCAAGCGGTCCAAGACCCGACGAGCCTGTTGGGCATCGACCAAGTCCATATCAATCTTGCGTGGTTCTTTAAAAGCATTTTTGACCGCATCCTTGGTAATTTCATTGAAGACCACACGGTTGGCATCATTTTCATCCAAGTTGAGAATATGAGCCAAATGCCAAGAAATCGCTTCTCCTTCACGGTCCGGGTCACTCGCAAGAAAGACTTTATTAGCTTTTTTGGCTTCTTTTTTCAAGTCATTGATGAGAGGACCTTTTCCTCGGATATTGATATATTGCGGTTCATAATTATTTTCAATATCGACGGACATACTGGATTTCTTCAAATCACGGATATGACCGACACTGGCTAAAACCTTGTAGTTCCTGCCTAGATATTTTTCAATCGTTTTGGCCTTAGCAGGCGACTCCACGATGACTAGATTTTTTTTAACTGATGATTTTTTCTTTTTTGTTGCCGTAGCCACAGTATCACACCTTTTCAAAGTAATAAACTTTATAAAGTGTAAACCATTTTGCCATAACTGTCAAGACTTAGCCACTATATATAGAAGAAAAGTTTGTCTAGTAAGCGAAATTTCGTCTTAAAATTCAAATTCCGCAAGAACATCCTTCCCGCTGGTGACCAATTTTGCTCCTTCCTGAATCAAATGGTGGCAACCGTCTGATAATCCATCTAAAATGCTACCAGGAATAGCAAAGACATCGCGCCCTTCTTCCATTGCTCTCTCACAGGTAATGAGACTACCTGAACGCATCTTAGCCTCTGCTACAATCACACCACGGCAAAGTCCAGCAATGATGCGATTACGGGCAGGAAAATGAAATTTCAGAGGCTGTTCGCCAGGTCCATATTCACTAAGAACCAGATGATCATTGCCGATGTAGTCTTGCAAACGTTTATTGGCTTTAGGATAAAACACATCTAGACCTGTTCCAATCACTGCAATGGTTTTGCCACCATTCTGGAGAGCTGCCATATGAGCCGCTGTGTCAATTCCCTTGGCTAATCCACTGACAATAACCAGTTCATTTTCCAAGCCTTGAATGACTTTTTCAACTGACTTCACTCCCTGTTTGCTACAAGCGCGACTACCCACAACCGCTACCTTTGGAAATTTCAAGAGATCCAGATTGCCCTTGTAAAATAAAAGCACAGGTGCATCATAAATTTCACTTAGATCCCAAGGATAACAGTCGTCTAAAATAGAGAAAGATGGAAATTTTTGAAATTCCTTCTCCAAATGCGCATCGTCTATCTGAAAATAACGTTCCATAAAAACAGCTGGATTTCGGCAACCTGATATATCTGCAATATCACCTAACAACAGTTCTTGATCGACATTTTCACCGTATTCTAGAACTTTCAAAACCTGTTGATTGGTCAAACCTGATTTTTTTAACTTATAGATTTCATAGTTTGTGATTTTCATAAATAGCTCCATTTCTTTTTCTACTCATCTATCTATTCGTAAAAAAATCAAAAAACATCCGACTATTTCAGCCAGATGTTGGAATTTTTAATTTTCGTTTTTAAGAATTTCTTCTAATTTATGATAGTCTTGGACACTATCGATTTCATAGATGCTATTGCCTTCTAATTCTTCAACATAGACATCTAACTCTTTGATATTATCCTTAACCATATTGTCCCAGTAGAGATCAACAAATTCGCCACTTGCATAAGCCTTGTCGATAAAGCTGACAATCTTTTCTGCTGTTGGAGCGTCCCAGAAAGATACACCACTAAGAATACGACCTGCCTTGCTATCAACAATGATGTCTTGAACCTTGTAGTCATCTCCATAGACCAAGAACCATTCGTTGGTACAATCTTCACGATAAACACTAAAATAAGTCGAACGTGTCAAATCATTGCGGAACATATTTTTAAAGAGATAATTATCAGCATCAATAACATAGCTGTTAGCTAATTCTTCTTTTACAAGATAGAGAGAGTAAAAGTTATTGTAGTCAGCGTATTTATCATTGAAAACGAGGCGGACACCGTATTTTTCTTTCAAGTAATCGAATTGTTCTTTAAGGTAACCAACGATGATGATGATGTCATTGATCCCTTTTTCTTTGAGAAACTCAATTTGGTATTCAATCAAAGGTTTTTGATTAACCTGAACCAAGGCTTTAGGGGTATTTTCAGTCATAGGACGCAAGCGAGTTCCCAATCCCGCTGCTAAGATAATGGCTTTCACACGAATCTCCTTTATTCTTTAATAATAATATAAACTCCAGCAATAACGACAAGTGACGTAATAATTGTCAGCATATCTAGCGGTGCACCTAAGAAAACAACTGCAAACAAGACAGTCCAAACTACATAGCTTACGTTCAAGCCTGTAGCCTTGGCTGGTTGCAAGCGATTGATAGCGATATAATAAGCCAAGTAGGAAATCATATCAAAGGCTGCAAAGACAATCATAAGACCTAGCAATTGTCCATTGGCCACTTCTGCAAATGACTGATGAGAGAAGAGCACAATCACAAGATAGGACAAGAACGAAGTCACTTGACGGATTAAGAGGGCTTCGATTTCACTCAATTCACTTTCCATGGCAAAAGAGCTAAGAACACTCTCACTTCCCCATGCAATAGCACAAACTAAAGCACAGAGAATCCCAATGTAGAAAGAATTAACCTGTTCTACCTTATAGGTTTGAGCAATAATCCCTCCAATAATTAAGACAATCCCAAATACAGTATTTTTCGAAATCTTGTGTTTCAAAAAGAAGAAAGCCAATAAAACTGAAATTGCAGGGTAAATAGCTGATACAGATGAAGCTAAGGAACTTCCGATATACTTAACCGCATAAAGATTGGCCTGCATACCGATTGGACCTGCTAGCAAGGCTCCGATGATAACACTCACATTGCGAATATTTAAGAAAATTGAGAGACGAACTTTTCCTTCTTTTACTAAAAGAAAAGCTAGTAAGATAAAGATACTCAAGAAATCATGAGCAGCGGCCACCACAAAGGGCGACAAATCTGTAAAAATTGAAAAGATATAAGCACTAATCGTTAGACCTAATCCCCAGAAAACACCTGAGAGTAGACCAAAAGAAACTCCATTTTTATTTTTCATCTAAACCTCCATAATAGGACAAACCTTTAACAGCTCTTTGATAACGATTCACACCATAGTCACCAAAATCTGCACCTTGCTCTTCCTTATAGACTGTCCATAGACTCCAAATAGTATCTTGTAAAATTTTATAAATGGCAATCTTTTCACGAGAGACAGGTGTTTGCTCACTCTCATAGTGAGACAAGAAAGCTTCTTCCTCTTGAAGAGTGAACTCAGACTCTAAAAAGAGAGCAGCCAAATCCCACATTGGATCGTTCATTGATGAATATTCCCAGTCAATCAGATAAAGTCGTCCTTGTGGTGACTCGATAAAGTTTTCAGGCACCAAATCGATATGACAAGATTTTCTGTCAACACCTAAGTCAGCCAGTCTTTTCTCTAGGGAGAAGACTTCTTCTCGAACAGCTTCATAGTTGGCATAGGGGATTTTTTCTTCAATTAAGGTTTCGTATTTTTTGATTTCTTCAAAGGGAGCAAATTCTCCTCTTAATTCCTTACCAGACGCATGAATAGTTTGTAAAATTGGAGTAATTTTATCAAATTTAGTCTTGATTGACGTTGAATCAAGCGTAATCGCAGATTCGATATACTCATTTACTTTGATACCAGCTTCAATATCAAAAAGATAATTTTTTACATCTAAGTCTAAATCTTTTAGTAGTTCAAGATTATACTTTTCATCTTGACGATTGATCAGTTTTTCTGTCCCTTTACCAAAGAACTTAACAATGTATTGCTTATTTGTTGTTTTGACCAAATAGTTTTGATTGGTCATTCCCCCCAGTTGTTCAACACTGAGGACTTCCTCTTCTGCACTAAGTAAAGAAGAAATTTTTTCTTTAATGATTTTCTCCACAATTAACCTCCAGCACTTATACTTCCCACTTAAACACAGTTTTAAAGGCTGTATTTAAATCGGTCGCAAAGACACGGTGAATATCTTTAATTTCTCTTACAGGTTCTTCTAGATAAAGGATATTTTTAAGACGATTAGCGAATTTCTTGACTTCCATCATTTGAATCGCATTTTCAAAATCAATGCGACCAGAACGAGAGGAACCAACCAAGAGCAATCCTTTTTCTAAGGCATCGCGTGTATTGATGTTAACTTTATACTCGCTAACTCCCATCATGAGAATCGTTCCCTGAGGACGAATGTAGCGAATCAAGTCATTAATAGCTGGTCCAGTACCATCACCACCACAACACTCAAAAGCATGGTCAAAGGTCAAATCCTCAGGAATATTATCAGTGATATAGCATTCTTTGGCAAAAGAGAAGAGTTCCAACTTTTCCCAATGACGACCAATAACCACAATCTCTGCTTCTGGCAAAGTATAATTGATAATATTGGCAACCACAAAAGCTAAACTTCCATCTCCGATAACGGCGATTCGGTCCCGCTTGCTATGAGCAAGAGTCAATAGACGATTCATAGCGTGCATGCCGACACTGACAAATTCTGTAATGGCTGCAACCGTATCCTCGATAGCATCATAAGCCACCACACGATCTTTAGGGAGAGAAACAAACTCTCTCATAAAGCCATCAAAGCCACTAGACAAGAAATGGGTCCCTGTCATGTAGTTTTCATAGAATTCTTCATCACTCTGCATAGGAGGCTGATTGGGAATCATGACAACTTTTTGCCCAACCTCGTAGGTTCCTGTCGGGTCAGAAATAACGGTTCCACATGACTCGTGAATCATTGCCATTGGAAGCTTTTTATTCAAAATCTTTGGATCACGTTTTCCTTGGTAGTAACGCTGATCCGCATGACAGACCGCCATGTAGTTGGGACGGATAAGGATACGATTCTCTTGGTCAATAGCCTCTTCCTGGTATTTGACATTGATAAACTTAGGCTTAGTTAGTTGATAAATTTGATTAATCATTTTACTAGTCTTTCTCAATCATACTTTTTGCAATCTTCAAATCTGTTACTGTTGTAATTTTTAGATTTGAATATTCACCCTTGGCCAAGGCTACATCTTTTCCTTTAATGACAAAGATTTTACATGCATCTGTTAAGATTTCTTTCTCTTCAGCAGAGAGAGAGCCGTAAAGGTCCATGAAGTCCTTGCAACGGAATGTTTGAGGTGTTTGTCCTTGATAAAGGTGAGCACGATTTGGAATATCTGTAATAAATTGACCATTAGTGCTTTCAACGATAGTATCAACCGCTTCTACCACTGTGTCCACTGCGTCATGATTTTGGGCAAGTTTGATATTGTCTTGAATCATGCGAAGTGTAATAAATGGACGAACAGAATCGTGTGTAACAACGATATCCTCTGGAGTAAGCGGACGATAAGCATCAATGGCTTCAATGATTTTCTCAATACTCGTATTACGGTCAGCACCACCCTTTGTAATGATGATACGTTCCTTATGAAGAGGCAGATATTTATCTACAAGATCTTCAGCATGAGAAACCCAGTCTCCATGAACACCAACCACAATTTTTTCAATGCTTGGTTCCAAGACAAATTTTTCAATTGTATGAATCAAAATAGGTCGATCACCTAGCTCTAAAAATTGTTTTGGCAAGTTACTGATTCCCATGCGTGTGCCAGTTCCACCGGCAAGAATTCCTGCATAAATCATCTATTTTCTCCTTTGTCTTACTAAAAAAACTTATTCTCTCTATTATACCACAATCTAGTCCTATCATGAAAGAAATACTGGACCTCCCTTTCTAGAATAGGAGGGTTAAGCAGTTCTATTATTCAAAGAAACTAGTCCATTTCTAGTAATAACTAGGAATTCTGTAGTCATTACTAATAAATGGCTGTGAAATTTTAGAGTTCTTTAGAATAATATAGTTTCCTTAAAGAAAACTTAAAATTAAGCTTTGAAACTTCAAAGTGATTACTGGACTTATACTCAATGAAAATCAAAAAGCAAACTAGGAAGCTAGCCGTAAGCTGTACTTGAGTACGGTAAGGCGACGCTGACGTGGTTTGAAGAGATTTTCGAAGAGTATTACTGCCCTTCATTTCTTATTAGCTGACTTTATGATATAATGAAAAACGAGGTAAATTGAATGAAAAGTATAAAATTAAATGCTCTATCTTACATGGGAATTCGTGTCTTGAATATTATTTTTCCCATCTTAACTGGAACCTACGTCGCGCGTGTCTTGGACCGGACTGACTATGGTTACTTCAACTCAGTTGATACTATTTTGTCATTTTTCTTGCCCTTTGCGACTTATGGGGTCTATAACTATGGTTTACGAGCCATCAGTAATGTCAAGGATAACAAAAAAGATCTGAATAGAACCTTCTCTAGTCTTTTTTATTTGTGCATAGCTTGTACAATTTTGACCACCGCTGTCTATATCCTTGCCTATCCTCTCTTCTTTACTGATAATCCAATCGTCAAAAAGGTCTACCTTGTTATGGGGATTCAACTCATTGCCCAAATTTTTTCAATCGAGTGGGTCAATGAAGCTCTGGAAAATTACAGTTTTCTCTTTTACAAAACTGCCTTCATCCGTATCCTGATGTTGGTCTCTATTTTCCTTTTTGTCAAAAATGAGCACGATATTGTTATCTATACACTGGTGATGAGTTTATCGACACTGATTAACTACCTGATTAGTTATTTTTGGATAAAAAGAGACATCAAACTTGTTAAAATTCACTTAAGTGATTTTAAACCACTCTTTCTCCCTTTGACAGCCATGTTGGTCTTTGCCAATGCCAATATGCTCTTTACTTTTTTAGATCGCCTCTTCCTCGTTAAAACAGGGATTGATGTCAACGTTAGTTACTATACCATGGCCCAACGAATTGTGACCGTTATAGCTGGTGTTGTGACAGGTGCAATTGGAGTGAGTGTACCCCGTCTCAGTTATTATCTGGGGAAAGGAGACAAAGAAGCCTATGTTTCCTTGGTTAATAGAGGTAGTCGAATCTTTAACTTCTTTATCATTCCTTTAAGTTTTGGGCTAATGGTTTTAGGACCAAATGCTATCCTCCTTTACGGTAGTGAAAAATATATCGGGGGCGGCATCTTGACCTCTCTCTTCGCTTTTCGAACGATTATCCTAGCACTAGATACCATTCTTGGTTCCCAAATTCTCTTTACAAATGGCTATGAAAAACGTATCACAGTCTATACAGTCTTTGCTGGGCTACTCAATTTGGGCTTAAATAGTCTCCTCTTTTTCAACCATATAGTGGCTCCTGAATACTACCTACTCACAACTATGCTATCAGAGGCCTCTCTACTTGTTTTCTATATCATTTTCATCCATAGAAAACAGCTTATTCACTTGGGACATATCTTCAGCTATACTGTTCGATACTCTCTCTTTTCACTTTCCTTTGTAGCAATTTATTTCCTGATTAATTTCTTGTATCCTGTGGATATGGTCATTAATTTGCCGTTTTTGATTAATACTGGTTTGATTGTCTTGCTATCAGCTATCTCTTATATTGGCCTACTAATCTTTACCAAAGATAGCATTTTCTATGAATTTTTAAACCATGTCTTAGCCTTAAAAAATAAATTCAAAAGATTATAGGAGTTTAAAATGAAACAACTAACCATTGAAGATGCCAAACAAATTGAATTAGAAATTTTGGATTATATTGATACTCTCTGTAAAAAGCACAATATCAACTATATTATTAACTACGGGACCCTGATTGGGGCAGTTCGACATGAGGGCTTTATTCCTTGGGACGACGATATTGATTTATCCATGCCTCGAGAAGACTATCAACGATTTATTAACATTTTTCAAAAGGAAAAAAGCAAATATAGGCTCTTATCCTTAGAGACAGATAAGAACTACTTTAATAACTTTATCAAAATCACCGACAGTACAACCAAAATAATCGATACTCGAAATACGAAAACCTATGAGTCTGGTGTTTTTATTGACATTTTCCCTATGGACCGATTTGATGATCCTAAAGTCATTGATACTTGTTATAAACTGGAAAGCTTCAAACTTCTGTCTTTCAGCAAACACAAAAATATCGTCTATAAAGACAGCCTTTTAAAAGATTGGATACGAACAGCCTTTTGGTTGCTCCTTCGACCTGTTTCTCCTCGTTATTTTGCAAATAAAATCGAGAAAGAAATTCAAAAATATAGTCGTGAGAATGGTCAATATATGGCCTTTATCCCTTCTAAATTTAAAGAAAAGGAAGTCTTCCCAAGTGGTACCTTTGATAACACAATTGATTTACCCTTTGAGAATTTAAGTCTTCCTGCACCTGAAAAATTTGATACTATTTTGACTCAATTTTATGGGGATTATATGACCTTGCCACCTGAAGAAAAACGCTTCTACAGTCATGAATTTCATGCCTACAAATTGGAGGATTAGGATGCAATATTTAGAAAAAGAAGAAATTAAAGAAATCCAACTAGCCCTGCTAGATTATATTGATGAGACTTGTAAAAAACATAATATTCCTTATTTTCTCAGTTATGGAACCATGCTTGGAGCTATCCGCCACAAAGGTATGATTCCTTGGGATGATGATATTGATATTTCTCTCTATCGTGAAGATTATGAGCGCTTATTGAAGATCATTGAGGAAGAAAATCACCCTCGCTATAAGGTTCTTTCCTACGATACCTCTTCTTGGTACTTCCATAATTTCGCATCTATTTTGGATACATCTACTGTTATCAAAGACCATGTCAAGTACAAGCGTCATGACACTAGTCTCTTTATTGACGTATTTCCAATTGATCGATTTACAGATTTGAGCATTGTCGACAAGAGCTATAAGTATGTAGCCCTTCGTCAACTAGCTTATATCAAAAAATCACGCGCAGTTCACGGTGACAGCAAGTTAAAAGATTTTCTAAGATTATGTAGCTGGTATGCCCTCCGCTTTGTCAATCCTCGCTACTTTTACAAGAAAATTGATCAGCTAGTCAAAAATGCTGCAACTAGCAATCCTCAATATGAGGGAGGAATTGGGATTGGTAAGGAAGGAATGAAAGAAGTATTCCCAGTTGATACCTTTAAAGAACTCATCTTAACTGAGTTTGAAGGCCGTATGCTACCTGTTCCCAAAAAATATGACCAATTTTTAACCCAGATGTATGGTGATTATATGACACCACCATCAAAAGAAATGCAAGAATGGTATAGTCATAGCATTAAAGCTTATCGCAAAAACTGATTAAGCAGTAGTTTACAAGAAAAAATATAACAAAAAAGAGAAGATCGTTACACCTTCTCTTTTTTCTATTTAAATTGCTTCTGTGACAAAACTACGGCTTTCAAGTACCTTAAGCATAGCATTCGCTGTATCTAAGGCTGTAAAGAGTGGCACACCGTGTTCAATGGCTGAACGACGGATTTGCTCACCATCTTCGTCAGCAGTTCGTTTGGTTCCGACAGTATTGATAATCGCTTGGATTTTCCCTTTGCGAACAAAGCTTGGGATATCTTGATCATCATCACCAATCTTACCAACAGGTTGAGCTTGCAGGCCATGACTAGCAAAGAAGGCTGCTGTCCCTTCTGTCGCGAGGATACCGTAGCCGATATTTTGGAAACGACGAGCCAAGTCCAATGCTTCTTCTTTAGCATCATCAGCAATGGTAAAGACTACATTTCCAAAAGTTGGCAAGTGTAGGTAAGAAGCTTCAAAGGCCTTATAGAGAGCTTTTTCCAAAGTCGTATCAGAACCCATAACTTCCCCTGTTGACTTCATTTCAGGACCAAGTAAGCTGTCTACCTTAGCTAGTTTCGTAAAGGAGAAGACAGGTGCCTTGATATGAACTCGACTACTTTCTGGATAAAGTCCATCTTGGTAACCAAGTTCTTCAAGTCTTTGACCAAGGATGAGCTTAGTCGCTACCTGAGCCATAGGGATATTGGTTACTTTTGAAAGGAATGGAACCGTACGGCTGGCACGTGGATTGACCTCAATAACGTAGACTTTTTCATCCTTGATAACAAACTGGATGTTCATCATTCCAAGGCAGTTAAGACCGATTGCTAGGCGTTTAGTATAGTCTGCGATTGTTTCTTGCACCTTTTGAGACAAGGTTTGTGGAGGATAAACGGCCATTGAGTCACCTGAGTGGACACCGGCACGTTCGATATGTTCCATGATGCCAGGAATAAGGACATTTTCTCCGTCTGAAATAGCATCAACTTCGCACTCTTGCCCAACGATGTAAGAGTCGACAAGAACTGGGTGGTCTGGACTAGCCTTAACAGCCGTACGCATGTAAGAACGAAGGTCTTCTTCGTTTTCAACGATTTCCATGGCACGTCCCCCCAAAACATAAGAAGGACGAACGAGGACTGGGAAACCAATTTTGCGAGCTGCAAGAACAGCTTCTTCTTCATTGGTAGCCGTTTGACCAGGTGGCTGTGGAATATCTAAGTCTTTGAGAGCTTGCTCAAAGAGGTCACGGTCTTCGGCACGGTCTAGGTCAGCAACTTGTGTACCTAGGATGGTCACACCTGCTTTTGCCAATGGCTCCGCAAGGTTGATAGCTGTTTGACCACCGAACTGAACAATAACTCCTTTTGGTTGCTCTAGGTCAATAACATTCATAACATCTTCGAAAGTCAATGGCTCAAAATAAAGCTTATCTGATACAGAGAAGTCTGTAGAAACGGTCTCTGGGTTTGAGTTCATGATGATAGCTTCGTAGCCAGCTGCCTGTATAGCCTTAACAGAGTGAACGGTTGCGTAGTCAAACTCAACCCCTTGACCGATACGAATTGGACCAGAACCTAGTACAAGTACAGATTCCTTATCAGACTTGATAGATTCATTTTCCCATCCATAGGTTGAATAGAAATATGGTGTTTCAGAGTCAAACTCTGCCGCACAGGTATCAACCATCTTGTAAACTGGGACAATCTTATTTTCCAAACGAAGTTGGCGAACTTGGTCTGCAGTCGTTTCCCAAAGTTCCGCAATCTTACGGTCTGAGAAACCATTGAGTTTGGCAGTTTTCAAAACTTCTAGATCTTGTGGATGGGCACCCAACTCCTGCTCGATTTCAAAGATATGCAAGAGTTTATCAAGGTAAAAGATATCAATTTTTGTAAGCTCAGCGATTTCTTCTGGAGTGTAACCACGGCGAATAGCTTCTGACACATAGAAGAGACGATCATCTTGGGCTTTGACAACTTTTTCAATCAAGGCATCATCAGAAACTGCTGCAAGTTCAGGCATTTCATTGTGGTGAACGCCAATTTCAAGTGAACGACAAGCCTTAAGAAGCGACTCTTCGATGTTTCGACCGATTGCCATGACTTCTCCAGTCGCCTTCATCTGAGTACCAAGACGACGCTCACCTTTTTCAAACTTGTCAAATGGGAAACGTGGAATCTTGGCAACGACGTAGTCAAGAGCTGGCTCAAACATGGCGTAGGTTGAACCTGTGACTGGGTTGATAACCTCATCCAAGGTCAAACCAACGGCAATCTTAGCAGCCAATTTGGCAATCGGATAACCTGTCGCCTTAGAAGCAAGGGCTGAAGAACGCGATACACGAGGGTTTACTTCAATGACATAGTACTTGAAGCTGTGTGGATCAAGTGCCAACTGAACATTACATCCACCTTCAATTTTGAGAGCGCGTATAATGCTCAAGCTCGCGTCACGGAGCATTTGGTTTTCATAGTCTGACATGGTTTGCGCAGGGGCAAATACAATAGAATCTCCTGTGTGAATCCCAACTGGGTCAAAGTTTTCCATGTTACAAACAACGAGGGCATTGTCAGCTGAGTCACGCATCACTTCGTATTCGATTTCCTTGAAACCGGCAATTGAACGCTCAATCAAACATTGGGTAACAGGTGACAATTTCAACCCGTTTTCAGCGATTTCACGCAATTCTTCCTCGTTGGCACACATACCACCACCAGTACCACCAAGTGTAAAGGCTGGACGGACAATGACTGGGTATCCAATTGTCGCTGCAAAGGCAACTGCTTCTTCTACTGTGTTAACAATTTCAGACTCTGGAATTGGTTGGTTCAATTCTTCCATCAATTGTTTAAAGAGGTCACGATCCTCAGCTTGGTCAATGGCAGATAATTTAGTTCCCAGAAGTTCGACACCGAGCTCATCAAGAATACCGTTTTTAGACAATTCCATGGCCATATTGAGCCCTGTTTGACCACCAAGAGTTGGAAGCAAGGCATCTGGACGTTCCTTACGGAGAATACGAGTTACAAACTCAAGTGTAATTGGCTCAATGTAAACCTTATCAGCAATTTCCTTGTCCGTCATGATGGTGGCAGGGTTTGAGTTAACTAATACAACCTCATAACCTTCCTCTTTCAACGACAAGCAAGCCTGGGTCCCAGCGTAGTCAAACTCAGCAGCCTGACCAATAATAATCGGACCAGAACCAATCACCATAATTTTTTGAATATCAGTACGTTTAGGCATAGTTTATGATACAAAGCCCGTAAAGAACACAGTGAAAATAGGAAACTCGGTGCAGACGCCTTTAGCGTCAAGACGATGTTTATCTTTTTCACACAGTTCTTAGGGCGTGTTCACTTCCGCGAACAATGTATCTTCTCCTTTCTATTCGTCGCCTCACAGAGCGACATTAAATAAGATACAAAGGACGAATAGAAAGCGATGGAATTTTAGGAAACCAAGGAAGGATTGACAATCCAAGTTGGTTGCTCTAAATTCTGAGCTTTCCGTCCGTGTTCAGTTACATAAATTCTCCGACGAGCTTTTACTCGTTCTTAGTTTGATTGTTTAAAAGCTTCCATCATCTCGATAAACTCGTCAAATAAGTAGCTAGCGTCGTGTGGACCAGGGGCTGCATCTGGATGGTATTGGACAGAGAAGGCAGGTTGGTATCTATGACGAACTCCTTCAACTGACTTATCATTGATTTCTTCGTGGGTAATAATCAAGTGTTCTGGCAAGTCCTCACGGCTGACTGCATAACCATGGTTTTGGCTAGTAAAGTCTACTCGTCCTGTAGCAATTTCACGTACTGCATGGTTAAATCCACGGTGACCAAATTTCATCTTGTAAGTCTTAGCCCCGTTTGCCATAGCAAAGAGTTGGTGCCCCATACAAATACCAAAGATTGGAATTTTTCCTTGCACACCACGAATCATGTCCAGTGCTTGTGGAACGTCTTCTGGGTTACCTGGACCATTTGACAACATAACTCCGTCAGGATTGAGATGGAGAATTTCTTCAGCCGTTGTCGAATAAGGAACGACGGTCACGTTACAGTTGCGTTTAGAAAGTTCACGTAAGATTGAGTGCTTGAGACCAAAATCCACTAGCACCACACTCAAACCAACTCCTGGAGCTGGATAGGAAGTTTTAGTAGAAACCTGTTTGATATTATCTGTCGGCAAGACTGTTGCTTGAAGCTGGTCAGTCACATGGTCCATACTGTCCCCAACATGGGTCAAGGTTGCACGCATAGTGCCATGCTTACGGATAATCTTGGTAAGGGCACGCGTATCAATTCCTGAAATACCTGGAATTTTCTTGGCTTTCAAAAATTCATCCAGCGTCATTTGATTTCGCCAGTTGCTTGCTCTACGTGCTTCTTCGAAAACAACGACTCCCTTACAAGTTGGAATAATGGATTCGTAATCATCACGGTTAATTCCATAATTTCCTACCAAAGGATAAGTAAAGGTCAAGATTTGTCCATTATAAGACTGGTCTGTAATGGATTCTTGGTAGCCGGTCATCCCTGTATTAAAGACGATTTCGCCTGTTACATCAATATCTGCTCCGAAGGCCTTGCCTTCAAAAACTGTGCCATCTTCTAATACTAGAAGTCTTTTTGTCATATTCTCACCTCTCGTGGACGCTCACTGGCGTCTTTTAACGTCTTGTGTTTTAGTTGGCGTTTCTACTCGCCAGTACGGATTCTAAGATTGCCATTCGAACAAAGACACCGTTGGTCATTTGTTGGACAATCCGTGATTTTGGTGCTTCAACCAAGTGATCTGCGATTTCCACATCGCGATTGACTGGAGCTGGGTGCATAAGAATTGCTGTTTCTTTCAAGCGATCGTAACGTTCTTGTGTCAAGCCATGTTGGGCATGGTAGTCTTCTTTTGAAAAGACTGCACCACTATCATGACGTTCATGTTGCACACGAAGAAACATCATGACATCCACCTGATCAATGATTTCATCAATGGTTACAAACTGTCCATAGTCTGCAAACTCTTGACTTCTCCATTCCTCAGGTCCAGCAAAGTAAAGTTCAGCTCCCAAGCGTTTCAAAATCTGCATATTGGATTTGGCAACACGTGAGTGGTCCAAGTCACCTGCAATAGCAACCTTGAGCCCCTCAAAGTGGCCAAATTCCTCATAAATGGTCATCAAATCAAGCAAGCTCTGGCTAGGGTGTTGTCCCGAACCATCTCCACCATTGATGATGGAAGTCGTAATCGTGGGACTAGCAATTAACTCTCTGTAGTAGTCAACCTCTGGGTGACGAATCACACAGACATCCACTCCTAAGGCAGACAGAGTCAGGATAGTATCATAAAGTGTCTCACCCTTATTTACTGAGCTGGTCTTCACATCAAAGTCAAGTCGTTCCAGCCCCAGTTTAATCTCTGCCACTTCAAAGGACTTATGCGTCCGTGTAGAATCTTCAAAGAAAAGATTGGAAACAATCGGATGGTTTTCATAGGGAAGCTGAGCTCCGTTTTTAAACTCAATTCCTCGTTTGATCAATTTCATGACTTGATCGACAGTGAGATCTTCCATGGACACCACATGATTCAATGCTTGTTGATTTTCTGACATGGCTACTCCTTTAGCTTTCTAAGCTTCTTCAGTAATCAGAACTCTGTCTTGGCCATCAAGTTCTGCCATCTCTACGATGATTTCTTCAGAACGACTAGTTGGGATATTTTTCCCAACGTAATCTGGACGGATTGGCAATTCTCTATGTCCACGATCGACTAGAACTGCTAAACTCACGCGCGCAGGACGGCCATGACCTACAATATTATCAATAGCGGCGCGGATGGTACGGCCTGTATAAAGTACATCATCCACCAAGATAACTTCACGGTCTGTTACATCAACAGAAACCAAAGAAGTATCTTCTCCACTTTTAACATCGTCACGGAAGGGTTTCGTATCCAATTCTACAACCGGAACTGAAAGGTTTTCTAGCTGCTCCAAACGTTCTTGGATACGGTGGGCGATAAAGACACCGCGAGTTTTAATACCAGCCAAGACGATTTTATTTAAATCTTTGTTGCGCTCGATAATCTCATAAGTAATACGCGTAATCGCTCGTTTGACGGTCAATTCGTCTACAACTTCTTTTGTCTTCATGACAAACCTCCAAAAAGAAAAGTCTCCTTAAACAAGGAGACTTGAAATGTATAGCCAAGCGAGCCCTACTGCAAACAGTATAGACTTCACCCTTCTACTTTATCGTGCTCCTTGCCTGCCTCACGGGACAGGTTTAAAGGAATATTTAGTTATCAATTACTATAGCACAAAGCAAGCCTAAAATCAAGCAAAAACTTTTGATACCCATCTTATAAATTGCTAAAATCATATAATTGTGGGTACTGGTCACACTCTGGATTTTTAGGATGGCAAATGGCTCTACCAAAATAAATCATGGCCTGATGAGCAGCTAACCACTGCTCTGGTGGCAAGATATCCATGACTCGCTTTTCCACCTCAAGAGGTGTCGCTGATTTTTTGACGATATCATGGTGTTTGCAAATACGCTCCACATGAGTATCCACTGCAAAGGCTGGGATACCAAAGCCCACACTCATGACAACATTGGCTGTCTTGCGACCAACACCTGCCAGACTTTCCAATTCCTCACGTGTCTGAGGAACTTGACCATCAAAATCGTCTAATAGTTGTTGAGCACATTTTTTTAGAAATTTAGCCTTATTCCGATACAGTCCTAGACGAGAAATGTGCGAAGCAATCTCATTCTCTGTCGCCACAGACATGGCTTGGGGCGTTGGAAAGGCAGCAAAGAGACCTGGTGTGGCCTTATTTACCGCTGCATCTGTCGTCTGGGCTGACAACATGACTGCAACCAAGAGTTCAAAATGATTGGTGAAATCAAGACTGGGTTTGGCATCTGGGAAGAGGGCAATGATTTCTTCTAGCACCTTTCGTGCGCGTTTTTTTGACAAAACCATTATTCGTCTCCATCAAATAGTCCTTGTAAGCCAGCAAAAGGACTGTTTTCTTCTTTCTTAACTGCTTGTTGGGCTTGGTATTCTTCCTCTGTCATGATTTGCCAGTCATTTCCTGACACAAATCCTTGACCCGCCTCTTCTTCAGCCGTCAAAACCTTGATAGGGATATTGAGCAAGATATTATCTGATACACTCTCAGCAAGGTCAAGTTCTCCATTTTCGATAGGCAAGACCAAGTCGTCATCTAGAACTTCTTGATCCAACTGGTTGGTTGCACCTTCCATGAAAACTTCTGTGACTGGATAAGATTCAGCTAACTCAACTGGCTCCATACTGCGACTTGAAGCAAGAACAATGGTGTAAGATAACTGATAATCTAAGAAATACATACGATCTTCGTATTGTACTTTCCCAACTGCAAGGATATCTTTTACATCTAAAATTTCTTGATTACGTGCATGCAGGTCTGCAACTAGATCTAAAGTTTGTTCAAAATGCAAGCCTTCAGACTGCTTGCGGATCTCTTGAATATTTAATTTCATACTTCCTCCATAAAGATTTACTCTCTTGATTATACCATGAAAAGGCTACAAATCAGCCCACCAAACTTTGTAATTAAAATTGAATTTTTTAATATGTTTATTACTATATTTTTTGGTACTATACTATAGGAAAGAATACATGATAGCAAGGAGGATGCTCACATAGAAGACAAATTTTGAGAGTTTATAGCTTGAAATTCCCAGTTTTCTGTTGACAAAATTTCCTTAAAGGTATAGGATAAGGGTACTAATACTCGGAGGTAAGGGAGACATGAACAACTAAGTCTATCAAATAAAGAAACTTTATTTAGTAGATCTTGTTTTTGTCTCTTTTTGTGTGCTCTTTTATGCTCTTTTTCTGGCATGTTAATAGAGTTTTTTTGACATAGAATTTGGGCTCTACTAGGTAAAGTAGAGCTTTTTGTTATGCACTATCGACATTCTAGAAAGGGCAATCATATGATAAAAATCAATCATCTAACCATCACACAAAACAAAGATTTACGAGACCTTGTATCTGACCTAACCATGACCATCCAAGTCGGGGAAAAGGTTGCTATTATTGGAGAAGAAGGAAATGGCAAATCAACCTTACTTAAAATTTTAATTGGGGAAGCTTTGTCTGATTTCACTATCAAAGGCGACATCCAGTCTGATATTCAGTCACTAGCTTACATTCCTCAAAAACTCCCCGAGGACCTGAAAAAGAGAACTCTACACGACTACTTCTTCTTAGATCTTGCCGATTTAGACTATAGTATTCTCTATCGTTTGGCTGAGGAATTGCATTTTGATAGTGAGCGTTTCGCTAGCGCTCAAGAGATTGGGAGCCTTTCGGGCGGCGAATCTTTGAAAATTCAGCTCATCCATGAGTTAGCCAAACCCTTTGAAATTTTATTTTTAGATGAACCTTCAAATGATCTAGACCTTGAGACGGTTGATTGGCTAAAAAATCAGATTCAAAAGATTAGACAAACTGTTATTTTCATTTCCCATGATGAAGAATTTCTTTCTCAAACGGCAGATACTATCGTCCACTTGCGACTGGTCAAGCACCGGAAAGAACCTGAAACGCTAGTAGAGCATTTAGACTATGATCGCTATAGTGAGCAGAGAAAGGCTCATTTTGCCAGACAAAGTCAGCAAGCTGCTAACGACCAAAGAGCCTATGATAAAACCATGGAAAAACATCGGCGAGTCAAGCAAAATGTAGAAACTGCACTTCGAGCTACCAAAGACAGTACTGCCGGTCGCCTATTGGCTAAAAAGATGAAAACTGTCCTCTCACAAGAAAAACGATACGAAAGGGCAGCTCAGTCCATGACCCAAAAGCCACTTGAAGAAGAACAAATCCAACTTTTCTTTTCAGACATCCAACCATTACCAGCTTCTAAAACATTAATCCAACTGGAAAAGGAAAATTTGGCCATTGGCGACCGAGTTTTGGCTCAGGAGTTACGACTAACGGTCCGTGGCCAAGATAAAATCGGTATCATCGGGCCAAATGGTGTTGGAAAATCAACTCTGTTAGCCAAGTTGCAACAACTGCTAAGTCAAAAAAGAGAGATTTCTCTTGGTGTTATGCCACAAGATTATCACAAGAAACTGCAATTGGATTTATCCCCAATAACCTATCTCAGCCAAACTGGAGAAAAAGAGGAACTACAGAAAATCCAATCTCACTTAGCCAGTCTCAATTTCAGTTATCCAGAAATGCAGCATCAAATTCGCTCCTTATCTGGCGGACAACAGGGAAAACTCCTGCTTTTGGATTTAGTCCTGCGCAAACCAAACTTTCTCCTGCTGGATGAACCTACACGAAACTTTTCTCCAACTTCTCAACCTGAAATAAGAAAACTCTTTGCAACCTATCCGGGCGGTCTCATCACTGTTTCGCATGACAGGCGTTTCTTAAAAGAGGTCTGTTCAATCATCTATCGCTTAACAGAACACGGTCTGGAGGTAGTTAATTTAGAAGATTTATAAATTTGCAACATAGCAGATAGGTGGGGCAAAAACACAATTTTAGGAGAAAAGGAAGTAAATCTTCCCATAATAAAACGCATAATATCAAGTTTTTTGCACACCTGATATTATGCGTTTTTAAGATTTTAAAGGCTTTTTCCCAGCCTTCATTTTACATATGTTTTAAGCGTTCAATCCTCTCTGAGATAGGTGGGTGGGTATAAAAGAGTTTTTGGAACCCTCCACCTTTCTTGGGATCATTGATATAAAGTGCACTGCTGGCATCATCGACAGGACGACTCATCGGTTTACTATTATCCAACTTACGTAGAGCATTAATCATCCCTTGAGGATTGCGAATCAACTCAACACTAGAAGCATCAGCTAGGAATTCCCTCTGACGAGAAATAGCTAGTTGCACCAAGGTTGCAGCAAGAGGTGCCAGCACAATAGCTAGTAGAGAAACCACGAGCATAATGATTTCTAAGCCATTTCCATCTCGGTCATCGTCACTTCGTCTGCGACCTGCACCACCCCACCACATCATACGACCTGCCATACTAGAAAGCATGGTGATAGCACTAGCAAGGGCAACAGCAATAGTCGAAATACGGATATCGTAATTACGAATATGACTGACTTCATGGCCCATAACAGCTTCTAGCTCCTCACGATTCATGATAGCTAGGAGACCTGACGTTGCAGCAACAGCCGCATTTTGAGGATTAGAACCTGTCGCAAAGGCATTTAAGGCTGGATCATCAATGATGAAAACACGGGGCATAGGAATCTGAGCCACCATAGCCATATCTTCCACTACATGGTAAAGGTCTGGTGCCATTTGCTCATCAACTTCACGCGCCCCATTCATGGACATGACAATCTCTGTCGATTGAAAAATCATAGACATGGCATAGATAAATCCGATAATCAGTGCAATAACCAAACCGCCAAGCCCAGACTGCATAAAGAGGTAACCAACCGCATAGCCAACAAGAGCTAAGAGTAAGAAAAATACCAGCAACAAAATCCAGGTTCTTCGTTTATTGCTTGCAATTTGATCAAACAACATCTTAGTCACCTAAACCGCTAAAATCAACTTTCGGAACTGCCTTTTCCTCTTCTGGTGTTTGAAGGAAATCCGCTGCTTTAAATCCAAACATTCCTGCAATGATATTGCTTGGGAAAGTTTCTAATTTTACATTGTAGTTGCTGACAACACTGTTGTAGAGTTGACGAGAGTAAGAAATTTTATTTTCTGTATTAGTCAACTCCTCTTGCAATTTAACAAAGTTGGCACTAGCTTTCAAATCTGGATAGCTTTCTGCAACTGCAAAAATACCTGAAACTTGACGAGTAAGGGCATCACTAGCTTTCATAGCTTCTGCTGGTGAAGTCGCTGCCGCCACTTGATTACGTAGTTCTGCCACCTTTTCAAGGGTAGAACCTTCATATTTAGCATAACCTTTTACAGTTTCAATCAAGTTTGGCAAGAGGTCATTTCGACGTTTCAACTGAACATCAATTTGGCTCCACGCCTCCTTTGTTTGCATACGATTTTTAACCAAACCGTTATAGCTAACAATCACAAAAATAACAATAAGAGCCAAAACTCCAAGAATAATCCAAGTCATGATATAAGTCCTTTCTTCTTTTAGATTAGTACCAGTATATCAAATTTTTAATGATTGTGGTAAAATAAGATGATACTAAAGAAGGAAATAACTATGAAACCAGAAACATTTTACAACTTGCTTGCCGAGCAAAATCTTCCACTTTCGGACCAGCAGAAAGAACAATTTGAACGTTATTTTGAGCTCTTGGCCGAGTGGAATGAAAAGATTAATTTGACAGCTATTACAGATAAGGAAGAAGTTTATCTCAAACATTTTTATGATTCGATTGCACCTATTCTGCAAGGCTTGATTCCCAATGAAAATATCAAACTGCTTGATATCGGAGCTGGGGCAGGATTTCCTAGTCTACCAATGAAAATCCTCTATCCTCAGCTTGATGTGACTATCATTGATTCTCTCAATAAGCGCATCAACTTTCTCCAACTGTTGGCTCAGGAGCTAGATTTGGACGGTGTTCATTTCTACCATGGACGTGCAGAAGACTTTGCCCAAGACAAGAACTTCCGTGCTCAATATGACTTTGTAACAGCTCGTGCGGTTGCCCGCATGCAGGTCTTGTCTGAATTGACCATCCCTTACCTTAAAGTTGGTGGCAAACTATTGGCACTCAAGGCCAGTAATGCGCCAGGGGAATTGTTAGAAGCTAAGAATGCCCTCAATCTCCTTTTTAGTAAGGTCGAAGACAATCTCAGCTACGCCCTACCAAATGGAGATCCGCGCTACATCACAGTGGTAGAAAAGAAAAAGGAAACACCAAATAAATATCCACGTAAGGCTGGCATGCCCAACAAACGCCCGCTTTAATCTTTTTAGTAAAAAAATATTTACAAAGTTTGTAATTTTTGCTATACTATCACAAGCAAAGGTTTTTAATGTCATCCCGTGAGGTGACGAAGACGCAGAAATATTTGAAACTCTTTAAAGTCTAGATTTTAAAGAAGTCTTACTCTGAGGGCCTATTGCTGTAAAATAATGGGCTCTTTTTTGATGCCCAAAAGTGAGGTTTATATGAAACAAGAATCAACTGTTGATTTGTTACTAGACGTTGACCAACGTCCTTCAGCTGGAAAAGGAATTCTCCTTAGTTTCCAACACGTTTTCGCCATGTTTGGTGCGACCATCTTGGTACCATTGATTTTAGGAATGCCTGTATCTGTTGCCCTTTTTGCTTCAGGTGTTGGAACACTTATCTACATGATTTCAACTGGATTTAGAGTTCCAGTTTATCTAGGATCATCATTCGCCTTTATCACAGCTATGTCACTGGCTATGAAAGAAATGGGTGGGGATGTATCCGCTGCTCAAACAGGGGTTATCTTGACTGGTTTGGTCTACGTCCTTGTTGCTGCTGGTGTACGTTTTGCAGGTACAAAATGGATTGATAAACTCTTGCCACCAATCATTATCGGTCCTATGATTATCGTTATCGGTCTTGGACTTGCAGGTTCAGCAGTTACTAACGCTGGTCTTGTAGCGGACGGAAATTGGAAAAATGCTCTTGTAGCGGTTGTTACTTTCCTAATTGCTGCCTTTATCAATACAAAAGGAAAAGGCTTCCTACGAATCATTCCGTTCCTCTTTGCCATTATCGGTGGTTACCTCTTCGCTCTAGCTCTTGGGCTAGTTGACTTTACACCAGTTCTTAAAGCTGACTGGTTTGAAATTCCTGGTTTCTACTTACCATTTAGTACTGGTGGTACCTTTAAAGAGTACAGTCTTTACTTTGGTCCAGAAACTATCGCCATCTTGCCAATCGCTATCGTAACAATTTCTGAACATATCGGAGACCATACTGTTTTGGGTCAAATCTGTGGCCGTCAATTCTTGAAAGAACCAGGTCTTCACCGTACTCTTCTTGGTGACGGTATCGCAACTTCTGTTTCTGCCTTCCTTGGTGGACCAGCCAATACAACTTATGGAGAAAATACAGGGGTTATCGGTATGACTCGTATCGCTTCTGTCTCAGTTATCCGTAACGCTGCCTTTATCGCAATTGCCCTTAGCTTCCTTGGTAAATTCACTGCCTTGATTTCAACTATTCCAAACGCTGTACTTGGTGGTATGTCAATCCTTCTCTATGGAGTTATCGCCAGCAACGGTTTGAAAGTCTTGATTAAAGAACGTGTTGATTTCGCTCAAATGCGTAACCTCATCATCGCAAGTGCTATGTTGGTCCTTGGACTTGGAGGAGCTATCCTTAAACTTGGTCCAGTTACTCTTTCAGGAACTGCCCTATCAGCCATGACAGGAATCATCTTGAACTTGATCTTGCCATACGAAAATAAAGACTAAATCTCTTAGCACAAAAATCCACTCAGTTGTCTGAGTGGATTTTTTAAATGTTAAAATAAAAAATTCTTTCCAAAAAAGGAAAGCCCTGTGGCCTTCCTTTGTCTTACTTACGTTTCTTCTTCGCTTTTTTCATTTTATTCGCCATGCGTTTCATGGACTGTTTCATGGCAAATTCACCGATTTTACCTTTGAGTCCGCCACCAAACATCTGGCTCATATCTGGCATTCCTGCTCCCCCAAGAGCTGACAAGTCAGGCAGACCACCTTGTCCCATCATTCCTTCAAGAGCAGACATATCCATTCCTCCCATATTTGGCATATTTTTAGGAAGGTTATTTGGATTAATTCCCATTTGCTTCATCATCTTATTCATATCACCAGACATAACACCCTGCATGAGCTGTTTAGCCTGGTTAAAGTCCTTGATGAATTTATTGACTTCAACAAAGGTATTTCCAGAACCTGCAGCAATACGACGACGACGGCTTGGATTTAACAAATCTGGATTTTCACGCTCTTCAGGCGTCATAGAAGACACAATAGCACGTTTGCGCGCAATCTGGCGCTCATCCACCTTCATGTTTTGAAGGGCTGGATTGTTAGCCATACCTGGAATCATCTTGAGCAAGTCTTCCATCGGACCCATGTTTTGCACCTGATCCAATTGATCGATGAAATCATTGAAATCAAAGGTGTTCTCACGCATCTTCTCAGCCATTTCAAGGGCTTTTTGCTCATCGTATTCTTGAGAAGCTTTCTCAATCAGAGTGAGCATATCCCCCATGCCAAGGATACGGCTAGACATACGGTCTGGGTGGAAGGTTTCGATATCTGTAATCTTTTCACCCGTACCAGTGAACTTGATTGGTTTTCCAGTAATGTGACGAACAGATAGAGCCGCACCACCACGAGTATCCCCATCAATCTTAGTAAGGATCACCCCAGTCACTTCCAACTGAGCATTAAACTCACGCGCAACATTGGCCGCTTCTTGACCAATCATAGCATCAACGACATGCAGGATTTCATTTGGTTGAGCCAAGGCTTTCACGTCACGAAGCTCATTCATGAGAAGCTCATCAATCTGCAAACGACCTGCCGTATCAATCAAGACATAGTCGTTGTGATTTGCTTGGGCTTGTTCCAAACCTTGACGTACAATCTCAACAGCTGGAACATCTGTACCAAGAGCGAATACAGGCACATCAATCTGTTGCCCCAAGGTTTTAAGCTGATCAATGGCAGCTGGACGATAAATATCTGCCGCAATCATCAAAGGACGAGCATTTTCTTCTTTCTTGAGTTTGTTGGCCAATTTACCAGCAAAAGTTGTTTTACCAGCCCCCTGCAAACCAACCATCATGATGATTGTCGGAATCTTAGGTGACTTGATAATCTCAGCCGTATCAGAACCTAAAACGGCTGTCAGTTCCTCATCAACGATTTTGATAATCTGTTGCGCAGGATTAAGGGTATCAATGACCTCATGCCCGACTGCACGCTCACGAACTTTCTTGATAAAGTCCTTTACAACAGGCAAGGCAACGTCAGCCTCAAGCAAGGCCAAGCGAATCTCTTTGGTTGCTTCTTGGACATCAGCCTCAGAGATTTTTCCTTTTTTACGCAGATTTTTAAAGACGTTCTGCAAACGTTCTGTTAAACTTTCAAATGCCATGTTTCTTCCTCTTATTCTCTATTATCAATGCTTGTTAAAATTTCTATCTGCTCCTGCAGAAAGTCATCCTTGGGATAGCGCTCCAAAATCTGATCAAAAATCTGACTGCGGACAATGTAGTCCGAGTACATGTGCAATTTCATCTCATAATCTTCCAGAATCTTTTCTGTCCGCTTGATATTGTCATAGACAGCCTGACGACTAACACCAAACTCCTCGGCAATCTCAGCAAGGCTGTAATCATCAGCGTAGTAGAGCTCTATATAATTCATTTGCTTATCTGTCAAAAGCGCTGCATAAAATTCAAAGAGCGCATTCATACGATTGGTTTTTTCGATTTCCATAACTTTTATTATACCAAAAAATAGCCTAATCTACCACATTAGCAAGCTCATCCGAGAAGATAGCAAGCTAAATTTGAAAAAGACAAGAGACTAGCCCCAAGTAATTTCCAATTGATAGTTGGCAAAGGGATGTCCTTCTTGATTTTGTAGTTGATAATCTAGTTCAATCTTTTGCCCATCAACTTGATAATGGCTCGTTTGGATGATAAACTCCTGCATACCCATAGGTGTGGGAATATAGGCTAAGCTATCACTATCCTTTAAAAAGCGCATAATGGTCTTGGGATTGGAAAAACGGGTCATCACCAGCTCTTGAGCATGAAATTTAATCACTACTTTTTCCTTTTCCTCATTGTAGAAAAGCAAATAGCTATAATCTCCCTTCTCATGCACTTCAACGTCATAAAGCTGGTCAATCACTTCCAACTGCTCATCAAACTGAATCCTATTTCGCATCCGAATCTTCACTTCAAGTCCTCTTTCTTCTCTCTTGTCCTACTATTTTACCAAAAACTCTAGCTTTTTGCTATAATGGTCATATGAACGAAAAAGTATTCCGTGACCCAGTTCACAACTACATCCATGTCAATAATCAAATCATCTATGACTTGATCAATACCAAAGAATTTCAACGTTTGCGTCGCATCAAACAACTGGGGACTTCCAGTTATACCTTCCACGGTGGGGAGCACAGCCGCTTCTCTCATTGTCTAGGAGTTTATGAAATTGCACGACGTATCACAGAGATTTTTGAAGAAAAATATCCTGAAGAATGGAATCCTGCCGAGTCTCTCTTGACCATGACCGCTGCTCTCTTACATGACCTTGGGCATGGCGCCTACTCCCATACTTTTGAAAATCTCTTTGATACAGACCATGAAGCCATCACTCAGGAGATTATTCAAAGTCCTGAGACAGAGATTCACCAAGTCCTGCTACAAGTGGCGCCTGACTTTCCTGAAAAAGTTGCCAGTGTCATTGATCACACCTACCCTAATAAGCAGGTCGTGCAACTCATTTCTAGTCAGATTGACGCAGACCGCATGGACTATCTCTTGCGCGACTCCTATTTTACAGGAGCATCCTATGGAGAATTTGACCTGACACGTATCCTCCGAGTCATTCGTCCTGTCGAAAATGGGATTGCCTTTCAGCGAAATGGCATGCATGCCATCGAAGACTACGTCCTTAGTCGTTACCAGATGTATATGCAGGTTTATTTCCACCCCGCAACACGCGCTATGGAAGTTCTCCTACAGAATCTCCTCAAGCGCGCCAAGGAACTCTTTCCTGAGGACAAGGATTTCTTTGCACGAACTTCTCCTCATTTGCTACCTTTTTTTGAAAAGAAAGTTACTCTATCTGACTATCTAGCTCTGGATGATGGCGTGATGAATACTTACTTCCAGCTCTGGATGACCAGTCCTGACAAGATTCTCGCAGATTTGTCGCAACGCTTTGTCAACCGCAAGGTCTTTAAATCCATTACCTTTTCACAAGAAGACCAAGACCAACTCGCTAGCATGAGAAAATTGGTTGAGGACATCGGCTTTGATCCCGACTACTATACTGCTATTCATAAGAACTTTGACCTCCCTTATGATATTTATCGTCCCGAATCTGAAAATCCGCGAACACAGATTGAGATTTTACAAAAGAATGGAGAACTGGCCGAACTCTCTAGCCTGTCTCCTATTGTTCAATCCCTTGCTGGCAGTCGCCACGGAGATAATCGCTTTTATTTTCCAAAAGAAATGTTGGACCAAAACAGCATCTTCGCAAGCATTACCCAGCAATTTTTACACTTGATTAAGAACGATCATTTTACCCCAAATAAAAACTAGAAGAGGAAATTTATGAGTATTAAACTAATCGCCGTCGATATTGACGGAACCCTAGTCAACAGCCAAAAGGAAATTACTCCTGAAGTCTTTTCTGCCATCCAAGATGCCAAAGAAGCTGGTGTTAAAGTCGTGATTGCAACTGGACGCCCTATCGCAGGTGTTGCCAAACTTCTGGACGACTTGCAGTTGAGAGACAATGGTGACTATGTCGTGACCTTCAACGGTGCTCTTGTCCAAGAAACTGCTACTGGCCATGAGATTATCAGCGAATCCTTGACCTATGAGGATTATCTGGATATGGAATTTCTCAGTCGCAAGCTCGGTGTCCACATGCACGCCATTACCAAGGATGGCATCTACACTGCCAATCGCAATATCGGAAAATACACCGTTCACGAATCAACCCTCGTCAGCATGCCCATCTTCTACCGCACCCCTGAAGAAATGGCCGATAAAGAAATCGTCAAGTGTATGTTCATCGATGAACCAGAAATACTCGATGCTGCCATTGAAAAAATACCAGCGGAATTTTACGAACGCTACTCCATCAACAAGTCTGCTCCTTTCTACCTCGAACTCCTTAAAAAGAATGTGGACAAAGGTTCAGCCATCACTCACCTAGCTGAAAAACTCGGATTGACAAAAGATGAAACCATGGCGATTGGGGACGAAGAAAATGACCGTGCCATGCTGGAAGTCGTTGGTAACCCTGTTGTCATGGAAAATGGAAATCCAGAAATCAAAAAAATCGCCAAATACATCACTAAAACAAATGACGAATCCGGCGTTGCCCATGCCATCCGTACATGGGTATTGTAAAATAACTTGAATGTAGAAAAAGTACTCCAGAAGTTAGAGATAAGGTACTGACCCCAAAAGTTAGACAGAAAAAATCTTACTTTTGGGGTGTAGTTTAAAATTCAGTATTTTTGGTTTCTAGTTCTGTCCACTTAATAATTATTAAATCTGAAAAAGGTAGTACATTATGTAAAACCTTTTTCAATTTTTTATTTTACTACGAATTAATATTATTTTTTCTAATGATAATTAATCCACTAATCTTCCTTTATAAATATTGCAGTTCTTTTCTTAGTTAGCTTTTTTTCATAACTCTTTATAAGAATAACCAATAAACTACTTAATAATCCCAAAATAACTAGACTTAATCTCGGGTTTAAAAGCCAATTAAAATAAGAGGCCAAAATCCCTCCAAAAGGAGCAAAAATGGTAGCTATTGCAATAGAACTAGAAAGTATCTTTCCAATATTATACTCAGTACTTTCTTGTTGCTGTATTGTTGTAATCGAAACAGAAGCTATTGTAATTAATCCGCTCAAAATTGAATAACAAATTCCAAAAAATATCCAATTTTCTACTATTCCACTCGCCATAATGACAAGTGGGATGGTTGCCATTGATATATTCATCAATATAAAGGCATCCTTCTTATTCAAAAAAGTAGAAAGAAGGGTTACTGCTATCAAACTACCAAATCCAGCAATTGAGTAAACAATCCCAACAAGACTATTTGATAATTTTAATTACGTCCATTTTTTTCTCTCATTAATTGGACATAGCCCTTTGTTTCTATTTTTGAATTTAAAAACGAGAACTCTCCGCACATTTTATCATAAAAATTATTATAATCTTCTTTTGAAAAATTTCCTAAAATCTCTATTTCAAGATAAAATCCAAGACCATCAATCTTATCTAGATTAATCGTTTTATTTTCTAATGCATCATGATAAGTCTTTCTATGTTTACTTATTGTGAAAATATTTGAAAATCCATCTTGCAAGATATTTCTTACAAATTCTAATTTTTCAGATTCTAACTCTATTTCACTTTCACTCCACATTCCTTGTTTTATCGTATCTTTTCTTGTGAAAACACATGCTTTATTATCATCTTCTTGGCGAATTCTGTAGATAAAGCTACCTACCTCATCTTTTTCAAATTCTCTTCCTTTGGTTTTAAAATATTCATCAACTTGCTTATTTTCACTCTTAAATTTATAAGATTTTTCTAAATATGAAATGGCATTATTATAATCTATCTCATTGTTTAATCCAAATCTAACTTCTAATTCATTCATTTTATTTATCTCCCCTTAATTTTTTTTTCATAACTCTTTATAAGAATAACCAATAAAGTACTTAGTAATCCCAAAATAACTAGACTTAATCTTGGGTTTAAAAGCCAATTAAAATAAGCGGCCAATATCCCTCCAAAAGGAGCAAAAATGGTAGCTATTACAAAAGAACTAGAAAGTATCTTTCCAATATTATACACAGTACTTTCTTGTTGCTGTATTGTTGTAATCGAAACAGAAGCTATTGTAATTAATCCACTCAAAATTGAATAACAAATTCCAAAAAATATCCAATTTTCTACTATTCCACTCACCATAATGACAAGTGGGATGGTTGCCATTGATATATTCATCAAGATAAAGGCATCCTTCTTATTCAAAAAAGTAGAAAGAAAGGTTACTGCTATCAAACTTCCAAATCCAGCAATTGAGTAAACAATCCCAACAAGACTATTTGATAATTTTAATTGATCCTGTAAATAAAAAATAATCGTTGCATTGAAGCCTAGCATAGCGATATTCACAACAATAGTAAAGAGTAAAGAAACCCTCAATTTAATATTTGTGAAATTCTCTTTAAAACCTGCAAACATTTCTTTTATATCATCATTTCCATTCTCCTTATGTCCTTGATTTGGAATATATGAAATTAATATTGAAAAAAATAACAACAAGAACGAAGCACTATTTATAAAAAAAATGCTATTAATATTAAACTTTAACATTAATACCCCTGCTAGAGCTGGAGAAATTAATTTTGAAATAGTTCGCACACCTTGAAATTGAGAATTATATTTTTGTAATTCTTCCTTCTCAAATAAAGCAGGAGTAATGACTGAGAATCCTGTTTGAAAAAGTGTCGAAAATAAAGGTATCAAAAATGCAATAACATAGTAAAAAAATATAGAAACTGAATATTTAGATAATATCGGTATTACACTACATAATAATGCAGGTATTAATGTAGACCATAATAGTATTTTTTTCTTATTGAAATTATCTAATAAGTAACCCATAACAAATCCCAACAAGAATTGAGGTAACAATTCAATAATCACCATTCCTCCCATTGCAAAAGACGAATGAAATTCTTGGTAAATTAAGATTGGAAAAGCAATTTTCTGAAATCTATCTCCAATATTTGATATAAATTCACCAAAAGTTATTGTATAAAATGTTTTCTTGTTAATATCCAAAATGTCCCTTCTTTCTAGTTAAATCACTATGAATATCACTTTTTATTAAATCGGTAAGACTTATTCCAAACCTCTTTGCAAGAGTTGGTACCGCACTATTTTCACTTAAACCATACATAGTTTCTAACTCAATGAAATATACATCCTCACCAGATACTCTAAAATCAAGATAACAAGTACCATCTATTTCATAATATTCCAAAATAAGTGTTTAGTTATAACTAAACACTTACCTGTACAGGTAAGATTCAACCTCCGACTATAATGATAATATCCATAATCAATAACAATATTCATGTAAATTTTAAAAGTTTTTTCATACTGAACCTCCCTTTATTTTTTATTTATTGTATAATAAATAAAAAACCTTTGAAATTTTGTTGGGAAAATGGGAAATATGAAATCAAAACTTGGTATAACACTCAGAAAAATTCGAAAAGGAAAGCAAATCAGTTTATGTTCAATTGCTGATAGTAATTTATCTAAATCTCAAATCTCTAGATTTGAACGTGGAGAATCAGAAATCTCTTGTATTAGACTAATCAATATTTTAGATAAATTACATATAACTTTGGATGAATTTATTATTCTTCATGATAATAATTCTACTAGTAGTGTTATGAATAACTTCAATATCTTTAAAGCTTTTTGTTAGATTTATAATTTCAACTATAGCCATCTCTACTCCTTAGTTTACAGCAAAAAATTATGCTTAATTTTTATTGTTTTTGTAAGAAATCAGCGAACCCAATACTATTCCATTCAACAAGCCTAAAGAAATACCATATTCAACTGGAAAATCTAAAAAAATAGCAAACACTATTCCAATCATCACCCCTAGTAAGGCTGCTGTTAAAATTACATATTCATTTTCTTTCTTCATTTTCTTTACACCTAATTTCCTTTTTGTATATAAGCTGTAGTACTCTCCACCAAGAGCCATTAAGTACTTATGATTTCCTGACTCAACAATCTTACCACCTTTCATTACAAAAATAATGTCCGCATCATTAATCGTTGACAATCTATGAGCTACAATTATTTGAGTACAGCCCTGACTTTTTATATACTTTGTTATTCTTTCCTCATTAATAGTGTCTAATGCACTAGTTGCTTCATCTAAAATTACAATACTAGGATTATTTATTAATGCACGTGCCAGTGCTATCCGTTGTCTTTGACCACCCGAAATATTTGAACCCAAATCTGAGATGATAGTGTTAAATTTCATCGGCATAGCCATGATTTCATCATAGATTTGAACTGCTTTACAAACTTCCTTTATCTTTTGTGAAGTAACTTCGTGCTTTAAAGTTATATTGTCAAGAATACTTCTGTTCAATAAAAATGAATCCTGTGGAACTACTCCTAAATTTTGACTTAATATTTTTTATCTATTTGATTAATATTTACACCATCAAATAAAACTTTTCCTGTGTCAATCTTATATAATCCTGATGGTATTTTTGATAACGTACTTTTTCCTGACCTCGGTTGACCGACTAGTGCAATTCTCTGTCCTGACTCAATAGTCAAATTTAAATTTTCTATTACAGGAGCTGAGTTTTTGGAATAAGAGAAAGATAGATCCTTAATATCTATTCTACTTCAAACGTTTCTAAACTATACTCCGGAAAATAATTTAACCAATAATTAACCATACTATCCTTCATCATGTCCTCCAACCAGTACTAAGTCTTTAGATGATATCTAAAGACTTAGGTGTACACCTAAACATTTTATCCACCGATAATAATATCCATTACCAACAATAAAATTAGGGAATTTTTTAAAATTTTCTTCATATTTAGACTTCCTTTCAGTTTTTATTTATTGTACAATAAATAAAAATCAATTACTTTTTTGTTGGGAAAACGGGAAAATTATGAAATCAAAACTTGGTATAACACTCAGAAAAATTCGAAAAGGAAAGAAAATAAGTTTATCTTCAATTGCTGATAGTAATTTATCTAAATCTCAAATCTCTAGATTTGAACGTGGAGAATCAGAAATCTCTTGTATTAGACTAATCAATATTTTAGATAAATTACATATAACTTTGGATGAATTTATTATTCTTCATGACAATAATTCTACTAAGACTGGATCATTCGCTAACTTGGTGCAATATATTCGAAAACACTACTCCACAAAAAATTTTGATAGTATTATTGAATTACTATCAAACTCTTCAAGTTATAACTTGGGTCCTTATGAAAAGACAATGGTAAAATCGATTCTCTATACAACAAATAAAAATTTTCTCCCCTCGGACGAGGAGTTATTACAGCTAACAGATTATCTTTTTAAAGTTGAAAACTGGGGTTACTATGAAATTATCCTATTAGGTAACTGTGTAAGAACAATTAAATATAACTCCTACTTCCTATTAACTATAGAAATGTTAAAAAATTATATCTATTCAACATTAAATAAGACAAATAAACGGCTTGTTACACAATTGGCAATCAATTGCCTAATTGTTAGTATTGATAAAGAAGAATTTCAAAATTGTAGTTTTCTAATCAAAGAAATAAAAAAATTACTAAATAATGAATTAAACTATTATGAACAAACCGTCTTCTTATATACATGTGGATACTTTGAATTTAAGTGCAATCCTGCGAACGGAATCGAAAAGATGAAACAAGCACTTCAGGTATTTGAAATTCTAGGAGAACATAATATAAAAGCACAGTACCAAGAGCACTATAACAAATATATTAATCAATAGCATAAAGATAGTTAATCTTTAACCACCATAGGATTAGTTCTTGTTATTCCAATAGTATTTCTATAGTAAATTTTTTATCAAAATCCTTATCATTCAGTACTTTTACAAACATTTCTAAATTTTTTATTAAGCTCTCATACTCATAAAGATAATGATCTAGCTCCTCTTGAAACGCTCTTATTTCTTCGCTTACTTGTTCTACTGTAATTGATTCTGGCAAATTTAATTTTGAAAAGTCATATCTTGCAAGCTTTCGACTGCTCACATCCTCACTCTTTAAATTGATAAGCACTTCCGCCATCTTATTTAAGTTGGCAATTTTTTCATTAATTTGATTTAGTTTTATATCTATCTCTGCTATTTCTTTTACTAACTCGTCTTTAATGTCTTGGTATTTCTTATCTGCTTCAGTTAATTCAATGAAGAGGTTAATCTCAGTAATCTTTTCCTGTAGACTCTTAACTGTAGGTCTTCTGTATGGTATTACTCGGCTATCGTTGGTTAGCTGTCTTATCAATGTTCGTCCTTTGACATACTGATTCTTATCCGAATGTTCTTTGTTATATACAAAGTATGAAGTTGTCTCACGTATAAAGATTTTATATTTTGTTTGATTCTCTTCTTCCAGAATATCTAATTGATAATTGGGAATAAAAATAAGGACATTCTAATAATGGAAGTCCTTATTTTCTAACTAATAGATGTCAAAGTTACTTTGCTGATCCACTTTATTCGGCTCTATAATCATTGACCAAAATATAATTTTTGGTCATGATTTGGTCAAAAAGACAAAAAATACTAAATTATCTTTAAAAATGAACTTGTGATAATTGTCTTTAAATAAACATTTTGAATTTTCTTTGTCTTTCTTTACATTTCTAAAAATGCCCCCTGCAGGAATCGAACCTGCAACTACTCCTTAGGAGGGAGTTGTTATATCCATTGAACTAAGGGAGCTAGATAAAAACTCTGCTGAAAAAGCAGAGTTTTTTAGTCGAATTAACGACGGATTTCTTTGATACGAGCTGCTTTACCTTGAAGAGCACGCAAGTAGTACAATTTCGCACGACGTACTTTACCGTAACGAACAACTTCGATTTTTTCAACACGTGGAGTGTGGATTGGGAAGATACGCTCAACACCTACACCGTTAGAGATTTTACGAACTGTGTAGTTTTCTGAGATGCCAGCACCTTTACGTGCGATAACAACACCTTCAAAAATCTGGATACGTTCACGGTTACCTTCGACAACTTTCGCGTGTACACGAACAGTGTCACCAGGACGGAATGATGGGATATCTGTACGAAGTTGACCTTCAGTCAAGCTTTGGATTAATGGATTCATTTTATTCTCCTATCTTTGTCAATCTTGAGGAACCTTCCTCAGCGGATAAACTGTATTTTTGTGCGTCCATTACACACAAGATACAGTTTACCAAATTTCCACAAAAAAGTAAAGAAATTTATAGCAGAATTCCTAAAAAAATCGCAACCAAACCACCTAGATAGGTCAAAGTCAGGTAAGAATAAAAGACCTTCTTATCACTTAACAGTCTTTGCAGTTCGTCATTCAAGGTCGAAAAAGTCGTCAAACCTCCACAAAATCCTGTTGCTAAAATAGCATAGACGTCCTTAGACTCCACATGATTGTAGAATAATCCAATCAAAAAACACCCTAAAAGATTGGCTATAAGCGTTCCGAGGGGCAATTTAGAAGCTTGATTATAGTGGGAAAAGAAATACCGTACTAGGGCTCCGCAGCCACAAGCAATTGCAAGATAGACGATTACCATTTTTTCCTCCCTAGACAGTAAGCTAAAAGCAGGCCTCCACCGATGCTCAAAAGCAAATACAGGACCAAACTCAGATAACGCCCTGTATCAAGCAGTTTTACAGTATCAAGCATGAGACTAGAAAAGGTTGTCAAACCTCCACAAAAACCCGTCCCCAGTGCTAAAACCAAGCCCTTACTAGTCCCTTTATAGACCAGATATCCCTTGACAAGATAAATCAAGCAGAAAATTCCCAGATAGTTGACAAGTAGGGTGCCCCAAGGAAAGTCAGGACTGACTGGTAACCAAGTGGAAACTAGATAGCGAACCAATCCGCCCACCATAGCAGCTAGAAAAATTCCTAGCGGATAAAATTGTTCTTTTTTCATTTGATGTTTTGATCCTGATAATCACGCGAACGTTTGAGTATGTCCGAAAAAGTCGCTACAATGGTCTCCTGATAGCGCTTGTCCTCTACACGACTCCTAACCTTTTCAAAAATAACTTCTTCTCTCTTAGTATCTAAAATCGGTTTACCTGAAGCCTTCTTATAAGCAACCACCCCCTCAACTAAATGCATTCGTTCTTCTAACAGTTTGACAATTTGGTCGTCGATTTGATCAATTTCTTGACGAATAATATCTAAATCCATACAGTCTCCTCCTTTATTTGAATTATTGTATCAAAAAGCCATCAAATAGGCTAGTAAAATCCCAACTCACGATAAGAAAAATGCACTGATTGATTACATCAGCGCACGTTTATGCTTATCCTACTTTAGCAGCCAATTCTTCTGCGAATTGTTCCAAGCGTTCGATATCTTCTTCCTCGGCAGAAAGATCAACTTTAACACACTCTGAACCTTTTTCTGCTCCTGTTGACACAAAAACACGGTCAAAGTCGTCAACAGCTTTACAGAATTCATCGTAGAAGGTGTCTCCTGAGCCAACCACTCCGTAGATTTTGCCATTCAAGTTGAGATCTGCTAGGTCTTCGTAGAAGTCCATCATCTCATCAGGCAATTCTCCATCACCATAAGTATAGGTCGCAACGATAGCGATGTCTGCTTCCAAGAAGTCTGAAGCGTCAACAGTTGTACATTCATCAACATCGACATCCAAGCCCAAGTCACGTAATTTGTCTGCTACAATATCTGCAATTTCTTCGGTATTACCGGTCATACTGGCAAATACAATTTTTGCTAATGCCATATCGTCCTCCTCAATTTATCTTTCTCCATTATATCACATCTTTTTCATTTTAAAAATAAAAATTCTTGTGCTACAATGAAATGAGAAAGAATTGAGGTTATTTATGGACATTTGCCATCAAATTTTAGAAAAAATCAAAGAATACGACACGATTATCATTCACCGTCATATGAAACCAGACCCTGATGCCTTGGGAAGTCAGGTGGGCTTGAAAGCTCTTCTCAAACATCATTTCCCAGAAAAAACCATTAAAGCCGTTGGTTTTGATGAACCAACTCTTACTTGGATGGCTGAAATGGATTCTGTTGAAGATAGTGCCTACCAAGGCTCCCTTGTCATCGTCTGTGATACAGCTAACACTGCTCGTATCGATGATAAGCGCTATAGTCAAGGTGATTTTCTCATTAAGATTGACCACCATCCGAACGATGATGTATACGGTGACCTATCTTGGGTGGATACTAGTTCAAGTAGCGCTAGTGAGATGATTACCCTATTTGCCCAAACAACCCAACTAGACTTGTCAGATCGAGCTGCTGAGTTGCTCTTTGCAGGAATTGTTGGTGATACAGGTCGTTTCCTCTACCCTTCTACCACTGCACGGACCCTTCGCCTGGCTGCCTCTCTGAGAGAACAGAACTTTGACTTTGCGGCTCTCACTCGCAAAATGGACACTATGAGCTACAAAATTGCGAAGCTTCAAGGCTACATCTACGACCATCTGGAAGTGGATGAGAATGGTGCCGCTCGCGTTATCCTGAGTCAAGAAGTCTTGAAACAATTCAATGTGACCGATGCTGAAACTGCAGCCATTGTAGGTGCACCTGGACGCATTGACAGTGTTAGTCTCTGGGGAATTTTTGTAGAACAGGCTGATGGCCACTACCGCGTTCGCTTACGCAGTAAAATTCATCCTATCAATGAAATTGCCAAGAAACATGATGGTGGAGGCCACCCCCTAGCAAGTGGTGCCAATTCCTATAGTCTAGAAGAAAACGAAATCATCTACCAAAAGTTAAAAAACTTGCTTAAAAACTGATAAAATACTTGCCAAACTTTTCAGAATCTGATAGACTAGTATGGTAACAATCTATGGCTCGCAAAGAGACCATGGCAGAAAGGAAATATTGCAAAATGAAAAAAGATATCCATCCAGAATATCGCCCAGTTGTCTTCATGGACACAACTACTGGTTACCAATTCCTTAGCGGTTCAACAAAACGCTCTAACGAAACAGTTGAGTTCGAAGGCGAAACTTACCCATTGATCCGTGTGGAAATTTCATCAGACTCACACCCATTCTACACTGGACGTCAAAAGTTCACTCAAGCAGATGGACGCGTGGATCGTTTCAACAAAAAATACGGTCTCAAATAATGATAAAAAGACAGCTTCGGCTGTTCTTTTTTTGTTTCTTGAAATTAACTGCTGTTTTCATGTTCCAGGCTCAAAAAAAACTCTGCACTCTAGATAGCCACATAATGCTTTCCATAGTATAGAGTTTTTTCTTGCCTAAAAAATATAAAAGATATATACTAGCTATATATCGTATAGATTGGAGATATGCCATGACTACATCACTTACTAAGCAATACAATTTTAAAATCAATGAGTCATCAATGGAACAAGCAAGAGCTATCATCAAGGAAAAAGGAATGACTATGACGGATGCTATTAGTCTTTTTATCGAGCAGATTGTTCTCGAACAGGATTTGCCAATAAAAACTGCAGAAGATTTACACCGTGAACGATTGATTCAGGAACTACAAGCCCAATCTGAACGCGCCTTAAGAGAATACGAATCCGGACAAGGAACCTCCCTAGACGATATGAGGCTACGATATGGCTTATAAAGTGATTCTATCTACTGAAGTGAGTCGGGCAATTGACAGTATTCATGATTACATTACTACAGTTCTTTTATCACCCCAGTCTGCTAAAAATACTGTGGGCAAAATTTTAGACGGCTTAAAAAGTTTAGAAACCTTTCCTGAGGCTAGCTTTGATGTCGATGAAAAAATCGGACTAAAAATCAATAGTAAGTATCCCACACGAGGAAAAATTATCTGTCAATATATCTTGCTTTACTTTATCGATCAAACTCAAAAAACTGTTTTTCTTTCCCACTTATTCCACACAAAAAGCGACTATGTTACCTTGCTACAAAGCAAAAATAACAAAAACTCAAAATCATCATTTTAATGTCCACTGCTCTCTTAATAGCCTTGTAATTATAAAGAATACAGTCTGCATTTTAACTAGAAAATCAAAAAACTTTGCACTCTAGCTAACCACACAATGGCTTCCAAAGTACAAAGTTTTTTTATTTGACAAGGCTTAGTCTTCCTTATCTTGATTTTCAGTTCCTTACCAATAAAAAACTAAGCCTAGGACAATCTCCAAAGCTTAGTTTGATGTAATTTTTTAATTTCCAGCGTAATATTTTTGGATTCCTTTAATAATACCTTCAACCAACTTATCTTGGTATTGTTCACTACGGATTCGTTGGTTTTCTTCTGAATTATCCATATAACCCAACTCTAATAACACAGCAGGTTTCGCAGTCTCACGAAGAACAGCGAAGGTGGCTTGCAGAAGTCCAGCATCTCTAGCTCCTGTCTCAGCCAAGAGAGATGAATGAAGATCTGCGGCCAAACGATTACTTTCACTCATACGGTCTGGATTATTGTGCCAGTACTGGTTAATCTTGCTCGGATAACCTGCATCTTCCTTATAAGAATAAGTCTGTATTCCCAGATTCAATGTTGTGTCATTCCCAGTAGCGTTAAAATGAATACTAATAAAGAAATCTGCATTCGTCTTATTTACCATACGAGAACGCTCTGTCACAAAGTCAACATCCACATCACTATCACGAGATGTGAGAACTGTATAGCCCAGTTCCTCTAAACGTTTCCGTAATTTACGAGAGACCTGTAAGTTCAAATCTTTTTCAGCTATTCCATAATAGTAAGCGCCCGAATCACGTCCACCATGCCCAGGATCTAGGAAGATAGTTTTACTATAGTGCCCCTTTTCAAATCCTTTTGGAAGTTCTTGCACCCATTTACCATTATCTTTGAAAAAATGACTACTTCCATCAATAGTATAAGTTCCAGTTACATAAACGCCATCTTCTTTAAGATAATACCAAACTTTGTAATCTTGATCATAAATCCATTCTTTGTGAGCCATGTAGCCACCAGATTTTAGATAGTAAGAGCCAATCCATTGCTGTTCAGCATAGTATCCACCTGATTTGAGATAGAACCAGCTAGAGTAGTTAGGATCGTACACCCATTCTTTATCTGCCATAGCCCCACTGGATTTCAGGTAATAATTTCCTTTCCAAGTATTAGCCATCATGGCACCATTTTGATCAAATGCATACCATTTACCATTGATTTGACTCCATTGGTTGGACAGATATTTTCCTGAACCATTGGCGTAGTACCACTTGTTAGCCATCTGATACCAGCTATTTTCAAGTAAGTAACCATTCTTATCAAATAGGTAGCCCTCATAAAGAGTATCTGTAAATTTGACACCCGTTTGACTATAATAAGTCCACTTCCCGTCTTCTTTTACCCAACCAGTTTGTAGCTTAGACTCAGTAGGAAGAGTTGGCTTTGTCTCCTGCTTACTCGAACTAGGAGTCGTTGGCTGGTTTTCTGTAGTTACTTGAGAAGGACTTGCAGAGCTGGTAGTTGAACTACCGATAGAGTTATTCGTAGGACGACTAGCATCATTAGCTAGAACTGTTTGGCTAGTAAATCCAAGAAGAGCTAGAGCAAGAATCGTAAATTTCTTATATGATTTCATTTATTTAACCTTTCTAGGGGAATGGAATCCCTGTGTTATTGAGTTCTTTAACTTCCTTGATGAAGGAAGATTTGTTCTGCATCCTACAAACTATAATTTATAGGATGTTATGGATTGTTTGGCTGATTTACAGATGTGAAACCTAAAAAGTTTTGCTAAGTTGGAACGTTAAAAATTCAATTTCTGAACACCTAATCTCGCTTCAGATAGTTATCGAACAAGTCTAATAGATTTCATCGAAAGCATCCCTTTATATTATACACTAAATTTAGAAGAAATCTTCTCAAACATCTGAAATTAAAATAAATCTAGTTCCTATTTGTACCGAATTTTAGTTTACTCTGCCCAGTAGAGATGTTATAATAAAAAATAGGAGGACACAAAATGAATCAAAAAGCTAAAAAGTTCACACTTGCTACAATTTTAGCACTTTCCTTGCTAGGTGCTGGAAGTCTTACATCACAATCAGTAGCTGCTAATGATAGACTGGTTTCCACTCAAGAAGTCAATGGTCAATCTTATCACATCTTAAACTCTGAGGTCACTAGTACTTCTGCTAGTACTACTCTAGTTGGGATTGAAGGGACTTTCTTAACGCCAGATAAACAGGCAATCTTAGATCGTATCAACTCTATTCGAAAAGAGGCTGCAGATGAAGGGCTAGTTACTAGCTATGTTCCCATCAAATGGTCAACTGCCCTAGAGAAAACAGCCTTTTCTCGTGCAGCAGAAGCTTCTGTAACTATGAATCATAAACGTTTATCTAATAAAGATATTTGGAGTGCCTGGCCTTCAGGAAATTTCTCACTAGCCGAAAACTTAGCTTGGAACTATGACGGATTTATGACGGCTATTGATCAATGGTATGAGGAAAAAGCAGATTACGTCAAATCTCTTAGTGGAGCAAGTGTCTCTGGTAAAACTGGACACTATAAATCCTTAATTAATCCAAAACTGACCTATATGGGGCTTGCAGCCTTTGATAATCCTGTCACTCAAAATGGATGGATTACCATTGCACAAAGTTTCGGAACAGCATCTGGTGGCTCTGAAGAATTAGCCGGTGGTTATGGAAAAGCTATTCAATACACAGAAGCCGACTCTTCTCAGCTTCAAACATTTGCGACTAAGGCGAATCTTTTTGACAAAGACTTGAAGGCTATCGGAAATCATAAAACCAAAACTGCAAATACAAATTCAAGTCAGAAAAATGGGTTCAATCATTCCCAATACTTCGGAAGTTGGATTCAATCAAACGGACGTTGGTGGTTTAAACACAATGACGGCTCATACACATCTAATGGTTGGGAACAAATCAATGGTGTTTGGTATCATTTTGATAACTCTGGTTGGATGCAAACAGGCTGGCTAAAAGATAGCGGTAACTGGTACTACCTTCAAGACTCAGGCGCTATGAAAACTGGTTGGATGAAAGTATCTGGTAAATGGTATTATGCATACAGCTCAGGCGCGCTCGCGATTAATACAACTACTCCTGATGGCTATCGTGTCAATGCCAACGGTGAGTGGATATAATGAACTAAAACAAAAATAAACAAAGGACAATCATTATTTAATTTTAAAGATGATATCCTTTGTTTTTTTATATACTTTTATTGTCTGCTGCTAAGCACAATTCTTAGATTCACTCAGAAAAAAATTAGACTTTTAACCTCAAAATTGATAAAACAGGAAAGAAAATAAGATAAAAGGAAACTGTAAATCACCATGATGAACATGCAAAAATTGAACATACTGTTTTTAATTTTTGTAAACATCAAAAAGGTTGGTTAAAAAGGATTTTAAGCCCTTAAGATTTTTTATCCAACACTACTATTCACGCATCCAAGACAAAATCTTGGCAAAAAAATACAGTAGCAAAGAGTACACCAAACTACCACTCATTATGAGCGGTAGTTTTCTTTTCGTCTAAAATAGAGATAAAAAGATAGGTGGTAGCCTTATGCGTTACGGTTATGTTCGAGTATCTACAAAAGAACAAAATATTGATAGGCAATTTTCAGCCTTAGTAGAAAACAAATTATCAAAAGAAAATATTTTTATTGATTACGTTTCAGGAAAAGATTTTGACAGAATAGAATATCAAAAATTATTAACTACCTTAAAAGAAAATGATGAATTAGTCATTAAATCAATTGATAGGTTGGGAAGAAACTATGATGAAATTTTAGAACAATGGCAAGCAATTACTAAGAAAAAGAAAGTAAATATAACTGTTTTAGATTTCCCCTTATTAAATACAAAGAATAGCAATGATAATATCACAGGAAAACTAATCTCCGATATCGTTTTACAAGTCCTATCTTATGTGGCACAGTTTGAAAGAGAACAAATCAAACAAAGACAAATGGAAGGAATACGGGAAGCACAGAAAAAAGGGAAGAAATTCGGTAGACCAAAATTGGTTGTCCCGAATAATTTCCCTGATGTGATAGCTCAATATAGAAAAAAAGAAATAACCTTACGAGAAGGTGCAGACATCTTAGGAGTATCAAAAAGCACCTTTCATAATTGGATAAAAAATTCATAGTTCTTGTCAAAAAACCTAGGATTTTTTGGACAGGAAATACACTCTATTCTAGAGCCGTTTTCGTTAGAAAAAAGGTTCTAAAATCAAGCATTTTGACCGATTATTATTACACTACCATTCTATCAAGTTTGTCCAAAAAAGTCTAGGTTTTAGGACAAACTGATTACTTTACAATAAATAAAAATAGAGGTTATTACATGAATGAACAAACAAACTAAAAAATTCACACTTGCAACTATCTCAGCTCTATCACTTCTTGGAGCTGGAATCATCACAGCTAATCAAGTATCAGCTAGTGAGAATATCGTACTTGGCCGTGATTCTAACGGCTCATCTATCGATCCATCTTATAGCTTTAGAACATCTACGGGCTTGAAAATCGTCGGTATCAAAGGGACATTCTCAACGCCTGATAAACAAGCGATCGTAAATCGCATCAACGAAATTCGTAAAGAAGCTTACAACGAAGGATTAGTTAATCGTTATGTCCCAATCAAATGGTCTAATTCATTAGAACAGGCTGCATTGAGACGAGCATCAGAAGCTACGATGTCTAAATCTCACCATCGTATGACAGGCGAGGAATTGTATGCTGGAGTATATTCTGATAATTTTGCTCATCTGGCCGGAAATCTAGCTTATGGTAGCAAAACTCCGCTAGAAGCTATAGAAGATTTTTATTCTGAAAAACAAGATTTGAAATCAGGTTCAGGCGAGACAGGTCACTATACTCACATGATTGACCCTAGATGGACCACTGTCGCAATGTCGACTTTCACGAAAGATAAGTCATCATGGCAAACAACATCACAGCTATTTGCAGAAAATACAAGCGATTCTGACTCGTTAGTTGGAAGCTACGGCTCATCGATCGTCTACACTGAGGCTTTGAATGACAAGTTATCTGACTTCGCACTAGATCGCAACGTTCAGATTAAGCAGGGTTCATCTAAAACAATTTATTTGACAGCTAAGTCTACTCAATCGAGAGAACTTTCTTCAATCGATCCAATAGTCATCATTCCAACAAATCATGACTGGTCAAGTAGTGACACTTCCGTCGCAACAATCGACAGAGACGGAAACATTACTGCTCGCAAATCAGGTACTACGACTATTACAGTTACATCAGACGGTAAAACGTATTCTACAACTGTAACAGTATCAGCTAATGCTTCTGACCAAACTTCTAATTCTAGAGTTGATACGAATCCTCAAACTTGGACAAACGATCCAAACGAATATTTAGCCCGAGTTCGTCAAAGCTTCTCTGGCGGTAGCGGAAACTCTGGTTCTTCTTCATGGATTCGCTCTGGTTCTCGCTGGTGGTATAAGCACGCCGACGGCTCTTACAAAACTAATGGCTGGGAAAAAATCAATGGTGTTTGGTATCGATTTGACAACGCTGGGTGGATGCAAACTGGCTGGGTGAAAGACGGTAGTTGGTACTACCTAGACGGCTCAGGTGCAATGAAGACTGGTTGGCTCAAAGATAACGGTAGCTGGTACTATCTTCAAGACTCAGGAGCTATGAAAACAGGCTGGATGAAAGTATCTGGTAAATGGTACTATGCCTATAGCTCTGATGCACTCGCAATCAATACAACTACGCCTGACGGTTATCGTGTCAATTACAATGGAGAATGGGTCTAGATAAGATTATAAAAAATAGATAAAAAGAAAAGGAATACAAAAATTATGAAAAAAATCGTTTTAACGACTACAGCAGTTTTATCACTTGTAGCGACAGGAGCTACAATTTCAAATGTCAATGCCGCAAGTGTTCCAATGGTCAAGGAATGGTCTCCAGCAGCCAATGCTTATGTTGAAGTCCCTGCTATTGGTTATCGTGATACAGATTTAGTCGCAACAGATGTGACGCTTGTAGAAAAAAGAAAAGCACAACTCGGAGAATTTTCCAAAGGTAATAGTGAATTTATAACGGTTGATTATGTAGACAAAGCTTATAGACAAGAATTTTCTAAGCAATTTGCTAGTTTTGACTCCAATGGTATCGCTAGATTCAACGGTAAAACGATTGTCTTTAAAGCAACAGATTATGGTATCTATACCATGAAGTTTGAACTAAATGGTACTCGCTATAAGTTAACTGCTGATGTCAGAGAAAATCTGGGAAAAGGTGGTCCTTTTTACACTTATGTAACCAAACTAGAAGTCTTATCAAATAATCAAGCAAATACTATCTCGAATACGAGTACTGAAAAACAAATAGAAGCAACAATTACAAAGGTTGAAATTGATTATTTTGGACTTAGCTTTGAAGGAAAAATTTCAGAGTCACTACAACACGGGGGAGATAAAGCCGCCAAAGGAAATATTACTTTAATTGATAAGGATAGTGGAAAAGTTGTATATCAAAGTCATAATGCGGTAATTTTTAGTGGTTTAACTAAAGACGTTAGTGACCAATTTCTACTCCCCTTAATTTATAGCAATAAATTTAAAGGTGATATTTTTGTTTCAAAACAGTTTCCTGCTGGAACATATATCTTGGAGATGTCTGGGGAAGCTGGTTCACCTTATGATCACTTAACTGATACAAGAAAACGTGTCTTTAAAGTTAGAAAAGAGGTGACTATCGGAAATCCTTCGAAAAATTCAAATACTAACACGACTACTCAATCTGATTCAAATTCTAATTTCTCAGGAAGTTGGGTGCAATCTGGTTCTCGCTGGTGGTATAAGCACGCCGACGGCTCTTACAAAACTAACGGCTGGGAAAAAATCAATGGTGTTTGGTACCGTTTTGACAACTCTGGCTGGATGCAAACAGGTTGGGTAAAAGACGGTGGAGCTTGGTACTACTTGAATAGCTCAGGTGTGATGCAAACAGGTTGGGTGAAAGATGCTGGTACTTGGTATTATCTTACTGGTTCAGGTAGTATGAAAACAGGGTGGCTTGAGACAGGCGGTAGCTGGTACTACCTTCAAGACTCAGGAGCTATGAAAACAGGCTGGATGAAAGTATCTGGTAAATGGTACTATGCCTATAGCTCTGGAGCGCTCGCAATCAATACAACGACCCCTGATGGCTATCGTGTCAATTACAACGGTGAGTGGGTATAAAAACAATTGCAAATTGCAAGATTAAACATATGAAAAAATTATTTCTATTCAGTATTAGTATTTTAGCTATCTCTATTTTAACGGCTTGCCAACATCAGAGTGAAAATACTTCCTCAGCAAGTTCTGAAGCAATTGCTTCAAGTACTAGTTCAACTTCTTCTACATCGGAAGAGAAGAAACCTGATTATACCCTATATAATCCTGTCCTTAAAGAATATGCCAAAGTATTAGATGGTTCTCCTGCTTCACCTACAGAGGTCAATTCAAAAGCAAACTTAAAAAACACTTATCCTAAAGAATATTCTGGATTACAGTATAGCTTGTATGATTTAGACCAAGACGGTACGGACGAACTTTTGATTGCCCTAAAAATAGATTCTAACTATTACGATTTATTAGATATTCGAACTCTTAAAAATGATGAAGTTATTCGACTGACCAATGCAGAAAACAATCTGGACTTTATTGGAGAACGAGTACATTTTAATCCTTTAGAAAATGGTTATTTTCAATTATCTACCCGAGTATCTATTAATCAAATCCAACTTAAACTATACAAGTTCAATCAGGATGGAACACGATTAGACTTAGTTATCGAATCAGATACAGAAGAGGGACTGGGGACAAAACCACCTTCCCTTGACATAAGATCTTTCTCTTGGAAATCTGTCACAAGTCTAATAAATGAAGAAACAACCCTTCCGTCAGAAAGTAAAGGGATGGATATTTCAGCAATTCAAAACGGAGATTTTTCTAGTGTCGCAGGCACTTGGAGGAATCCTACAGGTATTGAATTCACCTTTGACAAAAATGGTTTAGTAAGTGATAAGTCCAAAATTTCAATTGAACATGCTGAAGAAATTGACCACTATCTTAAGGCAAATTCTATTTCTAAAGATGGAGGTGCTGGTGCAGCTATTGCCTTTTTACCAGCAGGAATCCCTATAACCATGTCTGTCACCTCTTCTACAGATAATGGCTATACCGATTCGTCTGATATCACACAAGACCGCTTATGGTTTGGACACCAACTCATCAATGGTAGTACGGAGGGATTTTTCTATAAAGTAAAATAATTAAACTAACCACAGAATCGAATATTTTCGGTTCCCTTTGACAAGGAGGAAATCATGGATTTTACAGAATATTTGTATAAAAATATCGGAGAACGTGTTAGACTAGACAGACAAAGAAAAAATTTGAATTTGTCAAATTATTCTAGTCACATCTCTCGATGTGCTTTTGATAAAAATGTCAAAGAAACAGGAGATACACAAAATAATCCTATAACTGGCATCACACAAAAGAATATTAGCAAAATAGAAAAAGGAGAGCAGGAGAATTTTAGGAGTTTTTTATCGGATAATCAAATTAAAGCATTGACTGCTACTCTTGAATGTAATAAAGATGAATTACTTTTAGGAAATAAAGAACAGAAACAAGAAATCGTAAAAATTTTACTATTAGGATGTCTGCTAAATAATATAGATGTTCAGATTAACTCCGTTTCATCTGAAAAATGGCGAGATTTATATCACAAATCTCAATCTCTCGATATCAAACCTAATAAAGAAACTGAACGCTTAGGGAATATAATATTAAAATTTCTACTAACCTATCCTGCTTTCCAAAAGCACTTCATAAATTCTGTCTTTTATTATTCTGATAACTATCCTGATAAGTATATTCCTTATAAATCAAAAGATGAACAATACAGTGATTCTTTTAACCATAAATTACAAACTAAATATGCTAATGACTTGGAAAAAGTCAGTTCCCAACTTCAAACGTGGTACACTACTGATTTAGGGAATATTACTTCTGTTCTACTTCGTAAACCTGAAAATATCATCTATATATTCGAAGCATTCGAACAGACTATATATAAAATAATTGATTTAATTTTTGATAAATTTTTAGAAACATTTAACAATAGCTTGAATACCAGAGGTAAAAATAATACTCCTAGCAAAATGATATACTATTTAGACTCTGATGTTCTTTTAAACATTTTATTGGGAGATGATATATACTATCTTTTAGTAAATGAGCTAAAAAAAGAACAAATAGATAAAACTAATAGTCTCTTTCATATTCAATTTTTACAGTTACTCCAGTATCAAAATTTATTCTTGGAAAAAATACATAATAAATATGAGGATACTAGTGAGAACTATGATGCATTTAAACTCTATTCTGACTTAACTAAAATTATCAAATTTTATGAAAAAACAAAAGATAAACATCTAACTCTCTACATAAATGATTTTATAGATAATCAAGACTATTAGTCAAAATTACAGGCCTTGCTACTAAAATAGTGAGGCCTTTTTTGTGTCATACCATATATGCTTTCTTCCAATGTATACAAATTTATCTCTAAATTTCATTCTAGTGTATACACAGTCGTCGGTAAATCAAAATATAATAGATAACGTAAAGAACAACAAAGGTGCCTAGTTCATTACATCAAAATTTTTTATTAGAAGTCAGTAAATCCTAGGTATGCTGATTATGGAGGATTAGCACATGAGTGCTTTTAAATACAAAAATCCAGTTTATGGATATAACGTAGCCCTTTTCCATGAAATATTTGGAGAAAACCCTATCTTTAGTTCATTGTCCGCTGAAGAAGAAATTAAGTGGGTCTATAAGGACAATAAGAGGACTGACGAAGTAGATGGATTTAGCCGATATTTCATTATTCCTGGTCAGAATCCTTTTCTTGTCAAATTCCCAACTTCTCAAGAAATTGAACAATTCGCAGAAGTTGAGTTAGTCAATCCTGTTGCTTGCAAAGTGAGAAACAATGTTTATTTTAAAGCCGAATCGGTAAAAATTATCAAAGAAGGAGGTAAGTAACCAATGGCATTTCCGTTTATTCAACCAGAAAATAAACGGGAGTTTGTAGTGGACGCCGACTATCTTGTTCAGTCTGTTGAGATAGGGTTGGGAAACAGCTCTATTTCTTCAACTACAAATTCATTCCAGTTTATCTATGGTGATAATTATTTAGACTTTGTTCCGCGTTTTCCTTGTGCGTATGTTTTGGATAACAATCTATACCAACAGATTTTTCAAATTTTGTCTACAAGTGCCTACCCTATGTTGACATTTCTTAAACAGCCATCAGCCTATATTGTCAAACGTGATGGTGTAAGTATTAACACTAGTCGTGCTTTTCGGTTTCCATTCTTTAGGGGAATACCTGAGAGGTTGACGTATCAAAAGCTATCTGATGTCAGCGTTCAAAACGAAAGTTTTGAACTCATGAAAAATTATCGAATTGATTTCAATCGCATCGTTCATTGCTTGATTGCTGGTTCTTCTGGTTCTGGAAAGAGCTACGCTTTGACCTATCTAATCTCTGTTATTAATCAATTTGCTCATGTAACAGTTGTGGACCCTAAGTGTGATTCTATCTCTCGCTACTGCTTAAAACAGAACATACCTGTTCTTTATCAAGAGAAAGACTTCTCATCTGATGAATTTGTTTCCAAGGTAAACAGCTTGCTAAAAGTGGAACTAGATACTATCTATGAAAGACAATCGGAGCTTCTTGAAAATCCTTCTAAAAAATTTCAACATCGTTGTCTGGTGATTGATGAATTGCTTGCTTTAACATCTTTGACTTCTAAAAATGTTAAAGATACCTTTTTTGCACTATTATCCAATATTGCACTACTTGGACGAGCAACATCTGTCCACCTAATCCTAGTGAGCCAGCGGATGGATACAAACGCTTTACCTATTGCCGTTAGAGAGCAGTGTAATTTCTTGATACAACTTGGTTTAATCAACAGAAAAACGACAACGTTTTTATTCCCAGACTTGGACTCAGAGACAGGAATTGTCATTCCTAACGGAAAAGGAACTGGTATTGTTCAAGTTATTGATGGTGTAACAGCACCTAATGTTATGCCATTGCTCGTACCAACATTTAAAGGAGAAAATATATGAAAAATTTTTATAAAAAAATAATAAGACAAACCACTGTAATTACCGATAAACTCTATTACTTACTGCCTTTAGAATTATTTTTAGGCTTTCTATGGGTGTTATTTCTAGCAGGTATATGGTTTATTAACCAAGTTAGTACTATTGTCTCTTGGGACGCTTGGGGACAAATTCGGAATAATTTTCAAATAGGGCAATCTTTGCTATTTCAAACAATCACTAGCGTCATGATTATCTATCTTTTAGCTCATACCATTCTTTGTATCGTATGGATAAAAGAAGATAAGTTTCTGAACTTTATCCGTACAATAAATCTATTAAGGATAATTCGAAAACAGATGAAAACGAAAGCCAGTGAAAGCGATAGTGAGGTTGTAAAAGAGTACAAATCTATTGTTAAATCTATCAGATGTATCATAACTAGTGACTATATCCTTGTTATAATACTACAGGCAAAAAATTCAGATGTTGATACAATTTTACAAAAAAAATTACCTTTTTTGTACGACTATCTGATAAGAGTCTATCGTAAAATATATATATTCTCTCCCACAGATAGTACTTCACTTAATCATATAATACAAGGGACGAGAAAGCATAATTGATTTGTATACCAGCGGAGCTTGCCGTAAGGCAAGAGCTCCAAACTGGTTTTGTGTTCCAATTTAGTCAGAACAGAACTATACTACTTCTGGGCTTGTTATTGAAGTAGTATAATGTTGTTCCATTGTTCCAAAAAAAGAAAGGAGTTTTAAATGGTAAAAGCCAGAAATATTATGTTTGTTCAACAGATTGAGTATTTCCAATCTTCAAATTTACAAGATATCATCGAGTATATGACGAACATTCTAAAACCGCTTCGTTTTGCGGGAATATTGCATGATAAGGATATTGGGGAAGATGGAAACCTTGTCGCACCACATATACACCTTGTTTTACAATTTGAAAGTGCTAGAAGTTTAAACAATCTTGCTAAGTTGACTAAACAACCAATACAGTGTTTTGAGCAGTGGAGGGGTTCAGTTAACAATGCTTACTCATATCTCGTTCATCACACGGAGTCTAATCAAGATAAATACCAATATTCTCCCAAAGAAGTTATTGCAAATTTTGACTATTTAATCCTATTAGACACTATCGAAAGAAATGTAACCAAACGATATGAAATAAATGACACTATGATTATAGATAATCTACTAGATCTACTTTATACTGGTAATATTACAAAATCAGAAATTGAACAACGACTTACTGGTTCACAATATGCCAAAGCAAGGCAAAAAATAGAAACCGTCTATTTAAAACGACTAGAAACACAAGCCGAACTATGGCGACAAGAAATGATTGACAAGAATGAAATTGTTACGATTATTTGGCTTTTTGGAAAAGCGGGAGCAGGGAAGACTCGTCTAGCACGTCAATACGCAGAACAGTATGACCTTAACTATTTTATTACGGGCTCAATCCGTGACCCTTTTCAACAATACAATTTAGAACACGTGATTATCTTAGACGAATTACGCCCTCATCAATTTGACTACTCAGACTTACTCAAAATGTTTGATCCTTACAATGTTAAAGCGATGGCAAGTAGTCGTTATTTTGATAAGCCGTTACTAGCTAATATTTATATCATCACTAGCCCCTACTCTCCCTATGATTTCTTTTTAGAATTAACTAATCAAAGAAAAACAAGTCATATCGATTCTTGGGGCCAACTAATGAGAAGATTATCCTTAGTAGTCGAAGTCAAAAAAGAGCATCTGCAATTTTACAAGTACAAACCAATGGACCAGATGTTTTATATAGACCATGGCAATAAATTACCAAACCCCTTTAAAAATCAGACTGATAGAGAAGAAACTATTCAAGACAAATCGTACCAATTATTTTTAGAATTGAATAAGAAAAAGGAAAGGAATGAATAAATGCAAGAAATTCAAACAGTTACCTACATAGATATCGCAAATCAAGGATATCCAGAAGGCACAGCTAGACGTGTTATACGAGAGGGTAAAAAATTACTTGTCGAAAGAGGTTTTCAACTTTATAAAAACAAAAGGATTGGAAGAATACCAAAGACTATTGCCGAAGAAATTCTTGGATTCAAAATCATCTCAAAAAATGATATAATAGATACTGTACTCTTCGCTACTGACATAGAAAGAGGAAAATAATATGTCAGTTATCAAAGGATACAAGGGAAAATGGAAAGTAGATATTACCGATGGCATAGACCCATTGACTGGTGAAATCAAACGGCATAGAAAGTCAGGATTTACCACTCGTAAAGAAGCTGTTCAATATGAAGCAGATTATCGATTAAACAAACTTCACCAAGTTCATATTAAAGATAAAATATCTGTTTCTCACCTTTACTCTTTAGTTCAACAAGAAGATGAACTCCGTGGGAATAAACGTGGTACCATTGATACACAGATATCCTATTATAACCAATATGTCTCTAAGTTTTTTGAGCATGCAGATATGTCTGCCATTACTATCCATGAAGTAAAAAAATTTAGAGATTGGTTGGTCAAACAACCAAGTGTCAAAGGAGGAACACTATCAAGCACGACCGTTAATCAGCTAATGATTTTTCTACATAAAATGTTTGATGTTGCTGTCGCTAATCGTCTTAGACAAGATAATCCATGCAATGGACTAAGAAAACTGCCTGATAAACACAAGGAGATGTCTTATTTCACTCCTGAAGAATTCAAGCTATTTGATTCTCTGTTCACAGAAGATGAATATATGTTTCAGCTATTTTATCGAGTGCTGATGTTTACAGGCGTTCGTGTTGGCGAAGCATTGGCCTTAACTTGGAAACAGATTAATTTATCAGAGGGTTATATCGATATTAAGTATTCTGCTTACTTTCGTAATAACAAGGTCCATATCGGAACGGTAAAAACTACTCAATCCAATCGTCGAATTTATATTCATAAAGCATTCGTTCAAGAACTAACGGAATGGAAAGAAAAACAAGCTCACCTATTAGTAGAGTTTACGGACAATACAGAAGACTTACAAATCTTTCAAGACAGTCCTTTACAACTAACTGCTCCAATGGTTTCTAATCAAAAGATTAAATTGAAAAAAAGAATGCCTGCATCATTAAAAATGATTCGTAATCACGATTTCCGACACTCACATGCAGCGTTTCTAGTTTCAAAAGGACTCAGAAATGGTGAAGGAAAAGATTATATATTTTTTACACTTATGAAACGACTGGGACACAGTAGTATTAATACAACAATCAACATCTACTCTCACCTATTCCCAACTCAACAAAAAGAAGTCGCCAATGCTTTTGACAACTTTTAGGGCAAAAAATGGCAAAAAATTTATTAAAAAAGGCTCAAAGCCTTGATACGAAAGGAATCTTAAAAATCTTATGATGAACATGCAAAACATGATGCGTCAAGCACAAAAACTTCAAAAACAAATGGAACAAAGCCAAGCAGAACTTGCTGCTATGCAATTTGTTGGCAAATCTGCTCAAGACCTTGTCCAAGCGACCCTAACTGGTGACAAAAAAGTTGTCAGCATCGACTTCAATCCAGCTGTCGTTGATCCAGAAGACCTTGAAACTCTTTCTGATATGACTGTTCAAGCCATCAACTCAGCTCTTGAACAAATTGATGAAACTACCAAGAAAAAACTAGGTGCTTTCGCTGGAAAATTACCATTCTAATTAAAAAAACAAGCACTCAAGAGAATACTTGCCTATCGTGGGAGGAACAACTGTTCCTCTTTTTGCTTACTAAAAATTAAAGAATTCCATAGCCTGTTTAAACAGTAAATCCGTGTACTCTGGGTCTTCTTGGGCAATGGTTACCTGGTCTTGAATCATTTCCAAGTCATCCGTTATCATGCCATCTGCTCCTAACTGAACAGATTTATCAAAAGACTCTGAACTATTGATGGTCCACACGTACAATTTCTGATCGGTATTCCATAGCTTGTTGACAAAATTTTCATCCAAGGTTGAATACTCCATGGTGTAACCTGTGGCTTTCGTTCTTGGAAAAATACTATTATAAGGTAGGATGAAATAGACTGGAATTTGTGAATCGTAGGCCAACACCTGGTCAATCACATGGTAGTCTAAGGACTGCATTTGGTGGCCATTCTGCTTAATGATGACTCCATATTTGTCCATAAAGCGTTTCATCATATCTGGACTATCTTTTCGACTAGTTTTAATCTCAATGAGAAGTTTTTGATGCAATTCATTGGCTTTGTTGAGATACTCATCAAAACTAGACACCTTACTATGATAGCCGTTTTCCGAAATATCAAGTTTGGTTAATTCATCTAAGGTTAAATCTTGAGGATTGGCATTAACTCCTGTCAAATTCTTGATATTGGCATCATGCATCATGACAAACTGGCCGTCTTTTGTTTCCTGAACATCCGTCTCAACAAAGTCTGGCTCTAGCTGAGCTGTCCTCTCTAATGATTGGACGGTATTTTGGACACCATTTTTATCTGAAACACCGCGATGAGAGATAATCAAGGGTCTATGTGCTACTGGCGCTTCCAAATAAACATACCCCTCAAGCGCGAAAAAGATGCCGGCACAGCCCATCACTCCCCATCTCATCCAGTGGTCTTTCTTTCTCCTTGGTGTGATTTCTAGTTCTTCTCCTGTCAAAAAGGAAACAAACTTAATGAGGAAATAGGTCAAGGCCATATAGTGGAAATTCTTAATCAAGACAAAATTAATGATTCCTAATACAAGAGATTCCTTATGGGTCACTCCATCCATCAGTACCTGACTCGCTAAGATTGGAATCAAGAGAAGAATGAAAAATAGATACGTTTTGACGATAATCCAAAGCAAGTTCCAAATATAAAACCAGGATTGCCTTTTCGTCTTCTCTAGACTGTATTCGACTGCTTCTTTGACTGTTTTCTTCTCAAACAAAAGCTGGGGTAGGGCAAACATCAAACGTATTGAAATGTAAAACAGCAGCAAGGCTAGAACAGTGATTACCAAACCGACCAACCAGTACTTATCTTCTACATAGGCTACTATGAATTCCGGAATAACGATTTTATTGAGGTAATAAATCTTTAAAATCTTTCGAATCAATGGAAAGAGCATCATGACATAAAAGAAAATAAAGGCCATTTTGTAAATCGTCACTTGCTTCATAAACAAGAAACTTTGACGAAAGACCTTGCGACTGTACTCCAGTAGTGTTCTCTTTTCATGATAGAGGAGGTGCCGGGCTCCGATAAAGAGGAGTCCTATCTGGTAATAGGCGATTAGTAAATTAACGATTACCAGAACAAATAAAGCAAGACTAACAAAGGGAGAACCCTTTATAATGGCAAAAATATTATTGTAGGAAAGAAAGAGATAACCTGTCTGACGAAGCAACAGTCCAGCAATCCAAGAATTAAGTGGCAACCAGACAAACTCAATCATCATAAATATCAAGAAAAAGAGGAAGAGAATTTTATCTAGATTAAAGTAAATTTTCCTAAAACCTAGATTTTTAGGTTTTTCAGGTTTCATAGACACTCCTAGTCAAATAATTGAGACAAGTCCAAGCCACCAAAAGGATTGTTTGATAAACTACTTTCCGTCTCTAACAATTCTCTAGCTTGATCTGACTCTAAGAAGGACTCGTAAACACGCGCCGTCATCCGAGCATCCTCCAAGCTATTATGAGACTGACCTCGAAATCCAAGAAACGAGGCAACGGTTTGCAACTTAAGATTGGCAATACCATGTAAATCTGAACTCCGACGTTCAAAGGCTTCATCATACAAATCCACCTTGTACTGCTGGCTGTAGTCTAAACCATGCTCTGCTAGAATAGGCAAATCACTTTTAGCAGCATTGTAGCCTACCATAGGCAAAGAACCCACAAACTCTTGGAATTCTTTTATAACTTCCTCAACTGGTGGAGCATCTTTTAAGGTCTCAGCTGTAATCCCAGTCAAACCATTGATAAAACTTTTTAGAGGCACACTAGTATGGACATAGGAATCATAGGTGTCGATTTCCTGACCATCTCTAAAACGGACTGCCGATACTTGAATCAAGTGTGTTTGTCCTTCATGCTGATTAAATTCTAAATCAAAAGCAATGTAATCTTCTAATCGTTCCATTCTATACCTCTCCTCTACTGTTATTTTACTTGAGCAACTATACTATTCACAAACAAAAGAAGCCATCAGGTTAGCATTTAACCTAAACAGCTCCTTGATTATCCTCCAAATAAACGAGCAAAAAAGCCTTTCTTAGTTGATTGGACTTCTTCTTTTGCTTGGTCCAGCTCTAGCTTAAGATTTTCTTGATCCTTCATGGCTTGAAGAGTCAATTGTTGCTGCTGATCGAGTTGTTTGTCTTTCTCAGCAATCTGACGGTCTTTGATGCGCATCTGCTCGTCTTTTTCTGATAACTGACGATCCTTAGCTTTTAATTGTTCATAGAGACGAAGAATTTCTGCATTCTTCTCATCCACTAGAATCTCCATCAGTTCACGTTGCTTGACATCTTCACTGACAGGCTCATCTTCAAAAATCGTTTTTTTATAGATTTCTTCTAGCTTAATCAAGCCACTTCTGGTAACGACTGTTACCCCTTTGTCATTTTTATCTGTGTCTTCTTCTGGTAATTCTTTGACACGGTTATTGATTGCTTGACGAGATAATCCTAAGACCTCGGCAATCTCACTGACGGTCATTTCAATACTCATAATATCCTCTGAAACGTTTTCTAGCTTTTCTTTACTTAAATCTTATCATAAGCTAGAAAAACTGTCAAATTTCCGCTTAATCTAAAGCCTTCAAAAAGGCTAACAAGACTTGGGCAGAGCGACGTCCAGCTTCGATAATAAACTCATCAAAAGAGATGTTTGCTTCATGGTTGGCATTGTCACTCATAGCTCGGATGACTAAAACTGGAAGATTAAGGGCATGCGCTGCCTGAGCAATAGCTGCCCCCTCCATCTCAACTGCTAAAACTTCTGGGAAATGGGACTTAATCGCTTCTATCTTGTCATTTCCTGCAACAAAACTATCTCCTGTAGCAATCAAACCAAGATGCCATTTTTGGTCCAATTGAGATAAACTCTCTTGAATTTTAGCAACAAAGGTTTTATCTGATTCGAAATAAAGCGGTTGTTGCGCCATTTGTCCATAAGCATAACCAAAAGCTGTGACATCCACGTCATGATAGGCTAATTTGTCAGCAATCACAACATCCCCAACAGCAATCCCTTCTGCTACTGCCCCAGCTGAACCTGTATTAATCAAAGCATCCACTTGGAAATGATCAGCCAAAATCGCCACACTCATAGCAGACATGACCTTACCAATTCCACTTTCTACAAGAACGACTTCATGAGAGGCAATGGTTCCTGTGTGATAGGTATTACCCAAAACAACTTGCTCTTGGGCATTTTCTAAATGCTGGACCAAATAAGCCAGTTCTTCTGGCATTGCCGCAATAATTCCTATTTTCATTTCATTTCCTTTTCTATTACAAAAGTTTCATTGCTAAGACAAGCAAAATCAAGAGAAAGATGACTGCAAATAAAATCTTATTTAACTTAGAATTGAAGACATTTCTCTTGGTATTTTCAATGCGACGGCTTTTATGAATAGACGGTTCGACCTGAATCTTCAAGGTTTCCTGGCTAAAACCATGATCCTTAGGATTGGCATAACCAAAACGGGAAGAAGAGGTTGGTAAAATTTTTGTCTCCTCATCATCTAGCAAAGGGGGACCTGAAATTTTTTCGCCTCTATTAGCTCTTTCAATCATTTCATCCGTTAATAAAGGTTTACCCATACTGACCTCCTCTATCTTTCCTGCAATTCCCAGTATTGAATAGCCATAATTGTCTTAGCATCACAGATATGACCTGATTGGATCAATTCCTTGGCTTCCTCTAAGCTCACTTCAAGTACCTCCAAGGTCTCATCTTCATCCTGCGGACGCGGATTTTCTACCTTTGTCAAATCGCTTGCTAGGTATAGTTTTAACTTTTCATTACAAAAGCCAATGGCTGAGTAAAAAACGTACAAGAGTTCTAATTTCCCTGTATAGGCTGTTTCTTCCTCTAATTCTCGAAGAGCTGCTGCAACAGGGTCTGTATTCTCTCCTACTTCCAATTTTCCGGCTGGAATTTCGTAAGAGACAGCCTCGATAGCTTTGCGGTACTGCTTGACCAAGATAAGTTTTTGTTCATCCGTTACTGCCAAAACGCAGACAGCTCCATTGTGGAAAATCAAATCCCGTTGGGCAGTTCCCTTTCCTTCTGGTAATTCAACCTGATCTTGGACCAGTTTAAATATTGGTCCTTGATAGATTTCTTTTCGGCTAAGCGTTTTTTCTTCAAATTCCATGACAAGCTCCTACTGATTATTAGGATGATGAGGAAGGCGTGTTGCATATTCGTCTTTATTGACCTGACGACCGCGACCAATAGCAATAGCATCTGCTGGCACGTCTTTGGTAATAGTTGAACCAGCTCCAACAAGAGAATTGTCCCCCAACTCAACTGGCGCAATAATGGTTGAATTTGAACCAACAAAGACATTGTTGCCAATGACTGTCTTGTATTTGTTTTTGCCGTCATAGTTGACTGTAATGGTTCCAGCACCAAAATTAACCTTGCTACCCACTTCACAGTTTCCGATATAAGTCAAATGACCAGCCTTAGTATTCTCGCCGATAGAAGAACCTTTCACCTCAACAAAGTTACCAATATGAACTTGGGCACCCAGACTTGAACCTGGACGAATGTGGGCATAAGGTCCGACAGTTACGCCGTCTGCAACACTGCTTTCCTCAATCATAGAATTGGTAATGACAGCTCTTGCTCCGATAGTGCTATCCACCACATAAGTTCCATTTGTCAAAACAGTCTCAGCACCAATTTTCGTTTGCCCTTTCAAGGTAACATTGGCTTCAATTTGAACTTCAGGAGCAATCTCAACATCAATATCGATATAAGTTGCTTCTGGATTGACAAAGCTAACACCGTTGACCATGTGTTGGTGATTGATGCGGCGACGCATAACCGACTCAGCAGTCGCAAGAGCCACGCGGTCATTTACCCCAAGACTTTCATCAAAATCTTTCAAAGTATAAGCGCCAACTTTTTCACCAGCTTCACGGAAAATGCCAATGACATCTGTAATATAGTATTCGCCTTGAGCGTTATTGGTATTGATATTTTTCAAAGCCTCAAACAAACGCTCGTTATCAAAGACGTAAGTTCCAGTGTTGATTTCCTTGATTTGCTTTTCAAAATCTGTAGCATCCTTCTGCTCAACAATGCGAAGAACCTCAGCATTGTCATTACGTACAATTCGTCCATAGCCAAAAGGATTATCTGTTTCAGCAGTCAAGATAGTGGCCACATTTTTATGATTGATGTGGAAATCAATCAAGTTTTTCAAGCTTTCACCTGTGATTAAAGGAGTATCCCCTGCAATGACCAAGGTGTGACCTGACAAACCTTCTAGGATAGGCTCTGTCATCATAACCGCATGACCAGTACCCAACTGTTCAGATTGAGTCACAAATTCTGTCTGTCCAGCCAAGACCTGCTCAACCAATTCTGCCTTGTGTCCCACAACTGTTACTGTCTTTTCAGGTTGGATAGCTCCCACACTACGGAAAACATGTTCCAACATAGAAATACCCGCAACCTTGTGCAACACTTTTGGCAAATCAGATTTCATGCGAGTCCCTTTACCCGCTGCTAAAATAATGGCATAATTTGACATAATCTTCTCTTTTCTCTAGAAATTCCCTTTTATTATACCATATTTCAAATCATTCCGCGCCCTTGAATGAAAAAATGCTCTAAAGTCCTTTCCTTAACCCATTTTTTGAGTATTTTTTTTGATTTTTTTTCATTTTTAAGGTAGAATTATGGGATATGAGAAAGAAAATAAATCCGCTTATTTTGTTTGGTTTTTTTGGGATTATGATTTTCATTTTAATCCTGAATCGCCCTCGTTTTGAGGACCATCCTGTAAAAACAAAGTCAAATATCGCGCAAGTAGAATCGCAAGCGCTACATAATATAGATAAACCGGTGATTGATGTTTCTGGTTGGCAGCGTCCTGAGGAAATAAATTATGATACTCTGTCCCAAAACATTTCTGGAGCTATCGTTCGTGTACATAGTGGCGCTCAGTCTTTAAAAGAAAACGATGCTGCCTTTGTTAATGGGGTAGATAAGGCCTTTAAAACCCATATCACGGAGTTTCAAAAACGAAATGTCCCAGTTGGTGTCTATGCTTATTTAGCTGGAAAAAGTGTCCAAGAAATGGAAAAGGCCGCTGAAGTTTTTTATAACGCCTCTTCCCCATACAGCCCTAGCTACTATTGGCTTGACGTGGAAGATAAAACCATGTCCAATATGAACGAAGGTGTTGAAGCCTTTCGTGCAAAACTAGAATCACTAGGTGCAAAAAATATCGGCATCTACGTTGGGGTCTACTTCATGGAAGAACACAGTATTGATACAGACAAGTTTAATTCTGTTTGGATTCCTTCCTATGGTTCAAATACTGGATTTTTCGAAAGCAAACCTAATACGGACTTAGATTATGATATTCACCAATACACATCTAAAGGGAAAATTGCTGGCTTTGACCACGATTTGGATATCAACGTCATCTCTTCCTTAAAAAACAAAGAAGAAACCTTTAGAAAACTCTTTTTAAAACCTTAAAAGCATTTGTTTAGCATTTGCTTTTTCTTTTTGTGTTTGATTGTGATACAATATAATAAGGATTTTTTGAAATAGAAATAGTTGGAGGAAACATATGCTCTCATGGTTAGCACGCCTTATTAAAGGGATTGTGATTGCTCTTGGATTTATCCTACCGGGAATTTCCGGAGGGGTTCTAGCAGCAATTTTAGGAATTTATGAACGGATGATTGGCTTTCTGGCCCATCCCTTTAAAGACTTTAAAGAAAATGTTTTGTACTTTATTCCAGTTGCCATCGGTATGCTTCTGGGAATCGGCTTATTTTCTTACCCGATTGAATACCTGCTTGAAAATTATCAGGTCTTTGTCTTATGGAGCTTTGCGGGTGCCATCATTGGTACTGTTCCTAGCCTCCTCAAAGAATCAACTCGAGAATCTGATCGAGATAAGATTGATTTAGCTTGGTTCTGGGCAACCTTTATCATTTCTGGACTAGGTCTCTATGCCTTAAATTTCATCGTTGGAACCTTAAGTGCAAGCTTTCTTAATTTCGTCCTAGCAGGTGCGCTATTGGCTCTTGGTGTACTGGTTCCTGGCCTCAGCCCATCAAACCTACTTTTGATTTTGGGCCTCTATGCTCCTATGTTGACTGGTTTTAAAACCTTTGACCTCTTGGGAACTTTCTTCCCGATTGGAATTGGTGCAGGCGCAACTCTCATTATTTTTTCAAAATTGATGGATTATGCCTTAAATAACTACCACTCACGGGTCTATCATTTCATCATCGGAATCGTCTTATCAAGTACTCTTTTGATCTTGATTCCAAATGCAGGAAACGCTGAAAGCATCCAATACACAGGCCTTTCTCTTGTTGGTTATGTCATCATCGCCTTCTTCTTTGCCTTGGGAATCTGGCTTGGTATTTGGATGAGCCAATTGGAGGATAAGTATAAATAATGGCAAAAAAAGTTAAAATCAAAAAAACATTGGTGGAACAAATCCTGTCTAAAGCAGGTATCCAACATCAAGGGATTCAAATCAATGCCCTGGAAGGAGAACTTCCGCAAGGTTATGAACGAGATCAGATTTTCAAAACCTTGGCCCTTTTGGGAGACAAGACAGGACCGATTATTGGAATTGTGCCTATCACTCAACACTTGTCTGAAAAGAAATTAGCTAAAATTTCTGGCAATAAAAAAGTGAGCATGATTCCACAAAAGGACTTAGAAAAAACAACAGGATACATTCACGGAGCCAATAATCCTGTTGGTATTCGTCAGAAACACAATTACCCCATTTTTATCGATAAGATTGCTCTAGACTTAGATCAAATGATTGTCTCTGCTGGGGAAGTTGGTCACAGCATTATCGTCGTTCCACAAGACTTAGCTAGTTTTGTAAAGGCTGACTTTGCAGATATCTTGGAGGACAGCAAGTAATGAAACTCTACTTTGTCCGCCACGGTCGTACCGTCTGGAATCAGGAAGGACGCTTTCAAGGTGCTAGTGGCGATTCTCCCCTTCTTCCTGAATCCATTGAAACCCTTAAAAAACTTGGTCAGTATCTCAAGGAAATTCCTTTTGATCAGATTTATGCAAGTGATTTACCTCGAGCAGTCAAATCTGCTGAAATTATCCAAAGTCAACTCCAGACGCCCTGCCCTTTAGAATGTGTTCCGAATCTCCGTGAGTGGCAGCTGGGAAAATTAGAAGGTTTGAAAATCGCAACCTTGGAAGCTATTTATCCCCAACAAATCCAGGCTTTTCGTTCAAATCTTGCCAAGTTTGATACTAAAATGTTCGGAGCTGAATCCCTCTATAGCACAACACAACGGACTATCCAATTTATCAAATCACTCAAAGATAGTCAGGCTGAGCATATTCTAATTGTCGGCCACGGCGCCAATCTTACTGCCAGTCTTCGTACTCTTCTAGGTTATAAAGAGCCTCTTCTTCGTAAAGATGGCGGTCTAGCAAATGCCAGCCTGACAATTTTAGAAACCCATGATTTTGAAAGATTCACTCTTGATACTTGGAATGATACCTCTTATCAACAAAGAACTTGATTTTAGCGTTAAGTTCTTTTTAGTTTTGAAAGATTATCCGTGAATTTCTTGGTTATTTATGATAAAATGGGAGTATCGCAAAAAATGACTCATCGTATTCAATTTTGAGTAAAACTAGGAGGATCCCATGTCAACAGAACATATGGAAGAACTAAATGACCAGCAGATCGTTCGCCGTGAAAAAATGGCTGCGCTCCGTGAACAAGGAATTGATCCTTTCGGAAAACGCTTTGAACGTACTGCAAATTCACAAGAATTAAAAGATAAATATGCTGACCTCGATAAAGAACAATTACACGATAAAAACGAAACAGCTACTATCGCAGGACGCTTGGTAACTAAACGTGGTAAAGGTAAAGTTGGATTTGCCCACCTTCAAGACCGCGAAGGTCAAATCCAAATCTACGTTCGTAAAGATGCTGTCGGTGAAGAAAACTACGAAATCTTCAAAAAAGCAGACCTTGGTGACTTCCTTGGTGTCGAAGGTGAAGTGATGCGTACAGATATGGGAGAACTCTCTATCAAGGCGACTCACATTACACACTTGTCTAAGGCCCTTCGTCCACTTCCAGAGAAATTCCATGGTTTGACAGACGTTGAAACGATTTACCGTAAACGTTACCTTGACTTGATTTCTAACCGTGAAAGCTTTGAGCGTTTTGTCACTCGTTCAAAAATCATCTCTGAAATCCGTCGTTACCTTGACCAAAAAGGATTCCTTGAAGTGGAAACACCTGTTCTTCACAACGAAGCTGGTGGAGCTGCTGCCCGTCCATTTATCACTCACCACAATGCCCAAAACATTGATATGGTGCTTCGTATCGCGACTGAGCTTCACTTAAAACGCCTTATCGTTGGTGGTATGGAACGTGTCTATGAAATTGGACGTATCTTCCGTAACGAAGGAATGGATGCTACCCATAACCCTGAGTTTACTTCTATCGAAGTTTACCAAGCTTATGCTGACTTCCAAGATATCATGGACTTGACTGAAGGCATTATCCAACACGCTGCTAAATCAGTTAAGGGCGATGGTCCGGTTAACTACCAAGGTACTGAAATCAAGATTAACGAACCATTTAAACGTGTTCACATGGTGGATGCTATCAAAGAAATTACTGGTGTAGATTTCTGGCAAGATATGACTTTGGAAGAAGCTAAAGCTATCGCTGCTGAGAAGAAAGTGCCAGTTGAGAAACACTACACTGAAGTTGGCCACATTATCAATGCTTTCTTTGAAGAGTTTGTTGAAGAAACCTTGATCCAACCAACCTTTGTCTATGGCCACCCAGTAGCTGTATCTCCACTAGCTAAGAAGAATCCTGAAGACCAACGCTTTACTGACCGTTTCGAGCTCTTCATCATGACTAAGGAGTACGGTAATGCCTTTACTGAGTTGAACGACCCAATCGACCAACTTAGCCGTTTTGAAGCCCAAGCTAAAGCCAAAGAACTTGGTGACGATGAAGCGACAGGCATCGACTACGACTACATTGAGGCTCTTGAATATGGTATGCCTCCAACAGGTGGTTTGGGAATCGGTATCGACCGTCTCTGCATGCTCCTCACTGATACAACAACTATCCGTGATGTATTGCTCTTCCCAACAATGAAATAACCCCTTATCCTCTGGTACTTGCCAGGGGATTTTTCGATGCAAAAAGAGACTGAGGAAAACTCAATCTCTACTTTTCACTTCTTTGGTTACTACATCTTCTCCAAACCACTTTTGGCTAATCTCTTGGAACTTTCCTTCTTGGTGTAGTGCGATAAAGGCTTGGTTTAAAGCTTGTAGTAATCTTTTGTCAGCAGGTCTAACTCCGACCGCAAAAGATTCACTTTCAAATCCTGCTGAAAAGATATTGTAATCATTTAATATTCCTTCAGACTGGAGGTAATAATTAGCATAAACCCGGTCAATCAACAAAGCATCAATCCGGTCATTTTTCAAATCAATCAAGGCTTCATTGAAACTCTGGTACTGATTGGCCTTCTGATCTTTGACACGATTTTTCAGTAAACCTGGCTGGGCTTCAAAATCCAAATAACCAGAGGAACCGGCTTGGGCTCCCAAGGTCTTATCCTTCATATCCTCTACCGAATGAATCTGCTGGCTTTTCTTCGCAACCAGAACTTGCTGATTTTCCATATAAGGAATGCTAAAGGCAACCTTCTCTCGGCGTTCATCAGTGGCAGAATAGCCATTCCAGATGGCATCTATGGTTCCATTTTGCAGTTCCGTTTCCTTCATATCCCAGTCAATTGGTTGAAATTGCACCTTGACACCTAATTTTTCAGAGACTGCTTGCGCCAAATCAATATCAAAGCCTGTATATTGGCCATTCTTTTCTTCAAAACCCATGGGTACAAAGGTATTATCAAAACCAATAGTAATGGTTCCCTGCTCTTGATACTTATCCCAGTTATCTTGCTTGGGATCACTAGCCTTCTGAGTACAAGCTGTTAAAAAGAGAGTCAGGAGCGAAAGCAATACTAAAGCAATTTTCTTATTAGTCATTGGCACCTCCTACTTGGGTTCAACCTTGAGAATCTGATCTGCGATATTTTCAGCGAATTGTAAATCGTGGGTAACCACAATCTGTGTCATGCCAAGTTCCCTATTTTGCAAGATTAGTTTTTCCACTTCCAAGCGTAATTCCGGATCCAGGGCAGAAGTTGGTTCATCGTAGCCAATGATTTCTGGGTCAATCATCATAGCACGCGCCAAGGCCACTCGCTGCTTTTGCCCACCTGATAGTGAGAAGGGATAAGCATCTGCATGTCCTGCCAGTCCTAACTGTTCCAAAAGTCCACGCGCCTTCTGCTCAGCCTCATCCTGCTTCATCCCCATTGTTTTCACAGGAGATAAGGTCAAATTGTCTAAAACTGATAAATGAGGGAAAAGTTGAAAATCTTGGAATACAAATCCCAGTAGATTGCGCTTCTCCAGTTCATCCAACTCTAAAGGTTCTCCATTATAAAATATTTGCCCTGAATCAATGGTTTCAAGACCTGCAAGCATACGTAAGAGAGTTGTCTTACCTCCACCAGAAGGCCCAACGATAGCCAGAATTTGCTTTTCAGGAATTTTTAGACTGAAATTGGACAAAATTTGCTTTTCACCAAAGACTTTATTGATATTTCGTAATTCTAACATGGCAGCCTCCTATCTATAGTAACTGTACTTCTTCTCAACTTTTTTGGAAATGATTGTCACAATCCCAATCAAAATCAAGTAAATGGCTCCTGCCAAGAACATAGGAACCAGACTAGCATCACGGTTAGCAGCTGTTCGACTCGCCAAGATAAGGTCTGAAATTCCTAGAGCATAGACCAGAGAAGTATCCTTGACCAAACTCATAACCTCATTAAAGACACTAGGAAGAACAATCTTGGTCACTTGGGGTAAGATAATATAGCGCACTGTGGCAAAGGGACTAAACTTCAAGACCTTAGCAGCCTCATATTGACCTTTAGGAATGGTATCAATTCCCCCACGAAAGATTTCAGCGAAGTAAGCCGCATAATTCAAAACAAAGGCAATGATAGCCGCAGGAAGACGATCCAAACGAATCCCAATACTTGGGAGCACATAATAGATAAAAATCAATTGCAAAAGCAAGGGGGTCCCACGCATAATCCAGATATAAATGTTAATCAGATGATGGAGGAGCTTCCAATGGACTTGCAAGGCAAAGGCAATCAAAACGCCCAAGGGAATAGAAAAAATCAAGACCAGTGCAAAAACCTGTAACGTCATGCTTGCACCGCTCAATAAACTCGGTAATATCTCAAACAAATAAGACATACTGCACCTCCTAAAAATAATTGTTCCCATTATAGCATAAATAAACAAAATAGCCAACTATTTTTGTAAAAAAATTCTATAAATAAAAAGAGTTTTGCTATGAAAACAAAACCCTATCCTTCTAATGAAACTATCTTAACCTGATTTATATAAAAATTCTCGTCGCATTGCCATAAAACCTCAGCCATATTTTTGTAAGAAATGGACTTATCGTGATCAGCTCTAATTGTGAGATTATAGCCACTTTCATTCCTTTCCATATCAATATTTAGATTATAAAATCCCTTCTGTTCAATGAGAATATTCAAGGTATCAATTGAAGGTTTATTGGTCACAAATCCAGTCATTCTGATATGGTAATGGGTATCGCTTTTCAAAAATTTAGAGCTACTTTTCTGGACAGAGACGACAATTAGACTACAAAATAAGCCTAGAAAGGCAAATCCTGCCCCAATTGCCATCCCAATTCCTGCAGTTGCCCAAATACCAGCTGCTGTGGTGATACCGCTAATTTTTTTGTCCCTCATGAAAATAATACCACCACCAATGAAACTAATTCCACTGACAATTTGGGCCGCAACCCTAGAAGTATCATAATTAGGCGTATCTAAGAAAGCTTCTTTTGATAAAATCATCATTAAAGTTGCAGTTAAGGCAACCAAAATATGAGTCTTTCTCCCAGCCTGCTTGTGCTTAGACTTTCTTTCATAGCCAATGATAAAACCAGAAAAGCAAGACAATAAAATGAGAATGATGTGTCGGACTTCAATCGGTAGAGCTATCGTATCAAGCATTATTTCCCTCCTCTATCACTCATAATTTTATATTATAGTCCTAGTTATAACTTTTTTCAAGAGAATACATTTGTTTAAAATACTGCTTTTTAAAATAAAAAACCGCAGTTATCCTCTAGTAATAACTTGCAGTTTTCTGTAACGAATAGATTCTTACAATCTCTCATATAGTTCTTGCATTTGAACATCATCTGGAACCAGTTTTAAGTAAGCTTGAGCCTTGACTTTTGCTTCTTCAAAGTAGCCCAATTCACGCAAGAGATAGATATAGTGTTCCAAAAATTCTGGATTGTCCTTCAAATCTCCTGCTAATTCTTGGTAATGCTCATAAGCAGTATCCAAATCATCCAATTCTTGATAGGAACGAGCAATCATCCACTTGGTCAAAAGATTTTCTGGTTCCTCGCTTTGTAAGTCTAAAATATCCTCATAACGCTCCTGCTCCAGATAAATAGTAGCTAGACGGAGTAAAATTTCTTCTGTATCCTCAGCGTCTTCTTTTGCAGTAAGAAGATAATTTTCTGCCCCACTTGCATCATGTAATTCATAAGAGAATTGTGAAGCAGCTAGTAATAGGCGAGTTTCAAAAGGATTTTTCTCTAATCCTTGCTTAGCGATACGCAGGGCTTCTTGAACTTGATGCTCCTTATGTAAGGCCTGACTGTAACCATACTCATATCCCTCAAAGTCAGGTGAGATAGTATCGATCTGCTTAAAGTAGAGGACAGCTTTTTGGTATTCTTCTTGATCAAAGTAAAGACTGGCTAACTCAAAAGCTGTTAGGTCATCGTATTCTAACTCCAGGGCTTTTTCTAAAAACTCAGTAGCCGTTTCAAATTTCCCCAACTGGGCATAGGCAAAACCAATTCGTTGATAGGTAGAAATGCCTGTTTGCTCATAAATAGTACGATTATCTAACTGGGCATAGCCTTGAATAGCCTCTTGATAATTTTCCAACTCACTATCCAACTCTGCTAATCCCAATATCAAGAGAGGATCCTCTGAATAAGTCAATGCTTCTAACAATTTCTCACGCGCCACATCTGTCAAACCTTCCAGCTGGTAAAGGTCTGCCTTAAGGACCAAAGCCGAAATATACCAGTCACTGTCGGGTTGGATTTCATCTAAATAGGCAAAGGCTTCTTCGATTTGACCATCCTCGCTAGCAATTGCTGCTAGATTTAGATTAACTTCTGAAAAATCCTCTACAATTTTCAGGTAAATTTCCTTGGCCTGAGGATAAAAACCAATCCCTTCTAGATAAGTCGCTAATTCATAAAGAAGGTCACTTGGATCACTTTCTAAAGCTTTGACGAAATAATGCTCAGCCTTAGTTAAATCTTGTTCCTCCAAAGCCTGCAACATCTGTTGACTATTGTTCACTATTGACCTCCTCTCCTTCTAGTTCATATAGGCCACTGACTACCTTATACCATTCAAAAATTGCTGAAATGACAACTTTAGCAGAGGCATAAACTGGAATACCGAGTAAGACTCCCCAAATACCAAACATGGATCCTGAAGTTAACAAGACAAAGAGAACATTAATGGGATGGATATTTAATTGACTTCCCAAAATCAATGGAGAGACAAAACGGCCTTCAATAGTTTGTTCCACGATAAAGACAATCACCACTTTTAACAGCATGACTGGCCCTGCAATCAAGCCCAATACTAGGGCAGGAAGCATGGCTAGGAAGCTACCTAGATAAGGAACCAGATTTAAAATACCAGCAGTAACACCCAGCGTAACCGCATAGCGTAGACCGATAATCTTGAAAAAGATAATAAACATTACTGCTACAATAATAGCCACTGTCACTTGCCCTCGAACATAGTTGGACAACTGTTGATTCACATCGGATAAAACTTGTCCAACAGGTTCTTTCAATTTTGTTGGCATGAATTGGGTCAAATAGTTGCGCAAACCTTTCCCATCACGCAAGAGATAAAAGAGCATGAAAGGAACGATAATCAAGGCAACAATCACTTGAGATGCCCCGCTAATAAAGGCGCTCACCCAGTTGACTGCCTGAGAAGAAACCTTGCTCGCCCAAACTGTAGCCTGACTAGAGAAGTTTGTCAAAACTTGCTCTAACTGGGGTCTGAAATCATCTGGCAAACGCTTGGTGACCAAATCATCAATAACCCTATCTGCATCTTCGAGATAGATTGGTACATTTCTTGCAAATGTTAAAACCTGACGTTGCAGATTTGGAATGGCTACTGCCAAGCCCCAAATGATAAAGAGAGCGATAATCACAAAAACAATACTGATGGCTATAACGCGATTAATCTTATGCTTCTCCATCCAATCAACAATGGGATTCAATAAATAATATAGCAGGCCGGATAGAATAACCGGCAACATCACAACTGCCAAAAAGTCTAAAACAGGTGAAAATAAAAAACTAATCTTGCTTAAAATAAAAAGATTGAGTCCCAATAATAAGGTTACCAAAAATACCGTAATGGCCTTGTTATCCAAAAACCACTTGAAAAACCAAGATAGGTTAAAATGTTTCTCTTTGTGCTCCATAAATACTTCCTTTCTATTGTTCTCTCATTATACCATTTTTGAATCAAAATAACTCTTTTTTAAAGTGCTTACATGAAGACAGCGACATAAAAAATCCCCTCAAAAGAGGAGATTCGATTAGTCTTGAATATGACGGTCTAAGTTCTTCTGATAATCAGCATTGGATTTGCCTTTTTCATCAGCAAATTTCTTGCGGAACTCATCCATTTCTTTAGTAGTGACAATCTTGTCTTGGAGTTTAAGATATTTATAACTGTTATCGCCTGTTTTGTCACCAACCCAACCATCAGCACCACTGCCTAATACTTTCTTCGTTACAAGCATTTGGGCACCGTCTGAGTGTACAGGAATAACTAGAGCACTATCTGTTAACCAAGCTTGAGCCTTAGCATATTTAGAATAACGTTTTTGCAGATCTGTTTTCTCACTGTTTGCGTCATCAATCAATTCTTTGTATTTATCCAATCCAACTGTTTTAAGGGCTGGATTGTCTTTACCTGGTGTTACACCTAAGGAACCAAGAAGATTTGGTCCAGATGTTGGATCAAATACATCTAGATAAGTTGACGGATCTGCATAATCCGGACTCCAACCACTATTAACATTAATGTCCCAATCAACATTATTATTTGATGTCGCTAGAACAGTCATGCTTCCCAATTCATCATCAGAAACCTGTTGAATGTCCACAGCCACATTTTCAGAACCCAATGCTTCTTCAATTGATTGTTTATAAGACTGAGCTTGATGAATAAAATCTGTTTGAGTAGATGAAACTGGAAGATCTAAATGAATCGGAAACTGTACTCCATCAGCTTGAAGAGTTTTCTTAGCAGATTCAAACTTAGCTTTAGCCTTGTCTACGTTATGAAGTGAATCTTGCGCATCATCAAGACTGACATCTTGCCAAACATTATCCAATTTATCCAATTCTGTCTTAGTTACTTGACCAAATGTTTGATCTCCTACTTGTACAAATGTTGGAGGCGTGAAACTTGTACGCAACTTACGAGGCGCTACTTCATCTCCAAACACCTGAGAAACAGCTGCTTTACGATCTGCAGCAAATGCCAAGGCTTGACGGAAGTCTTTGTTTAAAAGTGCTTTCTTAGTAGAGGTTTTTTCTGCATCACTTGTTTTAGCAGTATGATTGTATGACACACGATCAATATTAGTAGACATATAGAATACGCCACCTCTTTGTTGACTATATACAATATTATCCTTGTATTTTTCTTTTAGACGTTCATAGTTGGCAGAGTTTTTAAAGAGTGGAGCAGCTGGATAATGTCCCTCATCAAAACCGCGTCCTAGAGAGTCTGCATCTTGACCATCAAAGAATGATAACTTGATATCATCAATAAAGACATTCTGCTTATCCCAATAATTTTGGTTTTTAGTCATTTCGATAGAAGACTTAGATGTAAGACCCTTGAGGAGATAAGGACCGTTGTAGAGAATGCTCGTAACGTCAGTGGCCTTACCAAAATCATCTCCTTTAGAAGCTAAAAAGTCTTCGCTAATAGGAGCAAGAACTCCCATTGTTGTCTTCGAATTCCAGAAAGATTCTGGATGATTCAAGGTATAAACAAGAGTATAATCATCCGTTGCTTTTACACCAACAGTAGAAAAATCTGTTGTTTTCCCATTTACATAGTCATCCAATCCTTTGATAGAATCCTGTACCAAATATAATGCCTGTGATTTCTTATCAGCTGCATGCTTCAGACCTGCTACAAAGTCCTGAGCCTTAACTTCACCATACTCCTCTCCCTCATTGGTATACCACTTGACACCCTGACGGATTTTATAGGTATAGGTCAAGCCATCTTTAGAAACAGTCCAATCTTCTGCAACTGATGGGATCAGATTCCCATATTGGTCATTTTCTAGTAATCCATCAATAACATTACCTGTAATCTGTTTAGTGCTGACATTACCAGAAACTGTATAATCTAAAGTAACAGGATCTGATGTAAACACATAAGCATAATTCACTGGTCTAGTAGCATCTTTATTATCATTACCAGATGAACACGCTGCTAGAACAGCAGTAGACAAAACGGCAATTCCAGTCGCTAAAAAAACTCGTTTTTTCATAGTCAAACTCCTTTGATAATTTGATAGATTTATTATAGCACTTTTAAAAAGAAAAGTAAGGAAAATAATCTCAATATTATTATATTTTTCAAAAAACCAATCAATTATTTTTTTAAAGTGCTTACATCTAATTGGATGTCTTTAATTGACTTGTTTTTGTGATATAATAGTCTTATCTTTATATAGAGGTAAAGTTATGAAAGAAACTGTTTATTTTGGAACTTATACACGTCGTACTTCCCAAGGGATTTACAAGGCAGACTTTGATACAGAAACTGGTCAGCTTTCGAATCTAGAACTTTTTGCAGCTGAGCCAAGTCCAACCTACCTGGCATTTGACCAACACCAACATCTATACACCGTTGGTAGTCAAGACAATAAGGGGGGAATTGCAGCCTATCAAACTGATGGGACTTTATTAAATCATGTCGTTGAAGAAGGAGCTCCCCACTGTTATGTTGCTGTTGATGAAAAGCGTGATTTGGTCTATGCAGCCAACTACCATAAAGGACAGGTACTCGTTTATAAACGTCAGGAAGATGGTAGTCTTCTACTTAGTGATGTAGATCAACACAGCGGCCAAGGTCCACATGAAAACCAAGCATCTCCCCACGTTCACTTTACAGATTTAACACCTGACCACTATCTAGTAACCTGTGATTTGGGTACTGACCAAGTCATCACTTATGACCTTGATCAAGAAGGAAAATTATCTAAGCTCTATACCTACAGTAGTATTCCTGGAGCTGGTTCTCGTCATATCGTTTTCCATAACCACTATAAAATCGCTTATCTGATTTGTGAACTCAATAGCACTATCGAGGTTTTAATTTACGATGGTGTTGGTGAATTTGAACGCATGCAGGTCATTTCAACTCTACCAGACGGTTATGAAGGATTTAATGGAACTGCTGCTATTCGTCTCTCAAAAGATGGTAAATACCTCTACGCTTCTAACCGTGGTCATGATTCTATCGCAGTATATACAATCCTTGCGGACGGTAGCTTAGAGTTATTAGAAATCGTTCCAACACATGGTCAGACTCCACGTGATTTTGATTTGACACCAGATCAAGAATTCCTTATTGCTGTTCATCAAGACTCTGACAATGCAACCGTCTTTAAACGCAATCCTGAAACTGGTCGTCTAGCAGAACTTTCCAACGACTTCCATGTTCCAGAAGCAGTCTGCATCAGTTTTGCACCTTAAGAAAATATAAAAAATGAACTTGGAATTTTCAAGTTCATTTTTTTCTTATAGTCTTTTTCCGACATTGATACGATTAATAGCACGTTGCAAAGCAATCTTAGCACGACGTTCTTGATCAATCAAGTTTTTTTCATGGGCTTCTTCGATTTCACGTTCTGCTCGAAGCTTGGCACGTTCTGCACGACTAACATCGATATCACGAGCACGTTCTGCAGAATCCGCAACGATTGTAATGATATCATTGGCAATTTCAATAACGCCTCCGTTTACTGCAATCCAGTTCACGTGAGCTTCATCATCAATACGTTTTACCTTTACTTCATCAACTGCTAAAACCGCAATCATATTTTCATGTCGTGGCAAGATCCCCATCTCACCATCCAGAGTTCGAACCGATACATAGCTGGCATGGTGATCATAGACGAGACCATCTGGTGTCACGATCTGGACAGTTAACTGAGCCATAGATCACCTCTTAAAATCCCATTTTTTCAGCTTTGGCAATCACATCTTCGATAGAACCTACGCCACGGAAGGCATCTTCTGGCAAGTGGTCATGTTTACCATCAAGGATTTCCTTAAAGCCACGAACAGTTTCAGCAACTGGAACATAAGAGCCTGGTTGACCAGTAAATTGTTCCGCAACGTTGAAGTTTTGTGACAAGAAGAACTGGATACGACGGGCACGAGCAACCAAGGTCTTTTCTTCATCAGAAAGCTCATCCATACCAAGGATAGCAATGATATCTTGCAATTCATGGTAACGTTGAAGAACGCGTTTTACTTCGGCAGCAACTGCATAGTGCTCTTCTCCAACGATTTCAGGTGCCAAGGCACGTGAGCTTGAAGCAAGTGGGTCAACGGCTGGGTAAATACCTAATTGTACCAACTTACGTTCCAAGTTTGTAGTAGAATCCAAGTGAGCGAAGGCTGTTGCTGGCGCTGGGTCAGTATAGTCATCCGCTGGCACATAGATAGCTTGGATAGAGGTTACAGAACCTTTCTTAGTTGATGTGATACGCTCTTGCAATTGACCCATTTCCGTAGCAAGTGTTGGTTGGTAACCAACGGCTGATGGCATACGACCCAAAAGGGCAGATACTTCTGAACCAGCCTGAGTGAAACGGAAGATATTATCGATAAAGAGAAGCACGTCTTGGCCTTCAACATCACGGAAGTATTCAGCGATTGTCAAACCAGTAAGAGCAACACGCATACGTGCTCCTGGTGGCTCATTCATCTGACCAAATACCATGGCTGTTTTCTCGATAACGCCTGATTCTTTCATTTCCCAGTAAAGGTCGTTCCCCTCACGAGTACGTTCCCCAACACCAGTAAATACTGAGATCCCACCGTGTTCTTGGGCAATGTTGTGAATCAATTCTTGGATTAAGACGGTTTTACCAACTCCGGCACCACCGAAAAGTCCAACCTTACCACCTTTTAGGTAAGGGGCAAGAAGGTCGATAACCTTAATCCCTGTTTCAAGGATTTCAGAAGAGGTAGACAATTCATCAAAAGTTGGAGCTTTCTTATGAATTGGCTGACGCTCTGCGTCTTCTGTAAAAGGAGCCTCCAAGTCAATGGTATCTCCCAAAACATTGAAGACACGTCCCAAAGTTTCTTTACCTACTGGTACAGAGATTGGACGACCTGTGTCCAATACTTCCATTCCACGAGTCAACCCATCTGTTGATTCCATGGCGATAGTACGAACCATACCATCTCCCAACTCCAAGGCTACTTCAAGGACGATTTTTGTTTTTCTTTCGTCATTTTTGTAGACGACAAGTGCATTGTTAATCTCAGGAAGCTTTTCCCCTGCTGCAAACAAGACGTCTACAACGGGACCGATAACCTGAGCAATTTTACCTGAACTCATCTCCTTCTCCTATTCTATATAAGATACTGTCGGTTCCTAGTTTAACTAGGTCCTAATACTCTTCGAAAATCAAATTCAAACCACGTCAGCGTCGCCTTACCGTACTCAAGTACAGCCTGCGGCTAGCTTCCTAGTTTGCTCTTTGATTTTCATTGAGTATAAGTTCATTTTCATACGAGCTGGAGCAGAGCCTATTCTAAGGCACTAGCTCCTGCTACGATTTCTGTAATTTCTTGTGTAATCGCCGCCTGTCTGGCACGGTTATACTGAATTGTCAAATCATTTATGACTTTCTTAGCATTATCTGTCGCTGTTTGCATAGCTGTCATACCAGCAGCATTTTCAGCTGTCTTGGCATCGATAATAGCCCCGTAAATCATACTTTCTGCAAACTGAGGTAGCAACTGCTCCAAAATTTCTTCTCGGCTGGTTTCCAATTCAAAGGTCAAGCTGTAACTGTCATCCGCTTCTTTTGGATCCAAGTCAACAATCGGAAGCATTTGTTCCACACGCATTTGACTAGTTAGCGTGTTGACATGGTGGTTATAGCAGACATAAAGCTCATCAAAGAGTTCATTTTGATACATTTCAACAGTTTTTGAAATAATCTTACGAACTTCATCAAAACTTGGTTGATCTGCCAAGCCACGTAGTTCATAAAGTGGTTGAATACCGCGAGCCTTAAAGAAGTCCGCTCCCATTCCACCGATACAGATCATTTCAAAACCTTTACCATCTGGATGGTATTCTTCTTTCAACTCCATAACGGCTTTCAGAATAGAAGAATTATACCCTCCAACCAAACCGCGGTCTGAAGTAATGACGATATAGCCTGTCTTCTTAACTGGACGACTAATCAACATTGGATTGGTTGAACCACCAGCTCCATTACCATGAAGGATATCTGTCAAAAGTTTACGAACTTTCTGAGCGTAAACTTGGAAGTTGCGAGCAGCTTCTTCAGAGCGACCTAGCTTAGCAGCTGATACCATTTGCATGGCATTAGTGATTTGACTCGTATTTTTTGTTGAGGCGATTTTTGTTTTAATATCATTTAGAGATACTGCCATCTGACACCTCTATTCTTATTGGAAGCTGGTTTGATTGAGAAACTCTGTAATCGCAGCATCCAAGACTGCTTCTTCTGGCAAGTCTTTTGTTTCACGAATGGTTTCCAAAATCTCTGGATGTTGAGCATCAAAGAAGGCATGGAACTCTTCCTCAAAACGAACAATATCATCTACTGGAACAGTATCCAAGAAACCATGTGTCAAAGCATAGAGAATGGTTACTTGTTTCTCAACAGGCAATGGTTTGTGAACAGGTTGTTTCAAGACTTCAACTGTACGACGTCCACGGTTCAACTTAGCCTGTGTTGCTGCGTCCAAATCAGAACCAAACTTAGTGAAGGCTTCCAACTCACGGTATGAAGCAAGGTCGATACGAAGTGTACCAGCAACCTTCTTCATGGCTTTGATTTGTGCAGAACCACCTACACGTGATACAGATGAACCCGCATCGATGGCTGGACGAATACCCGCATTGAAGAGACCATCACCGAGGAAGATTTGTCCATCAGTGATAGAAATCACGTTAGTTGCGATATAGGCAGAGATATCTCCTGCTTGTGTCTCGATAAATGGTAGGGCTGTAATTGATCCACCACCAAGTTCATCAGAAACTTTAGCTGAGCGCTCAAGCAAACGACTGTGAAGATAGAAAACATCCCCTGGGAAGGCTTCACGACCTGGAGGACGACGAAGCAAGAGAGATAGTTCACGATAAGCTACGGCTTGTTTTGAAAGATCGTCATAAACAATCAAAACATGCTTACCTTGGTACATAAATTCTTCCGCCATGGCAACCCCAGCATAAGGAGCTAGGAAAAGCAATGGAGATGGTTGTGAAGCGGAGGCTGTCACAACGATTGTGTAGTCCAAGGCACCGTACTGACGGAGTGTTTCTACTTGCGTACGAACTGTTGATTCTTTTTGTCCAATCGCGACGTAGATACAGATCATATCTTGACCTTTTTGGTTCAAGATTGTATCAATCGCAATAGTTGTTTTCCCTGTCTGACGGTCACCGATAATCAACTCACGTTGACCACGACCAATCGGTACAAGGGCGTCAATAGCTTTCAAACCAGTTTGCAATGGTTCTGATACAGACTTACGTTGCATAACACCAGGAGCTGGCGCTTCTACTGGACGAGTCTTATCTGTGTGGATTTCTCCAAGACCGTCAACTGGACGACCAAGTGGGTCCACAACACGACCAATCAGACTGTCACCTACTGGAACTTCCATGATTTTACCTGTACGGCGGATTGTATCGCCTTCACGGATATCTGTAAAGTCACCTAGGATGATAATACCAACGTCTGTTGACTCCAAGTTTTGAGCCATACCATAAGAGCCATTTTCAAAAATCAACAGCTCTCCACTCATGGCATTTTCAAGGCCGTGAGCACGCGCGATACCATCCCCGATATAGGTTACAACACCTGTTTCAGTCACATCAAAATTGGGTTTGAAATTTTCAATTTGTTGCTTAATTAAAGCGCTGATTTCTTGTGCGTTAATTGCCAAAAGAACACCACTTTCTATTTCAAATTTTCTTTAACAACTTTAAGTTGTTGTTTAATACTCACATCAATTGTCTTGTGATTGGCAAAAATGACAAAACCACCAATGAGACTTTCATCGATTTGTTCTTTTACACTCCGCACTTTTAGAGACATTTTTTTCTCAATCAAAGGGAGCAAGCGACTCTTTTGTTCATCAGTTAAAGGATGAGCTGACGTAATTGTCACTTCAAATCGATTTGTTTCTTTTTCAAGTCGGTTCAAACAATCTACAAGCACATCATAAAAAAGATTTGCTCTGTGGTTGTATGCCAGAACCTGGATCAAGTTTTGCAATAAAGGTGACACTGAGTCTTGGAAGAAAGCAATCGTTTTTTCCTTGTCAGACTCGTCTACGGCCACTTTTTTTAAAAAAGAAGGTAAACCTGTTTCTTCAGCAACTTGCTTGATTTGAGTCAAGTCTGAAAAGATACGGTCTTCTTCTCCTTTTTCAAGTACCAATTGGACAAAAGGCATGCTGTATTTTTCAATTACCTTTACTGTTTTCTTGTCCATTAAGCTTCTCCTAGCTGATCGATATACTGATCAATGAGTTCTTTATGGGCATGACCGTCAAGGTTTTGTGAGATGATTTTACCAGCCAAGCTGATTGTCAAATCTGCTACCTCACCCTTAACGCTTTGTAAAGCTTCAGCTTTGTTTTGAGCAATTTCTTGGTTTGCTTTTTCTTTTAAGCGTCCTGCTTCTAGTTTAGCATCTGCTAAAATACTAGCCTTACTTTTCTCAGCTGTTTCTTTCGCATTCTCAATGATTGTCTTAGCTTCTTTACGGCTACCAGCCAATTCATCTTCGCGTTTTTGAGCCAATACTTCCGCTTTTTGACGTGCTTCTTCTGCTCTGTCAATATCTGAAGCAATTTTTTCAGCTCTTTCTTCGAAAATGCTTGTAATATTAGACCATGCAAATTTTTTAATCAAGACTAGCAAAAGGATAAAAGAGCCAGCGATTAAAATAAAATTACCAATTAATTCACCTACTGTTACGTGCATCAGTTACTCCTTTCTACTCTTCATCATTAATTTTATTTCCTAGGTACATAGAGGATAATAGTGTAAAGACATAGGCCTGTACACAAGAAATGAACACGGAAAATGCAGTCCAAACTAAGTTTGTCCCAAATGCGATTGGATACCAAAAAATAGCCTGATGTGAAAGCAAAAGAAGCAAGCTTGTCATTACTTCACCTGCAAAGATATTCCCAAAAATCCGCAAAGCAAGAGAAAGGAAATTCGTGACTTCTTCAAGTAGATTCATCGGTGTCATAAATGCAGGAGTTACAAAACCTTTGAGGTATTGTTTAATCCCACGGCGACGAATCCCCTCAATATGCGCCATCACAATAATACAGAAAGACAAGACAAGGTCAAATGAAAGATTTGCAGTTGGCGATGTCCAAAGGTTTGTTCCATCTGTTGTTTGAAGTTTAGCCATCAAACCAAGATTATTGGCGATAACCATAAAAAGAAATAAGCATAAGTAAAAGAGTGAGTAATCTTTCATGTAGTGGGAACCAAGGTTAGGTTCTGTAAATCCAATTACAAAATCATAGAGATACTCTAATACATTTTGTTTACCTTTGGGTTTCAAGGTCATATTACGACTTGCCCAATAGATAAATGCAAAAATCAGAAACACAGACAGCAAAGTCAAGGCTGTCAAAGTTAAATCAAAGGTAACAGGACCAATATTGATGGTTGGATTGATACTTTCTTCCATCTAACATTCTCCCTTCTCCAATTTATAATTCGTTATTTAATAATAAATGAGAAGACAAGAGTTACGAAGAAAGTTCCTTCAATAAAGGCAACCCCTAAAAACATCAAGCTACGAAACTCAGCGATAATATCTGGTTGGCGAGCTACTGATTTCAACAAACCATTCATCAACAAACCCTCACCAAGAGATACACCCATACAGGCAAGACATAGACCGAAAAATGTTAAATTCATGACGAATTCTCCTTTTAATTAAAATTTACTTACTTAGTTTAGTCCTAAAAATTGGATTTGTCAACTTTTTACTAACATTGAAAGCGTTTAATGAAAATTATTTACAATTTTACTATTTTTGAGCTTATTATATAGAAAACTTTGTAAAAAACTTGTAATAAATCCGACCATTATCTAGACCTTTCTGAAAAATATTGAAAAAATCCGAGATGAAATCTCGGATGGAAATTAATATATTTTCTTTAATCTAATGCTCTTTTAGTAAGTAGGATTAAAGGGAAAGCAACTAGAAAGCTTTCGTCTCCTACATCTTTATTAAGCACGAACTGTGACGCTGGTTCCATCTTCCTTATAAAGATTGATAAGCCCCTCTTTAAGAGCTCGAACCATGTCTCCAGCTTGAACAGGTTGTGGAACCTTGATAGTCAAGAGTTCCATTGGATTTGGAGCGCGGTCGATTTTATTGCCTTTGGCATCATGTAAATCTTCGATATACGTTTCAAAATGACGGAAACCTGGGCCGTAAAACTCAACTTGGTCTCCTTCATTAATCACGTTCCGTTGACGAATGGTTGCTGTTTGTGTCGCATCATCATAAGAAACCACTTCAGCGACAAACTTGTACTCAGGAATTTTACGACGAGCACCAAACAACTGCTCATTTTCAGATGGTGTACCGTAGTAGAAACCTGTTGCCAATTCACGTTGGGCAACCTTCCACATTTCATCAATCAAGTCTTGCTTAATTGCTTCAAATTTCTCTGGACTTTCTAGATAAGCATCAACAGCTGCCTTATAGCAGTTAGTCACTGTTGAAACATAGTGAATAGACTTCATACGTCCTTCGATTTTCAGACTGTCAACACCATTTTCAATCATATCTGGGATATGGTCAATCATAGACATATCAACGGCTGACATCGAAAATTCTTCTGGAATTTCACCTTTAAGGCTCTTACGTTCTTTCCCGAATGGCATATCGTAAAGGTCGTATTTCCAACGGCAAGACTGAGAACATCCACCACGGTTGGCATCACGCATACTCATATGATTTGATAGAGTACAACGACCAGAGTAAGAAATACACATAGCGCCGTGGACAAAGGCTTCAATCTCAACATCTGTACGTTTGCGGATTTCAGCTAATTCTTCCATTGAAACCTCACGTGCCAAAACGACACGAGTCAAGCCCAGTTCTTTCCAGAACTCAAGAGTTTCATAGTTAGTGGCACTAGCTTGAGTAGAGAGGTGGATTTCAAGACCTGGTGCTTCTGTCGCTGCAATCATGATTAAGGCAGGATCAGACACAATTACTGCAGCGATTCCGATATCACGTAACTTACGGAACCACTCACCAGCACCAGCTTCATTTCCTTCGTGCATAACCATGTTGGCAGCTACATAGACCTTAGCTCCATACTTGGCAGCAAACTGGACACCTTCTTCCATCTGTTCAAAGGTAAAGTTTCCGGCACGGCTACGGAGACCATAGGCCTGACCACCGATAAAGACAGCATCTGCCCCATACTGAACAGCTACCTTTAGCTTCTCTAAAGTCCCTGCAGGTGATAGAACCTCAGGACGTTTTAATGTTTTTGTCATGTTTTCTCCTATTTGCAATATAAAAGTTTGACGTTTTTCCTTCTCATTTTATAGTAAATAAGCCATAAAATCAAGCCTAGACAGATTGTTTTGACAATTCTAATCTTTTATCAGTTGAAACAAGTAGTCAAAAAAACAGATAAAGCAAAAACCAGTATCCAAAGATACTGGCCAATTAAACTATATAAGATAGTCCTTAAATGACTATTCCCACTCAACTGTTGCAGGTGGTTTACTTGTAATATCGTAGACGATACGGTTAACATGATCCACTTCGTTTACGATACGTACAGAGATTTTTTGAAGAACATCCCAAGGAATTTTGGCAAAGTCAGCAGTCATACCATCGATAGAGGTGATGGCACGGATTGCAATCGTGTAGTCATACGTACGACCGTCACCCATAACCCCAACTGAACGAACACCTGTATTAACTGTGAAGTATTGCCAGATATCGCGGTCAAGACCAGCTTTAGCAATTTCCTCACGAAGGATAGCATCAGACTCACGAACAGTTTCAAGTTTCTCTTCAGTGATTTCACCCATGACACGGATAGCAAGACCTGGTCCTGGGAATGGTTGGCGCCATACGATATGGTCTGGCATGCCAAGTTCTGTACCAAGAGCACGAACCTCATCTTTATAAAGAGTATTGAGCGGTTCAATCAATTCAAACTGCATATCTTCTGGAAGACCACCCACGTTGTGGTGTGACTTGATAGTTTGAGCTGTATCCGTACCAGACTCAATCACGTCTGTATAAAGAGTTCCTTGAGCAAGGAATTTCACATCTTTGAGCTTGCTTGCTTCGTCATCAAAGACATAGACAAACTCGTTACCGATGATTTTACGTTTTTGTTCAGGGTCAGAAACACCAGCAAGTTTGTCAAGGAAACGCTTAGCTGCGTCTGCTTTGACGATATTCAAACCAAACTTACCACCGAGCATGTCCATAACTTGATCCGCTTCTCCTTTACGAAGAAGACCGTGATCCACAAATATACAGATCAATTGATCGCCAATTGCTTTTTGAAGAAGAACACCAACAACTGATGAGTCAACCCCACCTGATAGACCGAGAAGAACACGTTTGTCACCGACTGTTTCACGAATTTTTTGAATTTGCATGTCGATGAAGTTATCCATTGACCAGTCGCCTTTAGCTTTACAGATGTTAAGGGCAAAGTTACGAAGGATATCATTTCCGTATACAGAATGGCGAACTTCTGGGTGGAATTGGATACCGTAAATGTGTTTGTCTGGATTTTCAATGGCAGCATAAGGGCAGTCAGCTGATGTTCCTGTACGAACAAAGTCAGCAGGAATCTCAGTAACCGCATCACCATGGCTCATCAAAACAGTCTGTTCATCAGGTGTTGATTCAAAAAGAGCTGATGGTGTGTGAGTAAGAGTTGATTGACCGTATTCGCGATTTCCAGCATCACCTGCAGGAACAACTTTTCCTCCAAGTTTATGAGTTAACAACTGCATACCGTAACAGATTCCCAAAATAGGAATTCCCAGTTCGAAGATTTCTGGGTCAATATCGAATGAACCATCTTCGTATACAGAATTTGGACCACCTGAAAGGATAATTCCTACAGGGTTGATTTCACGAACTTCAGCAGCTGAAATTTTATGGCTTTTTAGTTCTGAAAACACACCAATCTCACGGATACGGCGTGAAATCAGCTGGTTGTACTGGCTACCATAGTCCAATACGATGATTTTTTCTACATCTTGCAAATCAGTTGAAATGTTGCTCATCTTTTTCCTTTCTCAAAAGAAATATCTTTTTTCAATATTCTATCACAAATAAGGGCGAATTACCAACTAAACAAGGCGAAGTTTGACTTTTTCTAGTTTATTGGGGTACAATAGAGAAAAGATAGAAATGAAGTGAAAAATATGCTACCTGCTTATATGAAAATCCACGATCAGATTAAAAAGGATATTGACGAGCACCGTTGGGCTATTGGAGAAAGACTCCCAAGTGAACGAGATTTAGCTGAGCAGTTTGAGGTCAGTCGCATGACCCTCCGCCAAGCCGTATCTCTATTAGTCGAAGAAGGCGTCTTAGAGCGCCGTGTAGGAAGTGGCACCTTTGTTTCCAGTACACGTGTACAAGAAAAGATGCGAGGGACAACCAGTTTTACTGAAATTGTTAAGTCCCAAGGGAAAGTACCCTCTAGTCAGCTTATTTCCTACAGAAAAACTATTCCCAATGAGCAGGAAGTTGCCAAGCTAGGAATTTCTCCAACGGAGAATATTATCCGAATGGAACGTGTTCGCTATGCTGACCAAGTCCCTCTGGTTTATGAGGTTGCTTCTATTCCTGAAAAATTCATTAAGGACTTTAAAAAAGAAGAAATTACCAGTCATTTCTTCCAAACCCTACAAAAACATGGCTACCGTATTGGTAAATCACAGCAGACTATTTATGCTCGCCTCGCTAAAGAAAAGATTGCCCACTATTTAGAAGTTGAAAAAGGACATGCGATTCTTGGTTTGACTCAGGTTTCCTACCTAGAAGATGGGACAGCATTTGAGTACGTAAAAAGTCAATATGTAGGCGAACGATTTGAATTTTATCTTGAAAACAATTAATACTCTTCGAAAATCTCTTCAAACCGCGTCAGCTCTATCTGCAACCTCAAAGCAGTGCTTTGAGCAACCTACGGCTAGTTTCCTAGTTTGCTCTTTGATTTTCATTGAGTATAAAATACTACATAAAACCTCTCTGTCACAGACAAAGAGGCTTTTTATTTTTCTAAGAGTAAATCTTTCAAAGAAATCAGGGTTACGGCAACTAATATCATTGCCATACCAAGAAAATCAATAGGATAAAATTGTTCATTCATAATTAGGAAGGCAAAGAAAACCGCCGAAATTGGCTCAATTGAAGCCAACAAGCTTGACTTGACTGGTCCAATCAGAGTGGCTCCTTTTAGGAAAGCTGTATAGGCAAAGACAGTCCCAATAAGGATAATACCCGCAAAAGCAAGAAGAAAATCAAGACTAGTTGGGATAGTAGTCTGTAGAACCCCTGTAAAAGGAAGGGCGACCAAACCTGCTATGACCATTCCCACACCAATGACCAAGCTACTCCCCCACTTCTTAATCAAGGCTATGGGCAAAATGATATACAGAGCATAAGTCCAGGCAGAAAAGAGACCCCAGAATAGGCCAGAAGGTGTAATGGATAACTGGTCCAGTTGTCCATGAGTTGCAATAAGGAAGGTTCCTCCGATAGCTAATACAATGGAAATAATCTCTGCAAGGGTTGGTGCCACCTTATCCTTGATACAGCTATAAATCAAAATCCCGACAGGGCAAACATACTGAAGCACTGTTGCGGTACCTGCATTGGTTTCCTGAATAGCAGACAGATAGGCAAATTGATTGAGAAAAAGACCAATCAGAGCAAAAATGAGAAGTGACAGCAAACTCTTTCTGTCCTTTAAAAAGGCCAGCATTTTATCCTTTGCAGTAGCATAAGCCAAGAGCATAAGAATCCCACCAGCGATTAGAAGGCGCAAGTTGGTCAAGACCAGAGCCGAAATTCCGTGTGCCATCAGGTATTGGCCACTCGTTCCTGACAAGCCCCAAGCAATCCCAGCTACAACTGTTAGTAAAGTCCCTTTTAAAATATTTGACATGTCTCTCCTTACTCTTCTTTGCGAATCAAATCCATCACTTGATTACGGTCTAATATCCACTGGGCTCGTTCATCCTTTTCATAGGTACGATTCGATAGGAAAATGACCGCTTCTTGCTTCTGACGATTCCACATGATAAAGGTACCTGTGTAACCCGTATGGTCTAGCCATTCTCCCTCCAAATTCCATGCTAAAGAACGTTCCTTGTCATCCAAAGGAGAAAAATTTTGACTTAAGTCTCTTGCAAAATCATCCTCTAAATAGTGTTCTAAAAAGATTTGTAAATCCTTTACAGTCGAAAATAAACCAGCACTACCTGCATGTCTGCCTAGGAGACGAGCCTTGGGATCATGAACCAGGCCTGCCTCTGCACCTCTGACTGTTGGAACAGCAAGTTTAACAGGCCCAAACTGGGTTTCCGTCGTTCCCCAAGGTTTCCAGACTTGCTCCTGTATAATCACATCCAAGTCTTGATCGAAGATTCTTTCCAAAATAAAGCCCAACAGCAAAAAATGAACATCCGAATAAAGAAAGGCTGGCTGACTTCGTCTGTTGAGATGAAACATCGCTTCCTTTAATTCTGAAGCTGTTAAAAGATCACGATTAGGAATAAAAGGATCAAGGTCTGTAGCGTGAGTTAAGAGTTGACGAATAGTGATATCTGGATAATCACTTTCAGGTAAAAAATCGGTTACTGGTCTGTCAATATCTAATTGACCTTTTTCCCACAAGAAGGTGAAAACAGTACCAACCCCAACAACCTTACTGACACTAGCTAGGTCGTAAACTAGTCCTGCCTCAGTATCCAAGCCATGTTCTGGGTCACTCTGGCCTACATAGATCTCCGTCCATTGATGGTCCTTAAAATACGCAAAAGAGGCTCCGGGATAAATCCCTGCCTCGATTTGCTCTTCTATTTTTTTAATAATCTTGGTCCACTTCATACTTCTTCAAACCACAATTCAACATTATTTCTATCTTTACCAAGGAAGAATTTTTCAGACTTAGGAATAAAATATTCGGTAGACTCAAACTTCTGGCGCAGACTTGCTAAATCTAGTTCATTGACCAAGAACTTGAGCATAGACAAGTCCCAAGTAACCGTATTGTCTACAGTCAAATCCTGCCCCTGAGCTGGGATAAAATCAAGTGATGCCCCAACTTCAAATGGTTCCAAGAGACTTTCGACATCAGTTGGGAGATGTAATTCCATAGAAATCTCAAATTTACTTAAAGAAATTGATTCCAAACCTGTTTGAAATTCAGGTTTTTCTCCTACTTCTACTAGACTTGCTCTATCATCTTCTGCATGAATCAAAATCAAATCATTTTCTGGTGAAAAAATCTCAAAAGCGTAGCCATTTTGACCTTTATATAATTGATGAATCGAATCCGTTTTAGATAAGAGTCCTTCAATTTCCAAGGGATTTTCTACCTTGACAATCAATCTAGCCAGTTTTTTTCTTCCCTCTACCTTACGAGTACGCATACTCGGAGCTTCTTCTAAAACCAGCTTTTCAAGACCTGATTGATCACCTAGTGACAAAAAAGCTGATTCCTCTAACAAGGCCTTCATACCAAGGGTTTCAATATAAAATGTTTCATTTAATTTTCTATTATTAACTTTTAAAGTAGGAATAATCCGTACAATTTGATTTACATTCATAAATTCCTCCATCACTTTTTATTTTATAGGATTTTAGAATTTTTTACAAGATATTATGCTCAAATTTACCGATTTTTCGTAAAATTGCATCTAAAAAACCGAGGATTTCCTCGGTTTCAATTTCTTATAGGTAAAGGAATTTGAAGATAGCTACTGCCGCAATTGCTGCTGCGATAGGTGCTACTACTGGTACCCAAGAATACCACCATTTTGAATCCCCTTTGTGCTCACCAAGAACTGATTTTGGAAGGAAAGCATGGAGGAGACGTGGTCCAAAGTCACGGGCTGGGTTCAAGGCAGGTCCTGTAGGTCCACCAAGTGATGTTACCAAGGCCATAACAAGGAAACCAAGTGCCAAGTGAGCAATTCCAAGACCAGATGTCATAAATGGTGCTACTTGCTCTTTAGCTTGGTCAAGTGCTGCTGTTACTTGCTCTTGAGGAATTGTTTGACCTTGAGTAGTTGCTTGAGCAACTTGAGCATTAATAGCCGCTTGTGCTTTTGATACTAATTCAGCACCAAAGAAGTTTTTAGTCATACCAAGGGCTGCGAAGAAAAGAACAAATGAACCAACAAACTCGTTTACAAAACCATTAATAGTTGATGCAAAGTGTGATTCTTTTGTACCATTATCCAAACTTGAAATTGTTGAGAAAGTACCCAAGATATTGTTTGGATTTTCAGTTTTCAAGTAATATGGGCGGTGTGTTGCCACAACCAAGGCTTGACCAAAGATAGCACCCAAAACTTGTGCGATGATATAAGGCGCAACTTGTGCCCAAGGGAAGAGACCGCTGATTGCAAGTCCAAGAGTGAAGGCTGGGTTGATGTGGTTTCCAGATACGTTACCAAACATCAAGGCTGGGATCATAACCCCCATACCATAACCAACAGCGATAACGATCCAGCCACTTTGGTGACCTTTCGTACCTTTAAGTTCAACGTTGGCAACTGCACCATTTCCAAGAATGATCAAAATAGCAGTTCCCAAAAATTCAGTGGCATATTTAATTGCCCATGTGAAATCCATTTGATAGATTCTCCTTAAAATTTTTTAGACAATCCTTATTCTATCAATTTTTATATCTTTTAGCAACAGGTTTTCTAAAAGAATATATAAGAAAGCGGTTTTATTTCTTATAAAAAGCAAAAGGATTAAGGGAGTGAATTTCCTTAATCCTATAGTCTCTTAAGCCTGACGCTGACCAAAGTCCTTAATCATCTGATCCATTTCTTGTCGACTCGGAGTTGTCAGCATATAAAGGTAATCTCCTTGAAGTTCTGCAAAGGCAGCTGGCATGATTTTTTTAACCTTGAACTGCTGGCTATATTTGTCAAGCAAATCCTCTTCTGAATAGACATAATGAGCATTTGCACGGCGAGAAGTAGCCAAACAATACTGAGGTTCAAACTCTGACACCGGGAACTCTTCTCCTGCGACAATCGCCGCATAGCCTCGGTAGAGGTCCAAGGAATGGGCAAAGTTATAAACATCAATGGTAAAACCACCTGCAGGACGGTTATTGTACTCAATGGCAATGTAATCGTCCCCCTCACGGAAGAACTCAATATGGAAGAACCGTTCTCTCATACCAAATTCTTTGACGATAGCCTCACCATATTTACGTAATTTGGGATCCATATCCTTGAGAACGTAATAAGAATTGTCCATCTTGTACATCATGAGATCAAGCGGTGTATAGGCGTAGTCAAAGGTTGTTGAGAAGACAATCTTTCCATCCTTGTCCACTAGACCATCAAAGGTACAAATTTCGCTGGAAGTGACAAATTTTTCAAAGAAATAAACAGTTGAATGATCCCATTCGGCCTTGAAGTGATTGATATCGTCTTCTGTCTCAAGTTTAAAGGTTGCGGCTGCTCCCACTCCATTATCAGGTTTGGCAATCATTGGAAGGCCGATTTCTTTCACTGCTTGATCCACATCTGCTTCCGTTTTGATAACAGCTCCAGGTACCACAGGGACACCTGCTTTTTTGAAGAGTTTCTTCATTTCAGACTTATATTTCGTCTTTTTGAGATCCTCTGGTTTGGCACCAAAAACATTGAATTGCTCTCTGAGTGCTGCGTCCAACTCTAACCAATATTCATTGTGGGATTCGATGCGGTCGATAGGACCATGTTTATAAAAGAGAAAAGCAACTGCACGTTTGACTTCATCTATGTTCTCAAGATTATCAACACGGAAATATTCAGTCAGGCTATTTCGTAAAGGCTCATCCAATTGCTCGTAAGGTTCCTGACCAATTCCCAAGACGGTAATACCTTTATTGGCTAGTTCGATGGTAAACTGTTGAAAGTTTTGTGGATAGTAGGGAGAAATAACAAGGTAATTCATAGGTCACTCCTTTTATAAATAGAGATTGCCGAGGAAATAAGGCATTTGTTTGCGCCACCATTCCCAGTCGTGGGCGACATCATGTCCCCATTCAGCAAACCAGGCTGGAATTTGTTTCTGGTCAAAGGCTTCTTTGAGCTTGTAGAAGGATGGTAAACCATCTTGTTCCCAGGCACCAAGACCCGTACAAAGCACAATCTCTGCCTGACGATAACGGTCAATAAACCAGCCGTCGTTCTGATTCCAGATATAATCTACTGGCGAGTTTTGGTAAATAGCATCGTCGTTGTAGTAATCGCCGACAAAGAAACGTGCGTCGTAAACACCACTGAGAGCAATCACCTTGGTAAAGACATCTGGATGCTGGAGGAAGAAATTGAGTGCATGGTAGGCGCCCATTGAGCAACCTGTCGTCATCATGCCATCAAACCAACCTGTCTTATGCTTGATAAAAGGAATGGCCTCCTCAATCACGTAGCGTTCGTAGGCACGGTGCATCTCTGCTTGGTCGTGACCGTTTTTCCAAGTGGCCAACCAGCTCTCACTGTCTACACTTGATAGGGTAAAGAACTGGACACGGCCTTCCTCTATAAAGGAAGCACAGGCATCAATCATGCCAAAATCATAGTATTCATTGTGACTGCCACCTGATGAAGCAAAGACCACAACTGGAATCCCAGCATGACCATAACGGTTAAGGTACATTTCACGGTTAAGATTGCCACTCCAGTGGCTAAGATGTTCAATATGCATATTTTCTCCTTTCTTACTTTACCAGTTTTCTGCAAAAAATCTCAGACAGTCGGGTAGATTTTCTGACCAAGGGATTTCACTATGGATGGCACCAGATTGAACTTTCAGCACAAGATTATCCAGATGTACTCCCCCTGCTATCAAATCATGGTAATAGCGAAGCGAAGAGTCGATATAGGCTTGTTTGATATTACCAGCCATCAAGGTCTTGTCTGTATCATCCGCTTCTTCCGTTCCCACATAGATGAAGATGCGCTGGTCAGGCGATAGTTGCTGACGCTCGATATAGCGGTTAAAGGCTTCTTGGTGGAGCCAGTTGGCAGATGAAAAGACACCCAAGCAACCAATTTGGTCTTGGTATTCCAAACCGATAAACTGGGTAATATTGCCACCTAGCGAGGAACCAATCATAGCCGTATGCTGGCGGTCTGCTTTTGTACGGTAGGTCTCATCGATAAAAGGCTTGACCACCTCCATGACAAACTCGGCATACTCCACACCCTTACCGCCAAACTGCTGCCCTGGGATAGGAGATTCTTGGAACTTCCATGCTGCATACTCATTCATCCGCCCCATACCATCATTGTCAATGGCTACGACAATCATGCGACTAATATCAGGATTACGCTTAATAGCTGGGATAATCTTCCATGAATGACCAATGAAAGACTCCTTGCTATAAAAAACATTTTGCCCGTCATGAAAGTATACAACAGGATAGGAACGATCCGTGTCTTTCTCATAATCTTTAGGAAGAAGAACACGCACACGGCGCTCCTTACCTGTATAAGGAACCTTGAGTTTGTGTTCTTTCATTTTTAGATAAAAGTAGGATTGATTCATTGTCAGAAAACTCTCTATATTCAAAATTTATTCTTATTATATCACAGTTTAAGAAAAAAAGTCAGTTTTTCTTCCATTTTTGGATTAAAAACTAACTTTTTCATTTAATTTTCTAAATTCTTTTGGATTTTCTGATTAGAGCAGATTGTCAATCAAGTCATCGACTTCATCTTTTTCAGCCTGCGGTGTGATCTCAGTAATCATAATCCCTGCCACTGCACGCTCAACCAAAGCTTCAACATCCATGCGTGCTTCATACTGCTCTGCATTCTTAATCTTAGGATTAGTTTTAGGACGGTCTGGTGCAAAAATAGTACAGCAATCCTCAAAAGGTTGGATAGAGATTTCAAAGGTATCGATTTCCTGGGCGATGTCAATAATTTCCAACTTGTCCATGGTAACCACAGGACGAATGATGGGAGTGTTGGTCACAGCGTTAATAGCCTGCATGCTTTCCAAGGTCTGGCTAGCTACTTGACCAAGACTTTCCCCATTGATGATAACTAAACCATTTCGGACCTCACGAATACGGTCGGTAATCCGCATCATAAAACGACGGGTCAAGGTCATAAGGTAGGCTTCTGGCGCTTTAGCTTTGATTTCCTCTTGAATCTCTGTAAAAGGAACTTCGATAAATTGGATATTTCCACCAAACTTGGTCAATTTACGGGTCAAATCTTGGGCTTTTTTGAGAGCACCTGGACTGGTGTAAGGTGGGCTAGCAAAGTGAACGGCCTCAATATCTACCCCACGTTTAAGGGCTAGATAGCCAGCTACAGGTGAGTCAATCCCTCCTGACAACATGAGCATGCCCTTACCAGAAGTTCCCACAGGTAATCCACCTGCTCCTCGAATGGTTTCATAAGAAAGATAAGCCGCCTCTTCACGAATCTCCACCTGAAGATTGATGTCAGGATTTTTCATCTGAGCTTGCACATTTGGAATTGCTTCGAAAACAGCCCCTCCAAGCGTTTGATTGAGTTCTCGACTATCAAGTTCAAAGTTGTGGTCGCTACGCTTGCTAGAAATCTTAAAGGTCATGCCTTCCTTGTAGATGTCCTGCATAATCTCTTGAACAGAAGACTTCAGAACTTCTACAGATTTTTCAACCTTATACACTGGAGAAAAATTCTGAATTCCAAAGACTTGCTTAAGTGATTCTGCAACTGCTGTGTAATCCGCACCATTGAGGTAAGCATGGGCACGGTCGCGATCAGCGGTTACTTTTACTTGAGGATAGATAGACAAAACGTCCGAAATATTATTACGAAGTTTATTGATGAAACGCATACGGTTTTTACCCTTGGTTGACAACTCTCCGTAGCGAATCATAATTTCTGAATACTGCATGAATGCTCCTATCTTACTTTTCTAGTTTGATTGTAAATTAATTTTAGCTTGGTCAAAAACTGCTCGACCTGACTCATATCATTTTCAAGGTCTAGACTAAGACGTACAGCTGACTGGGCCTTATCCTTGTCCACTCTCATGGCAATCAAGGTTCCCGCAGGTTTCCCAGCCTTGGACGAACAAGCCGAAGTTGTGGAAATGAAAATATCATAGTCTTCAAAGGCGTGAACAATGACCTCACCACGAACACCCTTAATTCCAAAAGTCAGGATATGAGGGGCAAAATCTTCCTCATCAGAAAAGACAAATATATCTGGATAGTCGAGAAGAGCTTGGCGAATCACTGCCTTCATCTGCCCAGTCTTGCTCCTAAAGATATCTAGCTTTTCCATAGACAAACGGAGGGCCTTAGCTGTTGCTGCAATCCCTGCTACATTTTCAGTTGTCGAACGGTAATCACGCTCCTGACCACCACCAGTCAACAGTGGCGTAATTTTCTTACCAGACTTGATATAGACAAGACCAACACCACGAACTCCGTGGAACTTGTGACTAGAAAAAGTCGCGAAATCCACTCGTTCTGTCAAATATTTTTCAGTTGGAATCTTAGCAAGTGCCTGGACCGCATCAACGTGGAAAGTAATAGTTGGCTTGTCTGCCAAGAGTTCTGAAATAGCCTCAATAGGTTGGATAGAGCCGATTTCATTGTTCACTGCCATGACAGAAATTAGGATTGTATCAGGTCGTATCAAATCTGCTAGGGCCTCAACATCCACAAATCCTTTCTCATCTACTGGTGAAAAATCCACTTCAAAACCTTGAGATTTCAACCAAAGGGCTGACTCTTTGACTGCTGGATGTTCAATGGCTGATACGATGATGTGCTTGCCAAACTGGGCTTTTTCAAAGGCCACACCCTTGATAACCCAGTTATCACCTTCTGTTCCACCAGATGTAAAGAAGATTTCATCACTTTTCTTACCGATTAAATCTGCAATCTGTTGACGGGAAGCATCTAAGATTCGTGTTGCCTGGTCTCCCAAACGATGGAGACTAGATGGATTTCCTAAAATTTTTGAAGCCACCTGCATATAGGTTTCAAGTGCTTCAGGATAGGGCTTGGTCGTCGCCGAATTATCAAAGTAAATCATGTTTTCTCACGCTTTCTAAAATCACTCCTTCTATTGTATCATGAAACGGAGCCTGCGACAAGAAAGGGCAATTCCTCTTTTTTTAAGATTTTTTTAAAGAAATGCGGTATAATAAATTTTAATTAAAGGAGAGAATGTATGTCTAATTATCGTAGAACTTCAAAACCAAAAACAGAACACATCAAAAAAGGCTTCACGGTCTTTCAAAAAACCGTTGCTACTATTGGGAGTATCCTTGGCTTGATTACCGCAAGTATCACGATTATGAACGCCTTGGATAATAACAAAAATACTAAAAAAGAACCTACGACAAGCCAGACGACAACCATTGTCAAAGAAATCCAAAAGGAATCCCCTAAAGAAAACACCAGTCCCAATAAGGAAAATAACACCACTCAAGAAAAAACACAGCAAGAGGAAACACCAAAATCCAGCGTCAAGGAAGATAAAAAAGAAGAGCAGAAAACAGCAACTCAGGATTCTTCTACCACTGCTCCTACTCCAAGTAAACCTGTCGCTGAAAATGAAAAACAGACCAATAGTACTCCAACTTCAGAAAACAAAAGTAATCAATAGCCAGTAAAATAGCTTCCCTCCAAACTTGGAAAGAAGCTATTTTTTATTGTTGCAATACTTTTCTTGGTTTGGTACCTTCAGCTGGACCGATGACACCTGCCATCTCAAGCTCTTCCATGAGACGGGTCGCACGGTTAAATCCAACTGACAAACGACGCTGAATCATGGATGCGCTGGCTTTCTGAGTTTCGATTACCAAAGCCTTGGCTTCTTCAAAAAGCGGATCTCCACCAGCTTCACCCTCTGAAAATTCACCGTCATTTTCAGAAACCTCACCTGGATCAAAACTCTCATCGTAATCTGCATCCGCCTGATCCTTGATAAAGTTTACGATGCGTTCAACATCATCATCGGAGATAAAGGAACCTTGCAGACGAACTGGATGATTTTCATCAATCGGTTTAAAGAGCATGTCGCCTCGACCAAGCAGTTTTTCTGCTCCATTTTCATCCAAAATCGTACGAGAGTCTATACCAGATGAAACCGCAAATGCCACACGTGACGGAACATTGGCCTTAATCAACCCAGAGATGACATCAACAGATGGACGCTGGGTTGCAAGAATCATGTGGATACCGGCAGCACGCGCCTTCTGTCCAAGTCGGATAATGGCATCTTCTACTTCCTTGCTGGCCACCATCATGAGGTCAGCCAACTCATCCACAATCACAACAATGAGTGGCAGTGGAATCTGCTTATATTCAGACTGGGCATTAAACTCTTCTACCTTGGCATTAAAGCCTGCAATGTTACGAACTCCCACCTTAGCAAAAAGTTCATAACGATTTTCCATTTCATCCACAACCTTTTGCAGGGCCTTGCTGGCCTTGCGTGGATTGGTTACAACTGGAATCAAGAGATGAGGAATGTCATTGTAAACCGATAACTCAACCATCTTGGGGTCAACCATCATAAATTTGACTTGGTCTGGTCTTGCCTTCATGAGAATGCTAGCGATAATACCGTTAACTGCTACTGACTTCCCTGAACCTGTTGAACCCGCGACGAGCAAGTGGGGCATTTTAGAAAGGTCAAAAGCTCTTGCTGTGCCATTAACCGCCTTCCCTAGAGGAATTTCCAAGAGATTTTCTGCTTTCGTTTGAGATTGTTCCCATAGTTCGCGGAAGGATACAGTCGCAATCTCAGAGTTAGGAACCTCAATTCCGACTAGGGATTTCCCAGGAATTGGTGCTTCGATTCGGACATCCTTAGCGGCCAAGGCAAGAGCGAGGTCGTCTGCTAGATTGGAAATGCGGTTAACCCGTACACCAACTGCTGGCTTGACTTCATACTTGGTCACTGATGGCCCAATTTCAGCCCGTTCCACCGTCACCTTGATACCAAAGCTAGCAAAGGTTTCTTCCAAGATTTTGATATTTTCTCGGACAATTTTCTTTTCTTTAGACTGGTCCTTTGGTTTATCTGGGGCAAAAAGTTGTAAACTTGGAAGTTTGTATTCAAGAGCCTCCTTGGCTGAAAAATCGACCTGAACATCTTCATCATCAGAGCCATCTTCCTGTTCAGCGAATTCAAGTTCAGCTTGAGGCAAGATGATTTCTGGTCCCACCCACTCTTCTTCTGGAACAGGAGGAACGTCAAGCACAACATCATCATTCAGAATTTCACCCGTTTCCATATCGACAGGAGGCAAATCTAGTAAGGCTTTCTCAGCCGCTTCTTTTTCTAATCTAGCCTCTTCCTCAGCCTTTTGGCGAGCTTTTTCTTCTTGTTTGACAAAGCGTTCCTCTTTTCGACGCTCATGCCCTTCCCGCCATTTAGCAAAGCCTCTACTGAAAAATTCAGCAATATCGTAAACAGACCAAGGACTAACTAGGAGAGCGCCTGCTAAAATCAAGATAGAACCAATAAAGTAAGTACCGATATTTGAGAAGAGAAAGGCTGTTGGCACATAGAGTCCAACACCAATCAAGCCTCCACCAGCAAAACTGGTCGTTCGAAAACCAGTCAAATCAGTCACAACCTGAGCTATAGTTCCTTTTAAGACCGACTTGTCCAAACCATATTTCCAAACTAAATAGGCCTCAAAAATCAGGAGTAAGCCTGCAAATATAGTGAAAAAGCCAGATAGGAGGCCTTCCTGTTTTCGTATCCACTTGAAAAAGAAGAGATAGATTAAAAGGGTAAATATTGCCAGATAAGCTAGACTCCCCACCAGCAAGCGAATTAAATTGTAAAGAGTTATACCTGCAGCCCCTAATTTAAGAGCTGCGAAAATCAATAAAATCGCGATTCCTATTGAAATCAACATTCGTTGAATCGCTTCTTTTCTTTCGACTTCTGCTTTAGACGGTCTCCGTCTTGTTTTACTTGTATTTTTGTTTGCCATTCTTCTATTATACCATATTTCACAGGCTTTTCGGAAAGAGAAAAGACTGCACCAAACGGTACAATCTTTTCATTTTCTATCTAATTTTTATGCTTGTGGTTTGCGCAGGTAACCATAGACTACACCACTTACGATTGCTCCTACCAAGACAGAGGCAAGGTAAAGAAGAGCATTTGAAGTAAGGGCGATGACGAAGATTCCTCCGTGAGGCGCCATGAGTTTGATTCCGGCAAGACCAACGAGTCCACCTGCTACTGCTGAACCAAGGATGAAGCTTGGGATTGCACGAGCTGGGTCTGCTGCACCAAATGGAATCGCTCCCTCAGTAATAAATGACAAGCCCATGATGATATTTGTCAAACCAGAGTTACGTTCTTCTTTAGTAAATTTATCTTTGAAAAGAAGAGTTGCAACAAAGATTGCAAGCGGTGGCACCATTCCTCCAGCCATAACTGCTGCCATGGCTACAGAACCACCTGAAGAAACAGTCGCTGCAAGCGTACCTGTACCAAAGACATAGGCCGCTTTGTTAACTGGTCCACCCATGTCAACAGCCATCATTCCACCAAGGACGATACCGAGAAGGACAGCTGAACCGCCTCCAAGACTGCCAAGGAAATCATTCATAGCAGTGTTGATTGCTGCCATAGGGATGTTAACAGCCAGCATGACAAATCCTGTCAAGATTGTTCCAAGAAGTGGCAAGAGAAGGATTGATTTAGCACCTTCAAGTGAACGAGGAACTTTAACGTATTTCTTGATAACAAGCACCAAAGCACCTGCGATAAATCCACCCACAAGGGCACCTAGGAAACCAGATGAGACACCTGCAAGAGTTGAAGTTGCTTCACCACCTGCGGCATAAGGGATTTTACCAAAGGCAAAACCTTCTTTGGCAATAGCACCAGCCACGAAACCAGCTACCAAACCTGGTTTTTCAGCGATAGAGTAGGCAACATAACCTGCAAAGACTGGAAGCATCAAACCAAAGGCTGCACCACCGATTTTCATGAACATAGAAGCTAGCTCATGGTAAGAACCAAGATTACCAAGATTTTCATTTGGAACACCCAAAGCTCCATCAATCAAGAAGGCAAGGGCAATCATGATACCACCGCCAATAACGAATGGCAACATTTGAGATACACCACTCATCAAGTGTTTGTAGAAGGCACCACCAAGGCTTTGTTTTTCATTGCTTGCGGTTGCAGCTTTTGCTCCATTAGCAGCACGGTAAACTTCAGCATCTCCTGATAGAGCCAAGTTGATCAATTCTTCCGTTTTACGGATACCGTCAGCAACTGGACGATTGATCAATGGTTTGCCATCGAAACGATCCATTTCAACGGCCTTGTCTGCTGCGATGATAACAGCTTTAGCCTTGCGGATATCTTCTGCAGTTAGTTGATTTCCAACACCGCTGGCACCGTTGGTTTCAACCTTGATCCCAACACCCATTTCAACAGCCACTTTTTGAAGGGCTTCTTGGGCCATATAAGTGTGAGCAATACCTGTCGTACAAGCTGTAACAGCTACGATAAAGTCACCAGATTCATTAGCAGGTGCTTGAACAGGCTCTTCCGTTTTTTCTGAAGCTTGGTCAAAAAGTTCAATGACTTGGTCAGCTGATGTTGCTTGACGAAGCTTGTCAGCAAAACCGTCTTTCATCAAGTATTGAGACAATTCTGCCAAGGCTGCCAAGTGAGTATCATTGGCACCTTCTGGAGCTGCAATCATAAAGAAGAGGTCAGTTGCTTGCCCATCCAAGCTCTCATAATCAACACCCTTATTTGACTTAGCAAAGAGAACTGTAGCTTCTTTGACAGCAGCGTTTTTGCTGTGAGGCATAGCAATTCCCTCACCCAAGCCTGTAGAAGTCAAAGCTTCACGCGCCAAAATACCTTCTTTAAATGTTTCAAAATCTGTCACATAACCGTGATCTACCAAACTTTTAATCATCTCTTCTATGACAGCAGTTTTTTCAGTTGCCTGCAAATCCAGCAACATGACATCTTTTCTCAATAGGTCTTGAATTTTCATCGTTTTTCTACCTCAACTTTTTCATATGTTTCTTTAATAAATTCTGCTGTTGCCAAGTCATCTGAGAAGGTCGTTGCTGTTCCGCAAGCCACTCCCCACTTGAAGGCTTCTACTGCGTCTTTTGATTTGACAAATTCACCTGTGAATCCAGCCACCATAGAGTCACCAGCTCCGACTGAATTTTTCACTATTCCCTTAATTGGTTTAGCAAAGTAAGCTCCCTCAGATGTGACAAGAAGGGCACCGTCACCAGCCATAGAGATAATGACGTTTTGAGCACCTTTAGTCAGCAATTCTCGAGCATATTTCTCGATTTGGTCCAAACTTTCAAGTTTCACTCCAAAGATAGCTCCAAGTTCATGATTGTTTGGTTTAACTAAAAGTGGCTGGTAGTCCAAACTATCAATCAAGGTCTGACCTTCGAAGTCACAGACCACTTGAGCACATGTCTGACGCGTCAAGGCAATCAAATCCTTGTAGATAACATTTCCTAGGTTTTTAGCACTTGAACCAGCAAACACGACTGTATCTTCTGCAGTCAAACTAGACAAAATAGCTTTCAATTCTTCTAACTGAGCTGGTTCCACGTTTGGACCCGTTCCGTTGATTTCTGTTTCTTGATCCGCTTTGATTTTAACATTGATACGAGTATCTTCTGCCACTTGGACAAAACGTGTCTCGATTTCTTCCTCTGCAAGGGTATCTGTGATAAATTTACCAGTAAAACCTCCGATAAATCCAGTCGCAGTATTAGGAATATCCAAGCGTTTCAAGACACGACTGACATTGATTCCTTTCCCACCAGCAAACTTATCATCACTGTCCATACGATTGACACTACCGACTTGGACTTGGTCCAAGCGCACGATATAGTCAATGGATGGATTGAGTGTGACTGTATAAATCATACTTCTATTACCTCCGTTTTTTCTTTTATTGTCTGCAAGAGCTCATGCCCCTGACTTGTGATAACAATTGCTCGTTTGAGTGGGGCTACCTTGGCAAAGCAAGTTTGTCCAATTTTTGATGAATCCACCAAGACATAAGTCTGTTTGGCATTCTCCAAAATGGCTCGCTTCACAGCTCCCTCCTCCATATCTGGAGTCGTATAATAGCCATCGTCCACACCATTCATCCCGATAAAGGCACGGTCAAAGTGTAATTGGTTAATCTGGTTAAGAGCAACACCCCCGATACTAGCATCTGTCGCCGTCTTGACGCTTCCTCCAACCATGACAGTCGGAATCTGCTTTTCAACCAACTGAGCTGCATGGTGAATGGAGTTGGTCACGACTGTAACATTCTTATTGACCAATTCATGAATCAAAAAAGCAGTTGTTGTTCCAGCATCGATAAAGATGACATCTTGTTCCTTGATGAGAGAGGCTGCTTTCTGAGCCAGCAACTTCTTCTCTTGAAGGTTTTTGACAGATTTTTCTTGAATGGTTTCTTCTTCCTGTAAGGAGTGGGGGAGTTCTGCTCCACCATGCACGCGACGAAGCTTGTTTTCTGCTTCCAACTCATCCAAGTCTCTTCGAACCGTTGATTCTGAGGTTTCTAGCAAACTAACTAATTTTTCTAGAGAAACTACATGATGTTGATTTAACTCCTCTAAAATCAGCTGCTTCCGCTCTGTTTTTAACACCGAATCACCTCCTGTTATCGTTTACACTATTCATTCTATCACACTTTCTTTCAAAGTCAAGCATTTTTTATCACTTTCCTTCAAATTCTATCATTTTTCTTATTTCCAGAATTTTTATTGCAAGATAAGGGCCTTTATGGTAGACTATTTGAGTAAGTATTGGAAGATTACTCAAGAGGCTTAAGAGGCCGTGTTGGAAACGCGGTAGGCGTGTAACAGCGTGCGTGGGTTCGAATCCCATGTCTTCCGTGGAAAAGAAAAATTATTTCTAGGATGCGACAAATGTTGTATCCTTTTTCTATCCCTTTTTAAAAAATAGGGTCTGCTTTAGGGTCTGTTTGTGACTCCTTTGTTGTATCTTTTTTTCACAAAAGAATGCAAAGTAATACCAAAGACAAAAATAAAAAACGTTGATTTAGCAACGTTTTACCAAGGAATACGAAAGAATGCAAAGGAATAATGGAGCCGGTGGGAGTCGAACCCACGTCCAAACACCTGCCAACATATTTGTCTACAACCATAGGTTATGTATTAGTTTAACAATCCCTCGACACATAACTCAAGCCTAGAAACTGCGAGTCTATCAATCTCTTATCAAGTCGCTAGACAAGACTTGATCGTATCTCGCTAATAATAAGACCTGTCATTGAACACGAGCAATCCAAATCGGGTCACGCCTGCTGGTTTTTAGGCAGCTAGAGCGTAAGAAGTGTTATTTTTTGCAGTTATATTTAACTGAGCGTTTACGTCGCCACACGAGTCGCAAAATATGCCTCATAATGCCTGTCGAATCCGTAACGACCCCAAAAGACAATAAAACCATTATACCTTATCTAACTCAAAAATGCAAAAGGGAAATCAACCAACTAAAAAAGATAGTTTTTCAAGGCTTTTGATAAAACCTGATAACCAGCAACATTGAGGTGCAATCCATCAGTAGTATAGTCTTTTTTGAGTTGACCTGCTTGGTCTGTCAAATTGTCAAATACTGGCACAAATTTCACCTGCATATAGGCAGAAGTAAGCTCTTTATAGGCTTGATTCCACTCCTGTATCTTTTCATTCGTGCGGATATAAACCGTCTGCTTGTACTCCTCCCCCTCATTGACTGGCAAAATGGAAAGCAATTTAATCTCTATCAGTGGGTAATCGCGAGCAATGGATTGAATGATCGCTTCGAGATTATTGAGAGCCTCATTCAAAGGAACATCCTTCCCGATATCATTTGTCCCAATCAGAAGGACAATTTTATCTACCGCCCCACCGTATAGATGCGCATCAAGGTTCTCTAGTAACAACCCTGTCTGATAGCCACGAATTCCTCGATTGACAATCGTCTTTGAAGACCCAAACAGTTCCTGCAGAGGGTAATACTCAACAATGGAATCCCCTATAAAAAGAATATCTGGCTCTAGAACAGAAACCTGATTTAATTGACGGTACTTGGTTTGGATTTTACCTTGTTCCTTTAGGAGCCAATTCTCTAATAACTGTACTGCCACTTCATTCTCCTTTTTCTAACCAGTTTTCCAAGACTTGGTAAACTCCTCCTTGGCTGTTGGCTGGTGCTAGAGCCGTCGCAACAGCTTTGGCCTTGTCATCAGCATTTTCCATCGCATAGGCAATTCCAGCCATTTCAAGCATCTCAACATCATTTTCACTGTCACCAAAAGCCATGATTTCTTGGGGGTTCAAGTCCCAACGCTTGAGTAATTCTTCCAAGCCCCATGCTTTATGAATCCCAGCTTGGAGGATATCAATGCAACCATAGCCACTGGATACAGCCCGGACACGGCCATCAAAGAGGTCATTAATCTCTGCCAAGACCGAACTCAAACGTTCCTCACCAACAACCATACTCATCTTGAGTACACCACCAAAGAGGTCGGATGTTAATTCATCTACAAAATGCATCCGTTGGTAGAATTTTTCAATCATTTCTGGAGTCATAAAACTTTCAAGTTCTGTAAAAATCGTACCTTCCTTGACGAAACCACCCTTCATCCCCGTTACAACAAACTGGTCTTGACACGCTCGACCCTTGAAATGAGCCAAAGCCTTGTCGACAATGGCGTCATCCCAAATCTGAGCCTGAATCAGTTCATTGTTTTCAAAAATACGAGCCCCATTAGCAACAACCAGAACCACTCGATCAACCAAGTGCCCCAGTAATTGCCTCATGCGGTGAATTTCATTCCCCGTCGCGATGACAAAACGAATACCCCTTTGATCCAACTGATCTAAAATCTTTTCCAAGCGAGGCAAATCCAGCTGGCCTCTAGCATCCAGCAAGGTCCCATCCATATCTGTCGCAATTACTTTAATCGTCATTTACTTTCCTCTGGATTCAAGCTAGTCCCACTTCAATCCCACATGTTCGTTCATTTCTTTGTAGGCAGTATCAATTCGTTCCTTAGTCGTTTCATCTAATTGGTCACGATGACTGCCACCCTCTATGAAATCTTCCAAGATATAGGTTTGATAATGGTATAAAGGATAGCCCTCTGGTGAAAAGGTCCCCTTTGGTGTTCGATTGACCCAAGTAGGATGTGCTTTAGCTGTTCCGATAGTTGTTTTTCCATCCTTCTTCTTAATGGTCACATCCATGAGAACACCACGTTCAGTCCACTTAGCATTTTCTTCATCTCCCATAGATTCAATCCGTTGATTGGAAATGAAGTTTCCCATTGAATAGATAATGAGTTTCTTGTCTCCATCTTTTTCAACCGTTTCAGATGGTTCAACAACGTGAGGATGCCCTCCAAAGATAACATCTGCTCCCCAATCGATCATCTTGTGATAAAGAGCCTTTTGTTCTTCAGTTGGTTCCAATCGATACTCAACACCCATCTGAGGCATGATAATGGTGATATCTGCTTCCTTTTCCGCCCGTTCAATTTCAGCCTTCATCTTATCTTCGTTTAAATCTGAAAGATAACGATTATAGTCTGCCTGAGAAATATACTGCTCAATTCCATTAAATCCATAAGAATAAGCCAAAAGTGCAACCTTAATACCATTCACTTCCTTAATGACCAGCGGAGCCTGATCACGTGGTTCATGCGTATAAACTCCGATTGGAGTGATTCCAGCTTTCTCAATAATATCAGCCGTTGAAATAACTCCCTCAATTTGCGAATCCAAAATGTGATTATGAGCCAAATCTAGAACATGATAACCTGCATCCTTAATAGCATCCATAACTTCAGCAGGAGCATTAAAGAGAGGATAACCTGCTAAATAATGATCCTTATTGATGGTTCCTTCAAAATCACCAATAGCTAAGTCTGCTTGCTTAAGCCAAGGTGTCACATACTCAAAATTCTCATGAAAGTCATAGGTACCGTCTTCTTTTTTAGCTGAAAAGAAAAGTCCATCGTGGTAGAGCAAATCCCCGTGAGCCATAATTCTGGCAGTTTTTTCCTCTTCCTGCTCCTGAGACTTTTGCTTAGTCCCTTCTTGAGAAATGGTATCCTTTTTTTGACTGGTCAAGGGAATTCCTTGGAAGCTTTCAAACAACAAGACCAAGCCCATTGATAAAGCAACTGCTAGCAAGAGTACCGCCACAAAGCCTTTATTGCTCCACTTGCGATAACTCCTAAAAAAGTTTACCAAGCCCTTCATAAAACGAAAAGCTAAACCACCCTGATTTCTATCTTGTCTTCTTTGCATCTTCATTCTCCCTACTTTCTTATGCAAGCCTTTTCTTTTTATTATAACACAGATAAGTATTTCTTTCACAATTGAATTGAATCTACTAGGCATTTTCTATAAAAACTCGATGCCGTAATACTTTCAATCCTTGTCATTTTGTGTTATCATGTAGAGGTAATGAAAGGAGAGAAAATGTCTGCTATAGAACGTATTACAAAAGCTGCTCACTTAATTGATATGAACGATATTATCCGCGAGGGGAATCCGACTCTTCGCGCAGTTGCTGAGGAAGTCACTTTCCCCTTGTCTGACCAGGAAATCATTCTCGGTGAAAAAATGATGCAATTCCTTAAACATTCCCAAGATCCTGTCATGGCTGAAAAGATGGGGTTACGCGGTGGGGTTGGACTTGCTGCTCCTCAATTAGATATCTCAAAACGCGTTATCGCTGTTTTGGTACCAAATATTGTTGAAGAAGGCGAAACCCCACAGGAAGCTTACGACCTGCAAGCCATTATGTATAATCCAAAAATCGTCTCTCACTCTGTTCAAGACGCTGCTCTTGGCGAAGGAGAAGGTTGCCTGTCTGTTGACCGCAACGTGCCTGGCTATGTTGTTCGCCATGCCCGCGTTACTGTTGACTACTTTGACAAGGATGGAGAAAAACACCGTATCAAACTCAAAGGCTATAACTCCATCGTTGTTCAGCATGAAATTGACCATATTAACGGAATCATGTTTTACGATCGTATCAATGAAAAAGATCCATTTGAAGTTAAAGATGGTTTACTGATTTTGGAATAAAGAAAATCCCGTTGCAAGACGGGGTTTTGTGTTATAATAGAGGCATGAAAACAAATGATATTGTCTATGGCGTCCACGCCGTTACCGAAGCCCTCCTTGCAAATACTGGAAACAAACTCTACCTACAAGAAGATCTCCGAGGTAAGAATGTTGAGAAAGTCAAAGAACTGGCTACAGAAAAAAAGGTATCCATTTCTTGGACTTCAAAAAAATCCCTCTCTGAGATGACTGAAGGTGCTGTTCATCAAGGTTTTGTTCTACGAGTGTCCGAATTTGCCTATAGCGAGCTGGATCAGATCCTTGCCAAAACACGTCAAGAAGAAAATCCACTGCTATTGATTCTAGATGGCCTAACTGACCCTCATAACCTAGGCTCCATCCTAAGAACAGCCGATGCGACCAATGTTTCAGGTGTCATCATTCCCAAACACCGTGCTGTCGGAGTGACTCCTGTCGTTGCCAAAACGGCCACAGGTGCTATCGAGCACGTTCCAATTGCTCGAGTAACCAATCTGAGTCAAACTCTGGACAAACTCAAGGATGAAGGTTTCTGGACCTTTGGAACAGATATGAATGGTACTCCTTGCCACAAGTGGAATACAAAAGGAAAAATCGCTCTCATCATAGGAAATGAAGGAAAAGGCATCTCTAGTAACATTAAAAAACAGGTCGATGAAATGATTACCATTCCTATGAATGGACATGTTCAAAGCCTTAATGCCAGTGTGGCTGCAGCCATTCTCATGTACGAAGTTTTTCGAAATAGACTATAAAAAAAGTTTCCAGTCATCTGATTGGAAACTTTTTTATGATTATACTCAATGAAAATCAAAGAGCAAACTAGGAAGCTAGCTGTAGACAGCTCAAAGCACTGCTTTGAGGTTGTAGATAAGACTGACGAAGTCAGCTCAAAACACTGTTTTGAGGTTGTGGATAGAACTGACGAAGCAGTTACATATACCTACGGCAAAGCGAAGCTGACGTGGTTTGAAGAGATTTTCGAAGTGTATTAACTATGTTCTGTGATAAATTTATAGGCTTCTTGACCAGCGATAGCTCCATCTCCAACTGCTGTTGTCACTTGGCGAAGATCTTTCAAACGAACATCTCCAACTGCAAAGATACCATCAACTGCAGTCTTCATGTGATTATCTGTCACAATCCATCCAGCCTTGTCTTGAATATTCAATTCTTTAACAAAATCGCTAACAGGGTCCAATCCAACATAGATAAAGACGCCACCGAAGGCTTGCTCTGTCACTTGACCTGTTTTCACATTTTCAAATACGACAGATTCTACTCGGTTTTCACCCTTGATTTCCTTGACTACAGAATCCCAGATAAAGCTGACTTTCTCATTAGCGAAGGCTCGGTCTTGTAAAACCTTTTGGGCACGAAGCTGGTCACGACGGTGAACAATGGTAACAGTCTTGGCAAAACGAGTCAAGAAGAGGGCTTCTTCAACAGCTGAATCTCCACCACCGACTACCAACAAATTTTGATCACGGAAGAAAGCACCATCACAAACGGCACAGTAAGAAACACCACGACTGCTCAATTCTTCTTCTCCAGGCACTCCCAAAGGACGGTGTTTAGAACCAGTCGCTACGATAACGGTACGAGTTTCATATGTTTGGTCATCGGTAATCACTTTCTTAAAATCACCATGGTCTTGGACATTCTCAACATAACCATAGATGTGTTCAACACCAAGATTTTCAAGTGGTTCAAACATCTTTTCAGCCAATTCAGGTCCACTAATATTAGCGTATCCTGGGTAATTTTCAATATCAGATGTATTATTCATCTGACCACCTGGCAAACCACCTTCAATCAAGCCTACTTTGAGATTGCTTCGAGCAGCATACAAGGCTGCAGTCATACCTGCGGGTCCAGCACCGATAATAATAGTATCGTACATATAGATTCCTTCTTTCTTGTTGTAACTATCTTTATTCTAACTCTTTCTTGTCAATCAAGCATGGATTATGCCTTGAAAACAAGAATTAAACTCATAACCGCAAAGGATAATACTGGAACTACCAATACTCCAATCATAATCATATCATAGAGATGGGCTTGGCGAGCCTTGGCTGTCTTATCAACTCCCGACATGGCTCTTAGTCCAATCCAAATCCCTAAAAAAATCAGGACGAGGATGGTGGTCAAGATCAAACTCTCGAAATATAAAGAAAATAGTTGCAGTAGCATGATTTCTCTCATTTCTATCTTTTTTAAAGAGTAAACTCAGCTAGTCCAGCTAACTGAGTTTTTCTTTATCTATTATATCAAATATAAGTCCGTTTGTAACTAGCAAAGAATTCTTTTGTCCGCTCTTCTTTAGGATGGTGGATAATCTCATCCGGAGTGCCAGACTCGATGATTTTCCCCTTATCTAAGAAGAGAATCTTATCAGCAACTTGGGCTACAAAGGACATATCATGACTGACCAAAATCATGGTCTGACCTGACTTCGCAGCATCTGCAATAGACTTTTCTACTTCTCCGACCAATTCTGGGTCAAGGGCTGAAGTTGGTTCATCTAAGAGCAAGACATCTGGTTTCATCGCAAGTGCACGCGCTAGGGCAACCCGTTGCTTCTGTCCACCTGATAAATGGCGAGGGTAATGGTTTTCACGGTCAGAAAGCCCAACCTTAGCCAACTCTTCCTTGGCAATCTTAGTTGCTTCTTGGTCAGATAATTTCTTAACCACAACCAAGCCTTCTTTCACATTATCAAGTGCTGTGCGGCGTTCAAACAAATTAAACTGTTGGAAAACCATTGACAGCTTACGACGTAGGGCAAGGATTTCTTCTTGAGTGATTTTAGAAAAATCAACTGAGAAATCATCAATCTTAATCGAGCCACTATCAGGAGTTTCAAGATAATTGAGACTGCGAAGGAAGGTTGATTTTCCAGCTCCTGAAGAACCAATCAAGGCTACGACTTCTCCTTTTTGGATATCCAAGTCCAGATGATCCAAGACAATCTGTCCTGAAAAGGATTTACTTAAATTCGAAATCTTAATCATTAACGAAGGTCTCCTTTCACATCCGTTTGCACTGTATCAGGTGCAGAAATAGCCATTTTTCTCTCGATGAAACGACCGAGGCTTTCAATTCCGATATTGACTACCCAATAAACAAGGGCAACGGAGATGAAGCGTTCAAAATAGCGGTAATCAGCTCCACCCAAAATCTGAGCTTGGGCAAAGACTTCCACAACACCCGCACTAAAGGCTAGGGACGTGCCCTTGGTCAAGCCGATTAGGGAATTGATCAAAGTTGGAGTCGCTACAACGGCCGCATTTGGAATAATCACGCGACGATAAACTTGTGCTCGAGTCATACCCAGACTGCGTGCCGCCTCAATCTCACCAGGATTAACTGAGAGAATCGCTGCACGAATGGTTTCACTGGCATAAGCTGCCTCATTGAAAGCAAAGGCTACAATCGCAAAAGCAGCCGCTGGAATCGCATTGATATTGAGACCAGTACCCCATTGCTGATTGAGGGCTTTCAAAGCCAAAGGAATCCCGTAGTAGGTCAGCATAAGCTGAACCAAAATCGGTGTTCCTTTTAAGAAACTAACAAAGAAGGCCTGTAAGGGATATAAGATCTTGACACGATTGATTTTCACAATGGCAAAAATCAGCGCCAAAACCAAGCCAAAAAGGGCCCCACCAATGGTCAACATAATTGTTGTTGGAAGTTGTTGGACAATTCTTGGAATCCCATCAAAGACCGAACGCAGGCTAAACAGCTTGCCATCCGGAATCAATTGCATCAAGTTCTGGTACCAATCTGATGCTAAAATCGTTGTAACATTCATAAAAACATCCTCTCCTGATAATGATTCATTCTACCATACTTCTGCCGTCAATGAAATTATTTGCTACGGTCAGATACAGACTTTGTCTACCTACTAGTTTATCATACTTTGAAACAGGGAGGTTATATATTTTATCTATCAAAGAGATAAGTAAAAACTATTTCAGTCCCAATTCTTCGTAAGCTTTTCGATAACCGATTTGCTTAACAGTTCCATTCTCCACTAAAATCGGACGTTTTAATAACATACCGTCGCTTGCTAGCAATTGAGCTGCTTCTTGGTTTGACAGACTTCCTACCTTATCTTTTAGTCCAAGTTCCCGGTATTTGATTCCACTAGTGTTGAAAAATTGTTTCAATTCGAAACCTGAGGTTTCTAGCCAGTTCAAAATCACTTCTTGGCTTGGTGTTTCTTCGACGATGTGAACAGCTTTGTAGTCCACACCGAGTTGGTTTAATTCTTGTTTTGCTTTTTTACAAGTTGAACATTTTGGGTATTCGATAAATTCTAACATGTGTTTCACTTTCTATTTTATATCTTTAAAATCTGCGCCTTCATGCTCCAAGAGCCAGGCTTTCTTTTCCGTTCCTGCAGCATAACCTGTCAGACGCTTGCCTGCTCCAAGCACACGATGACAAGGTACTAGGATGGACCAAGGATTGCGTCCCACTGCTCCACCAATTGCTTGAGCAGAAGCCACTTGCAAATCTTGAGCTATTTGTCCATAGGTCACTGTCTGACCATAAGGAATGCCCTGTAAGTAGCTCCAAACTCGCTTTTCAAAATCCGTTCCAATTGAAGCCAAGGGTAAGTTGGATAAATCCTGAGACTTGCCTTTAAAATAATCATCTAAGCAAGCAATAACTGGGTCTAAAATGGGATGACTAACAACTGCTTCTATCGTGTCATCTCCTATCCCCCTCTCAAAATGCTTCTGCTCCTGCACCCAAATTCCATACAGATATTGGTCATCAGCTACCAGTGAAATGGAACCAATTGGCGAAGAATAGTACATTTTAGCATACTTCTTTTGCATTATTTCTTCAATTTTTGATAGGCCAAGCGTTCGCCATCAACTGGAACCTTACCAACCTGTTTAAAACCGAGTTTTTCAAAAATATGTTGCATAGCTTTGTTTTCAGCGTGCGTATCTGAACGAAAATCAAGATAATCAAAACCTTCAATCAAGCCCTCTAAGAAGGTTTGAGCGACTCCCTGTCCCTGCACATCTGCTGCCACAGCAATACGGTGAAAGACTAGGTACTCTGACTCTCCTCCTTGCCAGTTTCCTTCATAAATGGCTTCATAGGCCTCCTCTGGACTCTTGGTCACAGCAGCATAGGCTAGTAGTTCTCCTTCTTCCAAGGCTACATAAGCTTGACCTGAGATAATGTCATCGATAATAACATCTGCATTTGGATAACCATTTTGCCACTGGTCACTACCAGCATCTGCTAAACATTTTTTAGCATCCTCCATCACTTGCATAATGGCATCTACTTCATTTGGAAAAGCTAAACGAATTTCCATCTTTTGTCCTCATTTCTGACTAGTTTCTCCCATCATAGCATAATTTAAGCCTTTTCACAAGCAGTTAAAACTTGACTTTCTGTTTTTGTTATTTTATAATCTAGTTATCAAAACTAGATAAAAAGGAGTTGAAAATGAAAACTACCTTTTCCTACCCAAAATGGGCAGAAATTCCAAACATTGACCTCTATCTGGATCAGGTTTTACTCTATGTCAATCAGGTTTGCGCTCCTGTCTCTCCAGATAAAGACAAGGGACTAACAGCATCCATGGTCAATAACTATGTCAAACATGGTTACCTGACAAAGCCTGACAAGAAAAAATACCAACGCCAACAGATTGCTCGTTTGATTGCTATCACAACCCTCAAATCTGTCTTTTCGATTCAAGAAATCGCTCAGACACTTAATACTCTCCAAAGTCAAGCCAGTTCAGAGCAACTCTACGATGCTTTTGTGGACTATATGAACCAAGAAATGGACCCAGCTAACCCTATTATCCAAAGCAGCTGCCAAACCGTTAAACTCTATCATCAAACTCTAGCCTTAATCCATCAGACTGAAGAGGAGAAAATCTAATGAATACTAGTCTTAAACTCAGCAAACAACTCAGTTTTGGAGAGGAGATTGCTAATAGCGTGACCCATGCTGTAGGTGCAGTCATCATGCTCATCTTACTCCCTATTTCATCCACCTATAGTTATGAAGCGCACGGCTTTTTATCCTCTATCGGCGTTTCCATTTTCGTTATTAGTCTCTTTCTCATGTTCCTCTCATCCACCATTTACCACTCTATGGCCTATGGTTCGACCCATAAATATGTCTTGAGAATCATTGATCATTCTATGATTTATGTCGCTATCGCGGGATCTTATACGCCGGTCGTATTGACTTTGATGAATAACTGGTTTGGCTATCTGATTATTGCCATTCAGTGGGGAACGACCATCTTTGGCATCCTCTATAAAATATTTGCTAAAAAGGTCAATGAGAAATTCAGCCTTGCTCTTTACCTGATTATGGGCTGGTTGGTTCTGGCTATCATTCCTGCCATTATCAGTCAAACGACACCAATCTTTTGGAGCCTCATGGTGACTGGTGGACTCTCTTATACAGTTGGAGCTGGATTTTACGCCAAGAAAAAACCTTATTTCCACATGATTTGGCATCTCTTTATCCTAGCTGCGTCCGCACTCCAATACATCGCCATTGTTTATTACATGTAAAAAAGTTGAGAAATTCAATCTCAACTTTTTTCTTTACACATATTGATAAAGTACTGGTGCAAGCTAACATCATCAGTCAATTCCGGATGAAAAGAAGTTACCAGCATATTTTTTTCTTGGGCTGCAACAATTTGATTATCAACTCTTGCTAGAATTTCTACATCTTCTCCAACACTGCTGATAATTGGACCACGGATAAAGGTCATTGGAATATGACCAACTCCCTTACATTCAGCTTCTGTATAAAAACTTCCTAGTTGGCGCCCATAGGCATTTCGCTCGACCACCATATCCATAGTTCCTAGATGACTCTCTTCATGAGAAGTAATTTCCTTAGCCAGCAAAATTAAGCCCGCACAGGTTCCAAAGGCTGGTAAACCAGATAGAATGGCTTCTCGAATGGGAATCAGCATGTCCTGGTCTCGTAAGAGTTTACCCATGGTTGTAGACTCACCACCAGGCAAAATCAAACCCGACAGTTCATTTTGATATTTCTGGAAATCTTCTAAATTTCTGAGTTCGACACTCTTGACACCTAATTTTTCTAAAACTTTTTCATGTTCTGCAAAGGCACCTTGCAAGGCCAATATTCCAATTTTCATCTATTTTCCTCGCTCAGCCATGAGAATTTGGATTTCATTTTCATTGATACCAACCATGGCTTCTCCTAAATCTTCAGAGATTTGAGCCAGTATTTGAGGATTTCGGAAGTTAGTAACAGCCTTAACAATAGCACTCGCTCGTTTAACAGGATCTCCTGACTTGAAAATACCTGAACCAACAAAGACTCCCTCTGCTCCTAATTGCATCATCAACGCAGCATCTGCTGGCGTTGCAACGCCTCCAGCTGCGAAGTTTACAACTGGCAATTTTCCATGCTCGTGAACATATTGAACCAATTCAACAGGGACTTGCAAGTCCTTAGCAGCAACATAGAGCTCGTCCTCACGTAGGTTTTGAATGCGGCGAATTTCCTGATTCATCATACGCATATGGCGAACAGCTTGAACAATATCTCCTGTACCTGGTTCTCCTTTGGTACGAATCATAGAAGCACCCTCAGCGATACGACGCAAGGCCTCACCCAAGTCTTTGGCACCACAAACAAAAGGAACTTGGAATTCTTTCTTGTCCACATGGAAACGATCGTCAGCTGGAGATAAAACTTCACTCTCATCGATATAGTCAATTTCAATAGCCTCTAAAATCTGAGCCTCAACAAAATGCCCGATTCTGACCTTGGCCATTACTGGAATACTAACCGCTTCTTGAATTTCCTTAATCATCTTTGGATCACTCATACGGGAAACCCCACCAGCTGCACGAATATCAGCCGGAATCCGCTCCAAGGCCATCACAGCTGCCGCACCAGCAGCCTCTGCAATACGGGCCTGTTCAGGATTCTGAACGTCCATGATAACCCCACCTTTGAGCATCTGTGCCAAGTTTTTATTTAGTTCATAACGATTTTCAGTCATTTCTTTTTCCTCATCATTTGTATTGGTAGCTACCATTTCATTTTAAGTTAGATTAAAATGAAGTACAAGATAAAAAAAACGTAATTGTATGGGTACAGAATCGTTAAAAAACTATCTGACCTTAACTTAAGGCCAGATAGTTCATCATTTTATTTTTCAGCTGTAAGGGCAGCCATTGTGATGTAGTTGTATGGTTTGTTAAAGTGTGGCAAGAAGAAGAGGTCTGTCAATGCCAATTTATCAATTGTCACATGCTCTTGGATAGCAAGAGAGAACATATGGATTCCCATGCTGATTGCAGAATCGCGTGAGACCATTTGCGCACCAAGAATTTCACGGCTATCTTTGTCAAAGACAATCTTGATGGCAACTTCATGGTTGTCATGCTTCATAAATTCTGGTTTTTGAAGATCGTTAAAGCCTGTTTCAGTTGCGTTGTAACCAGCAGCTTTAGCTTTTTCAAGAGTCAAACCAGTTGAAACCATGTGAAGACCGTAGATTGAGATACCGTTTGAACCTTGAACACCGATTCCTTCCAATTCATGTCCACAAGCGTTGTAAGCACCAACAATACCAGTACGAACAGCGTTTGAAGCAAGAGCGATGTAACTTGTATCTTTACGAGCGTTGTCATAAACAGTCGCACAGTCACCAACAGCAAATACACCAGGAAGTGAAGTTTCTTGTTTCTTGTCTACAAGGAAGGCACCGTTACGGAAGAGTTCAATTTTACCATCTGCAAGAGCTGTATTTGGACGGAAACCAACTGCAAGGATAACCATATCCACATCAAAGCTTTCTTTGTCAGTAATCAAGCGTTCAACTTTACCATCGCCTTCGATTGCTTTAACAGTTTGACCAAGCGCCAAGCGGATGTTGTGGTCTTCCAAGTTCTTCGCCATCATTTGTGTGAAATCTTTATCATAGTAACCGTTCAAGACAGTATCAACGATATCGACAAGGACAACTTCTTTGCCAAGACGCTCAAAGGCTTCAGCAAGTTCAACACCGATGTATCCACCACCAACAACAGCGATACGGTCAAGGTGTTGGCTCTTGTCAGCAAGTTTATTGATAACTTCTTCAGCGTTTTGGTACAATTTTACGAATTGTACGTTTTCAAGAGTTGCTTTAAATTCGCGGTTTCCTTTAACAATTTCAACACCTTCGATTGGTGGCAAAATTGGTGTAGAACCTGTAGCGAAAATCAATTTTTCGTATGATTCTTTGTGTTCTTTTCCTTCAACTTCTGCAGTAACTACTTTGTTATCATAGTCGATTGAAAGAACTGGTGAGTTCATGTAGACTTTAGCACCTTTAGCTTCCAATTTTTCTTTATCAGAATAGAACAAACCTTCAGCACCGTCAATTTGCTCCCCAATCCAAAGGGCCATTCCACATCCTAGGAAAGAGATGTTAGAGTTTTGGTCAAATACAACGATTTCGTTCTCATTTCCAAAATTATCCAACATCGTATTAATACATGCTGTACCAGCGTGGTTAGCACCGACTACAACGATTTTGCTCATAGAAAAATTCCTACCTTCATTCTAAATTTACCCTACTAGTATAACATTTATTGTTAGCGTTTACAAGAGTTTGGCTGATTTTTCCTATTTTTTTGTAAAAAATTGTAAATAATCTGTATCTTAACACGGATTCTTGCAATTTTTCTTCATTTACTGAGCATATTTCTTGACATCTTTACAAATTTTATTTGTGAAAACGCTGACTTTATGGTATGCTAGTATCATGGAAAGAAAATGTAAGGGGTTCATTTTTCATAAATTTACTATATTTCAATCTTCTTTTCGTAAGAGAAAGGAGTTGGTAGCTTGCCTCTTAGTTCACATTCTGAACACCTAATGGGAACCACTATCACGATTTCATTAGTGGATGAGCGAGCCGATAGCTTGCTCCAAAAATCCTTTGATTTACTCAAAGAGCTCGAATACCGCTTCAATGCCAATAGCCAAGAATCTGAATTGATGGAAATCAATCATCAAGCTGGAATAGCACCCGTCAAGGTTCATCCAGATCTGTTTGAACTGATTTCACTTGGTTTAGAGCATAGCCTAGCGCCCTCTAGCCATCTCAACATCAGTATTGGTCCCTTAATTCAAACCTGGCGCATCGGTTTTTCGGATGCCAAAGTTGCGCAACCTCAAGAAATTGAATCCGTGCTCCCTTTAATCAATCCTCATTTTATCGAGTTAGATTCTTCTACTTCGACTGTGTTTCTAAAACAGAAAGGAATGAAGATAGACCTAGGTTGTTTAGCCAAGGGTTATAGTGCGGATAAGGTTGCCCAATTTCTGAGAGAAGAGGGAGTGACTTCTGCCTTGATCAATCTAGGAGGAAATATCCTGACCATTGGAAAAAATCAGGCAAGAGGAAATCAGCCTTGGCAAATCGGGATTCAAGATCCAGCCAATCCTCGGGGAAATCACTTAATGACTATCCCTGTTGTCAATCAATCTGTCGTGACTTCAGGCATTTATGAACGTCACCTGACAGTCGATGGAAAAGATTACCATCACATTTTCGACAGCCAAACAGGCTATCCTGTTGAAACGGAACTAGCTAGTCTGACAATCATCTCTGATAAATCAGTCGATGGCGAAATCTGGACAACTCGACTCTTTGGAGAAAGACCTGCTTCTATCCTCTGGCAAGTCGAAAGTTTGGAGGGAATCGAAGCGATTCTGATTGATAAGGAAGGTCACCTAAGCTGTTCTTCAGGAGTTCCTACTCTATAGAAATAGATATTTCAATGGAGTTTTAAATTCGTATTATGTAAAAAGAGAAAGGAAATCTCATGTTAAAACTTATTGCTATTGTTGGAACAAATTCAAAACGTTCTACAAACCGCCAATTGCTTCAATACATGCAAAAACACTTTGCTGACAAAGCTGAAATTGAACTTGTTGAAATCAAGGATATCCCTGTCTTTAACAAGCCAGCTGACAAGCAAGTGCCTGCTGAAATCTTAGAAATTGCTGCTAAAATTGAAGAGGCTGATGGTGTTATTATCGGTACTCCTGAGTATGACCACTCTATCCCAGCTGTTTTAATGAGCGCTCTTGCTTGGTTATCTTATGGTATTTACCCACTCTTGAACAAACCAATCATGATTACAGGTGCTTCTTACGGTACACTTGGTTCATCACGCGCCCAATTACAACTTCGTCAAATCTTAAACGCACCAGAAATCAAAGCAAGTGTCCTTCCAGATGAATTCTTGCTTTCACACTCTCTTCAAGCCTTTAACCCAAGTGGCGACTTGGTTGATCTTGATGTTATTAAAAAATTGGATGCCACTTTTGACGACTTCCGTATCTTTGTAAAAATTACAGAAAAATTGCGCAACGCACAAGCATTACTTCGCAAAGACGCTGAAGACTTTGACTGGGAAAATTTATAAGATAGGAGACCAAAAAGAATGAAATTTGTTGGACTTGTAGGATCAAACTACGATCAATCATATAACCGTAAACTCTTGGAATTCATCCGTCGTCACTTCAAACTCAAATTTGAATTAGAAGTTCTTGAAATTGATGAAGTTCCAATGTTTAACCAAGATGAAAAATGGGATGAAAGCTTCCAATTGCGTCTCTTGTATAACAGAATTACACGTGCTGATGGTGTCATTATCGCTACTCCTGAGCACAACCACACAATCTCAGCTTCTCTTAAATCTGTTCTTGAATGGCTTTCATACGAAGTTCATCCATTTGAAAACAAACCAGTTATGATTGTGGGAGCTTCTTACTACGACCAAGGTACTTCTCGTGCCCAAGTTCACCTTCGTAAGATTCTTGACGCTCCAGGTGTCAATGCCTACACACTTCCAGGTAACGAATTCCTTCTTGGTAAAGCCAAAGAAGCATTTGACGCAGAGGGTAATATCACGAACGAAGGAACTATTAATTTCCTTGAAACATGCTTGGACAACTTTGTAAAATATGTGGGAGTCGTTTCAAAATTGAAAAAACCAAAACCAATTGAACCAGAAGATTTATATTGTACAAATTCAATTGCAACTACCATTCAAGGTGTTGACCCTGATGATCCTGAATGGGTAGAAAAAGCAGCTGAACTTGTTGGAGCTGTTTCAGGAGATACTTACGTTAAATTAGACCACGGTATCTTAACAGTTAACCAAATTGATATGTTCTTGAAAGCAATGCCATTTGAATTGACATTTGCAGACGATAATAACCAATTCTTGTACTTTAATGACGCACACCAAGATCCAAATACAATGTTTGGTAAACGTGTACGTGCTCAATCAGGAAACCGTTTAGGAACTGTACACGGTTCATTGCCAGATTCTAGAATGAAAAACGTTGAATGGGTTGTCGGCGTATTGCGTAACGGGGACCAAGAATATGTCCGTACAATTGTTCCAGGAACACCAGAAGGCGTTATTAATACCCATAATTACCAAGCAATGTATTACCCAGATGGTTCATATGCTGGAATCAATGAAATCATCTTTAATTTCCAACCATGGCTTGACTGGTACCTCAATACAACTGGTCAACGTCTAGTTGGTGGAAATGCTGCAGCTCCTGCTGGAGGACACGGTGGTGCAGACGCTACATCTGGCGCTTCTGATGCAGGTGATGCTGGAGGCCACGGTGGTGGCGCAGACGCTACATCTGGCGCAAGCAACTAATAATAGTTTTAGGAACCATTTTGGTTCCTTTTTTAGTGACAAAAGACTAGCAGTTTGTGTCTGCTAGTCTTTTGATTATTATTTTATCTATCCTTGTTAAAAGAAAGAATAGTGCTTATGAATTTGGATCATCGAGACTACGGCCATGTAACCCTTTTTCACGTTGTACTTGGCGTAGTTTTTCTGGTGTAACATCGTTTCCTTCTTCGTCCACGATTTTAATTCCTTCAATGTGGTGACGAACAGTGCGACGATAACCCTCGATATATTCCTCACGTAGTTTGGCTTGTTCTACTTTTTCTTCCGGTGTCAAGCCTTCTGCTTTTTTCTTTTTAGCTAGCTCGTTGATACGAGCAATTTTTTTCGGATCCATTTCTTCTCCTTTGTGATAAGATAAAGTCCGTCTATCAAACTTTATTTAGTGTTAATTTGGTTAAAACGAGCAAGTTTGGATGCTTTTTGAGTTAAATGAGACAAGATAGCCAAACGATTTTGACGGACTGCCTCGTCTTCAGCCATAACCATAGTATTCTCAAAGAAAGCATCAATAACTGGGCTAAGAGCAAAGAGTTGTTTCAATTGTTGACTTGCAGTACCTGATAAAACAAGTGATTCTACAGCTTCTGCCAAAGCTTTTTCTTGGTCATTTTCAAAGAGAGCTGAATCAACTGTAGCAACTCCTTCTGCCTTCTCAGCCAAGTTAAAGGCACGAGAAAGTGATTCAACAGAAGGTTTAAAGTCTTCTTCCTTGCTTGCTTCTACAAGAGCGCTTGCTGCTTCCAACATATCTGCCACAACAAAGTTTGAACCTGCAAGAACTGCTTCCTTGATATCTTTTGGAGTAGAGCCCATCATCTTATCAACACGAGCCTTGATAAAGTCCATAACCTCTGCTTTATTTTCATAAGTCAAGCTGTCAAATGTCAAAGCATAAAGGCTATCAATCAACTCATCCATAGCAATGTGCCAACCAAAGGCATCCAAGATACGAACTACACCTTGGGTTGCACGACGAAGGGCATAAGGGTCATTAGAACCTGATGGAATCAAACCTACTGAGAAGAAACTCAAAATAGTGTCCAATTTATCTGCAATGGCAAGCACTGCACCGACCTTGCTCTCTGGAAGTTCTCCTTCAGCTGATGTAGGCATGTAGTGTTCACGAATAGCAGCTGCCACCGCTGGAGTTTCACCAGCAAGAAGGGCATATTTTTCACCCATAATTCCTTGGAGTTCGTCAAACTCACCAACCATCCCCGTCAACAAGTCAAACTTGTAAATGGCTGCTGCACGGGCTAAGTCAATCGTTTCATCCGCTGACAAACCAGCTTTTTCTGCCAAGAGAATAGCAATCTGACCAGTACGAATCATGTGTTCACGAAGGGAACCAATTTTCTCATGGAAAGTCACATTGTTTAATTTTTCAACAAGATCTGAAATCACCAATTTTTGGTCTTCACGCCAGAAGAATTCTCCGTCTTCCAAGCGAGCTACCAAGACTTTTTCATTTCCTTTGATAACATTTTCCAAATACTCTGCGTTTCCGTTACGAACAGAAATGAAGTTTGGCAAGAGTTTACCATATTGATCGCGAACAACAAAGTAACGTTGGTGTTCCTTCATCGAAGTCACCAAAACTTCCTCTGGAACTTCAAGGTATTTGGCATCAAAACTTCCCATAAAGGCAGTTGGGTATTCAACCAAGTTCAAGACTTCATTAAGCAAATCAGCATCAATTTCGATACGTACACCATGTTTCGCCTCAATTTCCTTGATTTGGTCAACAATCATTTGCTCACGTTCACGTGGATCTGCGATTACAAACTGTGCACGAAGATCTTCTTCATAGCTCAATGCTGACTGAATCTTAGTTTCTTGTCCTAAGAAACGATGACCACGGCTCACACGACCTCCCTTGATATCAAGGAAATCCAAATCAAACTCTTCTTCATCTAAAAGAACAGTTAAAGTGTGAACAGGACGAATGTATTCAAAGCTATTTCCAGCCCAGTGCATGCTGACAGGGAAAGTCAATGACTTCAAGACATCTACAACACCAGGAACAATAGCTTCAACTGCTTGACCAATTTCTTCCTTAGTGACATAGACATATTCTTCACCCTTGATTTCACGGAATTCGATATCTTCAACTGTCAAGCCTTTTCCACGGACAAATCCTTGAGCTGCTTTGGTGAAGTTTCCATCACTATCCAAGGCAATTTTCTTTGCTGGACCCTTGAAATCTTCTGTCAAATCAGACTGTTTGTCTGCAAGACCTGTCACACGAACAGCCAAACGACGTGGTGTTGAGAAGGTTTGAATGGTTTCAAAAGACAAGCGGTTTTCCTTGAGGAAGGCTGCCATTTTTTCGCCTAGTTGTTTTTCACTTGGTGTGACAACATAGGCTGGTAATTCTTCAAGACCGAGTTCTACTAATAAGTTTTTTGTCATGTTTTTTCCTTTACATTTTCTTCAATCTTTTTTGATATGCACCTTAGGTACTGGGGACGTCGCTAACTAACTTTTGTGAGTCTGTAAGGAAATCTTATACCAAATAAACTAAGATTTCCAACAGTCTCATCAAAGTGGATTTAGCTGACTGATTTTTGAACCTAAGGTTTCAAAAATCCCCACATAACAGTACGGCGGTGCATATCCCTCTAGCAAGTCTTCGACTTGCCTCTAACGATTTTAGAGCACAGTATTACTCACTATTCTGCGTCTTCTGCTAAGAGCTTAGCTCGTGTTGCTTCATCTAAAAGTGGGTAACCTAGGCGTTTGCGTTCTGCGACAAATGTTTTAGCTACGACACGGGCCAAGTTACGGATACGTGCGATATAGCCTGCGCGCTCTGTTACAGATACGGCACCACGCGCGTCAAGCAGGTTAAAGGTGTGTGAACATTTGAGAACATAGTCATAGGCTGGGTGTACCAAGCCTTCTTCCAATGCACGACCAGCTTCTTTTTCAAACTTATCAAAGTTTTCCAGCAACATTTCTTGGTCTGAAATTTCAAACGAATATTTTGAATGCTCGTACTCAGGCTGGATAAAGATTTCTCCGTATTTTACACCATCAGCCCATTCAATATCATAGACAGAGTCTACTTCTTGAATGTAAGAAGCCAAACGTTCCAAACCATAGGTAACTTCCGCAGTCACAGGGCCAGTTGCCAATCCACCAACTTGTTGGAAATAAGTGAACTGTGTGATTTCCATCCCATCAAGCCAAACTTCCCATCCAAGACCAGCTGAACCAGTAGATGGATTTTCCCAGTTGTCCTCAACGAAACGAATATCGTGTTCCAATGGATTGATACCCAATTTTTCCAAAGACTCAAGGTAAAGTTCTTGAATGTTTGACGGAGAAGGTTTCATAACCACTTGGAATTGGTGGTGTTGGTAAAGACGGTTAGGGTTTTCCCCGTAACGACCGTCAGCAGGACGACGTGATGGCTCTACATAAGCCGCATTCCATGGCTCAGGTCCGATAGCACGAAGGAAAGTGTAAGGACTCATTGTCCCCGCACCTTTTTCATTATCATAAGCCTGCATAAGCATACAACCTTGGTCATTCCAAAATTGTTGCAAAGTAAGGATGATTTCCTGGAAAGTCAATTTTTTAGACATTGTTTACTCCTTAATAAAAATGATTTCTTGCGACACGAGTCTGCCTCGTCGATCATACGAGGCAAGACGAGTTAGTACTGCGTCTAGCTCAGGAACTCTAGTACTGAGCGTAGGGCAGCCCGACTGTAAGGAGGTCTCTGCCATTGACGCAGTGAAATGTTAATTTCTTAGACATTTTTTACTCCTTTTTCTATAAATTACTTGTGACACGAGTCTGCCTCGTCGATCATACGAGGCAAGACGAGTTAGTACTGCGTCTAGCTCAGGCACTCTAGTGCTGAGCGTGAGGCAATCCGACTGTAAGGAGGTCTCTGCCACTGACGCAGTGAAAAGTCAATTTTTTAGACATTGTTTACTCCTTTTTATAAATTCTTGTGACTTTGGATACAAAAAGAACCGTGTCTTTGCTCCTAAGTCTGTGACCTAGGGGCGTCAGAAACGCGGTTCCACCCTAATTTATTACTTCATTGTTTTTGAAAATACTACAGAAAGCGCCAGTTCTTTATTTTGTCCTACTTGGCTCCCACTATCCCAAGCTCGCTTGAAGAACGCCATAAGACTTTCTTTCCTGCTGACTATTATATCAAAAATTAGAACAATGTACAATTCTTTTTATGATTTTCTAGAAATCCATATCATCAACTCGTGGAGCACCAGACTGAACAGCAATCGTTTTTAAGGTTTCACGCTCCTCATGACTCAGATCAATTCCGAAACAATCAAGATTAGCCTGAATACGGGAAGCTGTGACAGATTTTGGAAGTGGTAAAAATCCTTCTGCCAAGCTCCAAGCCAAGGCTATCTGAGCAACCGATTTTCCGTGATTTGCTGCGATTTCTTGGACTTGCTTGCTATCAAAAAGTTCTCCCTGTCCAAAAGGCCCCCAAGCTTCCAATAAAATTCCTTTTTCACGACAGTAATCTACGACTTGATCTTGATACACACCTGGCGCCAAGCGTACCTGATTGACAGCTGGGACGATTCTTGATGTTTCAAGCAAGGCATCCAAATGATGGGGAAGGAAATTACTAACTCCGATAGCACGGATTTTTCCTTCTTGATAGAGGTCTTCCATTGCTCTCCAGACTTCCGCATTTCGGATTTTCCATTGATCATTTTCTCTAAGTGGTTTTGGATTTGGCCAATGAATCAAATACAAATCCAAATATTCCAAGCCCAGCTTCTCTAAAGACTCTTCAAAAGCCTGACGAGCTTGCTCATAGTTGTGGTTTGTATTCCAGAGTTTGCTGGTTACAAAAATTTCCTCACGCGGAACGCCACTATCTTGAATAGCACGACCAACGCTTTCTTCATTTTTATAGATAGCTGCCGTATCGATATGGCGATAGCCTGACTTTAAAGCCTCTAGGACAGCTTGGTAAGCAATCGCTCCATTTTCAGCTTTCCAGGTTCCAAATCCTAGAACTGGAATTGTAACGCCATTATTTAAAGTGTAAGATTTCATTATTTTTCCTTTCTATGAGAAGAAAATCCAAAGAAACAAATTCTCAATGAAAACTTATCTCTTTAGATTTTTTGAATTATTGGTCACGGTCGTAGTAAAGCTGGTGAGCTTTAAGACGAAAATCTAACAAATCTGGTACGGTTACAAAGTCATAACCTTGCCCTTTCAAATAGTCAATAACCTTAGGTAGAGCATGTACCGTCTCAGCATGGATATCATGCATGAGAATAATAGAACCATTCTTGACTTCACGCTGAATTTCTGTCAAAATAGCTGCTTCATTTTTACTCTTCCAGTCCAGACTATCCACATTCCACATAATAAAACTCAAATCGAGGCTATTGCGAATGTCATCTGTAATGGCTCCATAAGGCGGACGCATAAGTTTAGAACTAGAGCCAAGAACCTTAGTTAGCGCATCCTCAGTATCAGTTATTTGTTTTTTAGCGTCATCAAGAGAAAGTTTTGAAAGCACTGGATGGCTCCAACTATGGTTTCCAATGACATGGCCATCTGCTTTCATGCGTTTCAAAATCTCTTCATTGCCAGAAACATTCTTACCCAAAACGAAGAAAGTTGCCTTAATACCATACTTAGAAAGCGTATCTAATGCTTGATTTGTCGTTGTAGGATTTGGTCCATCATCAAAAGTCAAGGCCACTACTTTACGATTTTTCTTTTCATAATAAGCCTTATATAGTTCTGCATCCTTATCTAATAAATAGGAAGATTGAATAACTTCAAAGAAACTAGATACAGGCAAGGCAATCTCGTCCAGATTTTCAACCGCCTGACTTGGATATAGGATAATTTGACTATCCTTGTAATCAAAGTTCCATGCAGACAAGTCTTGGTCAGACAAGCCTTTAACAAGCTGATCAATCTTTTCTTGCTCCAATTTCTTATCCTGTAAGAAAGAGGTAATTTCTTTTAATAGCTTCTCTTTAGCCTTACTAGCATCTGAAAATAGTTGATCAAGTGTAAAAGGTTTACCATCTTCTGTCAAATGCACTTTCGCTAGACTAGTTTTCTCTGTCTCTTCAACTTTTGAAGAAGTTAAGTCATAGACTTGTTTCATCACACTTCGGTTAACAATCCCTTTTAAAGTCGAATCCTGTTTCTCTGTATAATAAAAAACCAGATTTTCCTTATCTTCTAGATTGTCTTTAATATCCTGTGTCATGATTCCCTTTATAGACGAAATCACTTGCTCCCCTTGGAGAGGATAATAGGCAATCACTTCGGCTTGCCCTTTACGAAAATGATCCTTCTGATTTCCCTCACTCAATTGATCATCTTTCTCTTTTTTGAGCGATTCAATCTTTTGCTCAAAACTTTGCTTTGTATAGACTTTATAACCAATAATTGATCCAAGAACACAAATACTTACTGAAAAGATAGCTACTAGGGCTATTAAACTCATTCTTATCTTATCGTGATTCTCACGCTTTGCTCTACTTTTATCCATAAGACCATCATATCAAATTCAAGCTATAATTTCAATGATTTTAGAGGAAATAGTATATTAAAAAGAGGGGAAGTCCCCCTCTTAAAATCTTATTTTACTGCTTCTTTCAAAGCATCTACCTTATCCAAACGTTCCCATGGAAGGTCAATATCTGTACGTCCCATGTGTCCATAAGCCGCTGTTTGACGGTAGATTGGACGTTTAAGATCCAACATTTGGATAATTCCTGCAGGACGAAGGTCAAAGATTTGACGTGATGCTTTTTCAAGCTTGCTTTCAGCTACTGTTCCTGTACCGAAAGTATCGATACGAACAGAAACAGGTTGCGCAACACCGATAGCGTAGGCCAACTGTACTTCTGCCTTCTTAGCTAGACCTGCAGCAACGATATTCTTGGCAATGTAACGAGCCGCATAAGAAGCGGAACGGTCAACCTTAGTCGCATCCTTACCAGAAAAGGCACCACCACCATGGCGAGAGTAGCCACCATAAGTGTCCACGATAATCTTACGACCAGTCAAACCTGAGTCTCCTTGAGGTCCACCGATTACGAAGCGACCAGTTGGATTGATAAAGAATTTTGTTTGGTCATCCAAGTAAGAAGTTGGAATAACCTCTTTGATAACCTTGTTAATAACATCATTGTGAATTTGTTCGTTGCTGACTTCTGGATCGTGCTGAGTAGAAATAACAACTGTGTCCACACGTACTGGACGGTCATTTTCATCATACTCAACTGTAACTTGCGATTTAGCATCTGGACGGAGATAGCTAATTTCCCCAGACTTACGAAGTTCTGCCAGACGACGAACCAATTTATGACTGAGTGAAATTGGCAAGGGCATGAGCTCTTCTGTTTCATCAACCGCAAACCCAAACATAAGACCTTGGTCACCAGCACCAATCAAGTCAAGCGGATCTTGGTCTGCATTTCCACGGACCTCCAAGGCTTCGTTAACACCTTGGGCAATGTCTGGTGACTGCTCAACAAGTGACGGATGAACTCCCACTGTCTCAGCAGAAAAACCATACTCTGTATTGGTATAACCAATCTCTGCAATTGTATCACGCACCACACGGTTAATATCCACATAGGCATTTGTAGAAATTTCACCAAAAACGTGGACGGAACCAGTATATACAGCTGTCTCAGCAGCAACGTGCGCCTCTGGATCCTTGGCTAAGATGGCATCCAAGATAGCATCTGAAATTTGGTCTGCAATCTTATCTGGATGCCCCTCAGATACAGATTCAGACGTGAATAATTTACGTTCTGACATAAAAATGTCCCCCCTTAAAAATAGTGTTATAGAGTTACAAAGTACTGATAGGTATTTCTGTTATAAAAGAGTTACGACGCGAAAGAAATAAAAACGACACTTTTTTATTTCTGAAGCTAGTAAGGCGCATAGGGTTGCCGCCCTATAGCGGCAACCGTAGAATGACGAACGACTTTAGAGCCGTCATTCTTTGCGAATTTCAAAGTACTGAAAACTCTTAGTGATAAATTCCTACCATCTTATCGGGACTATATAACTTCATCATTATATCATTTTTTAGCGCAATTTGCAGTCTTTAATGTAATCTTTCAATGTAGATATTTCGTTCTCATAAAAAAAGTTGGAGCTCATTACTCCAACAATTGCCTTAAAATGTTTGGCGTTTTGCTTTACGCTCGGCACGACCGCGAGCGCGATTTTCAGCACGCTTGGTTTTGCGGCGCTTTTCATCAACTGCCCATTGAATTTTCTTCTTATAGCCTGGTTTGACTTTTTTCTTTTTCTTTTTAACCAAACCAATCATTTCGATATCGAGCTTATCTTGTTTTTTCTCACGGTTTGCACGACGATCACGGTCATAGGTATCTTGGAATTCTCCATCTTTGACCATCTTCGGAGTAAATTTAATTCCTAATTTCTCCAACTCACGGATATCCGAATCATCGCTTGGCTGATAAAGAGTAATAGCTGTACCTGGTAGGCCATTGCGTCCGGTACGACCAACACGGTGCACGAAGAAAGATAAGTCTTGCGGAATGGCATCATTGATGACATGGCTGACACCTTCAATGTCAATCCCACGCGCCGCCAAGTCTGTAGCGACAATGTACTCAAAATCCAGATTTTTCACCTGATTCATGATTCGCTTGCGCTCACGAGGGGCAATATCTCCATGAATCTTCGCCACCTTCAATCCTTGAGCAGTCAGATATGAATGCAATTCATCAGCACGCGTTTTGGTGTTAACAAAAATCATGGCCAAATAAGGCTGCATCAACTGAGTCAACTGATAAATTTGAGCATTCTTGTCACGTCCCTTAGTAGAAATCAACCAATTATCAATAGTGTCAGAAATGACCGTTTTTGTCTTAATTTTCTCCATAACAGGATTTGATAAGTATTTTTTCAAGAACGGTTGCAACTTTTGTGGAATAGTCGCTGAGAAGACCATGAATTGCAAGTCTTTTGGAAGACTGCCAGCAATCTTATCAACAGTTTCCAAGAATCCCATATCCAAGGTCATGTCTGCCTCATCGACCACAAAGGTCTTGGCCTTGTGAATAGCCAGGTCACCAGACTTAACTAAGTCATAGATACGGCCCGGTGTTCCGATAACAATATGAGGCTGATTACTTGCCAATTTCTCAATTTGGCGAGCCTTATCCGTACCACCCACATAATTAACCACACGAACTTCCACTTCTGAGTGGGCAGCAATCTGACGGGCTGCTTGGTAAATTTGAGTAGCTAACTCACGGCTCGGTGCAGTAATGACTGCTTGCACACTATCGCTAGCTTCATCTAATTGCTGGAAAATCGGTAACAAGAAAGTGTGTGTCTTACCTGAACCTGTTTTTGATTCACCGACTAGGTCACGACCTGCCAAAACAATGGGAATCAACTTATCTTGTACCTCTGTTGGAGTTGTAAATTTTAACTCCTCCAAGGCTTCTCTAATATAGTTTTTAAATTGAAATTTCGTAAATGACATAATATCCTCGATTCTATCTATCTTATCAATTATACCACATTTTATTACATTTCAGTAGTCTCACTTATTTAGACTATTTCCAGTAGCTTCTCTAGTCAGAAAAAGGCTGGAATTTGAGAATCCCAACCTCTTTTCAGTTATTATTTCCAGTTTAACATAGCATTCAAACCATAGTGATCACTGACTTGTGGACTCTTGTTACCATCAAATACGACATGTAAATTTTCTACCGCTAACTCTTTGGTAGTAAAGACATAATCGATTCGAAGGGGTTCAGTGTTCCCTTTCCAGCCATCAATTTCTGGTGGAACGGTATAGCTACCACTTTTCTCTTGAGCAACTTCAAAAGCGTCTTGTAAGCCTAATGGACTAGCTAAAATAGCTTGGTAGCCTTCCTGACCGGCTGGATTGTTGAAATCTCCAGCTAACAAAAGTGGCTTGTTCAATTTTTTCAAGACAGCCTCAAATCGTGCCCATTCTTCTTGGAAACCTTTATCCCACCAAGAAAGATGGACACTGGCAACTGCCAGCTCCTTACCATCGACTACAGTTTCAGCCAGGGCGACACGGCGAGTATGATAGTCTGTTGGATCATCCACATCTGAAACTAAAATTTCTCTGGCTTCAATAGGTGTTTTAGACAAGATAGCCACACCTTCATGGTAGCGGTCATAACCTATATGGTTATAGGCCCAGGTCCAATAGTAATTTTTCCCTTGCTCAGACAACTTTTCAACCAAGAGTCTAACATAGTGGTCTTGGTGAATAGGCTCAGCTGCTGGCAAAGCTTGATAAAGGTCATTAACCTCCACCTCTGGCGAAGTGATTTCCTGATTGATTTCTTGGAAACAAATCAAATCATAGTCCTTTTCCAGAATATCCTCAAGCAAAATCTGGAATTTTTCCTCAGCTTCTTTTTCCATCCAACTGTGAGTATTGAGTGTTAAAAATTTCATTCTTTTCTCCCAAAATAAGAGGTTGGAATACAGCTTCCAACCTCAAGTATATTACAATTCTACTTTAGCAACTGCTGTTTTAGCTGCAAGAGAACCTGTTTTTTCTAATTTAACTGATTTAATTGCATCACCATTTGTGAAGACAACTACTGTTGAAGTTTCACGTCCTGCTACACGGATAGCATCCAAGTCAGCTGTGACAAGAAGATCACCTGCTGCAACTTTTTGTCCTTCAGCAACATGAACTGTAAATGGTTTACCTTCAAGACTTACTGTGTCCAAACCAATGTGAACAAGTACTTCAAGACCTGCTTCAGTCACAAGACCAAGAGCATGTTTTGTTGGGAAGATACTTGATACAGTACCTGAAACTGGAGATACAATGTTTCCATTTGCTGGTTCTACTGCAAATCCATCACCCATCATTTTTTGAGCAAATACTGGATCTTTTACTTGTTCCAAAGCAACAACTTGACCGTCTGCTACTGAGTAAACTTCCTCAGTAAGACCTTTGAAATGAACAGCGTTTTGTTGCGCTTCTGTCATTTGACTTGGAAGAGTTTCAGGAATGATTTCACCTGAATCAAGGATATCTTGGATATCAGATTTCAATACGTCAGCTTTTGGTCCGTAGATAGCTTGAACCCCTTGTCCTTTCATGACAAGACCCATAGCTCCTTCTGCTTTCCATTGCTCTGCATTTCCTACTTTATCTGCATCTTTAACAGTTACACGAAGACGAGTCATACATGCGTCAACATCAACGATGTTTGCACGTCCACCAAGAAGGTTAATAATGTTTACAGCTTGAGAACCAGCTGCAACTTTCACTTCACTGCTAGATTCTTCTGAACCTTCAGCAGTTTCGTAGTTTCCGTTACGCCCTGGAGTTGCGTAGTTGAATTTTTGAATCATGAAGTTTGCAATAAAGTACATGATTACGGCAAAGAGAACAGTTACCCAAACGAAGTTAACGATATCCATACCGATACCAGCACTGATTGCAATAGGTGTACGAGTCAAGAACTCGATTGAACCGAATGAGTGCATACGTAGGTTTACAACGTCAGCCATAGCGAAGGCAGCACCTTGAACAAGTGAGTAAACAAGATACATAGGTGTTGCGATGAACATGAACATGTATTCGATTGGTTCAGTAACCCCTGTCAAGAATGTTGCAAGAGCTGTCGCAATCATCATACCTTTGTATTTGTGTTTTTTGTCAGCATCAACATTACGGTAGATAGCCACAATCACACCCATCAAGATACCGAATGAACCGATCATTTGTCCAACTTTGAAACGAGCTGGATGTACTGTATCTAACAAGTGTTGGTATTGAGTTGCATCAGTACCTTTAAGGTTTACAAGGTCTGTTACCCATGCAAGCCATAGTGGGTCTTGACCAAATACTTGAGTGCCTTTAGCTGCACCAGTTAAGACTTCATAAGTACCACCAAGAGCTGTGTAGTTCATTGGGATAGTCAACATATGGTGAAGACCAAATGGCAAGAGCAAACGTTCCAAAGTACCATACAAGAATGGTGCAAGGATTGGAGCTGTTTCTTGTGAGTTGGCAATCCAGATACCAAAGCTATTGATACCTGTTTGAACTACTGGCCAGAAAGCAGCAAGTAGAATTGCAGCAATTACTGAACGAAGAATAACTACAAACGGTACAAAACGTTTTCCGTTAAAGAATGAAAGTGCATCAGGAAGCTTACGGAAGTTGTAGTATTTGTTGTAAGCAGTTGCCCCAATAAAACCTGAGATAATCCCTACGAATACACCCATGTTCAAGGCTGGAGCTTCAAGAACACTGATAAAGTAATCAGCAACTTTGATTGAACCACCAAAGAGTGTAGTTACCATAGCATCTGGATTTTTCAACATATCGCCTGATACACCAAAGATTGTACCAGTGATACGGTTAATCAAGATGAAGGCAAGACCAGCGGCGAAAGCACCACCAGCACGTTCTTTAGCCCAGCTTCCTCCAATAGCGAGGGCGAACAAGATATGAAGGTTAACGATAACTCCCCAACCGATTTGCTCTAGTACACCACCAGTAATAACGAGTGGTGCAAAGGTTGGGTTAATCATCACGATAGACTTACCGATTGAAATCATCAAACCAGCAGCCGGCATAACCGCGATAACCACCATCAAAGCCTTACCGAATTTTTGCCAAAATTCGAAAGACAAGACATTTTTGAATGTATCTTTCATCATTCAAATCTCCTTTATTTTTATTTAGGCAAACGTTTTACGAAAACGTTTGCACCTTTTATGATTTAATTATACCACTTTAATTTTTTTTGTAAAGGCTTTTACAAAAAAAATTACACTTTTTTCTAAAATTTTTGTAGCAAAAAAGGAGATCATTTAATCTCCTCATAAAAGTAGCTAGTTTACCTAAATCTTCAAGAATCGGCGCATAGAAATTCCTGATCCCAGTGAACCAATGAAAATCCCAATCACAAATAATAGGGCAATCATCAGAGGAGTAAATACCTCTGGCGCAATCATAGACAGATTTTGTCCGACTAACGACTTATTGACAGATTGGTAAACCATTCGATAAACAATAAAGACCAACACTGATGGCGCAGTTGCTCCAAGTAAACCAATGAAGGCACCTTCAAGTAAGAACGGTCCACGGATATAACTGTTCTTAGCACCAACCAAGCGCATGATTTGAATTTCACGACTGCGGGAAATAATGGTGATACGAATGGTATTTGAAATCAAGAAAACTGCAATGAAAATCAAAAGTCCTGCAATAACTAATCCCCAAACACGGATAAATGATGCTAGTTGGAATAGGCGTTCTGTATTGGCACCACCATCCTGAACCTCAGACACACCTTCAATTTTTTTAGCATCTTCAGCTACAGTTTTTACATCACTTGGCGTATTTGTATCAACGATATAGGCATCATAGAGGGGGTTAGCATCTCCTTCAAAGATTTTCCAGTTGTCACCCATTGTCTCGGTTAATTTTTCATATTGTTCCTCTTTACTTGAAAAGGTAACACTTTTAACAGTAGACATCCCCTTCAAAGCATTGTATACCTTGTGGTAGTCATTATTTGTAACAGTTTGACCTTCTTTTTCAATAGTCTCGCTATTATCAGCTACATCCTTGCGAATGTATACCATTACTCGGACATTATTTTCAATATCTGTAGCTAGTTTCGCTGTATTGAAAATAACAGAAGCAAATATGGCAACCAAGGTCAAAGTAATCATGACTGAGCTGACAGCAGCCACTGTCATCCAACCATTTCGTTTCAAACTTTTTAGTGATTCAAATAAATGGCGAAAAAATCTACTAATCATCGTATCCATACTCTCCTTTTGATTCGTCACGAACGACACGGCCATTTTCAATGGCAATGACACGGTGGCGCAAGGTATTTACAATCTGGCTATTATGAGTCGCCATTAAAATAGTTGTCCCTTGTAGGTTAATCCGTTCCAAGAGATTCATAATTTCCCATGAATTATCAGGATCCAAGTTTCCTGTTGGTTCATCGGCAATCAATACTTTGGGATTGTTTACAATAGCACGCGCAATTGCAATCCGTTGTTGCTCCCCACCTGAGAGCTCATTTGGGAAAGAACGAACCTTATGCTTCAACCCAACCAAGTCCAAAACTTCCATCACCCGTTTTTTGATATTACGGCGATTTTCCCCAATTACTTCCATAGCGTAAGCAATATTTTCATAGACCGTTTTCTTTGGCAAGAGTTTATAGTCTTGGAAGACAACCCCAACACTACGACGTAGAAGCGGGACATCTTTCTTTTTAATCTTAACCAGATTAAAACCTGCAACTGATAGGCTTCCTTTATCGATTTTTACTTCACGATATAGAGAACGAATAAAGGTTGACTTCCCTGCTCCTGAAGGTCCTACGATGTAAGCAAATTCCCCTGGTTGAACACTGACCGAAACACCGCGTAGAGCAGTCGTTCCGTTGTCGTATTTTTTGACGACATCTCTCATTTCAATGATTGACATGTGACTTCCTTTCTATCTTAGCTAATTCGCCACTTGAGATAGGCATCGATAAAACCATCTAGGTCCCCATCCATAACCTTATCTACCTGAGCAACCTCAAAGCTAGTTCGGTGATCTTTTACCATAGTATAAGGTGTGAAGACATAAGAACGGATTTGGCTTCCCCATGTGATTTCCTTTTTCTCACCTTTAAGGGAATCAACTTCCGCAGCTTTCTTTTCTTGCTCCATTTGATAGAGCTTAGCCTGCAACATCTTCATAGCACGATCTCTATTTCCATACTGGGTACGATCCACTGTTGATTGGACAACAATTCCAGTTGGAATGTGGGTTAAACGCACACCTGTTGAAACCTTGTTGACGTTTTGTCCACCGGCACCACCTGAACGGAAAGTATCCATCTTGATATCATCTTCCCGGATTTCCACTTCAATGGTATCATCCAACTCTGGCATCACTTCTACGGATGTGAAAGAGGTATGGCGACGTTTAGCAGAGTCAAACGGCGAAATTCGCACCAAACGGTGCACACCCATTTCTGACTTGAGAAGGCCATAGGCATTAGGACCTTCAAATGATAAGGTTACTGACTTGATACCAGCTTCATCTCCTGCTTGGTAATCCAATACTTCCACTTTAAAGCCTTTAGCATTACCATAACGAGTGTACATACGAAGCAGCATATCACCCCAGTCCTGAGCCTCAGTACCACCAGAACCTGGATGGATTTCCAAGATGGCATTATTATGGTCATAAGGTTCCGATAAGAGAAGGGTCATCTCGTAACTGGTCATCATCTTATCAAGCTCTGACAACTGTTCGACCAGTTCCTCATGCACTGACTCGTCTTCAGCTAAAAAGTCTAATAAAATTTCGACTTCATCCTGCAACTCTTCCATTTTATGGAAGGTATTGTAAGTATTTTTTAATTCATTTAATTCTTGCGACGTTTTTTGGGCCGCGATATTATCGTTCCAAAAATCAGGTTCTGTCATCTTGTTTTCCAAGATGGCAATCTCTTCCTCTAGACCTTCTAGGTCAAAGAGACCCCCTGAAAGAAGCTAATTTTTCACGATTTGCGTCAATTTTTTGACGAATTACTGAAATGTCCATAAATACTCCTTTTTTACATCATTTCATTATAGCATATTTTATCATTTCTTTCCATCTTTTGCTCTAATCCCTTTTCATGAAAAAAGAAGCCTTTCGGCTTCCCTTCTTACAAGACTTTTGCTGAAGTACGAGTGATTTCTTCTACTTGAATATTCTCTGATTCAAATTTTTCTTTCAAGGCTGGTAAATCAATCGAGCCATCGATTTGAACTTCGATAATCACCTTACCATCTTTACGCGGAATATTTACTGTATGTGAGATATTCAAATTTTCTTCAACGATTAAAGAAACAATCTTTCCAAGTACACCAACTTCATCTTCCGTAACGAAGCGCACACGAATTCCTTCTTCACCGTAACCAGCAATTTCAAGAAAGGCTTGGAAAACGTCACGGTCCGTAATAACTCCGTATACTTGATGGTTATCTACGACAGGGAGAATACCAATCTTGTTTTTCAACATCAAATAAGTTGCATCCTCAAGACTGGCATAGCCTGAAACAGTGACAACATCGCGAATCATGACATCTTTTACTTTTGTCTTATTTAATAGATAATTCATCTCATAGATAGAAAGACTTGTTGCCTTGGATGGACTAGCTTGGGCAATGGTGCCCTCAGTCACCAAACCAACCAATTGATCATTTTCGATAACAGGCAAGCGGTGTAAGCCTTGCTCTCTCATCAAATCTGCTGCATGAGATACTGTTGTATCTGGACTAATATAAACTACCTTGCGGGTCATAAAATCTTTAACTGCCATGAGACTTCTCCTTTTCTATTCTTATCCCTATTATACAATCTTTTTGTAAATCTATCAAACGCTTACATTTCTTTTTCAAAATTCAGAAAAGTATGAATAAGCTAGCAAAAAGAGCTCTGAAATCGAGCTCTGTGAATGAAGGGTAAGTACGCTTCATTCGATTTTATTTCAATTATCAGAAGCTAAGCTTCCAGTGCAGATGTGAATTGCTTCGTAATCTCCATCTGCCGACTAAAAAGGTCCCCCGAACTATTAATGATGATTACTTCGCAATCTTCATCTGCCGACTAAAAAGGTCCCCCGGACTATAATGATGATTACTTCGTAATCTTCATCTGCCGACTAAAAAGGTCCCCCGGACTATAATGATGATTACTTCGTAATCTTCATCTGCCGACTAAAAAGGTCCCCCGGACTATAATGATGATTACTTCGTAATCTTCATCTGCCGACTAAAAAGGTCCCCCGGACTATAATGATGATTACTTCGCAATCTCCATCTGCCGACTAAAAAAGGCCCCCGGACTATTAATGGTGATTACTTCATAATCCTCATCCACCGACTAAAACAATCCACTGGATTGTTTTAGCCACCTAGATATGCTTTTCTGACTTCTTCTGATGAGGCGAGTTCTTTTCCTGTTCCTGATAGAACGATTTTCCCTGTTTCCAATACATAACCTCGGTCAGAGATTGCGAGTGCTTTATTAGCGTTTTGTTCAATCAAGAGGACGGTTGTTCCTTGCTTCTGGATATCTTGAATGATATCAAAAATTTCTTGGATAAAGATTGGGGCAAGTCCCATTGATGGTTCATCTAAAAGAAGAAGTTTTGGTGTTGACATAAGAGCACGTCCCATGGCAAGCATTTGTTGTTCTCCTCCTGAAAGAGTGGCTGCATCTTGATTCTTGCGTTCTTCAAGACGTGGAAAGCGTGAGAAAACCTTCTTCAAGTTAGCTTGATTTTCTTCACGGTTTTTCTTTAAGAAAGCTCCCATTTCTAGATTTTCCATAACAGTCAAGCCAGGAAAGACGTGGCGTCCTTCTGGTACTTGTGAAAGTCCACCTGCCACGATTTTTTGAGCTGGCATTTTTTGGATTTCTTGACCTAAAAATTCAATCTTTCCTGAACTTGGTCGAACTAGACCTGACAAGGTACGGAGAATGGTTGTCTTACCTGCACCATTGGCACCGATAAGGGAAACAACTTCTCCTTCATTCACTTCAAAGCTTACATCACGGACTGCTTGGATCATGCCGTAATGCACAGAAAGATTATCAACTTTTAACATAGACATTAGGCTTCACCTCCTAGATAAGCTTCGATAACACGTTTATTGGTCTTAATTTCGTCTGGAGTTCCCTGAGCAATCAAACGACCGTATTCAAGTACATAGATACGTTCTGTTACTTCCATGACCAGATTCATATCGTGTTCAATCAGCATGATTGTAATCTTAAATTCATCTTTGATGCGACGAATTAACTCAGTCAATTCAGCAGTTTCCTGCGGGTTCATACCTGCGGCTGGTTCATCCAAAAAGAGAATTTTAGGTTCCGTAGCGAGGGCACGAACAATTTCCAAACGACGTTGTTGTCCATAGGCAAGATTTTTAGCGAGAGTTTCTGCATCACCATCTAAATCAAAGATTTTCAGCAATTCCAAAGCTTTAGCCTTTAATTCTTTTTCACTCTTATAAAAAGCTGGTAAGCGTAAGAAACTAGCAAAAACATGCTGTTTGTGATGGTTGCCAAAGGCAATCAAAACATTATCCAAAACGGTTAAATCTTTAAAGAGACGGATATTTTGGAAAGTACGTCCAAGTCCTAAAGAAGCAATCTTATAAGGTGATTTTCCATTCAAAAGGTGACCATCAAGGGTAACTGTTCCCTCACTTGGTTCATAAACACCCGTCAAGAGGTTGAAAAGAGTGGTTTTCCCAGCTCCGTTTGGACCGATTAGTCCAACCAATTCCCCTTCGTTCAATTCAAGAGTCACATCTCCAACAGCTGTTAGACCGCCAAAATGTTTGGTTAACTGCTTTACTTCAAGTAATGCCATTAGTTTTGTTCCTCCTTCTTAGATTTTTTAAAGAAACGTGATAGGCTCAATTCCCATGTTCCAAGAAGTCCACCTGGTCTGAAAATCATTACCAATACCAAGGCCAAAGCGTAAATAATCATACGCACGCTAGCAACATCTTGGAGAAGCATATTCAAAATTCCAAGAACAATAGCTGAAACAATGGCACCTGTAATGGAACCAAGTCCACCAAATACAACAATAATCAAAACGTTGATTGAATTGATGAAGGTGTAATCTTTCGGTACAACAGAGCCGATAAATCCTGCCTGAAGTGATCCTGCAATACTTGCAGTAATAGCACCAAAGACAAAAGCGATGATTTTAATTTTAGTCGTATTAACCCCAACTGACTCAGCAGCGATTTCATCCTCACGAACAGAGAGGGTTGAACGACCAATTGGACTACGTAAGAAGTTCAAGGTTGCAATGGTTGTAATTACGACAAAGAAGTAAACCATTGGCCAAGTTGTAAAGTTAGGAATTCCCAAGATACCTGCCGCACCATTTGTAAGGCTTCCACCATTGATGATAAAGATACGGATAATTTCAGAAACACCTAGAGTAGCTACCGCAAGATAATCCCCCTTCAAGCGCAAGGTTGGAATTCCGACAAGTAAGGCAACCGCTCCTGAAAGCAAAGCACCTACAAGCATAGCTCCAAAGAAAGCACCGTAGGTTGGTGATTTAGAACCAATAATAGCTGCTGCGTAGGCACCAATCGCCATGAAACCAGCATGACCAAGTGAAAATTGGCCTGAAAAACCAACGATTAAGTTGAGACCAACAGCCAGAATAATATTAATTCCAATTTGTTGTAAAATCTGTACATAGAATAGGTTGAGTACTCCGACTGAAACCAGTACACTAATCAAGCCATAGCCAGCTAACAAAAGGAGTAACCATAGAATATTAACTTTTAAATTTTCTTTCATCGTTTACACCTTCTCTTTCACATTTTTACCAAGTATACCAGCTGGGCGGACAATCAAGATCAACAACAAGATTCCATAAACAATGGCATCACGGAAGTCTGACATCCCAAAGGCTGTCGCAAAGGTTTCTAATAGACCAATTACAAAGCCACCAAGAGCCGCACCAGGAATGATTCCGATACCACCAAGTACCGCGGCAACGAAAGATTTAAGACCTGGAGTAACCCCCATCAAAGGCTCAAGAGAGTTATAGTAGAGGGCAATAAGAACACCAGCAGCACCCGCAAGAGCTGAACCCAAAGCAAAGGTAAAGCTGATAGTACGGTTTACATTGATCCCCATCAATTGCGCTGCATCGCTATCTACAGATACTGCACGCATGGCTTTCCCCATCTTGGTCTTTTGAACAATAACTTGTAACAAAATCATCAAAATCAAGGAAATGACCAAGATCATTAACTGAACGTTTGTTAAGCTAATTGGTCCCAAATCATAGCGAACTGTTTGAATTGCTTGAGGGAAGGCACGAGTATTGGCACCAACCAGATAGACCATTCCATACTCCAATAGGAAAGAAACCCCAATAGCTGTAATCAAAACAGCAATACGAGTAGAGTGGCGCAAAGGTCGGTAAGCAAGGAACTCAATCACGACACCAAGAATGGCTGTCGCTAGCATAGCTACAATAAGAGCTACAAAGAAATTCATTTGGAAAGAATTAATCAAGAAATAACCGATAAAGGCTCCCATCATATAAATATCACCGTGGGCGAAGTTGATGAGCTTGATAATTCCGTAAACCATGGTATATCCTAGGGCTAACAGCGCATAAACACTACCTAGAATCAAACCATTTACTAGTTGTTGGAGCATAAGATTCACTCTTTCTATTTATAATTTCGAGGGTTTTCCCTCACTTTTTGATAGGTTCTTAAACATCGAAACAGGGAGTGAGTCCGAGGCTCATTCCCTATTTCAACATTTTTCTATTATGGTTTTACAACTTCTGCTGCTTCAACCTTACCATTGTTCATGGTCATCATGTAAGCAGTTTTGACAGTGTTGTGGTCTGCATCGAAGCTTGTTTGACCAGTTACACCTTCAAAGTCTTTTGTTTTAGCAAGGTTATCCTTGATTTCGCCAGAGTTTTTGGCACCTTTTGCTGCGTTTGCTACAAGGTGAACTGAGTCATAAGCCAAGGCTGCAAATGTTGAAGGCTCTTCGTTGTACTTAGCACGGTAAGCATCAAGGAAAGCTTTTGCTTTAGCTGAAACTTCTACAGTAGTTGAGAAGCCTGAGATAAAGTAGATGTTTGATGCTTTTTCAGCAGTTGCTTGTTGTACAAACTCTTCACCGTTGAATCCATCACCACCAACGATTGGTTTGTCAATTCCCATACCACGCGCTTGGTTTACAATTTTACCAGCTTCAGTGTAGTAACCAGGGACGATGATAGCATCAAAGTCTTTCCCTTTCATTTTTGTAAGGGCTGCTTGGAAGTCTGTGTCACCTGCTACGAAAGTTTCATCTGCAACGATTTCACCTTTGTAAGCTTCACGGAAGGCTTTGGCAATACCTTTAGCATAGTCGCTGGCATTGTCAGTGTAAAGAACAACTTTCTTAGCTTGCAATTTATCAGAAACATAGTTTGAGATAATTTTTCCTTGGAAGCTATCTTGGAAAGTTCCGATAAAGAGGTAATCTTGACCTTTAGTCAATCCATCTTGAGTCGCACTTGGCGAAATCAATGGAACACCTGCTTTTGTAGCATTCGCTACCGCAGCTGCAGTTGCACCAGATGTCGCAGGTCCTACGATTGCTGATACTTTAGATTGAGTTACAAGGTTAGTTGTTACTGAGGCAGCCTCTGCTGTTTCAGACTTGTTATCTTTATCGACTACTTCGATTTGTTTTCCATCGATACCACCTGCAGCATTGATTTCATCAACAGCAAGTTGGGCACCTTTTTGTTCAGATGTTCCGTAGGCTGCTACGGCACCAGTTTCTTCAAAGTTAAATCCGATTTTGATTGTCTTTTCATCTACTGAGTTTCCAGCAGCATTTGACGCTCCAGACTTCACTTCTCCACAGGCTGCAAGAAGTGCTACACTTGCAAGAGCCACAAACGATAGGGCAAATTTTTTCTTCATCTTTTTTGTCTCCTTATTTCTTAAATAAATAGCATGTTAAGAATATACCGAATTATCAGAAAATTGTCAACACTTTTCTTGAACTTTTTCGATGATAACGTTTTCCTCTCGATAAAGATTGCCCACAAAGGGTGTTTCCAGCTCTTGGATATGACAGACTCTGACTTTTTTTATGAATTTTTCCTTGCTCAAGTGTCCAACCAATTGCTCCACTTCTTGAGTTGGAACATAGAGTTGTAAGTAACGATGTTTCTTGGAATGATAAGTTATATCTCCATAATCCTGCAATTTTTTGGCATCACGATTATAGTAAAGATAGATAATCAAGCCAGATCGATTGACTTTTTCAAACATGATAAATCCTCTTTCTAAGAAATCTCTCCCTATTATACCAAAAAAAGCAAACCCAGTCGAGTTTGCCTTCTTTCATCATTAATTCAATGAATTGTTGGCCATGATTTCATCAATAAAGCCATATTCAAGTGTTTCTTGGGCGCTCATCCAGTTATCGCGTTCTGCATCTGCATGGACTTTTTCAATTGACTGACCTGAATTTTCAGCCAAGATTTTTTCCAAGGTGTTACGAGTTTTAAGCAAGTGTTCTGCAGCGATAGCCATATCAGTTTGTTGGGTACCACCACCTGTTCCACCCATTGGTTGGTGAATCATGTACTCAGCATTTGGAAGCATGAAACGTTTGCCTTTTGCTCCACTTGATGCGATGACAGTACCCATAGATGCAGCCATCCCCATAACGATGGTTTGGACATCTGCCTTGATAAAGTTCATTGTATCAACGATTGCCAAACCAGCTGAAACAGAACCACCAGGTGTATTGACGTAAAGGTAAATATCTTTTGTACTATCTTGAGCATCCAAGAAAAGCAACTGAGCAATAACTGAGTTGGCCATGTTGTCTTCAACTGGGCCTGTCAGCATGATGATACGGTCTTTGAGAAGACGTGAGTAAATATCGTAGGAACGTTCCCCACGGCTTGTTTGTTCAATAACTACAGGAATCATTCATTTCTCCTTTTAAGTTTTAATTTTGTTTGTCAAATGACTGAAGATAAGACTATTATAATATCTTGGTCAAAAAAGGTCAAATTTTTGCTCTGTTTTCATCAGACAGAAACAAAAATTCAACCTCCTTCCAAGACTGGAAATCCTTTTCCAAGTCAATCTCTTTTTAATTTTATTTTGTACCGAACAAGCGGTCTCCAGCATCACCAAGACCTGGAACGATATAACCGTGTTCGTTCAAACGTTCATCCAAGGCTGCTGTAAAGATTTCTACATCTGGATGAGCTTCTTGAAGGGCTTTAACACCTTCTGGAGCAGATACAAGGCAGACAAATTTGATATTTGATGCGCCACGTTTTTTTAGAGAATCAACAGCCAAGATTGCTGAGCCACCTGTTGCCAACATTGGGTCTACGACAAAAATTTGACGTTGATCAATGTCTTCAGGCAATTTCACCAAGTACTCAACTGGTTGAAGTGTTTCTTCATCACGGTACATACCGATGTGGCCAACTTTAGCGGCTGGAACCAAGCTCAAAAGTCCATCAACCATCCCGATACCTGCACGCAAGATTGGAACGATGGCCAATTTCTTACCTGCCAATTGTTTTTGAACTGTTTTTGTAATTGGTGTTTCGATTTCCACATCTTCTAGTGGAAGATCACGAAGTACTTCATACCCCATCAACATTGCAATCTCATCTACTAGCTCACGGAAAGCTTTTGTAGAAGTATCTGTACGACGCAAGATTGACAATTTGTGTTGAATCAGTGGATGATTAATAACTTCAATTTTTCCCATTTTTGGAATTCCTTCTTTCAATTTATTCTTCTTATTATACCAAAAAACGGTTTAAAAATCTTTCTAAACCATTTATTTTTGATAATTTTTACATTAAATCTGCCTCTTTAAGAGCTACCTGTACGGTCTCAAGTGGTAGATGGGTCAATTCTGTCCCTTTTTCTTGATAAAGGTATTGGGCATAGTCATCCATTCGGTACTGGTTGATATAAACCACGCGCTTACAACCGACCTGAAGCAATTGTTTGGTACAATTCAGACAAGGAAAATGGGTCACATAGGCTGTAAAGCCTTTAGGAACACCACGTTCTGCACCTTGGAGAATAGCATTCACCTCTGCGTGAAGGGTGCGAACACAGTGGCCTTCAATGACCAGACATTCGTGATCAATACAATGCTCGGTACCTGACACCGAACCATTGTATCCAGTGGAAATAACCTTATTATCCTTTACCAGAATCGCGCCCACTTTGGCACGTTTACAAGTGGAACGATTGGCAATCAGTAGGGCTTGGGCTGCAAAATACTCATCCCAGGCTAGTCTTTTTTCAGTCATCTCTTTTCTCCTTTTTCTCTATTTCTTAAAAAATGGTAAACCTAAATCCGCAATCTTTTCAGCTGGTACCTTCATGCCATCCTTGATCCATTTTAGGAGAACAGAGACGATGGCTGAACTCCAGAAGGAATGAAGATAAGAGCTGACACCTTTTGATTTTCCATGGTATTTTTCTAAAAATTCCTGCATGGCTTGGACAAAGATTTTTTCCAGGTGGTAATCCAAGGCCAATTGAATCACTCTGGCTTCCTTTCTGGCCTCCCGGAAAAGGTGAACCCAGACCAGATAAAGGTCTGTCTTTAAATCGTAATGATGCAGCTGTTCCATAATATTATGGACAGTTCTTTTAAAGACGCTTTCTAAAATCTCCTCTTTAGAATCATAATTACGGTAAAAGGCCGCACGCGAAACGCCTGCACGCTTGACCAATTCAGAAATACTAATCTTGGTCAGGTCCTTTTTTTCCAAGAGCTGCAAGAGGGCTGTTTCAATGGCTTCTCTGGTTAATAGATTGGATTCTTGATTTGATTTTCTGAGATTTTCAAGAGATTTTTCAGAGATTCTACGTTCAGACATAACATTTTCTTTCTACTTGTCACAACAGACGGATGAGGCTTTTGTTTCAAGGGTTTTCATGATATAATTGTAAAAAAAGACAGAACCTTTGTCAATGTATAACTGACAAAGATGGAGAATTTCTATGACTTGGAAGATTATTGCTGACTCTGGTTGTGATTATCGTCAGCTGGAAAGACCAGCTATTGACACAACCTTTGTAAGTGTCCCCTTAACCATTCAAGTAGCTGATCAAGTCTTTGTCGATGATGCCAGTCTTGACATTGACCAAATGATGGAAACTATGTATGCAACCGCAGAAGCTTCAAAATCAGCTTGTCCAAGCCCAGATGACTATTTGCGAGCATTTGAAGGTGCCAAAAACATTTTCCTAGTAACCATTACTGGTACTCTTTCTGGCAGCCACAATAGTGCTCAACTAGCAAAGAATATTTATCTGGAAGAACATCCTGACACTAAGATTCATGTGATTGATAGTTTGTCTGCTGGCGGGGAAGTTGACTTGCTCGTAGAAAAATTGAATGACTTGATTGACCAGGGCTTATCTTTTGAAGAAGTGGTTGAAGCTATCACTGCTTATCAAGAAAAGACCAAGTTACTTTTTGTCCTAGCCAAAGTCGATAACTTGGTGAAGAACGGCCGTTTGAGCAAGCTTATCGGTACAGTCGTTGGCCTTCTCAATATCCGTATGGTTGGAGAAGCTAGTGAAACTGGAACCCTCGAATTGCTACAAAAAGCAAGAGGTCCAAAGAAAGCAGTTCAAGCAGCCTATGATGAGTTAGTAAAAGCTGGATATGCTGGTGGCCGTGTTGTCATGGCACAACGTAATAACGAGAAATGTTGCCAACAGCTCTCAGAAAGAATCCGTGAAACCTTCCCACAAGCGGATATTAAAATTCTCCCAACATCTGGTCTCTGCAGTTTCTATGCAGAAGATGGTGGTTTGCTGATGGGATATGAAATTGATTAATTGCATTCTAGACAAGAGGTGACCATCATCTCTTGTTTTTTTGTGGTACAATAGAGCTATGAAACATTTTGATACTATTGTCATCGGTGGGGGACCTGCTGGTATGATGGCTACGATTTCCAGTAGCTTTTATGGACAGAAAACCCTCCTTATCGAAAAAAATCGGAAACTTGGGAAAAAATTGGCTGGGACTGGTGGGGGACGTTGCAATGTGACAAATAATGGCAGCTTGGACGACCTGCTAGCTGGCATCCCTGGAAACGGCCGCTTTCTCTACAGTGTCTTCTCACAGTTTGATAACCATGATATCATTAACTTTTTTACTGAAAATGGGGTTAAACTTAAGGTCGAAGACCACGGGCGCATCTTTCCTGCTAGTGACAAGTCTCGGACCATTATCGAAGCCTTAGAAAAGAAAATCACTGAGCTAGGTGGTCAAGTTGCTACTCAAACAGAGATTGTTTCGGTTAAAAAGGTAGACGAACAATTTGTTCTTAAATCAGCTGACCAAAGCTTCACTTGTGATAAACTGATTGTTACAACTGGTGGGAAATCCTATCCTTCCACTGGCTCAACTGGTTTTGGTCACGAGATTGCCCGTCATTTTAAACACACCATTACCGATCTTGAGGCCGCTGAAAGTCCTTTGTTGACAGATTTTCCACACAAAGCGCTTCAAGGAATTTCTCTGGACGATGTAACCCTAAGCTATGGTAAGCATGTCATTACTCACGATCTGCTCTTTACCCACTTTGGTTTGTCTGGCCCTGCTGCCCTACGTATGTCTAGCTTTGTCAAGGGTGGGGAAGTTCTCTCATTGGATGTTTTGCCTCAACTTTCTGAGAAGGACTTGGCTGCATTCCTAGAAGAAAACCGTGAAAAATCCTTGAAAAACGCTTTAAAATCTTTATTACCTGAGCGCTTGGCAGAATTTTTTGTGCAAGACTATCCTGAAAAAGTCAAACAGCTGACTGAAAAGGAACGAGAACAACTTCTACAGTCCATCAAGGAACTTAAAATCCCTGTTACCGAAAAAATGTCCCTTGCCAAATCCTTTGTCACCAAAGGAGGCGTCAGTCTCAAGGAAATCAATCCAAAAACTCTGGAAAGTAAGCTAGTTTCTGGACTTCACTTTGCTGGCGAGGTACTGGATATCAACGCCCATACGGGGGGCTTTAACATCACTTCTGCCCTCTGTACTGGCTGGGTGGCAGGATCAAACCCAATCTAAATATACAGTACTCAATGGAACAATCCACCCCAAAAGAAAGGAACGACTTTGGAACATATTATCTTGCTAAGGGGAGTGACTCCTAATGGAAAAAATGCTATCCCTAAAATGTCTTATCTAGTAGATATCTTGACAGAAGCTGGTTTTCAACAAGTTCGAACTTATATTCAAAGTGGAAATATTATTCTTGAAAGTAACTTAGCTCTCGAAGAAATACGAGAACAGGTTCATACTCTAATAAAGGAAAAGATTGGAGCCAATCTCAAAATAATCATTAAGAATAAGGATATTTTTAAAAACATTGTCCAAGAAAATCCGTTTGGAGAACACTATCTTTATGACCATGTACACGTGATTTTTTATCAAGAAGCTATTCAAAGTCTCCCTTTAGAAAAATTAAAAATTGATTACAGCGAAGAAGAAATTTGTGTCGGTAACCACTGTCTCTACCTCTATCTCCCTAGAACTGCAAAACGAAAAAAGCTCAATACTAACTATCTTGAAAAGCTTTTCAATGTGGATTTGACCATGCGAAAACTAAATGTGGTAGAAAAATTATTAAGCAAGTAGTACTTGAATTTAGCAAAAATCGGAAGAATACTCCTCCGATTTTATTTTGTCTGAGTTTGGACATAGTGGGCAATAACATCTGATGTATACTGGGCTGTTCCAGAACCAAATTTATCAATGTTTTCCTTAAACTCTGGGTTATAGACGTAGCCTTTACCGATATGACCGAAGACTTCAATCGTACAATCAAATCCATAAGTACGAATAGCTTGCAAGAGTTTGGCTGCTTCTTCTTGATTTTCGGTGGCTGCTACAGGCAGACCTGCTTGAAGATTTTGTGCCAAGGCTTGAAAGACTTGGTTGAAGGCAGCCGTAGCCTCTTCTTCGTGACCTTTTTGGCGCTCGAGCGCTTGGTCCATGACTTCTTGTCCATACTTCTCTACCGCCTCTTGGTGGTATTTTTGATGATCTTGGTAGTTAAATCCAGCAAATTTCTCTTGAATGCTCATTTCTCTTTCTCCTTTTTGTTCTTGAATGGTTTTTTGCAAGGTGGAAATCAAGGTATCCAGATGTTGTCTTTCTCGAGTCAAATAGTCCAACTGTCTGGTCAGATGGGGCAATAAATCTGTCCTTTCTTCCTTTAATAGCTCTGCTATTTTTTCTAAAGAAAAACCTAGATATTTGTAATAAAGAATGACCTGAAGCCGTTCCAAATCCTCCTGACTGTAGGTTCGATAGCCGTTTTCCGACTTTAATGGGACCAAAAGTCCTATCTTATCATAGTGGTGCAGGGTCTTGACAGAAACACCTGAAAGCTGGGCAGCTTCTTTTATATGGTACATGATTTCCTCCTTATACTCAATGAAAATCAAAGAGCAAACTAGGAAGCTAGCCGCAGGCTGCTCAAAACACCGTTTTGAGGTTGCAGATGGAAGCTGACGTGGTTTGAATTTGATTTTCGAAGAGTATTACATTGATAGTATAACCCCTACCCTTAGGTCAGAGTCAAGCGTTTTTGCGAAATTTTTTTACTTTATCATAACATGAAAACGGTTTTCTTGACAGACCTTAGAAAACATGATAGGATAGTCAAGTCTAACAATCAAAAGAAAGGCTCATTTTGAGTACTTATGAGGCTATTTGCCAAGGGCAGTAGCTTTTTCTTTTGTAATACTAATTTTAGGAGTTTAACTATGTCTGAAAAATCGCAATGGGGTTCTAAACTAGGCTTCATCCTAGCGTCTGCTGGTTCAGCCATCGGACTTGGTGCCGTTTGGAAATTCCCTTATATGACTGCTGCTAACGGTGGAGGAGGCTTTTTACTAGTCTTTCTCTTTTCCACTATTCTAATCGGTTTCCCCCTACTGCTAGCTGAGTTTGCCCTCGGCCGAAGTGCTGGCGTTTCCGCTATCAAAACCTTTGGAAAACTAGGCAAGAATAGTAAGTACAACTTTATCGGTTGGATTGGTGCCTTTGCCCTTTTTATCCTCTTATCTTTCTACAGTGTTATTGGAGGATGGATTCTGGTTTATCTGGGTATTGAGTTTGGAAAATTGTTCCATCTTGGCAGAACGGGTGATTATGCTCAATTATTTACTTCAATCATTTCAAATCCAGCCATTGCCCTTGGAGCTCAAGCTGCCTTTATCCTATTGAATATCTTTATTGTATCACGTGGGGTTCAAAAAGGGATTGAAAGAGCTTCCAAGGTCATGATGCCCCTGCTCTTTATTATCTTTGTTGTCATCATCGGTCGTTCTCTCAGCTTGCCAAATGCCATGGAAGGGGTTCTTTACTTCCTCAAACCAGACTTCTCTAAGCTGACTAGTGCTGGTCTCCTCTATGCTCTGGGACAATCTTTCTTTGCCCTCTCACTAGGGGTTACAGCCATGCTGACCTATGCTTCTTACTTGGACAAGAAAACCAATCTGGTTCAGTCTGGGATTTCCATCGTAGCCATGAACATTTCGGTATCCATCATGGCAGGTCTAGCCATTTTCCCAGCCATGTCAGCCTTCAATATCCAGTCTGAAGGGGGACCGAGCTTGCTCTTTATCGTCTTGCCTCAACTCTTTGACAAGATGCCTTTTGGAACCATTTTCTACATCCTCTTCCTCTTGCTCTTCCTCTTTGCGACGGTCACTTCTTCTGTCGTGATGCTGGAAATCAACGTGGGCAATATCACCAATCAGGACAACAGCAAGCGTGCCAAGTGGAGTGCTATTTTAGGCATCTTGACCTTTGTCTTTGGAATTCCTTCAGCCCTATCTTACGGTGTTATGGCAGATGTTCACATCTTTGGAAAGACTTTCTTTGATGCTATGGACTTCTTGGTTTCCAATCTCCTCATGCCATTTGGAGCCCTCTGCCTTTCTCTCTTTACAGGCTATATCTTTAAAAAGGCTCTTGCTATGGAGGAACTACACCTTGATGAAAGAGCATGGAAACAGGGACTTTTCCAAGTCTGGCTCTTCCTTCTTCGCTTTATCATTCCAATCATCATCATTGTGGTCTTCATCGCCCAATTTATGTAATCATGACCACCCGTCTAACGGGTGGTTTGAACCAGGGCTATAAGCCCAAATTACCAGCCAGCGCCTAAAGACGCTGGCTTTCACGTTGTTCAAGCCTCATTGCTCTTGACTCGTCACTTGCCTCTTAAAGAGGCTTTAGTATTACTTACCACTATCCCTAAAGGGATCCTCATATTCTTTTACACTCAATTTATCTAGTGCTATATTATGCTTTACTCGTTCTCAAATTTTCATACTCGTGAAGAAATCATCCACTGGATAATTTCTTTAATCTTGAATATATT